>NZ_JBIBAF010000005.1:355024-495024 GCF_042899705.1 Streptomyces sp. NPDC013187 | reverse complement strand
CAGCCGAGCGTGGGGGAGTTGACAACCGACGACAACGCGGCAGATGTGCGTGCCACGCCCCGCGACGCCGGCATGATCCAAACGACAGGCCCTAGCGGGCACCCCGGCTCCGCGCGGAACTGGGGCCGGCGGGCACCCCCTGGGCCGTGTCCGAGGAGTCCCGCTGTTCGCCCGGATCGTGGGGCGGGCGGGACTTTGCCCCCACGGCCCCTCCCGCAGCACGGGCGGGGCCACGACCTCGGGGACACCGCCTAGGGCAGGTTCAGGTCCAGGACGCCCACGGTCTGGTCACCGCTGGTCTCGCCGTTCGGGCGGAATCCGAGCCCCAGATAGAAGTTCCCGGGGCCGTCGGGTCCCGGGTGCCAGGTGACGTAGAGCTGCTTCGTGCCGCGTCGGCGCAGTTCCGCCGCGACGGACTCGACGGCGAAGCGGCCGTACCCCCGTCCCTGCTCCCCGGCCGCGATGTTCAGCCGCCACAGGCCCGAGCGGCGGACGCTGCCGTCCTCGTACCAGTCGATGTCGAGGAAGGCCATGAGGAAGCCGACCGGGCGGTCGCCGTCGACGATCAGGCGGGGCCAGGCGACGCCGGGATGGACGTAGGCCTCGGCGAGGGACTTCACGACGGGGGCGACCGCGTGCTCCTGGTCGGGGCGGACGCGGACGCCCAGGGCGGCGTCGAGGTTCGTGGGGGTGATCTCTTCGAGGCGCGGGCCGCGTGTCGACATGCGCGCACCCTAGGCGGGCGTCTCGGCCCCCGGCCAATGGTTTCCGCAGCGCGTTCCGCCCGGGCTCGCTCAGCCCAACTGCCGGTACCTTCCCCGGAAGTACGCCAGCGGGCCCCCGTCCGCACTCGGCACCCGGGCGGTCAGGACACGGCCGATCACCAGCGTGTGGTCACCGGCCGGCACGCGCTGCTCCGTGCGGCACTCCAGGACGGCCAGGGCGCCGCCGACCAGCGGGGCGTCGGTGTACTCGCCGCGCGTGTACGGGACGTCGGCGAACAGCAGCCGGTCGCTGACGCGGCCCTTCATCGCGAAGCGTCCGGCGATGTGCCGCTGGCTCTCGGACAGGACCGAGACCGCCCACAGGTCCCGTTCCTCCAGCAGCTCGTCCATGCGGGAGCCCGCACGCAGGCTCACCAGCACCAGGGGCGGGTCCAGGGACACCGACATGAAGGCCGTGGCCGTCATGCCCACGTCCTCGACATCCGGCGCCGAGGGGTCGTCCGGGTCGAGCGAGGGCTCCTGCGCGGTCACCAGGACCACGCCCGAGGCCAGCCGGGACATGGCGGCGCGGAACTCGTCGTTGCTCACCCCCTCAGCATGCCCGGAGGCGGGCGACGGAATGACCGGGGACGTGGCGGCGGGAGTGTTCGGCACACCCGGAACGCTAATCTCCGTCCCGCGGGCCCCGCATCGGACTCCCGCCCGATCACGGTCCTAGGACCACCGACGGACATCCGCGGTCGTGTGACGGGTACCGGGGAAATACCTGTGCGCAACCTGACAAAGTTTGCGTTCGGTAGACGGACGTGAAAACGCAGAAACTCCACTCAATTGTTCAGGTTTGCCTGTGACTTGAGTCACAAGGGGCAGGAATTGTTGACCCTGTGTACCGAGTGAGCAGCGCGCTGTGATTCAGTGGCGGGGAAGCTGCCAGGGCGATACGCCGACGAGAACCCTTGAATCGCTGCGAGTAATCGGGGGGAGGGCGAGCATGGAGACCGAGTCGGAGCCCTACGTCCGCCTTGCGTCCCTGCGACAACTGCACCAGGTCATGGCCGACATGAACACGGCCCGCAGCCTGGCGGACACACTGCAGACCGTCGCGGAGGGCGTCGTCGCGGCCCTCGGGTACGAGCTGGCGTGCGTGAACCTCGTACGGCCGGACGGCGACCTCGTCGTCGCCGCCTTCGCCGGGAACCCCGCCGCCGAGGCCCTCATCACCGGCCGTGTCGGCTCGCGCGAGTCCTGGGAGCGCCGTCTCGGCATGGGCGAGCACTGGGGCGACCTGGTGTTCATACCGCACACCGAGGGCTGGGTCCTCGACGACGACGACGTCCCGCAGTGGTACACCGACGGCCCCGCCCCCCGCTTCGAGGACGAGTGGCACCCGGCCGACCGCCTCTTCGCCCCCATGTACGCGCCCGCCCCGAAGGGCAGCGGGACGTGCGGCGAACTGATCGGTGTGCTCTCCGTGGACCGGCCGCGCAACGGCCGCCGGCCCGGAGCCTGGGGCCGCGAGGCGCTCCAGATGTACGCCTTCCAGGCCGCCATCGCCATCAGCAACGCCCGGCTGCGCGCCAACATGCAGCGCGCGCTCGTCCGCCTGGAGCGCGAGCAGCAGGCACTGCGGGCGAGCGAGGAAAGCTTCCGGCAGGCCTTCGAGTACGCACCGTCCGGCATGGCCATCGCCGAGATGGGGGGCGACCAGCACGGACGGATCTTGCGCACCAACGACGCGCTGTGCCGGCTGCTGGGCCGCCCCGCCTCCGCGATGCGCCGCTACTCCTTCTCCGACCTGGTCCACCCCGAGGACATAGGCACCCTGCTGCGCACCTCGGCGGAGGGCGGACGCGCGGAGCTGCGCCTGGGCCGCCGCGACGGCACGTACGTGTGGGTGTCGCTGCGCAACAGCGTCGTCGCGGACGCCGCCGACGGCCCGCGCTTCCTCCTCACCCACGTCGAGGACATCGAGGAGCGCAAGCGCCGCGAGCTCCAGCTCGCCCACCGTGCCTCGCACGACTCGCTCACCGGCCTGCCGAACTCCGCGGAGCTGCGCTCGCGCCTGTCCGCCCGGCTCTGTCAACGCGCGTCGTCCCCGCACACCGCCGTGGAGTCGGTCGACGCGGCCTACGGCCATCCGGACTTCGACGTGGTCGGGCCCGGCTTCGACTTCCGGCAGGGCGCCGAGCCGTACGACGCCTACGACCACCATGTGCACACCGTCGCCCCGGAGGGGAGCCACGACGACGGCACCAAGGGCCTCGCCGTGCTCTTCTGCGACCTCGACGGCTTCAAGTCGATCAACGACCGGTTCGGGCACAACGCGGGTGACGCGGTTCTCATCGAGGTCGCCCGGCGACTGAGCAACGGTGTCCGCGACGGTGACACCGTCGCCCGGCTCGGGGGTGACGAATTCGTCATCCTGGCCGACGGGCTCGGCCGCGCCGACGCGCAGGACCTCGCGGTCCGCCTCCGCAACGAGATCATCCAGCCCATCCGCGCCGAGGGGCGGGCCGTCCGGGTCGGTGCCAGCTTCGGCATCGGATGGGCACACTGTGGAATGACGGCGGACGAAGTGTTGAAATCCGCTGACGAGCGGATGTACGTCGAGAAACGATCTCGTCCCAAACAACACAGACGCGCCGGGTGAATCCCTGGTCAGCGAGTTGATGCGGTCTGAGTCACCCGTTTGGGTCTCTGGGAGCGGGTAGGCTCGCTAACTCACCCGTGTACCGCATGCACCGCACCTGACTGAGGAGACCAAGGGATGACGCCCGGCAACAACGGCGCGAGCACGCCCGAGGACGACGACCCGTTCGGCTATCTGTACGCCGACGGGCAGGCCAACGGAGCCCAGCCGCCGTCCGGGGGCTACGGCTACCCGAATTCGGTCAACCGCGTCAGGGCGGTCGGCACCCGCCAGTACGGCCAGCAGTCGCAGAGCGCGCAGGCGGCGCCGTACGGCCAGGTCCCGCAGCAGCAGGGCGCGTACAGCCAGCCGAACGCGCACTACGCCGCGCCGGAGACGCTGCCCGGCGGTGCCACCACCGCCCAGCAGCAGGTGCCGGGCGGCGGTGGCGGTGGCGGCCGGGGTGGCCGTGGGCCGAACCACAAGGGTCTGCTGATCGGCGCGATCGCGGTGGTCGCCGCGGTCGTCATCGGCATCGGTGTGGCCATGCTGGGCGGCGACAAGGACAAGGACGGCGCGTCCGACGAGGTGGGCACGAAGCCGACCCAGTCCCAGGACGCGAAGCCGAGCCCGTCGGCCAGCAAGGGCGGTGCAGCGTCGCAGGCGGAACTCCCGAAGACCGACGCGAAGGCGTTGCGGCTCGGGCCGGGAGTTTCGACCGCGTCGGACATCAAGGGCTCGAAGGCCGACGGCGGAGTCTATGTGACGGGCTTCAACCACGTCGGAGCCACGGTCACCTGGACCGTGAACGGCATCGAGAAGGCCGACACCTACCGGCTGTACGTGCGCTACGGCATTCCCGGCGTGGACGCCAACGCCACGCTGGTGGT
Organism: Streptomyces sp. NPDC013187; assembly: GCF_042899705.1. Taxonomy (NCBI): domain Bacteria; kingdom Bacillati; phylum Actinomycetota; class Actinomycetes; order Kitasatosporales; family Streptomycetaceae; genus Streptomyces; species Streptomyces sp. NPDC013187. The sequence continues at coordinate 490,780 of NZ_JBIBAF010000005.1, read as the reverse complement.
CAACGGCGATGTCCAGGACCGGCCCGTCAACATGAAGAACTTCGGCGGGCAGCCCAAGGGCGACTGGGAACGGGGCTGGCAGGAGACGTGGTCCAACGTCAACCTGACCAAGGGCACCAACACCATCGAGATCGCATGCAACGAGGGCAACCAGTGCGACGCAGTGCTGGACAAGCTCTGGATCGCTCCGGAGCAGGGCCAGTAGAGCGGTAGCGGTCTCGCAGAGGGCCGGGCCGGTGAACCAACCGGCCTCAGGCCGCGCTGACCTCCCCCGAAACCGTCACCCGACCCAGCAGCTCCTCGTAGACCCCCCGGTCGAACTCCCCGGCCACCGGTGCGCGCACCGTCGCCGCCGCCAGGGCCGTCGCCCGGGCGAGGCGGGTCGGCCAGGGGAGGTGTTCCGCCAAGGCCGAGAGCAGGCCTGCCACCGTCGCGTCGCCCGCGCCTGTCGGGTTGCCTCGTAGCGAGGCCGGTGGGAGGGCTCGCCAGCGGCCTTCCCGGGCGACTGCCAGGAGGCCTTCCGGGCCGAGGGAGGCGACGACCGCTCCCGCGCCCCGGCGGCGGGCGTCCTGGGTGGCTCGCAGGGGGTCGTGTGAGCCCGTGAGTTCCGCCAGTTCGTCGGCGTTCGGCTTGATGATGTCCGGGCGGGCCGCGACGCCCCGGCGCAGGGGCTCGCCGCTCGTGTCCAGCAGGACCGGGACCGAGAAGGAGCGGGCCGTGCGGACCAGGCCCGCGTACGCGCCCACCGGGACGCCCGGCGGCAGGCTGCCGCACAGGGCCACGGCCGACACCCCGGGGAGCAGGTCCTCGTAGGCCTCCTGGAAGGACGACCATTCGGACGGCGTGATCGTCGGTCCCGGTTCGTTCAGCTGCGTCGTGTCACCGGTGTGTTCGTCGACCACGGCGACCGTGCGGCGGGTCGCGCCCGACACCGGGACCAGCGCGTCCACCACCCCCGGCACCGCCGCGAGTCCCTCCCGCACGACCCGGCCCGTCGCCCCGCCCGTGAATCCCGTCACCGTCACCTCGTGCCCGAGCGCCGCGAGCACCCGGGCCACGTTGACGCCCTTGCCGCCGGGGCGTTCCGTCACCTCGGAGACGCGGTGCGAGGCGTGCGGCCGGAGGGACCGCACGCGGTAGGTGATGTCGAGAGCGGTGTTCAGTGTGACCGTGAGGATCACCCGGGCCGACCTCCCCCGATGTGCGTGCCGACGTGAACGTGCAGGTAGCCCGATCATGCCAAAGAGACGGCGGTCGGCCCAGTCCTGGAGTCGGCCACCGTCTCCCGACTGCGGGACGGATCAGTCCAGTTGGGGACCGACCACCCATTCGCCCCGGCGCATCACGCCCTTCAACTCGTAGGCGGAGTCCAGGATCAGCAGGTCGGCGTGTTTTCCTGGCTCCAGTGAGCCGATCGTGTCGGCCATGCCGAGCAGACGGGCCGGGGTGGCGGACAGGGCCGTCACCGCGTCCTCGACGGAGAGGCCGTCGACCGTGACCGCCCGCTTGAACGCGCGGTCCAGGGTGAGGGTCGAGCCGGCGATCGTGCCGTCCTCCACCAGCCGGGCCACGCCGTCCGCGACCTCCACCTCCAGCGGGCCCAGCCAGTAGCGTCCGTCGCCGAAACCGGCCGCGTCCATCGCGTCCGTGATGAACGCGACCCGGTCCGCTCCCGCGTGGTGGAACGCCAGTCGCAGCGCGGCGGGGTGCAGGTGCGTGCCGTCGTTGATCAGCTCGACCGTGACGCGGTCGTCCTCCAGGAGCGCGGTGATCGGGCCGGGGGAGCGGTGGCCGAGCGGCGGCATCGCGTTGAAGAGGTGGGTGGCGACGGTGGCGCCCGCGTCGATGGCCTCCACCGTCTGCTCGTACGTGGCGTCCGTGTGGCCGATCGCCGCGATCACGCCGTGGTCGGCGAGCAGGCGTACGGAGTCCAGGCCGCCGGGGAGTTCGGTGGCCAGGGTGAGCATCCTGGCCTGGCCCCGGGCCGCGTCGATCAAGGTGCGGACGTCCGCGGGGTGGGGGTCGCGCAGAAGGGCCTCGGAGTGGGCGCCCTTGCGGCAGGGGGAGATGAACGGGCCCTCGAAGTGGACACCGGCGATCTCGCCCTGCTCGGCGAGTTCGCTCAGCAGGCCGGCGCGGCGGGTGAGGAAGTCCATGTCGCCGGTGACGGTGGAGGCGACCAGGGTGGTCGTGCCGTGCAGCCGGTGGGTGTGGATGCCCTTGAGGATGTCGTCGACGGAGCCGGAGGTGAAGGAGGCTCCGCCGCCGCCGTGGTTGTGCAGGTCGACGAAGCCGGGGATGACGTAGTGGCCGGTTACGTCGATGACGTGGGCGTTTTCGGGGGCGGTGGCGGTGAGGTGGGTGCCGTAGATGGCTACCTGGCCGTTTTCGACGGTTCCTGTGGGGAGTACGACGGTTGCGCCGGTGAGGACCGTGGGGTGTCCGGCCGTGGCGGGGTGCGGGTGCGTCGTGGTTGTTCGCGCAGTTCCCCGCGCCCCTGGGGCGTCGGTCATCAGGGCGTTACCTCCATGCGGTCGGTCGATGCCAGAAGGTCCCAGGCCAGCAGGCCCGCCCCCAGGCAACCGGCGCTGTCCCCCAGCGCCGCCGGGACGAGTGTCGGCTGTTTCTGGAAGGTGATGCGGCCGCGGATCGCTTCCCTGAGCGGCGTGAACAGGGTTTCCCCCGCCTCCGCCAGGCCGCCGCCGATGATCAAAGTGCGGGGGTCCAGCAATGTCAGGGCCGTGACCAGGCCGTCGGCCAGGGCGTCGACCGCCTGCCGCCAGACCGCCTCGGCCCTCGGGTCGCCGGAGTCCACCGCCTTCGCGCAGTCCGCCGCGTCCGCGCCCGGGTCGCCGGAGGCCGCGGCCCAGGCCTCGCTCACGGCCGCCGCCGAGGCGAAGCGTTCCAGACAGCCGCGCTGTCCGCACGGGCAGGGCGCCCCGCCGGGGCGTACGACGATGTGGCCGATCTCGCCCGCGAAGCCGTGCGCGCCCGCCTCGACCCGGCCCTCGACGCCGATGGCGCCCGCGATGCCGGTGCCCAGTGCCACGAACAGGAACCGGTCCGCGCCCCGGCCCGCGCCGACCCGCCCCTCGGCGAGGCCGCCGGTGCGCACGTCGTGGCCGAGGGTGACCGGGACGCCGAGCCGCTGCGCCAGCAGGTCGCGCAGGGGGACGTCGCGCCAGCCGAGGTTGGCCGCGTAGACGGCGACGCCCCGGGCCTCGTCGACGATGCCGGGGACGGCCACACCGGCGGCGGACGCGTGCGTGCCGAAGTGCTCGGTGCCGTACGCGCGCAGCTCGGAGGCGAAGTCGAGGATGCCCGCGACGACGGCGTCCGGCCCCTGGGCGCGTCCGGTGGCCCGGCGGGCCCGGTGCAGCACCTCGCCCCCCGGCCCGGCCAGAGCGGCCTTCATTCCGGTGCCGCCCACGTCGAGGGCGATGACATGTCTCACGGGGACAGTGTGACCCGGGGACCCGCAAGAGGTCTAGTCCACTCACGTGGTGTAGACCTTGTTCCGGATATCGAAATCTTTCGGCGGCGGAGACGCCGGGGTTGGTGCGGCGGAGACGCCGGGGTTGGGGAAGAACAGCAGTGCAGCGGCGGATGGCAGGAACGATCGCGGTGGTGTCCGCACTGGGCATGACGGCGGTCCTCGGCGGCTGCGGCCTCACGGGCGGCTCGGCCGACGTGACGTTGAAACTGGTCGCCGCCGACTACGGCGACAACGCGGCCAACAGCTCGAAGAAGTACTGGGACAGGCTCGCCGAGGAGTACGAGGCCGACCACCCCGACGTCGAGATCGACGTCAGCGTCTACTCCTGGAACGACGTCGACCGCAAGGTCCGGGAGATGGTCGCCGCCGGTGACCCGCCGGACATGGCGCAGATCGGCGCGTACGCCGACTACGCGGCCAAGAACCAGCTCTACAAGGCCGACGACCTGCTCTCCATACCCGTGCAGGCCGACTTCGTCGGGCAGCTGGCCTCCGCGGGCCAGGTGAAGGGCGTGCAGTACGGGATGCCGTTCGCCGCCTCCACACGCGTGCTCTTCTACAACAAGACCCTCTTCGCCAAGGCCGGCATCACCCCTCCCGAGTCCTGGAACGACCTGGCCGAGGACGCCGAGGCGCTCAAGGCGGAGGGGGTGAAGTACCCGTACGCGCTGCCCCTCGGCCCGGAGGAGGCGCAGGCCGAGACCATGCAGTGGATGCTCAGCGGCGGGGGCGGCTACACCGACAGCGTCGACAGCTACGCCATCGACTCCCCGGAGAACATCGACACCTTCTCGTGGCTGAAGGAGGACCTGGTCGGCAAGGACCTGACGGGGCCGGTCGCGCCGGGCGAGCTCAACCGGGCCGCAGCGTTCGCCGCCTTCGCCAAGGGCGAGGTCGGCATGCTCGACGGCCACCCGTCGCTGATGAAGATCGCCGCCAAGGGCGGCGTCAAGTACGGGATGGTGCCCACGCCGGGCCGCGAGGGCCCGAGCAGGTCCACGCTCGGTGTCTCCGACTGGATGACGGCGTTCCGCAAGAACGGCCACCGCGACCAGGTGGGCGACTTCCTCGACTCCGTCTACAGCGAGAAGAACGTGCTGGCCTTCTCCCGCGAGTACGACCTGCTGCCGGTCACCTCCTCCGCGTCCGGCACCATGGCCGCGTCCGAGGAGGACCGGCACCTCAAGCCGTTCCTGGAGGAGCTGTTGTCCTCCGAGCTCTACCCGGTCGGCAAGACCTCCTGGGCCGACGTCGCTTCCCAGGTCAAGGGGCGGATCGGCAAGGCCGTCGCGCCCGGTGGCAGCCCTTCGGGCGTCCTCGGCACCCTGCAGGCGGCGGCGACCCGGGCGGAGAGCGCGGAGTAGCTCCGCTGTCGGTGGCAGGCGTTACGGTGCCGGGCATGGACGAGGACACGGGTGAGCAGGGGCTCGGGCGCCGGGAGCGGGACATTCTGGCGCTCGAACGCCGGGGCTTCTCCGGGCCCGGGGTGAAGGAACGGGCCATACGGGAGGAGCTGGGGCTCGCGCCCGTGCGGTACTACCAGCTGCTCAATGCCCTGCTGGACGATCCCAGGGCCCTGGCCCATGATCCGGTGACGGTCAATCGGCTGCGGCGGATAAGGGAGAGGCGGCGCGCGGAGCGCTGAGGAAGGGGGGCGTCCGGCCGTGGCGGACTGCGGGTCCGTTGTGGTTGTTCGCGCAGTTCCCCGCGCCCCTCGGAGGTACCTGCCCTTCAGCCGATGTGGTCCGCCAGGGCCCTCAGCAGCTCCACGACGCCCTCCGGGCCGTCCACCACCACATCCGCCCGGTCCCTGAGCTCCGTCACCTCGTCGCTGCCGCTGCACACCAGCAGGCCCGGGGTGCCGGTCGTGCGGAGGGCGTCGACGGCGGAGTAGGCGGGGAGGTCGCCCAGGTCGTCGCCGCCGTAGAGGACCGAGCCGGCGCCGATCTCCCGGGCGTATTCGCTCAGGGCGACGCCCTTGTCCATGCCGGGCGGGCGCAGTTCGAGGACCATGCGGCCGGGCTCGACGATCAGGCCGTGCCGGGTCGCCAGGTGGGTGAGCGGCTCGCGCAGGGCCTCGAAGGCGGCCTGCGGGTCGGCGGCCCGGCGGGTGTGCACGGCCACCGCCCGGCCCTTGTCCTCCACCCAGGTCCCGCTCCCTTCGAGCAGCCCGGGCAGCTCGGCGCGGACGGCGTCGACGCCGGGGTGCGGGTCGGGCGCGGTGACCTCGCCGCTGCGGGCGTCCCACCGCTCGGCGCCGTAGTGCCCGAGGACGACGAGGTGTTCAAGACCCGGGACGTTCGCGAAGCCGCCGTTGCGCACGGCGACCTCGGCGGGCCGGCCGGTGATCACCGCGATGGCGGCGACCTTCGGGGCGAGCGCCACCAGCGCGCCCAGTGCCTCCGGATGGGCCCGGGCCAGCTCGGGGTCGGCGACGATCGGCGCGAGCGTCCCGTCGAAGTCCAGGGCGATCAGGGCCTTGCCGGGGTCGGCGAACAGGGCGGCGAGCCCGTCCTGCCCGGCAGGAGTGGCGGGGGCGGGGAGGGCGCCCGCGTCGGGAGTGTCCGGTGCCGCCGCCGTGTCGGCCCCGGGCAGGCCGCCCTGCCCGCGCCGCGCGGCCGGTGAGTCGTTCGCCGGGCCCCGGCCCGACGCGCCCCTCTGGCTGCTCATCCGGTCCTCAGCCCCTCAGCGCGTCGAGCTGGTCCAGGAACCACCGGGCCGGTGGCAGGGCCGTCGCCGCGGCGGCCAGGCGCTTGGTGCGCTCGGCGCGTTCCTCGGGACGCATCGACAGCGCCTCGTGCAGGGCCGCGGCCGTGCCCGTGACGTCGTAGGGGTTCACCGTGATCGCGTCCTCGCCCAGCTCCTCGTGCGCCCCGGCCTCCCGGGACAGCACCAGCGCGCAGCCCGCGTCGGAGACGACGGGAACCTCCTTGGCGACGAGGTTCATGCCGTCGCGGATGGGGTTGACGAGGGCCACGTCGGCCAGCCGGTAGGCGGCCAGGGAGCGGGCGAAGTCGTCCTTGACGTGCAGCACGACCGGCTTCCAGCCCGGCGTGCCGTACTCGGTGTTGATCTCGTCCGCGAGCCGCTGCACCTCGGCCGTGTAGTCCCGGTACACCGCGAGGTCCTGCCGGGAGGGGTAGGCGAAGGCGACGTGCACCACCCGCTCGCGCCACTCGGCGTGCGCCTCCAGCAACCGCCGGTAGGCCAGGAGGCCGCGCACGATGTTCTTGGACAGCTCGGTGCGGTCCACCCGGACGATGGTGCGGCGGCCCTCGCCGATCTCCTCGCGCAGCGCGGCCATCCGCTCCTCGACGTCCGGCTCGTGGGCACGCTTGCGCAGGAAGTCCGCGTCGGCGCCGAGGCCGTGCACCCCGACCCGGGTGCCGCCCAGCCCGCCCGCGAACCGCTCGGCGCACGCGGTGAACGCCTCCGCCCAGCGCTCGGTGAGGAAGCCCAGCCGGTCCGCGCCGAGCATGCCGCGCAGCACCTGCCCGGCCACGTCGTCCGGCAGCATCCGGAAGTACTCGGGAGGCGCCCACGGCGTGTGCGAGAAGTGCCCGATGCGCAGGTCGGGCCGCAGCTCGCGGAGCATGCCAGGCACCAGCGTCAGGTGGTAGTCCTGCACCACGACCGCCGCACCCTGCCCGGCCTCCTCGGCCAGCGCCTCGGCGAACGCCCGGTTGTACGCCTCGTAGGACGCCCACTGCCGCCGGAACTCCGCGTCGAAGACGGGCTCCAGGGGCGTCTGGTAAAGCATGTGGTGCACGAACCACAGGACCGAGTTGGCGATGCCGTTGTACGCGTCGGCGTGCACGTCGGCCGGGATGTCCAGCATCCGCACGCCGTCCTCGCCGACGCCGCGCCTCACCGCCTCCCGGTCGCCGTCGGAGAGCGCCGAGCACACCCACAGCGCGTCCGCGTCCGAGCCGATCGCCGAAAGCCCGGAGACCAGCCCGCCGCCGCCCCGCTTGGCGTCCAGCGAACCGTCCTCTCCCACCGTGTACGAGACCGGGCCACGGTTGGAGGCCACCAGCACCTGTGCAGCACCGTACGTCGAAGCCATAAGCCTCAACCTAGCCCGGCCCCCAAACGCTCAAACGTGCGGATCTGCCGCGCCCGGCCGAAAACGGCCCCGGTCAGGCCGCCTTCCGCGCCTGGTACTCGGCGATCTCCACCATCGGCGGACGCTCCTCGGTGTCCACGGAGTACGTCCGCGGCTCGAAGCCGTCCGCGCCCCGCTCGAACTGGGTCAGGGACGGCCGGATCAGATGCCCGCGGGCCAGCCGCAGCTGGGCCGTGCGGTAGATCGCGGCGGCCATCCGGCCCAGCGCCTGCCCGTCCTGGTGCCGGTGCTTGCGCACCCCCACGTCCACCTGGGCGAGGGCGTCCAGGCCCACCAGGTGCAGGGCGTCCACGAGCATGCCCAGCTCCACGCCGTACCCGACCGGGAACGGCAGCTGCTCCAGCAGCGAGCGGCGGGCCGCGTACTCGCCGCCGAGCGGCTGCACGAACCCGGCCAGCTGCGGCCAGTGCATGTTGAGCAGCGGGCGCGCCATCAGCTCGGTGACCCGGCCGCCCTGTCCGGCAGCGCCGGCGAGGGGGCGGTCGTACATGGCCTTCACCAGGTTGACGTCCGGGTCCGTGAGCAGCGGGCCCACGATCCCCGAGACGAAGTCGGACGAGAAGTCCCTCAGGTCCGCGTCGACGAAGCAGACGATGTCCCCGCTGGTGACGAGCAGCGAGCGCCACAGCACCTCGCCCTTGCCGGGCACGGCGGGCAGGCGCGGGAGGATCTCGTCCCGGTGCACCACCCGCGCGCCCGCGGCGGCGGCCACCTCGGACGTACGGTCGGTCGATCCCGAGTCGACGACGACCAGCTCGTCGACGAGCGGGACCTGCCGCATCAGGTCGTGGCGGATGACGGCGGCGATGTCGCCGACCGTCGCCTCCTCGTTCAGCGCGGGCAGCACGACACTGACCGTCTGGCCCGTGCGCTGCTTGGCGGCGAGAATCTGGTGGAGCGGGCGATCGTTCGCGGACCAGGAACGAGTGCTCAGCCAGCGCTCGACTTCTTCCAGCACCGTGGCGGCTCCTCTGCGTACTCTCGGCGGGACGGACTGCCCGCCGCGGTAGCGGCTGATGGGTACAGTCATCTCGCGGTTCGGACGACTATCTCAACTGTCCTGGTCGTCGGTTACAGTCTTGGACAACGCGGATGACCATCGCATGTCCGGGGTCACCCGCCGCCTACAACCACATACAGCTCATCCAGAGGGGCAGAGGGAAACGGCCCGATGAAGCCCCGGCAACCCTCCAGTCGGTTCTCGTAGGTCACTGGCGACCACACGCGCGAGGCTCCCGGCTCGGGAAGGTGCCAAATCCGTCTCACGGCGAGATGCGTCGTGAGGAAGATGAGGAGAAAGGGCCTCGCCTCACATGGCTGCGCAGACTGTTGCAAGCACCACTGAATCCACCGTAGACCTCGGCCCCGCCGCCGCGCTGAGCTGCCGCGAGTGCGGTCACCGCGTACCCCTCGGACCGGTCTTCGCGTGCGAGGAGTGTTTCGGCCCGCTGGAGATCGCCTACGACTTCTCGGCCTACGGCACCGAAGAGCTCCGCAAGCGCATCGAAGCGGGCCCCGCGAACATCTGGCGCTACGCCCCGCTGCTGCCCGTCCCGGCCGACGTGGCGGACAAGCCGAACATCAACCCGGGCTGGACCGCGCTGGTCAAGGCCGACAACCTCGCGCGCGAGCTGGGTGTCGACGCCGGCAAGCTGTTCGTGAAGGACGACTCCGGCAACCCGACGCACTCCTTCAAGGACCGCGTCGTCGCCCAGGCCCTTGAGGCGGCCCGCGCCTTCGGCTTCACCACGCTCTCCTGCTCCTCCACCGGCAACCTCGCCGGCGCCGTGGGTGCCGCCGCGGCCCGCGCGGGCTTCCGCTCCTGCGTGTTCATCCCGCACGACCTGGAGCAGGGCAAGGTCGTCATGGCCGCGATCTACGGCGGCGAGCTCGTCGGCATCGAGGGCAACTACGACGACGTGAACCGCTTCTGCTCCGAGCTGATCGGCGACCCGGCCGGTGAGGGCTGGGGCTTCGTCAACGTCAACCTGCGGCCGTACTACGCGGAGGGTTCCAAGACCCTGGCGTACGAGATCTGTGAGCAGCTCGGCTGGCAGCTGCCGGACCAGCTCGTGGTGCCGATCGCCTCCGGCTCGCAGCTCACGAAGATCGACAAGGGTCTGCAGGAGCTGATCAAGCTCGGTCTGGTCGAGGACAAGCCGTACAAGATCTTCGGTGCGCAGGCGCTCGGCTGCTCGCCGGTGTCGACGGCGTTCAAGGCCGGGCACGACGTGGTGCGGCCGCAGAAGCCGGACACGATCGCCAAGTCCCTGGCGATCGGCAACCCGGCGGACGGGCCGTACGTGCTGGACATCGCGCGGCGGACCGGTGGTGCGGTGGAGGACGTGACGGACGAGCAGGTCGTCGAGGCGATCAAGCTGCTCGCGCGGACCGAGGGTGTGTTCGCGGAGACCGCCGGTGGGGTGACGGTGGGGGTGACGAAGAAGCTGCTGGAGAACGGGCTGCTCGACCCGTCGAAGTCGATCGTCGTTCTGAACACGGGTGATGGGCTGAAGACGCTGGACGCGGTGGCCGGGACCGGGCTCACCGCGACCATCCGGCCCAACCTGGACTCGTTCCGTGAGGCTGGGCTGGTCTGATCGTTTTCCGCTGCGGGCCGGTGGGGGCTGGTCGCGCAGTTCCCCGCGCCCCTAGGTATCTCGCCCAACCGGAGGTTTTGAAGTCATGAGCGTCACCGTTCGGATCCCCACCATCCTGCGTACCTACACCGGCGGGCAGGCCGAGGTCGCCGCCGAGGGCGCGAACCTCGGTGAGGTCATCGCCGACCTGGAGAAGAACCACACCGGGATCGCCGCCCGGGTGCTGGACGACCAGGGCAAGCTGCGGCGGTTCGTCAACGTCTACGTCAACGACGACGACGTGCGGTTCGAGCAGGGTCTTGAGACGGCGACGCCGGACGGTGCCGGTGTGTCGATCATTCCCGCCGTCGCCGGCGGCTGAACCGGTCGACCGGCTTGATTGTTACCTTCGGTAACGACGGTCACTGAGAGTTTATCGAATTGCCCCCTCCGTAAGAGAAGCGGAGGGGGCAATTCTGTGTGGTTGAGCGGGGTACAGTTGGGGAACGCGGTCTCGATCCTCTGATCGGAACCCTGAATTCCCGCTACGAGCCCGACAAGATGTAGCCAAAGTGTGTATGTCTTTTGCGGCTTTTGTTCCCTTTGTGTGGCCCGACTTGCCCTGAATTCGGGCGAATTCTCCCCACATTCCGGACCCTGCGCGTCCAGAATTCTCGTCCGATTGACCTGTTGCAGACGGCAGTTGGACAGATACATTCAGCCGCGGTCGACGCGTTCCGGCGCACGCCCCCAACCGTGGGGGGTGAGGTCTGACCCGGGTCCGCGAAGTGTGGATCTGTGCAAGGGCCAGTAATAGGGGAGTTAGGCATGGCTCAGGGCACCGTCAAGTGGTTCAACGCGGAGAAGGGGTACGGCTTCATCGCGGTCGACGGTGGTGCGGATGTTTTCGTCCACTACAGCGCGATCCAGATGGACGGCTACCGCACCCTTGAAGAGGGCCAGCGGGTCGAGTTCGAGATCTCGCAGGGTCAGAAGGGACCGCAGGCCGACATGGTTCGCGTCTCTGCCTGAACGCGCACCACGACCACAGCTCAGCGATCGGTCTTCTCTGAAGGGCCCGCACCCCCCCCGGGGGGTGCGGGCCCTTCGGCCTGTTCGCACGCCCTGTCGGACCGTGTTCGCGGGCGGCTGACGCCCCCGCCCGATCCGCGGGAGGCGCTTGCGCCCGCCCGTCACCCGACCGCCACCCCTCGACGAGCACTCGCTACGCGAGCGCGCCTTGCACTCTCGGGGGTCGAGTGCTAATCATTGCGTTAGCACTCTGAAGGTGAGAGTGACAACGTAAGGACCGGGTCGGTGAGGCCCGCAGGCCGGGTGGGGAAGGAACCCACGAGGCAAGCGAGCCGTCCGTCGCGGGCGCGGGCGCGGTCCGAAGTAATCACCCCCAGTCCTGGAGGGACCACTTCACATGGCCAAGATCATCGCGTTCGACGAGGAGGCGCGGCGCGGCCTCGAGCGCGGCATGAACCAGCTCGCGGACGCCGTCAAGGTGACGCTCGGCCCCAAGGGCCGCAACGTCGTCCTCGAGAAGAAGTGGGGCGCGCCCACGATCACCAACGATGGTGTCTCCATCGCCAAGGAGATCGAGCTCGAGGACCCGTACGAGAAGATCGGCGCCGAGCTGGTCAAGGAAGTCGCCAAGAAGACGGACGACGTCGCCGGTGACGGTACGACCACCGCGACCGTTCTCGCCCAGGCCCTGGTCAAGGAGGGTCTGCGCAACGTAGCCGCCGGCGCCAACCCGATGGCCCTCAAGCGGGGTATCGAGAAGGCCGTCGAGGCCGTCTCCGCCGCCCTGCTGGAGCAGGCGAAGGACGTCGAGACCAAGGAGCAGATCGCTTCCACGGCCTCCATCTCCGCCGCCGACACCCAGATCGGCGAGCTCATCGCCGAGGCGATGGACAAGGTCGGCAAGGAAGGCGTCATCACCGTCGAGGAGTCCCAGACCTTCGGTCTGGAGCTGGAGCTCACCGAGGGTATGCGCTTCGACAAGGGCTACATCTCGGCGTACTTCGCGACCGACATGGAGCGTATGGAGGCCGTCCTCGACGACCCGTACATCCTGATCGCGAACTCCAAGATCTCGAACGTCAAGGACCTGCTGCCGCTCCTCGAGAAGGTCATGCAGTCCGGCAAGCCGCTGCTGATCATCGCCGAGGACGTCGAGGGCGAGGCCCTGTCGACCCTGGTCGTCAACAAGATCCGCGGCACCTTCAAGTCCGTCGCCGTCAAGGCCCCGGGCTTCGGCGACCGCCGCAAGGCGATGCTGCAGGACATCGGCATCCTCACCGGCGGCGAGGTGATCTCCGAGGAGGTCGGCCTCAAGCTGGAGAACGCCACGCTCGACCTGCTGGGCAAGGCCCGCAAGGTCGTCATCACCAAGGACGAGACCACCATCGTCGACGGTGCCGGCTCCGCCGACCAGGTCCAGGGTCGCGTGAACCAGATCCGCGCCGAGATCGAGAACAGCGACTCGGACTACGACCGCGAGAAGCTGCAGGAGCGCCTGGCGAAGCTCGCCGGCGGTGTCGCGGTCATCAAGGCCGGTGCCGCCACCGAGGTGGAGCTCAAGGAGCGCAAGCACCGCATCGAGGACGCCGTGCGCAACGCCAAGGCGGCCGTCGAGGAGGGCATCGTCGCCGGTGGTGGCGTGGCCCTGCTGCAGGCCTCCCAGGTCTTCGAGAAGCTGGAGCTCGACGGTGACGAGGCGACCGGCGCCAACGCCGTGAAGCTCGCGCTGGAGGCCCCGCTGAAGCAGATCGCCGTCAACGGTGGTCTCGAGGGCGGCGTCGTCGTGGAGAAGGTCCGCAACCTCACCGTCGGCCACGGCCTGAACGCCGCGACCGGTGAGTACGTCGACATGATCGCCGAAGGCATCATCGACCCGGCGAAGGTGACCCGCTCTGCCCTGCAGAACGCCGCCTCCATCGCCGCGCTGTTCCTCACCACCGAGGCCGTCATCGCCGACAAGCCGGAGAAGGCCGCCGCGCCCGCCGGTGGCGGTATGCCGGGCGGTGACATGGACTTCTGATCGACCCCCGGGTTGATCAACGTCCTTGCCGAGGGCGGCACCTCCTGTTCCGACAGGAGGTGCCGCCCTCGGGCGTGTACGGGACACGCGCGGGGCGCGTGGCCGGGATCACAGCGGGGGTGGGATGGCCGGGTGGGCCCGCATGGTTGAAGGTTAGGTCCTATGCGCATGCACATACCCTCTGGTATCCGAAAGTGAGCCCCTACGTGACTGTCGCCGCCTCCGCTTCCCGCGCCGCCGAAATCCTGTCCCGGCCCGTAACGCTGGGCGGCCTGACCGTTCCGAACCGGATCGCGATGGCGCCGATGACCCGCATGTTCTCCCCGGGCGGCGTGCCCGGCGAGGACGTCGTCTCGTACTACGCGCGCCGCGCCGCCGCCGGAGTCGGCCTGATCGTCACCGAGGGCACCTACGTGGGCCACGAGTCGGCCGGGCAGAGCGACAGCGTGCCGCGGTTCCACGGCGACGAGCAGCTCGCGGGGTGGGCGAAGGTCGCCGAGGCGGTGCACGCCGCCGGCGGCACGATCGTGCCGCAGCTGTGGCACATCGGCATGGTCCGCAACCAGGGTGAGCCCCCGTTCGCCGACGCCCCGGCCGTCGGCCCCTCCGGCCTGCGCATCGGCGCCGACGAGCCCACCGGCAAGGCCATGACCCAGGCCGACATCGACGCCGTCATCGGCGCCTTCGCCGAGGCCGCTGCCGCCGCCGAGCGCATCGGCTTCGACGGCGTCGAACTGCACGGCGCCCACGGCTACCTGCTCGACCAGTTCCTCTGGGAGGGCACCAACCGCCGCACCGACGCCTACGGCGGCGACCGGGTCGCCCGCGCCAAGCTCTCGGAGGAGATCGTCGCGGCCGTCCGCGAGACCGTCTCCGCCGACTTCCCCGTCATCTTCCGCTTCTCCCAGTGGAAGCAGGAGGCCTACCGCGCCCGTCTCGCCGAGACGCCCGAGGAGCTGGAGTCCATCCTGGCGCCGCTGGCCGCCGCCGGTGTCGACGCCTTCCACGCCTCCACCCGCCGCTACTGGGTCCCCGAGTTCGACGACTCGGACCTCAACCTGGCCGGCTGGACCAAGAAGCTCACCGGCAAGCCCACCATCACCGTCGGCTCGGTCGGCCTGGACGGTACCGACTTCCTCAAGTCCTTCCAGGGCGAGAGCGCCGAGGTCGGCGACCTCGACAACCTCCTCGACCGCTTCGAGCGCGACGAGTTCGACATGGTCGCCGTCGGTCGTGCCCTGCTCCAGGACCCCGAGTGGGCCCGCAAGGTGCTCGACGGCCGCTTCGAGGAGCTGGCCCCGTACAGCCCGGCGGCGCTGAAGACCCTCAGCTGACCCGTCTTCCACCCGGATCCGAACGGGGTGCCTGGATGTGCTTGCGTCAGTCAAGGAGACTGACCGGACGCTGTTCACCGGCACCCCGTGAGGAGACCCGCAGATGACGACGACCGACTCCCGCCCCTCGCCGGGCGGCCCCTCCGAGCAGCCCGGCCCGGTGGTGCGCACCACCGCCGGTGCGGTACGCGGACGGAAGGAGGACGGCCTCGCCGTCTTCCGCGGCATCCCCTTCGCAGCGCCCCCGGTGGGCGAGGCCCGCTTCCAGGCCCCGCGCCCCGCCGAGACCTGGGACGGCATACGCGACGCGTACGCCTTCGGCCCGCCGCCCCCGCAGGACCTCGGCCTGATGGGCGGCCCGGGTCTGATCGACGTGCCCCAGGGCGACGACTGGCTCACGGTCAACGTCTGGACCCCCGAGCCCGACCCGGCGGCCCACCGCCCGGTGATGGTGTGGATCTACGGAGGCGCCTACAAGCTCGGTCACGCCGGCAGCCCCGGCTACGACGCCCGGCACATCGCCGCCGACGGTGACGTGGTGGTCGTGTCCCTGAACTACCGTCTGGGCATGGAGGGGTTCGCGTTCATCGAGGGAGCCCCCGCCAACCGCGCACTGCTCGACCAGGTGGCCGCCCTGGAGTGGGTGCGGGACAACATCGAGTCCTTCGGCGGCGACCCCGACCAGGTCACGGTCTTCGGGGAGTCGGCGGGCGCCGGTTCGGTGGCCTCGCTGCTCTCCATGCCGCGCGCGGCCGGTCTGTTCCGGCGGGCGATCGCCCAGAGCGTGCCGGGGACGTTCTTCTCCGACGCCCTGGCCCGCGACATGGGCACCGCCCTCGCCGCCGAGGTGGGCCTTCGCCCCACGGCCGCCGACCTGTCGACGATCGCCCCGCGCAAGCTGACCTCGGCGGGCGAGGCGCTGGGCCCCAAGATGCCCCAGTACATCGACCGCTGGGGCCAGGCGGCGCCGACGGTCACGCCGTTCTCGCCGGTGGTCGACGGCGAGGTGCTGCCGACGAGCCCGTGGCAGGCGCTGAGGGCGGGTTCCGCGCAGGACGTCGAGCTGCTCGTCGGTCACAACCGTGACGAGTACCGGCTGTTCGTTGCCATGGCGGGCCAACTCGGCCAGCTCAGTGAGGAGCGGGCGGCCTCGGCCCTGCGTCTCTTCGCGCCCGGCTCCGACGGTGAACAGGCCTACCGTGCGGCCTTCCCGGAGGCCTCCCCTTCGGAGCTCTACGAACGCGTCCAGACGGACTGGCTGTTCAGCATGCCCACCCTGCACCTGGCCGAGGCGCAGCGCGCGGGCGGCGGACGCGCTCACGTCTATGAACTGACCTGGCCGGCCCCGGGCAACGGGGGCGCGCTCGGCGCGTGCCACGGCCTGGACATCCCGCTGCTCTTCGGCACGTACGGGGCGGACCTGGGGCTGCTGCTGTTCGCGGGCGCGGAGCCCTCCGCCGAGGCCCTCGCGCTGTCGTCCCGCTTCCGCGCGTCCTGGACGTCCTTCGCGAGGACGGGGGACCCGGGCTGGCCGGCGTACGACGACGAGCGGCGGCTGGTGCAGGTACTGGACGCTGAGCCGGTGGTCACGGCGTACCCGGAGGAGCGGTCGCGGCGGCTGTGGGAGGGGTACGAGTTCCTGCCCCTGCCGCTGCTGGGATGACCTAGAGGTTGCCCATCGGCTCGATGTCGACCCGCACGGGCGTCCCCCACACCCGCAGCACCTCGTAGTCGGTGAACTCGTGCACCAGCCGGTACGCCATGGCGGCCCGGGGTGCCTTGCGCTGGGCGTTGATGAACAGCTCCGCCTCGCGTCGGTCCCGGCGCGGGGTGCCGCACAGCTGCCAGGCCTGACCGTTCCACAGCTCCGCCAGCCAGCGCTGCTGGGGCTGGGGACGGTCGCCGCGCACGCCGTAGCGGGACGGCGAGGGTTCGGCGGGCTGCTGCTGGGGGGCGGGCCCGTTGAACTCCGCCCGGCGGGCCGCCCTGCGCCGCGTCTCGCACAGCAGGCACAGATCGGGCGCGGCCTCGTCGACGGGGCCGTTCGGATGCTCGGGGCAGCGGGTGGTGGGCGCGGCCGTGGTGACGCTGTCCTCCAGCAGGTCGAGGGCACGCTTCAGATCGGCCTTGACCTCGTGCAGTTTGCCGTCCGGGGTGTCGGAGGTGAGGGCATCCCCGTGCTCGCCGAGGAGGCGTAGGGCGCGGCCTAGGGCGGTGAGCTGGGCGTGGTTCATGAGTCCATTGTCGTCAGTCGGCGTAGTCCTTGAGTTCTTCGGTGTCCAGGGTGAAGCCGAGAGGCTCCGGCAGCTCGACCGGGCTGCCCCAGGAATGAGCGGCCTTTTGCTGGTATCGGCCGTCTCGGGGCTCGCTGTACACGACGACCGTGTTGTTGTCGCGGTCGATGAGCAGGTAGACCGGGATGTCGACTGCCGCGTAGCCGACGGGCTTGTCGATGCGGTCCCGCTGGTTGGTGTCGCGGTCGTGGGAGGTGATCTCGACGACCATGAGGACGCCGTTGGCAGCGGACCACTCACCGTGCCCTTTGAAGTGCCCCCGTCGTACGAGAGCCCCGTCGGCCCGGGCTCGGCCCTTGCGGTAGGCCTCGGTCCGGACGCCTCGCTCGTGATGGAGACGCAGGTCCGGCCGATGCTGCAGGCACTGCTCAAGCAGCCACATGTGGATCTCGCTGTGGTTGCCGTCCGGCATGGGCTTGACCTCTAGTTTTCCGTTGATGTACTCCAGCCGCACGGTCTCCGGGGCGCGGCGCTCCAGCTCCTCGAAGTCCTCGACGCTGAGCGGGTCCTTCGTGCGGACGCGTCCGTCGACGTATTCGAGCCGGACGTGGTCCGGTGCCACGTCGAGCAGATCCTCGAAGTCCTCGAAGGGCATCAGCGGGCGGTCAGCGGTACCAGGGGTCATGGTGGTGCCTCCTCCCTTCCATCGTGCCCTCAGGGAGTGACGCCGCACCGTAGGAGCCGTCATGTGTGTGCCCTCTCTTGTCGTCTTCGGGACATAGCAGCGCGGATCTGGGCCGCGTGGTCGTGAACCGTGGGGGCGGGCAGGGGTGCGGGGGGTTGCGTGGGGGCGCGTTCGCCCCGGCAGGCGCTGCAACGGCCTCCTGGCAGGGTTTCCGGGCGGCCCGGGGCGCCGCAGTTCGCGCACTCCAGGACTCGGAGAGGCGGACGTGGGGCGGGTGGGGGTGGAAGTTTGCTGGTCAGGCGGTTGCGGACCAGGGCTGCGGCGTGGTGGACGGGTGTCGGCAGGCCGGCGGTGAGGGCACGCAGTACGTCGTCCTCCGTGGCGCCGCGCTCGAACCAGTCCGTCACCAGTGGGGCGAGCGTCGCGCAGTCTGCCTGGGAGAGGGACAGGACGGGTGCGGTGCGGCCGAGGGCGGCCAGGAGGATGTGGGCGCGGGAGCGGGTGGGGCGTGCCGCCTGTGGCTGTGGTGCGTCGCCGCGGGTGAACGCCGCCCACCAGTCGTCATCCCGGGCGGTGCGGGACCACCACGATCGGGTGATCCATCGGGAGCTGCCGTCGTCGGCCGTGATGCACTCCCGACCTCGGCGCAGGTGGCCCTCCCGCTGGAGGCGATTGAGGGCGGTGCCGAGGGCGCACTGTCCGTACGGGAGCTGTTTGGCCAGCGTCTTCACGGAGATGTCGGCGCCGTCGGGGAGTCGGTCGAGGTAGGCGGCGATGGCGGCTTCGCGGGGTGGAAGGTATGTGAAGTCGTGCCTCGTGCCGAGGAGTTGGCCGGGGGCGGTGCGTTTGCCGTAGCCCGGGTTCGCCAGAGGGTGCGCGGACGGGGAGGCAGCACTAAAGTTGGCGTCAGCCATGGGATCGACGTCTTTCGATCTCGATGGTTAAGCCCCCGCAGGTGTTGGCGCACCGGGCGGGGGCTGTTGCTTGTCCACGAACGTTAGAGGGCTGTCACTGTCCGTGGCAAGCCGAACGCGTCACGTCAACATGCGGGGTGGGAGGGTGGGTTGAGGCCCTCCACCCGTTCCTTGAAAAGAGGGCTCGAAGCCCGGGTCCCGAAGCTCAGGCCTTCTCGTCCTTGAGGTTCTCGACGAAGGCGGACCAGGCGGTGGCCCGGAACACGAGCTTCGGGCCGTGGGGGGTCTTGGAGTCGCGGACGGGGATGACGCCAGGAAGTGCCTGGGTGACTTCCAGGCAGTTGTCGCCGGTGCCGCCGCTGTAGCTGGACTTGTACCACTCAGGCATGTTCCTCATGGTCGTAATCCTGCGCCATCGCATCGAGGAGGGCCAGAGACTTCTCAGGCGAGAGGGCTGAAGCCGTGAGGAGTTCGAAGTAGAGCCTGTATCGCGCGACGGTGGCGGGGTCGTCCTCCAGCCGTCCCGTGTCGACTCCTTCGAGGTAGACCAGCGGAGGGGCATCGCCGAAGTCCATCAATCTGACGCAGCCCTGCATCCCTGGGTGGGCTCCCGCATCGAACGGCAGCACCTGAACGATGGCGCGGCTCTGGCGGATCAGGCCGATGAGGTGGCGTAGAGCGCCCGCCATCACCTCCGGCCCGCCGGTCACCCGACACAGTGCGGCTTCGTCAATCACTGTCCACAACAACGGCCTTGTTGGATCGGAGAGGATCCGCGCCCGCTCCATCCGGCCTGTCACCAGCTCCTCGATGAATTCTTCTGCCGTCGAGGGCAGGTAAGCACGGCTGACGGCTCGTGCGTATGCCGGGGTCTGGAGCAATCCAGGGATCAGCATCGATGCGTACTCCCTGATGGCAGTGGCCTGTGTCTCTGCCTCTGCCGCTTCCGCGAAGTGCTCGCGATACTTCGACTTCGCCGCCGCCGCGCAATTCCGCTGGAAGAAGTCCTCCGTCCCCAGCACCTCGTCCAGCAACCGCGCGTACTCCCGCTGCAACCTCCGCGTCCCCGCCTCCAGCTGCCCGATGAACGACCCGCTCACGAACAGCCGCTGCCCCAGTTCCTCCTGGCTCAGGCCGGCCTTCTCGCGGGCGTGGCGGAGTTCGGCGCCCAGGAGGGCTCGGGGGGAGGAGGACGGGTCGAGGTCCCTGGAACCGGGCATGGGCAACTCCCTGTCGTACAGATCGGGTTGTTGGGCGCCGTATCTGGCCAGGCTAGAGACGGTTCGGCCACGCTGTGTGCTGAATCACAAACTCAGCGTGGAGGTAGGGAACCGTGCGTTCGACCGAAGAGATCGTGCAATCGCTGCGGGACGCCCTCGCCGGAGTCGGGGTCGTGCTGCCGTCGCTGGGCGTCGATCCCGTGACCGGTGCGAGTGACGAGCCGTTCGCGCTGGTCGACTTGGGGCGGTGCAACGTACGGACGGCCGAGCATCTCACCGACGTACTGCGGTCGCTGCCCGTGAGGGAGACGCTGCGGGCGCGCGTGCGGCAGGTCAACCGGGAGCCCAAGTCGCGGTGAAGCAATGGTGTCCGACAGATGTACAACCATTTGCCCGCCCTTGCCGTCGAACAGACGTATCGCGCGTACACCCCGGCGTTCGCCCCACCGCACGCCACCCACGAAGACACGTCCTTTCCCAGAGAAAGCCTCTCCATGACGTTCCGTTGGTTGTGCGGTGTCCTGCGTGTGCGCGGGAAGACCGACCTTTTGCTTGTGTTCCTGTTCGCCGCCGGATTCGCCGCACTGCCCGTCTTCGCGTTGCTCCCGTCGCTGTGGGGCTTCGCGGTCGCCTCGGCCGTGACATACGCCGCGGACGAGGTGCTGCACACGCGCTCGCCCGCCTTCGTGCGGCGGTTGGCCGCGCTGCAGCTGACCCGCACGATGCGGTTCGCCGTGCGGACGGTGATGCTGCTCGTGCTGGCCGACCGGATGGACGCGCCGGGCGCGGTGCTGGTCGCCGCGTCGGCCGTGTTCGCCGCCCACTTCACCCTGGTGATCCTGTACACGGCGGTGCATCACGCCATCCGGCGGCGGCGCACGCTGCCGGTCGTGGTGCGCAACCTCGACATGAGCGCCGCGGGCATTCCGCAGTCCCCGCCCGCGCTCCTCTACCGGCGGTTCCTGCGCAAGCTGCTGCACCTGGACCTGCCCGCCCACGGGGGGCTGCTCGTCGCGCTCGCGGCGGGGGCCTGGCAGCCCGCGGGCATCGGTTTCGCCCTCACCGCCGGGCTCGCGGTCGCGGCCGTCGCGGCGCTGCTGGGGCAGCTGCGCCGGGCCCGCCGGATGCCGTCGGGCGACGAGGTGATCGCCGAGGTCAACCGCCAACTCGCCGGATACCGGCCGGAGGTGGCGCTGTACTTCAGTTTCGCGTCCGTGTCCCGGGACTTCATGTACCAGGTCAACATGTGGATCGAGACGCTGGAGCAGCTCGACCGGCGGCCGTTGATCATCCTGCGGGAGCGGGCCTCGTTCCGCTACCTCGGCCGTACGTCGATCCCGGTCGTGTGCGTGCCCAAGGCCGACGATGTGGCACAGCTGGAGCTGCCCGAGCTGCGGGTGGTGCTCTACCCGGGCAACGCGGGCAAGAACGTGCACATGCTGCGCGTCGCCGAGGCCAAGCACGTGTTCATCGGGCACGGCGACAGCGACAAGCTCGCCAGCAGCAACCGGGTCAGCAAGGTGTACGACGAGATCTGGGTGGCCGGCCGGGCCGGACGGGACCGCTACCAGCGGGTGCGGCACGCCATCAGCGACGAGGCGATCGTCGAGGTGGGCCGCCCGCAGCTGTCGTCGATCCGACTGCACGCCGACCATGTGCCGGGACCGCTTCCGAC
Organism: Streptomyces sp. NPDC013187; assembly: GCF_042899705.1. NCBI lineage: Bacteria > Bacillati > Actinomycetota > Actinomycetes > Kitasatosporales > Streptomycetaceae > Streptomyces > Streptomyces sp. NPDC013187. The sequence goes on along the minus strand of NZ_JBIBAF010000005.1, from coordinate 469,465 downwards.
CGTGCTGTACGCGCCGACCTGGGAGGGCTGGAGCGACGACGACTGCCACACGTCGCTGATCCCGATGGGTGTGCCGCTGATCGAGAAGCTGCTCGCCGAGAACGTACGGATCCTCTACAAGCCGCATCCCCTCACCGGGAAGCGCTCGCGCACGGCGGCCGAGGCGGACCGGGCCATCCGTGAGCTGCTGCGCGCCGACAACGAGCGGCGCGACGCCCGGGAAACCGAGGCCGCGACGGCCGACGCCCGGCCGCGGCTCGCCGAGATCCAGGCCCGGCTCGGCGAACTGTCGGGGCGGCTCGCCGGCGACGACGCGCAGCAGACGCGCGAGGCTCGGGTCGCCCGGCTGGAGGGGGAAGCGGAGTGGCACGAGCTGCGTGCCGCATGGCACCGGATCTTCTGGGAGAGCCGGGGCCCCGTCGCGCACCAGGTGATCAGGCGGCAACTGCCCACGCTCTACGAGTGCTTCGACCAGGCCGACATCCTGATCAGCGATGTGTCGTCCGTGGTCGCGGACTTCGTGGCGAGCCTCAAGCCGTACGTGCTGACCAATGCGAACGACCTGCCCGACGAGGACTTCCGGGCGGCGTACACCACCGCAGGGGGCGCCTATCTCCTCGACCGGGACTGCGCACGGCTGCCGGAGATCCTCGACTCGGTGCGCGAGCCGCGGCACGACCCGATGGCACCCGAGCGCCGGGTCCTCAAGGAGTACGTCCTGGGCCCGGACCGTCCCACCTCGACGGAGCGGTTCAACGCCGCCGTCAACGCCCTGGCCGAGAAGGCCGCCGCGGAGCAGGACGAGCGCTGCGAGGGGAGGCAGCCGCTGGTCGCCGGTCTTTCGGGCTGACCGGGGCCGGTCCGGCTCCGGTCGGCTGAGGCGCGGGCCGCTTGGAGGCCCTCTGCGGCGGGCAGCGCCGCCGGGGCTGAGGCGGGCACCGGCTTGACCCTCACGTCGCGGGAGGCCGGAGGGTGGGTGCATGAGCGACCACTACAACGCGTTCGAGATGAGCCCTGTGCCCGCCCCCGGGCCTGACGCCGTCGCGCCGGAGCCGTTCCGCGGCATCTACGGCATGCCCGCGTTCGTGACGATCCCCACGAGCGATCTGGCGGCTTCGGCGGACTTCTGGGTTCGTGGGCTCGGATTCTTCGAACTGTTCAGCATCCCCGGCACGCTGGTGCACCTGCGCCGGTGGGCGTTCCAGGACGTCCTCCTCGTCTCGGCGCCGAGCGCTCCGGAGCAGGCACCGGCGATGAGCGTCAGCTTCGCGTGCGTGCTCGGCGAGATCGACGCCGTCGCCGAGTCCTGCCGTGCGCTGCGGCCGGACTCGGTCGACGGTCCACGGGACACTCCCTGGACCACCCGCGACGTGGAGGTGATCACGCCCGAGAACGCACGGATCGTGTTCACCGCGGCCAAGCCGTTCGACCCGGACAGTGAGGAGGCACGGAACCTCGCGGCAGTCGGCATCGCCCGGCCCGGTCTCGGTCGCGGCGACAATCGTCCTGGATGACTCGACCGCGGACGCGCCCGGCGCGTTGCGGGCGCAGCAGGCTCAGGTCGCCGAACGGATCGAGCGCCTCCAGCAGCTCGGCCCCGGGTGGAACCCGGACTGGACCGCCCAGGCCCGTCAGCGCTACGGAGACACCACGCAGTGGCAGCAGTACGCCGAACGCTCTGCCTCGCGTGGTCCGGAGGAATGGCAGGCCGTAGCCGACGCGGTGGCCGGTCTCGACCGTGCCCTCGGGGAGGCGATGGACGCCGGTGTCGCACGGGCAGCCCGGAGGCGAACCGGCTCGTGGAGCGGCACCGCGAGGTGTTCGCCTCGTACTTCCCCCTCACCCGGCAGATGCAGGTGTGCCTGGGGCGCAGATATGAGGCCGATCCGGGCTTCGCCGCCCACTACGACGGCATCCGGCCCGGCCTCGCCTCGTGGTTTCGCCGGATCGTCGACGCCGAGGCCCGGGCCCACGGCATCGACCCCGACAGCGCGACCTGGCGGTAGATCGCCCGGGGCCGGGGCCGGGGCCGGCCGCCTCGCCGGGGCCGGTCTCGTCAGTCGGTCGCCGCCAGCGCCGCCCTCAGGTGCCCCCCGGACTCCTCCAGCAGGCGGGCCGCCGTCGGGCCGTCCACACCGGCCAGGATGCTCAGGATGGCGTTCTTCACCTCGCCGTCGGTGGCGGCCAGGGCGCGGTCGATCTCGTCGTCCGCGGCGCCGGTGGCGAGGGCGACGATGCGGTGGGAACGGGCGCGGAGCTTGTCGTTGGAGGCGCGGACGTCGACCATCAGGTTCCCGTAGGTCTTGCCCAGCCGGATCATCGTGATCGTCGAGAGCATGTTGAGGACGAGCTTCTGCGCCGTGCCGGACTTCAGGCGGGTGGAGCCGGTGAGCAGTTCGGGGCCCACCACGATCTCGATGCCGTGGTCCGCCGCCGCCGCGAGCGGGCTGCCGGGGTTGCAGGCGAGGCCGATGGTGAGGGAGTCGCGGGCCCGGGCGTGCTCGACGGCGCCGATGGCGTACGGGGTGCGGCCCGAGGCGGAGATGCCGACGACCGTGTCGTCGGGGGTCAGGGTGAGGGCGTCCAGGTCCGCCCGGGCCAGTTCCCGGGAGTCCTCCGCGCCCTCGACCGAGGTGACCACGGCGTCCGGGCCGCCCGCGATCAGACCGACGACCCTGGCGGGGTCGGTGTTGAACGTGGGCGGGCACTCGGAGGCGTCCAGGATGCCCAGCCGGCCAGCCGTGCCCGCGCCCGCGTAGACCAGCCGGCCGCCCCGGGCCATCCGCTGCGCGACGGCGTCGATCGCGGCGGCGATCTGCGGCAGCCGCGCCGCGACCGCCCCGGCCACGGTGGCGTCCTCGCCGTTCATCAGCCGGGCGATGTCGAGGGTGGACAGCCGGTCGATGTCCGCGAGTTCCGGCCGGAAGGCCTCGGTGGTCAGGGACTCCAACTCGGTCCTGAGATCACGGGGGTGGGAGGTGGAGGTCATGGACGGCTCTTTCCGTGTCTTTCCGGTGCTGGGCGGGGCGGCTGCCTCAGGAACGATGCCGGTGGGCCAGCGCCTCGTACGACGCCGACAGCGCCGGCGCCGCCTTCTCGTACGTCCGCTGCGCCACCCCCACGAACAGGCAGTCCACCACGAGGAGCTGACCGGTCCGGGACGACATGGCCGCCGGGCGCAGCTCGCTCTCCCGTGCGGTGGACGTGGTGAGGACGTGGTCGGCGTACTGCGTGACCGGGCCGTCGGGGCGGCCGGTGATCGCCACCGTCGTCGCCCCGCGCTCGAAGGCCACCCGCAGCGGCTCTATGACGTCCCCCGTCGACCCGGAGTGCGTGATGGCGATCGCGACGTCGCCCGCGCGCAGTTGCACGGCGTTGGTGACGGCCAGGTGCGGATCGCTGTGCGCGTGCGCCATCAGGCCTATGCGCAACAGCTTCTGCGTGAGGTCCTGCGCGACCAGACCGGACGCCCCGACGCCGTAGACGTCGGTGCGGCGGGCCGTGGTCAGCGCGGTGACGGCCGCGGCCAGTTGGACCGTGTCGAGACCGGCGGCCGTGTCGGCGAGGGTCTGCTGCTCGTCGTAGGCGAGCTTGGCGACCACGTCCGCGATCGGGTCGTCCACCGCGATGTCCGTCGTGATGGCCGGGGCGCGGCCCGACTGCTGCTGGGCTGCGAGGCCGGCGAGGGCCAGGCGCAGGTCCCGGTAACCCGGATAGCCCAGCAGGCGGGCGGTGCGTACGACGGTGGCCTCGCTGGTGCCGGTGAGTTCGGCCAGGCCCGTGACCGTGAGGGCAGCACAGCCGGCCGGGTCGTTCGCGACGGCCTCGGCGACGCGCTGCATGGACCGCGTCATCGACGGCCCCAGCGTGCGGACCTTGGCCGCGAGGGCCGCCGGGGCGGGCGGGGCGCCGCTCACCCCGGCGGAGCCGCCACGCTCGCGGGCGAAAATTTCCTTCACGTCACGGGTCACGATTGAAAGATATTTTCGGGGCGGCGCCGGGGTCAAGAGTGCGCACAATGGGTGCATGGAACCCATCAGCCCCCTGGAGCAGGCGCTGCACGCCGCGCGCGCCCTCGTGCTGGCCGACCTCGTCGCGGGTCGCGTCGCCGACGCGGATGTCGTGTCGCTGGTCGAGGAGTCCGTCAAGCAGCGCCGGTGGTGGGTCGAGCAGTGGCCCGAGGGCGCCCGGTACGTGGCCGGCCTGGTCGCGCAGGACGTCCAGGACGCCCTGCTGGAGCGGTACGGCCGCTGGCCGCTGTGCCCGGTGTGCGGCACCGGCGACCCGCACGCCCTCGATGTGGAACCGGAGTTGGGGCCCGACCCGCACTGGGTGTGCAGCGAGGCGGGCGTGAAGGTCGCCGCGGTGGGGTCACTGGGCGAGGCCCTCGGCGGGCCGGCGTCCTCGTGAGGCCGGTGGCGATCCCCGTGAGGCCCTGGTGACGATTTCCGTGAGGCCCTGGTGACGATCTACATCGACCCGCCGACCTGGCCCGGCCACGGCCGCCTGTGGTCCCACCTCGTCAGCGACGTGTCCTACGACGAACTGCACACCTTCGCCGCCCGCCTCGGCGTCCCGCCCCGGGCCTTCGAACGGGACCACTACGACATCCCCGAGCAGCGGTACGCCGACGCGGTGCGGGCCGGGGCCGTGGAGGTCAGCAGCCGCGAGGTCGTGCGGCTGCTGCACGCGGCCGGGCTGCGGCGGCCCAAGGGGCGTTATCCCTCGAGGGGTTCGCGCAGCTCGTAGGCCAGCTGCTCGGGATCCTCGGCGACCCGGATGAACCCGGCGCGCGCGAGCACGTTCTGCGACGGCAGGTTGTCCCGCTCGACGTTCGCGACCACGGTCCGCACCTCCGGCCGGCCCAGCGCCCACTGCGACAGCGCACGCAGCGCCTCGGTGGCGTAGCCGTGGCCGCGGGCACCCTCGACCAGGTCGTAGCCGATCTCGACCCGGCCCGCCTCGTCCGGGACGCTGTGGAACCCCATGGCGCCGATCGCGCGGCCGTCCTCGCGCCGGACCAGCACGTACGTGCCCCACTCCGGCCGGTGGACGCCGTCCTCGTACTGCTTGTGCACCAGCCCGGTGCCGACCCGGCTGCCCTCCATCGGGCCGCCCTCGATCCACTCGAAGCCGCCGTCGCCGACCGTGGACAGGTCGGCCGCGGCGGCCGGGGTGACGCCCTCGAGGGTGAGCCGATCGGTGCCGATCACCAGGTTGTTGTTCCAGCGCCACTGCGTGACCGGGGCGCGGCCGGCCAGTTCCCCGCGGCCGGTGGCCCACAGCAGGGTCGCCCACGGGGTGGGCCCGGGCTGGACGTGCGGGAAGATCCGGGTGAGCACGAAGTCGCACAGCTCGGGCGCCGGTTCGTACGACACGCCCAGCCCCTCGGCGATGTCGTGCGTGTGCAGCAGCACCTCGGCCACGCCCATCGCGGCGAACCCCTCGCGGTTCGCGCTGCGGAACGGGTACGGGTGGAAGGCCCGCACATCACGCGGGGCGGTGCGGACCGCCGCGGCGAGCAGGGCGCCGGTCGTGCGGATCACCTGCACCGCACCCGCGTTGTCGGTCCCCTCGTCCAACGAGATCTCGAAGGGCGTGTACCCCTCGGGCTCCCGTCCGGCCAGCTGTCCCGCGTAGGCGATGAGATCGCTCGCGATGTGCACGGCCGTCCCCCGGCAGTCCCACTCCAGCCGCCCGGCCCGCACGCCTTCCCAGTCCCGGTCGATGACCGTCCCCAACAGGCCCACGCACTCGGCGACGGCCTGCTCCACCTGCTCCGCACCCGTTGTCCACATGGGGGGCAGGCTACGAGGCGTCGTGGGGCGGGGGCGACAGCATTTCCAGCTCGGCGGTGAGGTTGTAGCGGGCCGTGGCCTCCCACTCGGCGGCGCCGTGGGGCGTCCTGAACAGGCGCGGAAGGTCGAGCAGTTGGCGCAGGATCGCGGCGCGGCCCGCGCGGAAGGCGTCACTGGGGACGAAGTGGTACTCCTCGCGGACGGCCGTGGTGTAGGCGGCGTACACCGACGATGGCGAGGCGAGGATCGCGAGGTCGGCGTCGCACAGGACCTGGCCGTCGGGGTCGTCGTCTGCGGGGTCGTGGCTGACGGTGAGCCGGACCAGGCGGGCCACCTCGGCGGTCTTCGCGTCGGGAACGCCGGCTTCCGCGAGGGCGCGTTCGGCGAGGCGGGCCGAGCGCTCCTCGTTCTCGGAGCGGTCGGGCAGGTAGACCGCGTCGTGGAACCACGCGGCCAGCCGGACCACGTCCGGGTCGTGCGCGTACCGCTGGAGTTCGTCGACGCGGTCGAGGACCGCCGTGAGGTGTTCGACCGTGTGGTAGCGGCGCTGGGGCTCCTGCCAGCGGGTGAGCAGATTGCCGGCGTACGGCGCCGGGTCCGGGCCACCGGCCGGGCCCCGGGCCGCTTCCAGGGCGCGGGCGAAACGGGTGCGCAGCAAGTCGAGATCGGCCATGGCGGCATTCTCCCGCCGAGCGGGCCCGGGCACCTAGCGTGGGGGGATGACGACACCTGCTGATGTACATGACGTACGGGACCCCGAGCAGCCCGGGCGGCTGCTCACGATCGAGCGTGACGCGCTGATCCCGCTGTTGCGGGGCCGGGCCGGGGAGGATTTCGCGCGGCCGGTCGCCGCGTGTCCGGGCTGGACGGTGCGGGACGTGCTGGCGCACTGCTCGGCCGCGCTGACCCGGGTGGCGGAGGGCAGGTTCGAGGAGGGCGTGTTCTCGCCCGAGTCCAACGACCGGGACATCGCGGAGCGGGCCGGCTGGAGCGACGCGCAGGTCGTCGACGAGCTGGAGCGGGGGATGGGCGAGGCCGGGTCCGTGATCGCCGCGGCCGGCGGGAAGCTGGACGGTCTCGCCCTGGGGGAGTGGGTGCACGCCGGGGACGTGCGCGAGGCCCTGGGTGAGCCAGGGGCGTACGGCGGGGCCGGGCTGCCGGACGCGCTCGCACTGCTCGCCCGGATCACCCGCGAGCGGGGGCACGTGCCGGTCCACGCCGACCTCGACGACCTGGACGAGCCGCTGCGGCTCGGCGAGAGCGGCGGGGAACGGCCCCCGGGCCGGTTCATCGGGGACGGACCGACGCTCGTACGGCTGTACACCGGGCGGCCGGTCGACGGGGCGCCGGCGTACGAGCTGGCCGGGGTGGAGGCGAAGGAGCTGAACATCTTCGGCTGAGGCATGCGCTCGGGCTCCGGGGTTCCGGCTCGGGGGCGTGCGCTCGGGCTTCGGGGTTCCGGCTCGGGGGCGTGCGCTCGGGCTTCGGGGTTCCGGCTCGGGGGCGTGCGCTCGGGCTTCGGGGTTCCGGCTCGGGGGCGTGGCTCGGGCTTCGGGGTTCCGGCTCGGGGGCGTGGCTCGGGCTTCGGGGTTCCGGCTCGGGGGCGTGGCTCGGGCTTCGGGGTTCCGGCCCGGGGGCGTGGCTCGGGCTTCGGGGTTCCGGCCCGGGGCTTGGGGTTCGGCGGGAGTGGGCAGCGTAGTCTTGATTGGACTAGACCTGTCATCGAACGCCGACGCATGCCGACGAAGGGGCCCCATGAGCAAGCGTGCAGTCCTGGAGGTGATCGCCCTCGGCGTCGAGGACGCGGTCGCCGCCCAGGCGGGAGGCGCGGACCGCCTCGAGCTGGTCACCGACATGGCGGCCGACGGGCTGACCCCGTCGGCCGCCACCGTCGCCGCCATCCGGCGTACGGTCGACATCTCCCTGCGGGTGATGATCCGGCCGGCGGACGGGTTCGCGGCGGGGGATGTCGAACGGCTGGTGCGGGTGGCCGGTGAGCTGCGTGAGGCCGGGGCATCGGAGTTCGTACTGGGCTTCCTCGATGCGGACGGTGTGGTCGATCTGGCGGCGGTGGAGCGCGTCGTGGGCATGCTGGACGGGTGCCCCTGGACGTTCCACCGGGCCATCGACCGGGCCGCGGACCGGGACGCCCTGCGCAAGCAGATGGACGGGATGCCGGGGCTGGACACGTATCTGACGGCCGGGGCTGCGGGCGGGGTCGATGACGGGTTGCCTGTGCTGCTCGCGGAGGCCGGGCGGGCCGGGGAGCCAGGGTACGAGCAGCGGTTGCTGGTGGGGGGTGGGTTGCGGCTGGAGCATGTGCCGGTGCTGTTGGAGGCCGGGGTCGACGGGTTCCACATCGGCGGGGCTGCTCGGCCTCAGGGGTGGGACGAGCCGGTGTCCGCGGAGGCGGTCGCAGGGTGGCGGACTGCGGTGGACGGCGCTCGGTAGGTGCCGTCCGTGGGGGCCGGGGGCGGGTGGGTGCACAGCTCGGCGTGACGAGGTGCCGCCGCGCCCGCCCGTGCCGTCCTCGGCGGCACGCATGCCCGTAACTCAGGCGAGCAGTTGCGGCGGCAGCGGGGCCGTGTGGGTCACCGTCAGGCCCGACACCGCTCGCGTGAGCGCCACGTACAGACGGCGCAGGCCCGTGCGTTCGTCCGGCTCGCCGTCCACCACCGCCCGGGGCTCGTCCAGGACCACGTAGTCGTACTCCAGGCCCTTCGCGAGCGAAGCGGGGACCAGGGTCAGGCGGGTGTCCTGGGTGGTTTCCTCACCCGGGCCGAGGTAGGGGATCCCCGCCTCCGTCAGGGCCCTGGACAGTTCGGGCACGCGGGCGTCCGCCGCGATGAGGCCCGTCGAGCCCTCGTGGCGTAGCAACTCGCGGCAGGCACCGACCACGTCCTTCTCGCCGGAGACCGGCCGGACCTCGAAGTGGCCCGGGTTCTCGCGGATCGAGGCCACCGGGGTCAGGCCGGGGGCGATGTGCGGGAGCAGCCGGGAGGCGTAGGTGATGACGTCCGTCGGGACGCGGAAACCGGCCGTCAGCTCCTCCACCAGGGCGTCCGGCTTGCCGAGATGGGTCAGCGCCTCCTGCCAGCTCCTGGTCGCCCAGGGCGTCGTGCCCTGCGCCAGGTCGCCCAGGATGGTGGCGCTGCCGGTGGTGCAGCGGCGGCCCACTGCCCGGTACTGCATGGGGGAGAGGTCCTGCGCCTCGTCGAGGACGACATGTCCCAGGGAGTGCGTGCGCTGGATCAGGTCGGTGGCCTCGTCGATCAGGACGGCGTCCGCGGGTGACCACCTGGCCGACTTCACGCTCCGCGCCGGCTTCGGCCAGAGGATCGCCTTCTGCTCGTCCTCGTCGAGGATCCCCTCGGCGTGCACGGCGAGGAACTCCGCGTCCGACAGCAGCCGCAGCACCAGCTTCGCCGGGTCGACCGCCGGCCAGACCGCCTTCACCGCCGCCTTGACCGCGCTGTTGCGGGCCACCGCGTCCTGCACCCGGTCGTCCGGCGCCTCACCCGACCGTTCCATCTGCACCAGCACGGCGTGCGCGATGCGCTGCGGCAGGGCCTCGCGCGCTGCACCGTAGCGGATGTCGCGGTCGAGCAACTCGCGGACGATGTCCTCCAGTTCGTACGCCGGGACCCGCCAGCGGCGGGAGCCGCGCACGACCACGACCGGCTCGGTGGGCAGCGTGACGTGCGCGTAGAGGGCCCGGCGCAGCACCCGCGCCAGCCGGGCGTCGCCCTTGACGACCGCGGCCGTCGCGTCGTCCGTGCCCTTGATCTCGACGTGGCCGACGAGGTCGTCGACGGTGGCCTGTTGGACGGCCAACTCACCCAGTGCGGGCAAGACTTGCTCGATGTAGTGCAGGAAGGACCGGTTCGGTCCGATGACCAGCGTGCCGGTCCGGGCGAGCCGCTCGCGGTGGGCGTAGAGGAGGTAGGCGACACGATGCAGGCCGACGGCGGTCTTCCCGGTGCCCGGGCCTCCCTGCACGCACACCGTGCCGGAGAGACCGGACCGGACGATCTCGTCCTGCTCCGGCTGGATCGTCGCGACGATGTCCCGCATCGGTCCGACACGCGGCCGCTCGATCTCCTGCTGGAGCAGCTTGCTCGTGCGGGCCGCCTCGGCCGGGTCCGACAGATGCTCGTCCTCGTACGCCGTGATGTCGCCGCGGGTGTAGCCGAAGCGGCGGCGCAGCGCGATGTCCATCGGGTCCTTCTTGGAAGCCCGGTAGAACGGCTGCGAGACCGGCGCGCGCCAGTCGATGACCATGGGGTCGCCGTCGTGGTCGTGCACATGGCGGCGACCGATGTAGAAGCGCTCCCCCTCCGCGCCCTCCGCCCCTTCGGCGCCGGGGGCGTGCAGGTAGTCGAGCCGGCCGAAGAACAGCGGGGTGTCGCTGAGGTCGGCCAGGGCCTTGACGCGCTGCTCGATCTGGCGGGCCAGCACCTCCGCGTTGACCCAGTTCGCGGTGACGTCGCTGATGTCGAGGGCCTCGACGTCCTCGCGCATGGCACGCAGGGCGGATCGGGACGAGGAGAGGTGGGAGCGCTCACGCGCGAGCGGGTCGTCGACGGGCGTGGACAAGGGGGTGCCTCCGGGGGACCTGCTGAAGAGTGGGCGGTGAGATGCCGGCCGGTTTCCGTCCGGTCGGCGGCACTCCGTGAGGGAGGCGGGCAAGAGCGGAGATCTTAGAGGAGGGGAGCCGTTGCCCGCGAACGGTTTTGGGTCCCGTGCTGTTCGAGGTCGAGCCGGCCCTTGAGGGGGTCGTTGACCGACTCGATCAGCTGCCGCGGCGACGAGCCGTTGTCGGCCACGACGGCAGGCCCGGCCGGGCGGCTGCCGGATGCGGCTCGTCGTCGATCAGGGGTGGGAGCGCGGCGCGGAGCACAAGGACCACACGGCCCCCTCGCGTGAATTCCGCGACACCGAGCGGAACCGTCCGTTCGAGATCTGCAAAGTCCTCGCAAGTTACTGAGATCTCGCCACGACAAGCCCCCTGCCGGACTGCCGACGGTCCGGAATTTCGGGAACGAAACCGGGAATGGATTTCTGCTCGAAATGGGCTCGAGGCGGCCTGGACCGGGGTGGGAACTCCCATTTTCTTGTGGCTGAATGACCTCAAAGGGAAAAGCCAGAGCTCGCCGACTGAACACATGAATCTGCAGCCATATGAGGGAGCCCCACGTGGACAGCGCAGCGACGACGAGTAACGTGCTCGAGCTGTTCGACTCCGATTTCATACGCGATCCGCACCCCACGCTCGCCTCGTTGCGTGAGCAGTCTCCCGCGCACCTGGTGGCCACTCCCAACGGCCTCAAGACGTGGCTGGTGACCCGCTACGAGGACGCCAAGGCGCTGCTGACCGACCCACGGGTGAGCAAGGACATGCGTGTCGGCTACGGCCTGGTCCCGCAGAACTTCGTGGATCCCGAGAAGCAGGCGCACTTCCAGGCGCAGCGGGGAACCCGCAAGCAGTTCGCGACCGAGCTGAGCACCACCATGCTGGACAGCGACCCGCCGCACCACACGCGCCTGCGCAAACTGGTCGCCAAGGCGTTCACCATGCGTCAGGTCGAGGCGCTGCGCCCGCGGATCACCGAACTGGTCACCGAACTCCTGGACGCCATGGAGGGCCAGGACGAGGCGGACCTGATGGACGCCCTCAGCTTCCCGGTCCCCTTCACCGTGATCTGCTGGCTGCTCGGCGTGCCGTCGCAGGACCGCGACCGGTTCCGTCGCTGGTCCAACCTGCTCACCTCCGGCCAGGGCACCGAGGAAGCCCTGGACGCCAGCCAGGACATGGTCGCCTACCTGCGCGCCCTCATCGCACAGAAGCGTGAGAACCCGGCCGACGACATGCTGACCGCGCTCATCGAGGCGACCGACGAGGGTGACAAGCTCGACGAGATCGAGCTGATCTCCATGGCTTTCCTCCTCCTCGTCGCCGGCCACGAGACCACGGTCAACCTGCTCAACACCGGCACTCTGGCGCTGCTCACCAATCCCGACCAGCGTGCCCTGCTGGATGCCGACCCCAGCCTGTGGGACAGCGCGATCGACGAGTTCCTGCGCATCGACGCGCCGCTGGCCAATGCCACTTGGCGCTTCACCCTGGAGCCGATTCAGCTGGGCGACGTACTGATCCCCAAGGGCGAGTTCATCACGATCTCGCTGAGCGCTGCCGGCCGTGACCCGAAGCGCTATCCCGACCCCGACCGCGTCGATATCACGCGCAAGAACTCCGGTCACGTGGCGTTCGGCCACGGCATCCACCACTGCATCGGCGCGCCCCTGGCCCGGCTCGAAGGCCGCATCGTGCTCGGTGAACTGTTCCGCCGCTTCCCCGGGCTGAGCCTTGCGAAGCCCGAGGGCGAGTTGTCCTGGCGGCCGAGCTTCAACCTGCGCGGTCTCGCCTCGCTGCCGGTCCGCCTGCGCTGACCGCGCACGCCGGTCGCCATGCCGTAAGACAGCCGCAACTGAGGAGACTTCCATGAACCGTCCGTCCTGGGCACCGCCCGAGGTCGACATCGAAAAGCCGAGCATCGCCCGGGTCTACGACTACTGGGTCGGCGGCACGCACAACTTCCCGGTCGACGTCGCGGTCGCCAAGTCCATCGCGGACAAGAACCCGCTGCTGCCGCGCACTCTGCGCTCCAACCGGGCCTTTTTGCGCCGCGCGGTCAAGGAACTGACCGACCTGGGCATCGACCAGTTCCTCGACATCGGCTCCGGCATCCCGACCGAGGGCAACGTCCACGAGGTCGCCCTCGAGATCAACCCCGACAGCCGCGTGCTGTATGTGGACATCGACCCGGTCGCCGTGGCCCACGGCAAGGCCATCCTCGCGGGCAACCCGCAGGCCGCGTCGCTGCTCGGCGACCTGCGCAAGCCCGGCGACATCTTCATGTCGCAGGAGATCGAGCTGATCGACTTCTCGCGCCCCGTCGCCCTGATCTTCGCTGCGGTGCTCCACTTCGTCAGCGACGCCGACGACCCGAAGGCCATGCTCCGCGAGTTCACCGACAAGCTCGCCCCGGGCAGCTACGTCGTCATCTCACATGCCGGCATGGACAAGAAGCCGGCACCCGAGGAGGTGCCGGCCTCCGCCCAGGAGACCTACGTGCGCAACGTCAGCGAGGTCTACTGGCGCGACACCGCCGAGGTCACGGCCCTATTCGAGGGCCTTGAACTGATCGAGCCCGGCGTGGTCCCCGTGCCGCTGTGGCGCATCGGCTCGGAGGGCGACCCCGAGGGCTTCGGCGCCGAGGCCCACGCCCTGGCCGGCGTGGCGAGGAAGGCCTGAGACCCGGACCGCAGCGAACGAACCGACGAGCCGGTTGAATGGGAGTGTGTGATGGAGACCGACCTTCGTGACAAGGTTGTGCTGGTGACCGGGGGCTCCTCGGGTATCGGCCGGGCGACTGCCGTCGCCTACGGCAAGGACGGCGCGCGCGTCGCGATCACGTACAACAGCAACAAGGAAGGCGCCGAGGAGACCGCCCGCCTCGCCCGCGAGGCCGGCGCCGCCGCCACCCTGACGGTCCGTTACGACCTCACCGACGAGGCCGTCATCCGGGACGCGGCCAAGACCGTCGCCGACACCTGGGGCGGCATCGACGTCCTGGTCAGCAACGCCGTCGTGTGGTCCGAGGGCATCCCGCGCCCGGGCCGGGTCATGCCCGCCTTCGAGGACGCCGACCCGAAGCTGTGGCAGGAAGTCCTGCGCACCGGCGTCGACGCGACCTTCTACACCGTGGCCGCGGTACTGCCGTTCATGCGCGGCCGCGAGTGGGGCCGCATCGTCATGGTCTCCTCGGGCCTGGCCGACTACGGCATGGTCGGGGGCGCCGCCTACGGCGCGGCCAAGGCCGGTCTGCTGGGCATCGCCCGGAGCCTGACCTGGGAGCTCGCCCCAGAGAACATCTTGGTCAACGTGGTCGCCCCGGGCCAGACGCTGACCGAGAACGTGCGCCGCATCGCCCCGGCCGCAGCACTCGAGGCCAAGGCCAAGACCCTCCCCTCGGGCCACCTGTCGGTGCCCGAGGACGTGGCGAACACGATCGTGTTCCTCGGTTCGCGCGCCAACGGCAACGTCAATGGCCAGACCGTCCGGGTCACCGGCGGAGCCTGACACCCGCCGGGCCGGCCGCCGCGTCCGCGCCCCGCGGACGCGGCGGCCCGGGTGCGCGCCCCACTCTTGGAGCACCCGGAGCTCATGCGTTACCAAAACCTCGGTGACGGCGCTGTCTGCCGGATCTTGCCTGAGGACATGACTTTCGGGGACGTCCCTGCGGGCAGCGGAGATCTCGCCGCGATCCGCGCCGCCAACCGGGACGAGGAGCGCTTCGCCCGAGGCCGACCGGCTCGACATCCGCCGCCAGGACTCGCGCCACCTCACCCTCGGCCACGGCGTCCACCACTGCCTGGGCGCCCCGCTCGTGCGCATGGAGATGCAGATCGCCCTGACCAGATGGTTCGACCGGTTCCCGCCGCTTCAGCTCGCGTGGCCCGAGGACGAACTCGAATGGATGTCCGAGCGGCTGCTCAGTGGCTTCCGCACTGTCCCGGTCACCAGGTGACCGCCCACACTCTGACTCTCTTGGAGGAACCATGCGTGTCGTCCGCTACCACGAGCACGGCGACCCGAGCGTCCTGCGCGTCGAGGACGCCCCCGTGCCGGAGGCCGGCCCCGGCGAGGTCCTGATCCGCGCGGAGGCGATCGGAGTCAACTACGCCGACGTCCAAAAGCGCCAGGGACTGCCCATCGGCGGTCCCGCCACCCTGCCCGCCGCGCCGGCCGGCGATGTCGCCGGCGTCGTCGAGGCGGTCGGCGCGGGCGTGACCGGCGTGACGGTGGGGGACCGCGTCGTCGCCCCGGTCCGCTACGGCGCCTACGCCGAGTACGCGACGGCGTACGCGGCCACGGCCTTCCCGATCCCGGCCGGCATCGACGCCGCCCAGGCCACCGCGCTGCCCAGCCCCGGCGAGACCGCCTACCACGTGCTCACCACCGTCGGCCAGCTGAAGCCCGGCGAGACCGTCCTGATCAACGCGGCGTCCGGCGGCGTCGGCCATCTCCTCGTCCAGCTCGCCCGTGCCAAGGGCGCCGGCCGCATCATCGGCACCGTCGGCTCCCCGGCCAAGCTCGACTTCATCGGTTCCGTCGGCGCGGACGTCGCGATCTGCTACGGGCACGAGGGCTGGGCGGACGAGGTCCGCTCGGCCACCGGCGACAGGGGCGCCGACCTGGTGCTCGAGACGGTCGGCAACGAGGTCCTGGCGCACAGCATCCAGCTGACGGCCCGCTTCGGCCGCATCGTCTGCTACGGGGGCGCATCCGGCGAGCGCCCGCCGGCCATCTCTCCCTGGGACTTCACCGACATGAAGTCGCTGCACGGCTTCAACCTGTACGCCCTCTTCCAGGACCGTCCCGAGGCCATCGCCGCAGGCCGCAAGGAACTGCTGGAGTACGTGGAGTCCGGCCAGGTCGTGCCCGCCGTGTACAGCCGGGTCCCCCTGCAGGAAGCGGCCAAAGCGCACGAGTTGATGGAGGCTCGGCAGCACACCGGCAAGGTCGTGCTGATTCCCTGACCACTGGGGCCAGTTGGCCGGCTCCCGCAGACTCTGCTATGGTCTTGGACGTCCGTAATCGCATTCAGAGGGAGTAGCGAGAGCCAAGACGAACACCGAAGGACCGGGATCAGCAGTCTGCTGATCGAAGGTTGAGAGGGCCCAGTGAGGGCCGGAGTCGGACAGGATCCGACCACCCATTCTCCGTCGCTGAAGACAAGCGGCGTTCTTCATTGAGTTCGTTCTGCGTACTCCCGCATCGAGTGGTGCCCGGTATCGGCACCGCTCCTCGATTACTAGGACCCTTCGTGGCTTCCACCTCGTCCGATCCTGGCAGCGCTGTCTCTGCCATGCCGGTTTCGTCCCCCAAGACCAACGTGATCGTCCTCGCCCTCATGGCGGCGGCCTTCCTCGCCCTGCTCGACACCCAAGTCGTCGCCACGGCGCTGCCCGCCATGGTCAGTGACCTGGGCGGACTCGACCAGTTCGCCTGGGTCACCACCGGCTACCTCATCGGCGGCTGCGCCGCCCTGCCCGTCTTCGGAAAGCTCGGGGACCTGTTCGGGCGCAAGCGCGTCTTCATCACCTCCATCATCGTCTTCCTCGCCGGATCGTTCGTGTGCGGCCTGGCCCAGACGATGGGTCAACTCATCGTCTTCCGCGTCATCCAGGGCATCGGCAGCGGGGGCCTGTTCATCGGCGTCCTCGCCCTCATCGGCGAGATGTTCTCCCCGCGTGAAGGCGCCCGCTACTACGGCTGGTTCTCCATCACCTTCGGCGCCGCCTCACTCCTCGGCCCCACCATGGGCGGCATCCTGACCGACCTCGCCGACTGGCGCTGGGTGTTCTTCGTGAACCTGCCCCTCGGCCTCATCGTCCTCGCCATCGTCTCCTCACTGTTGCACCTGCCCGCCCAGGTTCCGAAGAAGGCGCACATCGACTACGTCGGCGTCGTCCTGCTCGTCGCCGTGATCGTCGCCCTGAACCTCCTCACCAGCTGGGCCGGCGTCAAGTACGCCTGGTCCTCGCCCGTCACCCTCGCCCTGGCCGCCGGATCCCTCCTCGCCGTGGCGCTCTTCATCCTCGCCCAGCGCCGCGCCGTCGACCCGGTCATCCCGCTCAGGCTCTTCGCCGACAAGACCTTCACCATCGTCGTCATCCTCAGCTTCGTCGCGGGCTTCATCGGACTGGGCGTGCTCAACTACCTGGTCCTGTGGCTGCAGACCGTCCTCGGCCTCGACGTGGAGCAGGCCGGCTACGCCATCACCACCCTCATGCTCGGCGTCGTCGTGACCTCCTGGCTCAGCACCAAGGTCATGGGGCGCAGCGGCTCCTACCGATGGTTCCCCGTGCTCAGCATGGCGGTGTTCATCCTCGCCGGTGCGCTGTTCGCCACCGCCGGCCCCGACACCGGCGTCCCCCTCACGATCGGGTACATCCTGCTCTTCGGTATCGGCGCGGGCCTCAACATGCAGGCCCTGAACCTCGCCGCCCGCAACTCCGCGAGCATGCAGGACATCGGCGCCGTGCAGGGCACCACCAACCTCATGCGGCAGCTCGGCACCAGCCTCGGTGTTTCGTTCTTCGCCGCCCTGATGACCTCCCGGCTCGGTTCCGGCCTCAACGAGCGACTCGGCGGCGAAGCGGGTGCCCGGCTCGACAAGGACGGCTCGCTCTCGCCCGAGGTCCTCGGCCGCCTCTCCAGCTCCGTGCGCGCCGAAGTCGTCGACGTCTACGCGAACGCGCTGCGTGCCACGTTCTACGCGGTGATCCCGATCGCCCTGATCGGCCTGGTGGCCGCGCTTTTCCTCAAGGACGTCAAGCTCGCCGGCGGCCACGGCCACGGCGGCGCCGAGTCCGGGCAGTCCGGCGACGACACCGCCGACTCCGCCGCCGCCCCCCGCGGCGATTCCTGACCTTCCCACACGATCGAGTGGCCCCCTTCGCGCGGATTTCCGCCGTGCAGCACATTCCCAAGGAGACAAACACAATGATTCTGGTAACCGGCGCCACCGGCAATGTCGGCAGCGAACTCGTCGCCCAGCTCGCCGCCGACGGCGTGCCCGTGCGGGCCATGACCCGCACGCCGGAGAGGGCCCGCTTCCCCGAGGGCGTCGAGGTCGTCGCCGGTGACTTCGACAAGCCCGAGACGCTCCCCGCCGCCCTCGCCGGCGTCGACCGCCTCTTCGTCTGCCCGCCCGGCTACGGGCCCGAGGGCCCGGTCCAGGAGCGCACCCTCGTCGCCGCCGCCCGTGACGCCGGCGTGGCGCACCTGGTCAAGCTCTCCACCAGCGGCGTCCGGTTCGGCGCGACCGACCCGCTGACCTCCGGCCACCGGGCCGGCGAGCAGGTCATCCAGGACTCCGGCCTGTCATGGACCATCCTGCGCCCGGGCACCTTCATGGTCTACCTCTACAGCTACGCCGACACCATCCGTAAGGACCGGACCATGTACGTCACCGAGGGCGACCCGGTATCCGCCATGATCCACCCCCGCGACGTCGCCTCCGTTGCCGCCAAGGTCCTCACCACCTCCGGCCACGAGGGCCAGGCCTACACCCTCACCGGCGGCGAGGCCCTCAGTCCGCAGCGCCAGGGGGAGATCATCGGCGAAGCCCTCGGCGAGGAGGTCAGGGTCGTCGAGCGCACCAAGGACGAGGCCCAGGCCGAGTTCGACCGCCTGGGCTGGGGCGGCCCCCGCCTCGAGGCCCTGCTCGAGCTCAAGCGCCAGTCGGCCGCCTGGGACTGGAAGATCTTCGACTCCGTCGAGAAGATCACCGGCAAGGCTCCGCTGACCCTGCGCAACTGGGTCGACGAGAACATCCACATCTTCGGCTGAGCCGCACCACGGCGTGGGGCCGGCGGACCCGGGAGAATTCCCGGCCCGCCGGCCCCACGCCGGCCGGGACACGGCCGACTACCTGCCCGACGGTCCTCGGTGGACACCCCGGCGTCCGCGAAGCGCCCTCGCGTATGCCGGGGCGGTCCGGATCCATTCGTCCAGGGGACGTGCCCCTGCTCCTCTCGGGGGAGCGGGTCGGTCCAGCGGTGTACGCGGCGGCCGGGAGGTTCGTTCCCGAGACCGACGCGGGCCTTATGGGCCGAATCGCACCATGGAGACATGAGCGCAGCAACCATCCACCCCGCCCCGGCGCCGGGCCGCCCGCCCGGCGCCACCGCCGTGACAGGCAGCCACCGTCACCGCCTCGGCGACGCCCTGCGCGCCGTCAAGGTCTTCGCGGGCGCCGCCTTCGACGTGATCGTCCTCGGCCAGTACGGCGAGGAGGTCGGCGTGGTCCGCCGCCACAAGTGACCCGTCCCGCCCGCCCCGTGAGGTGACCCGACCCGCCGCCGGTCCGTAAGAGTGACCCGCCCTGCCGGTCCCTGGAAGTGACCCGCCCTGCCGGTCCTGGGCGATGAGCCGGGCCGCCCCTGCTGCTCAGCTGTCCGCGAGCAGCTCGTCCGCGTCCACGATCCGGTACGCGTACCCCTGCTCCGCCAGGAAGCGCTGGCGGTGCGCGGCGAAGTCCTGGTCGATGGTGTCCCGGGCGACCACCGAGTAGAAGTGCGCCTGGTGGCCGTCGGACTTGGGGCGCAGCACCCGGCCGAGGCGCTGGGCCTCCTCCTGCCGGGAGCCGAAGGTGCCCGAGACCTGGATCGCGACCGTCGCCTCCGGCAGGTCGATCGAGAAGTTCGCGACCTTGGACACCACGAGCACGCTGATCTCGCCCTCACGGAAGGCGTCGAAGAGCTTCTCCCGCTGCGCGTTCGACGTCTCGCCCTTGATCACGGGCGCGCCCAGATGCTCCCCGAGCTCGTCGAGCTGGTCGATGTACTGCCCGATGACGAGGATCTGCTGCCCGGCGAACTTCCGCACGATCGCCTCGGTCACCTTCCGCTTCGTCGCGGTCGTCGCGCAGAAGCGGTACTTCTCCTCCGTCTCGGCCGTGGCGTACGCGAGCCGCTCGGAGTCGGTCAGATTGACCCGGACCTCGACGCAGTCGGCGGGCGCGATGTAGCCCTGCGCCTCGATCTCCTTCCACGGCGCGTCGAACCGCTTGGGGCCGATCAGGGAGAACACGTCCGACTCCCGGCCGTCCTCGCGGACCAGGGTGGCGGTCAGGCCGAGCCGCCGCCGCGCCTGGAGGTCGGCGGTGAACTTGAAGACCGGCGCGGGCAGCAGGTGCACCTCGTCGTAGACGATCAGCCCCCAGTCCCGCGAGTCGAACAGCTCCAGGTGCGGGTAGACGCCCTTCCGCCGGGTCGTCAGCACCTGGTACGTGGCGATGGTGACCGGCCGGATCTCCTTGCGGGTGCCGCTGTACTCGCCGATCTCGTCCTCGGTCAGCGAGGTCCGCTTCACCAGCTCGTGCTTCCACTGCCGCGCGGAGACGGTGTTGGTGACGAGGATGAGGGTGGTCGACTTCGCCTGCGCCATCGACCCGGCCCCGACCAGCGTCTTCCCGGCGCCGCAGGGCAGGACGACGACGCCCGAACCGCCGTGCCAGAAGTTCTCCACGGCCTGCTTCTGGTACGGCCGGAGCGCCCAGCCGTCCTCGGCCAGCTCGATCTCGTGCGCCTCGCCGTCGACGTACCCGGCGAGGTCCTCGGCCGGCCAGCCCAGCTTCAGCAGCGTCTGCTTGATCTGCCCGCGCTCGGAGGGGTGCACGACGACGGTGTCCGGGTCGATGCGGGCGCCGACCAGGGGCGTGATCCGCTTCGACCGGAGGATCTCCTCCAGCACCGGGCGGTCGGTGGTGGTCAGGACCAGTCCGTGCGCCGGGTGCTTGGACAGGGTGAGACGGCCGTAGCGGTCCATCGTCTCGGCGATGTCGACGAGCAGCGCGTGCGGCACCGGGTAGCGGCTGTACTGCACGAGCGCGTCCACGACCTGCTCGGCGTCGTGGCCCGCCGCGCGGGCGTTCCACAGGCCGAGCGGGGTCACGCGGTAGGTGTGGATGTGCTCCGGCGCCCGCTCCAGTTCCGCGAACGGGGCGATGGCCCGGCGGCAGCCGTCGGCCTGCTCGTGGTCGACTTCCAGGAGCAGGGTCTTGTCGGACTGGACGATCAGCGGACCATTCACGCGAGGCACCCTTTCTGTGGCCGGAGGGCTCGGACGGCTCGACAGCGCGACGCCCCGGCCAAACGTCCAGTGTGCCTGATCGACCGCGTCAGGTGGTGTGATCTGCGCGTCCGGTCGTACTGAATGCCTATTCATCCCAACGTGTGGTGTGAATTCAGTTTTTCCCTCGCGGCCCCGAAGAATGGCGCAGGTGCGCAACCCGACGACCACCACGCTCGGATACGCCCTGTTCGCCACCCGCTGGCTCCAGGCCCCGCTGTACTTCGGGCTGGTGGCCGCCCAGGGCGTCTACGTCTACAAGTTCTTCAAGGAGCTCTGGACCTTAATCCTGATGTGCGTGAGCGGGCACGCGACCGAGACGTACGTGATGCTCGCGGTGCTCAAGCTGGTCGACGTCGTCATGATCGCCAACCTGCTGATCATGGTCATCGTCGGCGGCTACGAGACGTTCGTCTCGCGCATCGGCCTGCAGGGCCACCGTGACCAGCCGGAATGGCTCTCGCACGTGAACTCCAACGTGCTGAAGGTCAAGCTCGCCACGGCGATCGTGGGCATCTCCTCGGTGCATCTGCTGCAGATGTTCGTGGACGTCCACCACACCTCCCGGCACGCCCTGCTGTGGGGGACGGTGATCCACATGGCGTTCATCGCCTCGGCCGCGATCCTCGCCTACATGTCGGGCCCGATGGTCGCCCACACGGACCGCGGCCACGCCGACCGCGCACCGGCAGGGCATGCGCAGGCGGGGCAGGCTCAGGCAGGGCACGCGCAGGCCGTGGGCCAGGAAGAGAGCGACCGCAGAGACCGGCACCGGGCCCGGCCGGAACCCGAGGCCTCGGTGGCCACTCCCGCGGTCCCTCGACAACCCGACCCGGACGCCGACTCCGAGGCCCGGATCCGAGCCGCAGGCTTCCCCGCCCGCAAGCTGCTGGAGGACTTCGACCAGCAGCACCCCCGGGCCTTCGACCGGGAGACCGTGGCCCGGCTCGGCAAGGCGGCCTTCGTCGACGCCCGGCGGAACGTGGTCTTCGTCGGGCCGCCCGGCACCGGCAAGACCCACCTGGCCGTCGCCCTGGGCGTCCGCGCCTGCCAGGCCGGGCACCGGGTGCTGTTCGCGACGGCCGCCGAGTGGGCGGCCCGGCTCATGGAAGCCCGAGCCGCCGGCCGGCTCGACGCGGAGCTGACCGCTCTCGACGATCACCCCCTCCTGATCGTCGACGAGGTCGGCTACACGCCCTTCGACGCGGCGACCGCGGGCCTGTTCTTCCGGCTCGTCGCCCACCGCTACGAGCGGGCCTCGCTGATCGTGACCAGCGACCGCCCGCT
Source organism: Streptomyces sp. NPDC013187 (assembly GCF_042899705.1). Taxonomy (NCBI): domain Bacteria; kingdom Bacillati; phylum Actinomycetota; class Actinomycetes; order Kitasatosporales; family Streptomycetaceae; genus Streptomyces; species Streptomyces sp. NPDC013187. The sequence goes on along the minus strand of NZ_JBIBAF010000005.1, from coordinate 447,676 downwards.
GGGCCGCTGGGACGAGGTCTTCGGGCCGTCGGCCCCGGCGATGACGGACCGCCTGGCCCATCACGCCGACATCGTGCGGCTGGACGGCGACAGTTACCGGACGCGCCGCGTTACCGCAGCGTGGGCAGACTGACGTTCTGGACGAGCGGGCCTTCGATGGAGACCCCCTCGGTGACCAGCGGCTCCACGGCGGCGACCGGCAGGGGCAGCGGCGGCGCGGGGGCCGCTGTGGCGGAGGGCGCGAGCACCCCCACGAGCGCGACGGCACAGAGAGCGGCGGCGGGCAGGTTCTCACGCATGGGGACGGCACGGCCTTTCGGAGACTGACATCGGGGGACGGCGGCACCGCATCGCCGCGAGCCGGCCCGGGGACGCCCGGACCGGCCCGAAGCGAGTGCGGGAGCGGATCAGATCTGCGGTGTCTCCAGGACGAGGCCGGCGACGTCGATGCTCACCGCGGAGGCCGGGGTGGCGAGCCCGCCGAACGTCATCAGGGCGGCGGTGACGAGGACGGCGGCGACTCGACGGACAGCGCGCATGGGGGGATTTCCTTTCGGAGCGGCTCACAGGACACCCGGTGGCTGCCCCCGCCCGCACGGCGTGATGCGGCGCGCCCGGGAAGGTCGCCCGAGCGTGGGAAATCCCCGGCGTGGCGTGCATGAACGCCCGTCCGCACCCGAACGGGTGACACGGCCCCCGCGCGGGGGCCGTCAGCCCGCGTCGTCGGCGAGCTCGGCGACCCCGGTGATCCGGTGCAGCGGATACGTACGGACCTCGTCCGCGGTGTGGTCATAGGCCGTCACGAAGCCGCCCTCGACGCGGATCGGGGCGATGACCCGCTGACTGGCGGCGCCCTCGGCGTTGACGTAGCCGATCCACAGGGCCTCGCCGGTGAGGACGGCGGCCTGCATGGTGGCGAGGGTCTCTGCGGCGCCGGTGCGGGGCGGTTCGCCGTTGGCCGCCGGAGCCGCGCCCGGCTTGCGCGGGGTGGTGGAGGCCAGGTCGCCGGCCCGGATGGCGCGCAGCGCGGCCGCCAGGAGGATGTCGTCCGGGACGGGCGGGCCGTCCGGGACCGGCTCGGGCGGGGTGCGGGGCGGGGTGCGGTGGGCCAGGGCGCGGGTGATCAGCACATCGCCCTCCGCGGACTCGGCGGCCGGCGCGAACCCCATCGCCCGCAGGCCTTCCAGGAGCCCCGCCGGGTCGGCCTGGGCGGCCAGCACGGTCGGGGCGAGCCGGCGCAGCCCGAGCCCGGCGGCCCGCTTGTCGGCGAGGATCTCGCTGAGCACCGCGTCGTCGTCGCAGCGCACGTACGCCGAGGCCGCGCCGACCCGCAGATGGCCGTGCCGCCGGGCCACATCGTCGATCAGGTAGGCGAGCGGCTGCGGCACCGGCGTGCGGGAGTGCGCGGCGAGGAAGGCGTGCAGGTCGGAGGCGGCCTGACCGGCGTCCAGCGCCCGCCGCACCGAGCCGGGCGTGAACCGGTAGACGGTCGCCCCGCCCTTTGACTCGACGTCCGCCAGCACGCCCAGCATGTCCGCGAGCGGCCGCTGCAAGGGCCCGGGCGCCACCGCCGTCAGGTCGGCCTGGAGCAGGACGTGGTCCAGCGGTTCGGGCAGCAACGGCGCGAGCAGCCGGGCCGCGGCGGCGGAGGCGACGGCCTGTTCGGCGGGAGAGAGCGGAGCGAGCGGGGTGGCGCGGTGATGGTGGTGGACGGGCAGCTTGTCCCCCGGCCCGGAGGGTTCCGCTTCCGGACCCGGCGCGGGAGCAGCGGACGCGCCCAGCAGTGCCCGGCCCTGGGTCGACAGCGCGCCGCGGCCCGTGACGCCCAGCAGCTCCGCCTCGGACAGCGCCCACTCGGCGAGCCGGCCGCGCAGGTCGTCCTCGCGCCGGTCGCCCCGCAGGGGCCGCTCCCAGCGCAGCCGGGCCAGCACCGACCCGGTGGCGGGCACGGCGCCTTCCGGCAGCCCGGCGAGCAGCGCCAGCACCCTGTGCCGTACCTCGGGCGCCGCCGAGCGGTCCAGACCGGGCCCGAGCGCCGACAACGTACGGTCCTTGGCGTCCCGCCCGCCCACCAGACCGGCCGTGCGGGTCGCCGTGAGCCAGGCCGTGACCAGCCGCGACCAGCGCTCGGCCGGGGGCTGCTCCAGCCACTCGTCGTACGCCGGGGTCGCCGCGTACCGTTCGTCGGCCTCGCCGTCCGAGGCGATCAGACCGGCCGCGTACGCCAGTTCCACCCAGAACGCGGCCGTCGGCTCGGGCACGTCGAGGGCGACCGCCGTCCGTTTCAGGTCCCGCACGCTCAGCCCACCGGCCCGCAGCACAGCCGGCCCGCCCTCGTCCCAGTCCTTCAGCAGCTCCTCGACGGTCGCGAGCGCGGTGTACGCCTGCCCGGCCGCGGTGCTGTCCACAACCTGTGGACGATGTGCGGCGGCCGCCTCGACCACCGGCGGTACCGGCTCGGCCGCCCGGTGCGCCAGACCCCGCCGCAGGTGCAGGGCGACCTCACGCGGCAGGACGACCGTCCCGGGCGCCGTCGGCAGCAGCAGCCCGCGATCCAGCAGCCAGCGCAGCCGGGGCGCGGGATCGGCGGTGACCTGCCCGTACGGCGGCCCCCACACCAGGCGTTCCAGTACGTCCAGGGAGTCGGCCGGGGCGTCGGCGAGCAGCGCGGCCATCCGGGCCCGGTCCGTGAACAGCCCGGTCAGAGCGGTCACCGCGGAGACCGAGTCGTGGGTCGAGGCCAGTCCGGCCGCCGCGACGATCGCCTGGATCCGGCCCGGGGACATCCCGGCGGTGGCCTCCTGGACGGTCGGGCCGAGCCCGGTCGGCGAGGGGTGCTGCGGCGAGGGTGCCAGCAGCTCACGCGCCGTGCGGACCAGCCGCAGCCGGTCGTCGTCGCCCCACACCAGGGCCTGCTCGCGCAGCAGGCCGACGGCGTGCGGCAGGGCGGCGACCACGGCCGGGTCGGCGTCGTCCCCGGCCATGAGCCCGAGCAGTTCGCCGTACGTCGCGGGGTCCGCGGCCACGGCCAGCGCCTCCGCGGTCTGCAGCGAGAACCGGTCCAGCCGCTCCAGGGCCCGCACCACTGAGGCACGGGTGCCGGCGCGGGTCGCGAGCTGGGTGAGGTCGGTGGGGACGGGCGTGATGAGATCCGGGCGGCTGCGCAGGAGCGCGCCCAGCGAAGCGTCGCCCCGCGCGCGGAGCGCTTCCGCGAGGGAGCGGGGGGCCGGGGGCCTGTCCTCGGTGCTCATCCGGTCCACGGTAGCGGGTCGCCCGCGGCGGCCGGGCCGACCGTGCGCGGCCTCGCCCCCCGTACGCGGGACGGGCTTTTGGCCGCCCCCAGGGCACTCGCGGTACCGTCGTGCGACGGCGTCACGCAACGCACCCGCCCCGGAGGGGACTTCGTGGGGATTGAGAGCGACCAGGTCGTTTACGAGTATCTGAGCCGCGTCGGCGACGTGGCCCAGCAGCGGCAGTTGTCGTCGGCCACCCGCATGCGACTGGTCGCGGACCTGCGCAACGAGATCGACAAACGCCGCTCCAAGGCCACCGTCGACTCGCCCGCCGCCGTCCGCCGCATCCTGTCCCGCCTGGGCAGCCCCGACGACGTCGTGACCGCGGCGGCGGGCGGCACGACCGGTGAGCCGTACAGCGCCGCTCCCGCCTCCGTCCCGGTGCAGCGCGAAACCGAGGCGGAGGAGCGGGGCGAGCGGGCGAAGGGCGTCATGCGGCGCGTCGTACCGCGCCCCCGCCCGGCGCGGCCCGCCCAGGACCCGCACCCCGCGCCCTCCGACGGGGCGGCCCCGCCGCATCTGGCCGCCGGGCACGAGCTCGGGGACAGCGCGCTTCAGCCGGACTGGTGGCGGGTGGAGAGCGGACCCTTCGGCGTGGGCGACGAGGTGCCGGGCTTCGTGGGCGGTGTGGAGCTGCCCGACCTGCTGAAGCCTCCGGCGCAGCGGCAGGGACAGCCGGAGAAGCCGGACGCCGTGGAGGCGGCACCGGCCGTCGAGCAGGTGGTGGAGCCCGAGAAGGGGGGCCGCCGCCGTCTCGTGCGCATCCCGGCCGGGAACTGGAGCAACCCGCTCCTCCTGATCGCCGCCGGGCTCCTCGTCGCCGGTGCCGTGCTCGGCAACTGGTTCGTCCTGCTGCTCGGCTGGCTCATCGCCTACGCCTCCCGCCGCCTCACCCAGGCCGAGACCAAGTGGGCGGTCGTGATCCTGCCCGGCCTCTCCCTGGCGGGGGGCCTGGTCTGGCTGTGGGGCCGCATGAACGGCCGCTGGGGCACCCCGATCGCCGAGGGCCACATGAACGCGGCGGTGTCGGAGACCTGGCCGTGGGTGGTCAGGGGCGCGGCGGTGGCATCGGCGCTGTTCCTGGTGTGGCGCTCCCAGCGCTCGCGCTAGCGGACACCCGGTGGGCACGTCCGGCGCTCCCAGCCGGACGTCTGCCGTTCACACCGCCTGGGCACAATGGCCCATATGGCACTCACCGTCGGCTTCGACCTCGACATGACCCTCATCGACTCCCGGCCCGGCATCCGCGCCTGCTACCAGGCGCTGTCCGAGCGCACGGGCACGTACATCGACGCCGACCTGGCGGTCACGCGGCTCGGGCCGCCGCTGGCCGAGGAGCTGATCCACTGGTTCCCGGCCGAGGAGATCGCGGCCATGGCTGACCTGTACCGGGAGATGTACCCGACGATCGCCATCGGCACCACCCCGGCCCTGACCGGTGCCCGGGAGGCCATCGCGGCCGTACGGGAGGCCGGCGGACGCGCGATAGTCGTGACCGCCAAGTACGAGCCCAACGCCAAACTGCACCTCGCCCACCTCGGCATCGAGCCCGACGCCGTCATCGGCGACCTGTGGGCCGAGCAGAAGGCGGAGGCCCTGCGCGAGCACGACGCGGGCGTCTACGTCGGCGACCACGTCGGGGACGTCCGCGGCGCCCGTGCCGCCGGGGCCCTCTCTGTCGCGGTGGCCACCGGCCCCTGCCCGCCGGAGGAACTGCGCGCGGCGGGCGCGGACGTCGTCCTCACCGATCTGACCGAATTCCCGCGGTGGCTTTCGGGCTACCGTCCCGCACGCGCCTGACGGCGTCCCGCCGCCACGGAACGCAGCACTCCCGCGCCGGCCATCAGGAATCCGACGGCCATGAGCATGCTCAATCCGAACATGTACGTCGGAAAGGGAGTCGTCCCGAGCAACAGCGGGGCGACCGTGACCAGTGTGGCGAGGGCGCCGATGAAGAACACGACGGCTCCGGCCCGGACCAGGCGGTCACCGGGAGCGGCGGAATTCGTTTGGGTTTTGTCACGCACCCGACCAGGGTAGTTCCCAGCGCGAAGGAACAACCGGGTGACGTCTTGTCACCCGCTGCAAGAGCATTAGCCTGGGTACCGGCGGGTCCGTACGGCCCGCCCGAGTGCTATCAAGAGCCGTTTCCAGAAGCAGTTTTCCGACGAGTACGAGGACGAGGACAGACGTGCCTACCGGCAAGGTCAAGTGGTTCAACAGCGAGAAGGGCTTCGGCTTTCTCTCCCGTGACGACGGCGGCGACGTCTTCGTCCATTCCTCGGTCCTCCCCGCCGGAGTCGAGACGCTCAAGCCGGGTCAGCGCGTGGAGTTCGGTGTCGTCGCCGGACAGCGCGGCGACCAGGCACTGTCCCTGGCGATCCTGGACCCGACCCCGTCCGTCGCCGCCGCGACCCGCAAGAAGCCGGACGAGCTGGCCTCCATCGTCCAGGACCTGACGACGCTGCTGGAGAACATCACGCCCATGCTGGAGCGGGGCCGGTACCCCGAGAAGACCGCGGGCAAGAAGATCGCCGGCCTGCTGCGCGCGGTCGCCGACCAGCTGGACGTCTGAGCCCCGGGAAAGACGTCCGACCTTCAGGGAAAACGCAGCGCGTCCGGGCCGAGGGGCGGTACGAGCCCTTCGGCCGCCGCGCGGGTGAGCAGCCCGCGCACGGCCGCGTAGCCGTCCTCGCCGAGTTCCGCGGTGAACTCGTTGACGTACAGCCCGATGTGCTGGTCGGCGACGGACGGGTCCATCTCCTGGGCGTGCTCCATGACGTACGGCCGGGACACCTCGGGGTCGTCCCAGGCGGCGCGCACGGACGTCCGGATGGAGTCGGCGAGCAGCCGCAGCTTCTGCTCGCCCAGCGACCGCTTGGCGATGATCGCGCCCAGCGGGATCGGCAGCCCGGTGGTGTGCTCCCAGTGCTCGCCCATGTCGGCGAGCTTGTGCAGCCCGTAGGTGCGGTACGTGAAGCGGGCCTCATGGATGACGAGGCCCGCGTCGACCTTGCCGTCCCGCACGGCCGGCATGATCTCGTGGAACGGCATGACGACGATCTCGCCGACCCCGCCGTCCAGCGTGTCCGCGGCCCACAGCCGGAACAGCAGATAGGCGGTCGACTTCTCGCTGGGCACGGCGACGGTCCGCCCGGCCAGGTCGACACCCGCCTCCCGCGTCAGCACCAGCGGCCCGCAGCCCCGCCCCAGCGCGCCCCCGCAGGGCAGCAGGGCGTAGTCGTCGAGGACGTAGGGCAGCACCGCGTACGACACCTTCAGCACGTCGAACTCGCCGCGCTCGGCCATGCCGTTGGTGACGTCGATGTCGGCGAAGGTCACGTCGAGGGCGGGGGCACCCGGCACGCGGTCATGGGCCAGGGCGTCGAAGACGAAGGTGTCGTTCGGGCAGGGCGAGTAGGCGATCTGCAGCTGCTCAACTGTCATGCCGGTTCCAACTCTCCAGTACGGGCGTGAGCTTCCCGAACCCCTCGGTCAAGGCTGACAGAGCCTCCGGGATGCGCCAGGCGGCGCGGTCCCGCGGCCCGACGGGATTGGAGATCGCCCGGATCTCCAGCACGGGCACCCCCTGCGCGGCGGCGGCCTCGGCGACCCCGAAGCCCTCCATGGCCTCGGCGAGGGCGGTGGGGTGCCGCTCCCGCAGCGCGGCGGCCCGGGCGGCCGTCCCGGTGACGGTCGACACCGTGAGCACGGCCCCGGTCCGGGCCCCGGCGGCGTCGGCGACCCGCCGTACGAGATCCACGGGCGGCTGATGCCTGACGGTGCCGAAACCGAGTTCGGTGACCGGCACGAACCCGTCCTCGGTCTCCGCCCCCAGATCGGCCGCGACGATCCCGTCGGCGACGACCAGCGACCCCAGCGGCGCCCCGGGCTGGAACCCGCCCCCGATCCCGGCGGACACGACGAGACCGTAGGGCTCGCCCCGCAGGGCGGCGGCGGTGAGCGCGGAGGCGGTGGAGGCAGCCGCGAGAGCGGGCCCGACACCGACGGCGATCACCTCGATGCCGGTGTCACCGGGGCAAGCCCTGGTTACCGCGTCCCGCTCCACGGGAACGGCGGTGGCGACCAGCACCCGGCCGAGCCCAGCCGCAGCGATCAGGCGTCCTTCTTGAGCTTGAAGTTCCAGAGCCCGGACGCGTCCTTGTCGCCCTCCTTGATGGAGACGAGCGTCGAGTTGCCCTGCGCGCCGTACTGGGCGTTGAAGAACACGCTGCCCGGGATCGTGCGGTAGGTCTTCGTGCTGGAGTCGGTCAGCGGCTGACCGTTCATCAGGATCGTCCAGCCCTTGTCGGCGATCTCGGGGTCGACACCGAAGCGCACCGTCTCGTCGGGGTCGACGGAGATGCTCTTGATGCCCTTGCCCTTCAGGCACCCGGCGAGATCGGACTGCTTCAGGGCGTCGCCCTCGCCACCGCAGGTGGCCTCGGAGTTCACCGAGTCGCTGCCCACGGTGACCGTGGCCATCGGCGTCGGCTTGTCACAGGCCGACAGGACGAGCAGTCCGGCGGATACGACGCCGGCGACGGCGACGGCGCGGCGGCGTCGCACAACGGATTGCAGCGTGTTCATGGGCGAAGGCTATCGGGCCCGCCGGTCGCACCGCCCACGCGGGGTACGGCTCCCGCACAGTTCCATCAGAAGGGCCCTACGCCACCCGCGCCCGCCCCGGGCTTCCGCGCCGGGCCGAGTCGATCAGCCCCCGCACGGTCGTCAGCCACCCGATACCGACGATCGCGGCACCCACCGCCAGCCCGGCCGTGCCGTTGAGCGGCATCGCGATGCCGATCGCGCCGCCCAGCACCCAGGACATCTGCAACAGCGTCTCGGAGCGGGCGAAGGCCGACGTACGGACGAGTTCGGGCACGTCCCGCTGGATCAGCGCGTCCAGGGAGAGCTTGGCCAGGGCCTGCGCGAACCCGGCGATCGCGGCCAGACCGGCCACCAGGACCGCGCCGAAGAACACCGCCGCCGTGATCGCCGCGCCCGCCACGCCCGCCACGACCGTCACGATGATGATCTCCGGGGCCCGGGAGCGCAGCCACGCCCCGACGGCCGTACCGAGCGCGTTGCCCACGCCCGCCGAGACGCCCACTATCCCCAGGGACACGGCGGCGCTCTGGCCGGAGACCGGGTGCTCGCGCAGCAGGAACGCCAGGAAGAAGATCAGGAACCCGGTCAGGCAGCGGATGGCGGCGTTGGCGGCCAGCGCGTGCGTGACGGCCGGGCCGACCGTGCGCAGCCCGGGCCGCTTGACCGGCTGCCGGTGCGGCCCGTGCAGGTGCTGCTCGTCCGCCGCCAGCAGGGCGCGGTCCTCGCCCTTGGCGGAGTCGACCTTCGGCGGCAGCGTGAACGACAGGATCGTCCCCGCCACGAACAGCACGAAGGCGCCGTACAGGGGGTAGCGCGGCCCGATCTGCTGGAGTCCGGCGCCGATGGGCGCGGCGATCCCGGTGGCGAGGAGGCCGCCGAGGGTGACCCGCGAGTTGGCCTTCACCAGGGAGAACCGCGGCGGCAGCAGCCGGGGCACGACGGCACTTCTGACCACGCCGTACGCCTTCGACGAGACGAGGACGCCGAGCGCGGCCGGGTACAGCTCCAGGCCGCCGCTGACGACCGCGCCGGACAGCACGATCGCGAGCAGCGCCCGGGCCAGCATCGCGCCCGCCATCGCGGCGCGGCGGCCGTGCGGGAGACGGTCGAGGAGGGGGCCGATGACGGGTGCGAGGAGGGTGAAGGGCGCCATCGTGATGGCGAGGTAGAGCGCGACCCGCCCGCGTGCCTCGTCGGTGGGCACCGAGAAGAAGACGGTGGAGGCCAGGGCGACCGTGATCATGACGTCACCGGCGCCGTTCACCCCGTGCAGTTCGATCAGCTTGCCGAGGCCGGACTCGCCGGCGCCGTGCGCGTGGGTGGCCTTGCGGATGCCGCGGGCCGTGCCGGTCACCGGGAAGTGCAGGGCACGGCCGACCGAGCGGAAGAAGCCGCCCACACGGCCCGGTCCGCCCGGTCGGATACTTCCCTTGGCCCCTTTCGACCCACCGGTCCCGGTGGCGCTCGGGGGTGTCTTCGCGGCTGCCACGACGTCATAGTGCCCCGATAAGGCCGTGGGTAGTGCCATTACCGCTTGTATAGGGCCTGTGGGGTGACTGTCCGGGGCGGCGGCCCGGGGTCCGGTGGGCGGCACAACAGGACCGTCGGTGTACGCGGCGTGGGGCGGAAGGGTAGCGTGCGTATCTCAGCCATCCCGCAAAATGGATGAAGGACGTCGACGCGGTCCCCCGGTCCGCTCCGTCCGCCCCCCGCGCCGGGAGTGGCGCACTCGTGAGACGGCGTATGGAGAGAAGCGATACCTGTGAGCGCAGCGACAACGCGAAGCCGCACCCCTGACCGTCTGTGCGCAGAGGCCGTCGACCTCGCACGCGCCGCAGCCGAGGAGGCCGCCGCGCCAGGAATCGTCGGCGAGCACGTGGGAGTGGTCTCCGAGGGGGACCGCGTTGTCACGCACTTCTTCGAGTGCCGGGAGCTCGGGTACCGGGGCTGGCGCTGGGCTGTGACGGTGGCCCGGGCCTCCCGGGCGAAGATCGTCACGGTGGACGAGGCGGCGCTGCTGCCCGGACCGGACGCGGTGCTGGCGCCCGAGTGGGTGCCGTGGAGCGAGCGGCTGCGTCCCGGCGACATGGGGCCGGGCGACCTGCTGCCCACCGACGCCGAGGACCTGCGCCTGGAGCCGGGCTACTCGGGCGAGGACGAGCCGGCGCCGAACGTCCCGGTCTCCCACGAGATGGCCGACCTGGTCGAGGCGGAGGACGCGGACGTCACCACAGGATCCGCCTCCGGCTTCACGGTGGCCCCCTCGCGTGGGTCGATCCCGGCGGTCGCCGAGGAACTGGGCATGCGCCGGGCCCGCGTCCTGTCCCGCTACGGCCTGCACAGCGCGGCCGACCGCTGGGAGGAGGCGTTCGGCCCCAAGACCCCCATGGCCCAGTCGGCCCCCGCCGCCTGCGTCAGCTGCGGCTTCCTCGTCCCCATCGGCGGCTCCCTCGGCCAGGCCTTCGGCGCCTGCGCCAACGAGTTCTCCCCGGCCGACGGCCGCCTGGTCTCCCTCGCCTACGGCTGCGGCGGCCACTCCGAGGCCGCGGTCATGCCCCGCCCGCCCCAGCCGCCCGCCCCGGTCATCGACGAGACCCGGGTCGACCCGTTCCCGCTGCGCCCGGCCCCCGACTCGGGCTCGGTGCCTCCGGCGGCGGACGCGGACACGGAGGAACTGGGGCACTCTTAGCGGCCGGCCGCGCACACGTCCTTCACACCACCGCACGCCCGGCCGCCCGCGCCGGGCGGGCGCACGCCGTCCGCTCCCCAAGCGGTACCTTCTCCTCACGTCCACGAGGACGTCCACGAGGAGAAGGAACGGAACGTGAGCAGCAAGTTCGTGCGGCCCGCCGCCGAGGGGGCCGATCCGTTCGGTACCGCCCGTCTGCGGCGCGGTGTCCTCGACGCCTGGGCCACCAGCCCCGCCCGGTTCCGTGAGGACGCCAACGCCGAGGAGGACCTGGTTCTCGGCGGCTACCGGGACCGGCTCGTCGTGGAACTCGCCCAGAACGCGGCCGACGCCGCCGCCCGGGCCGGAGTACCGGGGCGGCTGCGGCTCACCCTGCGCGACGACGTGCTCGTCGCCGCCAACACCGGCGCCCCGCTGGACGCGGCCGGGGTCGAGTCGCTGTCCACACTGCGGGCGTCGGCCAAGCGGAACACCGGGGACACCTCCTCCGTGGGGCGGTTCGGAGTCGGGTTCGCCGCCGTGCTGTCCGTCACCGACGAGCCCGCCGTCGTCGGCCGGCACGGCGGTGTGCGGTGGTCGCTGGCCGAGGCCAGAGCACTGGCCGCCGAGACCGCCCGGCACAGCCCCGGCCTCGGGGACGAGGTCCGGCGCCGGGACGGGCACGTACCCCTGCTGCGGCTGCCGTACGCCGCCGAGGGAACCGCCCCCGCCCCCTACGACACCGCCGTCATCCTGCCGCTGCGGGACAACCCGGCCGCCGATCTCGCCGAGCGACTCCTGCGGGCCGTCGACGACGCCCTGCTGCTCACCCTCCCCGGACTCGAAGAGCTGGTCGTCGAGATCAACGGGGAGAGCCCGCGCACCCTCACCCGCCGCGCCGACGGTGCCTTCACCGTCGTCGACGACTCCGCCCACGGCGTCACCCACTGGCGCACCGCCGCCGCCCACGGCCCCCTCACCCCCGGTCTCCTCGCCGACCGGCCGGTCGAGGAGCGGCTGCGGCCCCACTGGTCCGTCACCTGGGCCGTGCCCGTGGACAGCGACGGCAGCCCGGCCCGGCCCCGCACCGACGCCGTCGTGCACGCCCCCACCCCGAGCGACGAGCCGCTCGGCGTCCCGGCCCTGCTCATCGCCTCGTTCCCGCTGGACTCCACCCGCCGGCACGCCGCCCCCGGCCCGCTGACCGACTTCCTCGTCGAGCGCGCGGCCGACGCCTACGCCGAACTCCTCGGCGGCTGGCGGCCGGTGACGTCCGGGATCATCGACCTCGTGCCGGGCCCGCTCGGCAAGGGCGAACTGGACGGCGCCCTGCGCCAGGCGATCCTGCAACGGCTGCCGCGGACCTCTTTCCTGCCGCCCGCGCTCCCGCCCCGCGAGGACGACGAGCTGCCGGAAACCCTGCGGCCGCGGGACGCCGAGGTCGTCGAGAGCGCGGGCGCGGACACCGTGCGGGTGCTCGCCGAGGTGCTCCCCACTCTGCTGCCCGCCGGTCTGGAGCGCCGCGCCGAGCTGCGGACCCTGGGCGTCGCCCGCGTCCCGCTGACCGACGCGATCGACCGGCTGGCCGGTCTGGAGAAGGAACCCGGCTGGTGGCGGCGGCTCTACGACAGCCTGGCCGGCATCGACCCGGACCGCCTGTCGGGGCTCCCGGTCCCGCTGGCCGACGGCCGTACGACCATCGGGCCCCGGCAGGTCCTGCTGCCCGGCGTGGAAACCGCCCGGGTCGACCCCGAGGTGCTGGCCCGGCTCGGCCTCAAGGTCGCCCACCCGGACGCCGCCCACCCCCTCCTGGAGAAGCTCGGCGCCCTGCCCGCGACCCCGCGGGCCGTCCTCACCACCCCGCAGGTCCGGGCCGCCGTCGCCGCGTCCCTGGACGACGACGGCGGGGTGAACTGGGAGGAGGACACTCTCGACGCCGACGAACTGGCCGACACCGTGCTCGCCCTGGTGCGGGACGCCGCCCTGGAGCCCGGTGACGAGCCCTGGCTGGGCGCGCTCGCCCTGCCCGACGAGGACGGCGAACCGGCCCCGGCGTGCGAACTCGTCTTCCCCGGCGGCCCGTTCGCCCAGGTCATGCGCGAGGGTGAACTCGCCTTCGTGGACGCCGAACTGGCCGGGAAGTGGGGTGAGCAGCCGCTCGCCGCCTGCGGTGTCCTGGTGGACTTCGCGATCGTCCGCGCCACCGACGTCGTCCTCGACCCGGACGAACTGGACCCCCGCGAAGGCGACTTCGCCGAGCCCGACGACCCGGGCCTGCTGGACGCCGTGGACGTGTGGTGCGAGGACGTCCTCGACCGCTTCCCGGACAGCCCGGTGCCGCCGGTCGCCACCGAGATCGTCGCCGTACGGGACCTTGACCTCGTGGACGAGGACAAGTGGGCGCAGGCGCTGGCACTGCTGTCCCGGCCGCCGCTCAGGGACGCCATCGTGCAGCCCGTGCGGATCCTGCTGCCGGACGGGACGCACGAGGTCGTCCGGCCGTACACCGCCTGGTGGCTGCGCGGGAACCCGGTGCTCGACGGCCGCCGCCCGGCCGGACTGCGGGCCGCCGGTGGTGATCCGCTGCTGCGCGGGCTGTACGACGAGGCCGACGCCACCGGCTTCGAGGACGAGCAGGTGCTGCGGGCGCTGGGGGTGCGGACGTCCGTCGCCGCGCTGCTGGACGAGCCCGGCGGTGCCGCCGAGCTGCTCGACCGGCTCGCCGACCCCGAGCGGGAGGTGACGGGCGCGCAACTGCACGCCCTGTACGGGGCGCTGGCCGGTCTGGACCCCGAGCAGGTGACCCTGCCGGACGATCTGCGGGCGGTCGTCGACGGCCGGGTGGAGGTCGTGGACGCGGCCGACGCCGTGGTGTGCGACTCGCCCGACCTGCTGCCGTTCACCGAGGGTGTGCCGCTGCTTCCCGTACGCCCGTCACGCGCCGCCGAGCTGGCCGAACTGTTCCAGGTGCGGCGGCTGAGCGAGTCGGTCACCGGGGAGGTCACCTCCGAGGGCACCGAGCACGACGTACCGGAGCCGGTGCGGGTGCTGCTCGGCCGGCAGACCCCGTCCTCCTACGTCGAGCACGAGGAACTCGTCGTCGACGGCGTGGAGATCGACTGGCGGCTCACCGACGACGGCGTCCTGCACGCCGCGACCCTGGAAGGCGTCGCCGCGGGGCTCGCCTGGGCGGCGGGACAGTGGCCGCGGCGGTTCGAGGTGGCGGCACTGCTGGAGGACCCGTCCCGCACGGACGAACTGGCGCGGGACCGGTGGTTCGACTGAGCCGGTGGTGCGACCGAGCCGGTGGTGAGGCCGAGCCGGTGGTGCGACCGAGCCGGTGGTGCGACCGAGCCGGTGGTGAGGTGCGGCTGGGGCGACGTATGGCAGTCGGTGAAAACTCCCGCACATTTTTTTCACCTGTCGTACAACCATGCGTATCGCTGAGCTATCTGATCACGTGAGTCAACAGACTCCACGATCACTTGGGCCCCGAGAGCCGACGACGAGCACCGGGGCCCCTCTCCACCTGGAGAACGCATGCGTATCCGAGCCACCGTGGCCGCCGTCACCGGCGCCCTGGCCCTTTCCGCCCTCGCCGTCCCGGCCGCGCAGGCCGCGGAGCCGAAGGTTCCCGCGGACATCGCCGCCGCGAGCGAGGTCCTCCACGCCGACTCCGGCCGGTCGGCCTTCACCGGCGCCGTGGACGGCGAGGCGATCGCCCTGAACGCGACCTTCTCCTCGGTCAAGGTCAACAACGGCAAGAACATCGCCGTGGGCACCACCAACGTGGTCAAGGTCCCCGTGTCCTTCACGCTGACCCACGGCCAGGAAGTGGACATCCACGCCGCGGACTTCTTCGCGGGCGTCGAGCTGTACCGCGGTGCCTCGTTCGAGGAGACGGCCTTCTTCTTCGACAGCAACGACGCGACCTGCACGGACTCCTCCGCGACCGTCGCCAGCTGCAAGGCCACCGTCGAGATCGACCCGTTCGCGCTGCTGAACGAGGACGCCGGCTCCTGGAAGGCGGCCGCGTTCGCGGTCGCGTTCAACGGTGAGGACCCGGAGAACCCGAACCTGGACAACGTGGGTGTCGCGGTGAAGGACCCGACCAACTCCTTCAAGCTCCAGCGCTACTCCAAGCTGACGGTCAACGCCTCGCCCGAGCCGGTGAAGAAGGGCAAGACCATCACGGTCACCGGCAAGCTGTCCCGGGCCAACTGGGACGACAACAAGTACCACGGTTACACCAACCAGTCGGTGAAGCTGCAGTTCCGCAAGAAGGGCAGCGACACCTACACCACCCTCAAGACCATCAAGTCCAACAGCACGGGTGAGCTGAAGACCACCGTCACGGCCTCGACGGACGGCTACTTCCGCTACTCCTTCGCGGGCACCACGACCACCCCGGCGGTCAACGCCGCGGGTGACTTCGTCGACGTGCAGTAACACCGCCGCAGCGCGACACCGCCGGTCCCGGAGCCATGCCGGGGCCGGCGGCGCCGTCTCCACGCCGTGCATATGCCACGAGCGCGTCAAACGTTGCGGATGACACGGCAAAACCCGGTCCGCGCCTACAACCCCCCCAGGGGCTCGTGAATCTGATCATCCGAGTCAGTCAGACTCCTAGCTCACTTCTCCTCCTGGGGAACACATGCACATGCGAGCCACCGTGGCCGCCGTCTCCGGCGCCCTGGCCCTTTCCGCCCTCGTCGTTCCGGCCGCGCAGGCCGCCGACGCCCCCTCCGGCAAGCAGGCCTTCAGCTCCGCCGCGGCAGACGCGGGCACAAGCACCACCGCGTCGACCCTCGACGTCACCTTCTCCGACGTGAAGGTCAACAGCGGCAAGAACATAGTCGTCGGCACCACCAACGTGGTGAGCGTGCCGGTCACCTACTCCGTGACCCACGCCGCCGACCTCGACACCGGCTCCGACAACTTCGCCACCGGTCCGCTGATCTACCACGGCTCCTCGGTCGACACCGCGGACAACCTCCTCATCAGCGACGACCCGGCCACCTGCACCGCCGCCTCCACGACGGTCCTCAACTGCAAGGGCGTCATCAGCATCCGCCCGGCCGACGGCGACCTGTTCAACTCCGACGCCGGCACCTGGGGCGCCGGTGCCCTCGCGGTCACCAGCGACGACCAGGAGAAGATGCAGGGCGGCCTGGGCACCACCAAGGTGCAGCGCTACTCCAAGCTGACGGTCAACGCCGGCCCCGAGCCCGTCTACAAGGGCAAGACCATCACGTCCACCGGCAAGCTGTCCCGCGCCAACTGGGAGGACAACGCCTACCACGGCTACACCAACCAGCCGGTCAAGCTCCAGTTCCGCAAGGCGGGCACCAGCACGTACACCACGGTCAAGACCGTGACCTCCGACAATTACGGCAACGTGAAGGCCACCGCCACCGCCGCCTACGACGGCTACTGGCGCTTCAGCTTCGCCGGCACGACGACCACCCCGGCCGTCAACGCCACGGGCGACTACGTCGACGTGAAGTAGGGCGCGCCCCCAGGGGCGCGGGGAACTGCGCGACCGGCCACGTACGGCTCGCGGACGGAACTCGGCGGGAATCCCCCTGGCCCGAGCCGAGCGCTAAGCGGGAAAGCGGCGGTCCACCCACCTCCACAAGACCTCCAGGGTGGCCGCCGCGACCACGGCGATGCCGACGGCGATCCACGGCATCGTCATCCCCACCAGCTTCAGCGCGAAGAAGTGCTGCAGCCACGGCACGACCAGCACCACCAGGAACGCCCCGGCCATCGAGGCGACCAGGGCGACCCGCCACCAGGTGTACGGGCGGGCGATGATCGCCAGCACCCACATCGAGATGAGGAACAGCGTGAGCGTCGCCGCGCTGGTCTCCGCGTCCAGCGCCCCCGCCCCCGTGTAGTGCTCCCGGGCGATCAGATACGTCGCGAAGGTCGCCAGCGCCGCCACGACCCCGCCCGGGATCGCGTACCGCATGACCCGCCGCACGAAGTTCGGCTTCGCCCGCTCCCTGTTGGGCGCGAGCGCGAGGAAGAACGCCGGGATGCCGATGGTCAGCGTCGACAGCAGGGTCAGGTGGCGCGGCAGGAACGGGTACTCCACCTGCGAGCACACCACCAGCACGGCCAGCAGCACCGAGTAGACCGTCTTGACGAGGAACAGCGTCGCCACCCGCGTGATGTTGCCGATGACCCGGCGCCCCTCCGCGACCACCGACGGCAGTGTGGCGAAGCTGTTGTTCAGCAGCACGATCTGCGCGACCGCCCGGGTCGCCTCCGAGCCGGAGCCCATCGCCACGCCGATGTCGGCGTCCTTCAGGGCGAGTACGTCGTTCACCCCGTCGCCCGTCATCGCGACCGTGTGCCCGCGGGACTGCAACGCGCCCACCATGTTCCGCTTCTGCTGCGGGGTGACCCGCCCGAACACCGTCCCGCCGTCGAGGGCGTCGGCCATCCCCTCCCGCTCGGCGGGCAGCCGCCGCGCGTCCAGGGTGCTGCCCGACAGCCCGAGCTTGGCGGCGACCGCGCCGACCGACACCGCGTTGTCGCCGGAGATGACCTTGGCCCGGACGTTCTGGTCGGCGAAGTAGCGCAGGGTGTCGGCGGCGTCCGGCCGCAGCCGCTGCTCCAGCACGACCAGGGCGACGGGCTTCGCCCCCCTCGCCACCTCGGGATCGTCCAGGTCCCGCGCGACGCGGACGAGCAGCAGCACCCTGAGGCCCTGCTCGTTCAGCCGCCCGGTCTCGGCCAGGGCCGGGTCGTCCTCCGCCAGCAGCACGTCGGGCGCGCCCAGCAGCCACCGGCCGGACTGCCCGTCGCCCTCGTCGAACGCGGCGCCGCTGTACTTGCGGGCGGAGGAGAACGGCAGGGCCTCGGTGCAGCGCCAGCCCTCCACGGCCGGGTAGGCGTCGATGATCGCCTTCAGGGAGGCGTTCGGCCGCGGGTCCGACTCGCCGAGCGCACCGAGCACCTTGCGCACGTACGTCTCGTCGGCGCCCTGCAGCGGCCGCAGCTCGGTGACGTCCATGCCGCCCTCGGTGAGGGTGCCGGTCTTGTCGAGGCAGACCGTGTCGACCCGGGCCAGCCCCTCGATCGCCGGCAGCTCCTGGACCAGGCACTGCTTGCGGCCGAGCCGGATCACGCCGATCGCGAAGGCGACCGAGGTGAGCAGGACGAGGCCTTCGGGGACCATCGGGACGATGCCGCCGACCGTGCGGGCGACGGAGTCGTCGAAGGCGTTCTCCTTCACGAACAGCTGGCTGACGACCAGGCCGATCGCGGTCGGGACCATCATCCACGTGACGTACTTGAGGATCGTGGAGATGCCCGAGCGCAGCTCGGACTGGACGAGGGTGAAGCGGGAGGCCTCCTCGGCGAGCTGGGCGGCATAGGCCTCGCGGCCGACCTTCGTCGCCTGGAAGGCTCCGCCGCCCGCCACCACGAAGCTGCCCGACATGACCTGGTCGCCGGGCTCTTTCACGACCGGGTCGGCCTCGCCGGTGAGCAGCGACTCGTCGATCTCAAGACCGTCCGCCTCGACACAGACGCCGTCGACGACGACCTTGTCCCCGGGCCCGATCTCGATCAGGTCGTCCAGCACGATCTCGGACGTGCTGACCTGCCCGGCCGTCCCGTCGCGGCGCACGGTCGGCCTGACCTCGCCGATCAGCGCGAGCGAGTCCAGCGTCTTCTTCGCCCGCCACTCCTGGACGATCCCGATGCCGGTGTTGGCGAGGATCACGAACCCGAACAGGCTGTCCTGGATCGGGGCGACCACCAGCATGATCAGCCACAGCACGCCGATGATCGCGTTGAAGCGGGTGAAGACGTTGG
This sequence comes from Streptomyces sp. NPDC013187, assembly GCF_042899705.1. Lineage (NCBI taxonomy): Bacteria > Bacillati > Actinomycetota > Actinomycetes > Kitasatosporales > Streptomycetaceae > Streptomyces > Streptomyces sp. NPDC013187. The sequence continues at coordinate 429,274 of NZ_JBIBAF010000005.1, read as the reverse complement.
CCCGGACGATGTCGACGGTGGAGCGGCTGCTGCGCACCGGCACGTCGTTGACCTGCCCGCGCTCCACCCGTTCGGCGACCTGAGCGGCGGTCAGGCCGGTCTCGCGGGAGGTGACCGTCGCCGGCCGCGCGGAGTCGGGCCGGGCACCCGCGTCGAGATGCGTCATGCATTCGACGGTACGTGCGGATTTGCCGCTTCACCCGCTGAATGTGGTGAAGATCCGACCTGGGAAGGACGGACTCCGTGCCGTGGTCGTACGGCAGTTGTATGCCGTACGACCACGGGGCCACGCCCTGCCGTCAGCCCGCCCGGCGGGCCGTGAGGAGCAGGTACTCCCACTCCAGGACGGTCGCGCCCGAGCCCGCTTTCAGGTCCCCGTCGCGGGCGAGGTCCACCAGGGCGCCGTCGAGGGCGGCGGCGCGTTCGGGTTCACCGGCGAGGTTCTTGTAGACGCTGATGGTGGGGCCGTAGCGGTCCTTGAAGTAGTCGCGGAACGCCTCGGGCGTCTCGAAGCGGTCGACGCGGACCGTGCGGCGCTCGGCGCGGACGTCCGTGACCCGGTCGCCGAGCAGGGCGCGGACGTGGTCCTCGTCCCCCCACAGAGGCGGTGGCTCGGCTCCGGGCGGGGGCGGCGGCGCGTACGGCTTCATCACGGCGAACATCCGGCCGATGAAGCCCTGGGGCGTCCAGCTGAGCAGTCCAATGGTGCCGCCGGGACGGCAGACCCGGACGAGTTCGTCGGCGGCCTGCCGGTGGTGCGGGGCGAACATGACGCCGACGCAGGACAGCACGGTGTCGAACTCCGCGTCGCCGAACGGCAGCGCCTCGGCGTCGGCCTCCTGCCAGACGAGCTGCGCCCCCTGCTTCTCGGCCGCCCGCCGACCGGCGTCGAACAGCTCCGGCGTCAGGTCGGAGGCCACCACGTCCGCACCGGCCAGGGTCGCCGGTATCGCGGCGTTGCCGGAGCCGGCGCCCACGTCCAGCACCCGCAGACCGGGGCGCACTCCGCACGCCTCGACCAGGATCGCTCCCAGCTCGGGGATGACCTCGGCGGCCAGGGACGGGTAGTCGCCCTGGGCCCACATCGCCCGGTGCTTGGACTTCAGGGCACGGTCGGCCTCGACCGCGCTGTGCTGCGTCGTCATCGCTGCGCTCCTCACCGGTCGGGCGGCGGTCGCGCGCCGACGGTTTTCGAGCGTTTCGCCGCCTGATACGAGCGTAGGGAGGGGGCGGGGACGTGTCTCGGCGGAGAGTGGACAGGAAGAGGGCTAGTCGGCCGAGGATGCCGCCGTGCGGTTCTCGGCCGCCGCGCGCTTGATCGCCGCGTCGCGCTTGCGGACGTACCAGACACCGATCAGTCCCAGCCCGCCACCGGCCAGGCAGGTCCACACCCACCAGGTGTGACCGTGATCGTCGAACCAGCCGTAGAAGGGGAGCTGGACCAGGAAGAGGACGAACCACAGGATGGTGCCGCCGGTGATGGTGGCGACCACGGGGCCCTCCAGGGGCTCCGGCGCCTCGTGTCTGGGGGTCCACTTCGCCATGGGGACAGCTTACGAGGCGATCAGGTCTACGCGCGGAGATGGCCGATGGTGGCTTTATATGTTCATACTGAAACGGTTTATGTCTGACCACTTCTCTTCGTAGGAAACACCAACACATGTCCTCCTCGGCTCCCGCCAAGGTCCCCGCCCCTGATCAGCCGGGAGCCGGGCGCACGTACGGCGCACTCGACCGCTTCTTCCGGATCTCCGAGCGGGGCAGCACCCTGCCGCGCGAGGTCCGGGGCGGTCTCGCCACCTTCTTCGCGATGGCCTACATCATCGTGCTGAACCCGATCATCCTCGGCAGCGCCAAGGACATGTACGGTCACCAGCTCGACAACGGGCAGCTGGTCACCGCGACGGCCCTCACCGCCGCGCTGACCACCCTCCTCATGGGCGTCATCGGCAACGTCCCGATCGCGCTGGCCGCCGGTCTCGGTGTGAACTCCGTCGTCGCCCTCCAGCTCGCCCCGCGCATGTCCTGGCCGGACGCGATGGGCATGGTGGTCCTCGCCGGGTTCGTGGTCATGCTGCTGGTCGCCACGGGGCTGCGCGAGCGCGTCATGAACGCCGTGCCCTACGGGCTGCGCAAGGCCATCTCCATCGGTATCGGCCTGTTCATCATGCTGATCGGGCTCGTCGACGCGGGCTTCGTCTCCCGGATCCCGGACGCCGCCCAGACCACCGTCCCGCTCCAGCTGGGCGGCGACGGTCACCTCAACGGCTGGCCGGTCCTCGTCTTCGTCCTGGGCGTCCTGCTGACTCTCGCGCTGATCGTACGCAAGGTCTCCGGCGCGATCCTGATCTCGATCGTCGCCATGACGGTCCTCGCGGTGGTCATCAACTCGGTGGCCGAGGTGCCGAGCTGGGGCCTGACCACGCCCACCTGGCCCGGCAACCCGGTCGCGAGCCCCGACTTCGGGCTGATCGGGCAGGTCAGCCTGTTCGGCGGCTTCGGCAAGGTCGGCGTGCTGACCGGGGTGCTGTTCGTCTTCACCGTGCTGCTGTCGTGCTTCTTCGACGCGATGGGCACGATCATGGGCGTCTCCGACGAGGCGAAGCTGACCGACGGCGAGGGACAGATGCCCGGCATCAACCGGGTGCTGTTCGTCGACGGCCTCGCGGTCGCCGCCGGCGGCGCCAGCTCCTCCTCCGCGACGACCGCGTTCGTCGAGTCCACGGCCGGTGTCGGCGAGGGCGCCCGGACCGGTCTGGCCAATGTCGTCACCGGCGGCCTCTTCGCCGCGGCCCTCTTCCTGACGCCGGTCGCCACGATGGTCCCCTCCCAGGCGGCCACGCCCGCCCTGGTCGCGGTCGGCTTCCTGATCCTGGCCGGATCGGTGAAGGAGATCGACTGGGCGGACTACACGATCGCCGTCCCGGCTTTCGTGACGATGCTGATGATGCCGTTCACGTACTCGATCACCAACGGAATCGGCATGGGCTTCATCACCTTCGCCGTGCTGCGGCTCGCCGCCGGGCGGGGCCGGGAGGTGCCGTCGGCGATGTACGCGGTGGCGGCCGTGTTCGCGTTCTACTACCTGATGCCGGCGCTCGGTCTGACCTGATCCTCGTCGCCGGAGTCGGGGGCGCCGGGGGCGCCGGGGATGCCGGGGGAGTCAGGGGAGCCAGGGGCGCCGGGGGTGCCGTAGAACCTCTCCGTCTCCTCGACGGCGGCCTGGAAGCGCTGGTCGAAGTCATCTCGAATGAGCGTCCGGACGACATAGTCCTGGACGCTCATTCCTCTTTTCGCGGCGTGGTGCCTGAGCCGTTCGAGCAGGTCGCGGTCTATTCGCAGGCTGAGCACACTGGTCCCCATGAGCATGAGGGTCGCGGCACCGTTCGGTCCGGCGGGGCCCGTTCCGTCGCCTTGTCACCCATATGAGTGATGTCACGCTTCAGTGGCGGGCGTCACGGACGGCTGTACGCGTTCCGGCTGGTATTTAGCGAGAGTAATGAGTTACGCTAAAGAACATGCCGGACCTCAACCATGGCGACGACGTAGCCGCCGTGAACTCCCTCCGATCCGCGGTGATGCGGCTGTCCCGTCGGCTCAAGCACCAGCGGGTCGACGAATCGCTCAGCCCCACCGAGATGTCGGTGCTGGGCACCCTCTCGCTGTGCGGCAGGGCCACACCGGGTGAGCTCGCCCGCAAGGAGCACGTCCAGCCGCCGTCGATGACCCGCATCGTGGCACTGCTGGAGGCCAAGGGGCTGGTCCGGCTGGAGCCGCACCCCGAGGACCGGCGCCAGAAGGTCGTCACACGCACCGAGCAGGCCGAGGCCATGCTCGAGGAGAGCCGCGCCAAGCGGAACGCGTTCCTGGCCACGCTGGTGGAGAACCTCGACGAGGACGAGTGGGCGAAACTCCGCGCCGCCGCCCCCGTACTGGAGAAGCTCGCGCATCTGTAAGAAGCCGTTGCAAGGAGGCGACCCATTTGAGTTCGGGACCCGGAGCAGCTTCCGCCCCCGCACCTGACCCCCACGACTCCCCGCCCGCCTCGGATCCGCTTCCGCGCAAGTCCTCGATGTTCTCCTCCCTGAAGGTCAGGAACTACCGCCTGTTCTTCATGGGCCAGGTCGTCTCCAACATCGGCACCTGGATGCAGCGCATCGCCCAGGACTGGCTCGTGCTCAGCCTCACCGGCTCCTCCGCCGCCGTCGGCATAACGACCGCCCTGCAGTTCCTGCCGATGCTCCTCTTCGGCCTCTACGGCGGTGTCCTCGTCGACCGGCTGCGCAAGCGGCCCACCCTGCTCGTGACGCAGTCCTCGATGGCGCTCACGGCGATCGCCCTGGCCGTCCTCACCCTCACCGGACACGTCCAGGTGTGGCACGTGTACGTCGCCGCCTTCGCGGTCGGTCTGGCCACCGTCGTGGACAACCCGGCCCGGCAGTCCTTCGTCTCCGAGCTGGTCGGCCCGGGGCAGCTGCAGAACGCGGTCAGCCTTAACTCGGCGAACTTCCAGTCGGCCCGCCTGGTCGGCCCCGCCGTCGCGGGCATACTCATCACCGGCGTCGGCACCGGCTTCGCCTTCCTCTTCAACGGCCTGTCCTTCATCGCGCCGCTCACCGGCCTGCTGCTGATGCGGGCCCGCGAGCTGCACGTCGTGGAGCGGGCCCCGCGGGGCAAGGGGCAGCTGCGGGAGGGTGTGCGCTACGTCACGGGCCGCCCGGAGCTGATCTGGCCGATCGTCCTGGTCGGCTTCGTCGGGACGTTCGCCTTCAACTTCCCCGTCTACCTCTCGGCCTTCGCGGACGACGTGTTCCACGCGGGTGCGGGCGCGTACAGCATGTTCAACACGCTGATGGCGGTCGGCTCGGTCGTGGGCGCACTGCTCGCGGCGCGACGGGGGACGGCCCGGCTGCGGCTGCTGATCGTGGCGGCCCTGGCCTTCGGCGCGCTGGAGATCGTGGCGGCGACGACCCCCACACTGTGGATGTTCGCCCTGCTCATGGTCCCGCTGGGCCTGTTCGGCATGACCGTCAACGTCACGACGAACACCAGCATCCAGATGTCCACGGACCCGGCCATGCGCGGCCGTGTCATGGCCCTCTACATGATGGTCTTCCTCGGTGGCTCGCCCGTCGGCGCCCCGATAGTCGGCTGGATCACGGACACGTACGGCGCGCGGGTCGGCCTCGCGGCCGGCGGTGCGGTGGCGGCGCTCGCCGCGGCCGTCATCGGCCTGATCCTGGCCCGGGTCGGCAACCTGCGGCTGTCGGTGGGCTGGCACGGCGGGCATCCCCGGGTGCGGTTCGTGCCCCGGGAGCAGGAGCAGCTGGCCCCGGCGGCGTAGTGCGGCGTCAGTCCCGGGGGAACTCCCCGGTCTCCAGGACGAGCCCGACCACGGTTCCGGTCAGGTCGATCTCGTCCCCGAAGTCCAGGCTCAGCTCGCCCCGGTACTCGCCGTCCTTGGGCTTGGTGTGCAGATGCCAGCGGCCGGTGTACGGATCCACGATCAGGTACACCGGCACGCCGGCGGCGGCGTACGCGTCCTTCTTGGGGCCGTAGTCGTTCGCCCCGGTCTTCCTGGAGATCACCTCGGCGACGAAGTCGACGTCCTGGTAGCGCCACAGGCCCTTGTCGTTCTGCGCCGCTCCCTCCGACATCACGGTGATGTCGGAGGCGAAGCCGTTGAGGTGGCCCGGGTAGTCGACACGGACGTCGGACTTCACGCGCTTGCGCGGGTACTTCGCGCGCAGCTGCTCCACGATGTTCGCGGTGATGTCCCAGTGGGCGTCCTGCTGAGGCGCCATGAAGATGTGCCCCCCGACGATCTCGACCCTGTAGCCCTCGGGGACCGGCATCGTCTCCACCCACTCGAACATCATGTCGAGGGTGAGTCCGTCGCTGCTGTCGGCCATCTCCATCCTGTCTGCGAGGGCGGTCACCGTGGCGCTCCTCCCCGGCCGCACCCGCGGGTGGAGCCGGCCGCGCGGTACAACGATACGCACGCTGACCGGGACACGCCCGGGTCCTGATGCCGCCTAGGGCCTGTCGTTTGGATCAGGTCGGCCGGGAGTGACAGCGCCTCTCGGCCGACCCGAGCGGGGCGTGGTGCGTGCAGATGCAAGGCGGAGGAGGGCGTCAACGCGATGGGGGTCCCTCCCGCGCGAGCGCAGCCGAGCGTGGGGGAGTTGACAACCGACGACAACGCGGCAGATGTGCGTGCCACGCCCCGCGACGCCGGCATGATCCAAACGACAGGCCCTAGACCCGTGGCCCGTGCGGGGCCGCGCAAGAACCCGGAGCCGTCGGCGGTCCCCGACCCTCACCGATCGCGGCGGCTCCGGAGCACGAGACGAAGGGGCGGCACCTGTGCGGAGGTGCCGCCCCTTCGGCGTCCCGGCCTGCCCGGGAAGACCTTCGCCCAGCCGGAGCTTCGCGGACGCGGCCTAGCCGTGGAGCCCTTCCCGCAGGCAGACGACGGTGCCGGTCCGGGCCGCGGTCAGCAGCGTGGTGAGGGTGGGCAGCCCGGTCGCCAGCGGGGTCGATTCCAGGTCGGCGAGGGCGAAGAAGCCGTGCTGGTCGTGCTCCGAGCTGCGCCGGACGGGCTGCCCGGCCGGGAGCCGGCCACCGTGGAAGTAGAAGTCGATCACCGGCCCCGTCTCCAGCACATCGGCCCGGTGGTCGTACCCGAGGAACCGCAGGTCTTCTTCCAGGGCGATGCCGGTCTCCTCGTGCAGCTCCCGGCGCGCGGCCCCGACGGGGTCCTCTCCGTGGTCGAGCATGCCGCCCGGCAGCCCCCAGAGCCCCGCGGCGGGCAGCCCCGCGGCGTAGCGCAGCAGCAGGATCCGGTCCTCGGCGTCGAGCAGCAGGACGCAGGACGCGACGATGGTCTGCGGCAGGGTCTTGACCCACTCGGCGCGGGGCAGCACACCCGGCGCGTTCGGGACGGGCACGGTCGTGTCCACGGTGGTGTTCCTTCCGTCGGCTGGACAGCCCGCTGCGAACTGCCCAACCGGTGGAACGGCCGGGCCCGCCGATGGTCACCGACGGGACCGGCTCAGGTGCCGCACGCGCCCCCCGTCAGGAGCGGAACGGGCCCGTCACCTCGTAGGTGATGCCGCCCGAGGAGCTGCCGCTGGTGCCGCGCTGGCTGGAGAAGTAGAGGCGGGTGCCGTCCGGGGAGAAGGCCGGGCCGGTGATCTCCGAGGCGGACTGGCCGTCGACGCGCAGGAACGAGGCGACGACGTCGTCCGGGGTGATCACGCAGATCTCCATGTTGCCTCCGTCCTCGGCGACGAACAGGTCGCCGGAGGAGGTGCCGGTGATGTTGTCGACGCCGGTGAGCGGGGCCGTGCCGTTGACGAGGGAGTCGTCGTAGGCCAGCTCGTAGGTGTTGTCGAGGAGGTTGAGCTGCCAGACGCGGTTGTCGCCCTTGGTGGTGAACCAGACGGTGTCGTTCGCGTAGTGACAGCCCTCGCCGCCGTTGAAGGACTTGGAACCGGAGACCTGGGAGCGGGTGGCGGTGGGGGAGCCGTCCGGGTCGGGGACATCGGCCCAGGTGAAGGAGCCGCTGGTGGCGCTGCCCGCGACCATCACCTGGAGCGTGCCGGAGGACAGGTTGCCCCAGGTCGTCGGCACGAAGCGGTAGAAGCGGCCGTTCGTCTCGTCCTCGGTCAGGTAGATCGCCCTGCGCACCGGGTCGGCGGCCGCCGCCTCGTGCTTGAAACGGCCCATCGCCGCGCGCTGCACCGCCGCGTTCGTGCCCCACGGGTCGGTCTCGTAGACGTAGCCGAGGGACACCTCCTCGCAGGACAGCCACGTGTTCCACGGCGTCTTGCCGCCCGCGCAGTTCTGCCGGGTGCCGGAGAGGATGCGGTACGCACCGGTGATCGCGCCCGTCGACGAGAACCTCACCGCGCTCGCGCCGCCCGAGGGATTGATCTCGGAGTTGGAGACGTAGATCCAGCCCGTGCCGTCGGCGTAACAGGCGCCGCCGTCCGGGGCGTTGTGCCAGGTGTACGACGTGGTCCCGACCCGCTGGCCCGACCGGGCGATGATCCGGCTCGTGAAGCCGGCGGGGAGCCTGACGCCGTTGGCGTCGGGGGAGCCCAGCGGCCCGTAGGGGCCGGTGCCGGGCTGGGCCGGTGCCGCGTACGCGGCACCGCGCCACAGGGTTCCGCCCAGAGCGGCCGATGTGCCGCCGAGGACGGCCGCACGCAGGAGGTTACGACGTTCCACTCTCACTCCAGAGGTGCCGTACCGCCCTGCCGCCGGTCGACGGCAGGGTCGTGCGTGGGGGGAGGCGGGAAGGACGCTAAGGGAGCCGGATTGACGGGGCATGGACAACTCGTGGCCGTGGGGCGGCATGCGGGCGCCACCGGCGCCGCCTGTGCTGCGCGCTGTTCGTGGCGTCTGTGCTGCGTGCTCTTCATGGCGCCTGCGCTGCGTGCTGCACGGGCCGCTTGTGCTGCGTGCTGCGTGCTGCACGGGCCGCTTGTGCTGCGTGCTGCGTGCTGCACGGGCCGCTTGTGCTGCGTGCTGCACGGGCCGCTTGTGCTGCTCGCTGCTTCTGCTTCTGTTTCTGATTCTGCCTACGCCGGCAGCGCCGGTGCCTCTCGTCTCGGCCTCCTCGGGCGGTCGCCGCCCGGTCCTGGACCGGCCTCGCCCGACGGCCGTGCGGAGGGCAGCCGGATCACCACGTCCAGGCCGCCGGTCGCCGCCGCGTGCAGGGCCGCCTCGCCGCCGCTGGCATGGGCCAGGCGCTGCACCAGGGCGAGACCCAGTCCCGTACCGCCCTTGGGGGCGCCCGGGGCGCGCCAGAAACGGTCGAAGGCGCGAGTTCGCTGCTCCTCCGTCATGCCCGGGCCCTCGTCGGTCACGTGCAGGTCGACCCAGCGGGGCCTGCCGTCGCGCAACGCCCGCCGCGGCGGGGCCTGCAGCCGCAGCTCGATCGTGACGGTGCTGCCCGCCGGGGACGCCCGCAGGGCGTTGGACAGCAGGTTGTCCATGATCTGCTCGACGGCCCCCGGCACGGCGAGCACCGGGCCCACGCTCCCCGCGAACAGCACGAGGGAAACGCCCTCCCGTGCGAACAGGGGTTGCCACGTCCGGTGCCGCTCCACGCAGACCGTGCCCAGGTCGACGGTGGCGGGAATGGCGGCGTGCTCCTCCAGCCGGGCCATGGCCAGCAGGTGCTCGACCATCCGGGCCAGCCGGTCCGTCTCCGTGACGGCGGCGGTGAGGCTGCCCCGGCCCCGGGCGGCGATGTCCGGCTCCAGGTTCTCCAGGCGCAGCCGCAACGCCGCCAGGGGCGTCTTCAGCTGGTGCGAGGCCTCACCGGCGAACGCCCGCTGGGACGCCAGCAGATGGGCGAGCCGGGCGGCGGTGTGGTTGAACGCGGCGGCCAGCGAGCGGACTTCCGGCGGCCCCTTCGTGATCGTCACCGGGGCGAACCGGCCGCCCTCGGCCAAGTCGTGCGTGGCCTGCTCCAGTTCGCGGATGGGGCGGCCCGCCCAGCGGGCGAAGGCGAAGCCGACCACGGCGACCGACGTCAGCACGGCCCCTCCGCCCAGCGCCAGCAGCAGCCACACATGGTGGACCCGTTCGTGCACCGTCCGGGTGGGCACCGTCAGCCACACCGCACCCACCGGCCGTGCCTCCTGGCCGACCGGCGCGGCCACGGACAGATACTCCACCCCGCCGATCGTGGAGGTACGGACATCCACCGTCGACGTGCCCCGCAGGGCGGCCGCGATGCCCGGCCGCGCGGCCAGGTCGCCGGAAACCCCGGCGTCGACCGGGTGCGAGGTGGCGAGCGGGGCGCCCGAGGCGTCGACGATCACCACTTTCCCGCCGATGCGCTCCGCGCAGTGCGCGACCCGTGTGGGCAGGTCCTGCTCGGCCCGCCCCGCCGCGAGGGACAGCGCGGCGTACGCGGACACCGACTCGGCCTCGTCCTTCGCCGCGTTGACGACCCGCTCCCGCTCACCGCGCGAGTAGACGAAGCCCAGCGGGATCTCCAGGCAGAGCAGGACCAGCGCCGCGAGGCTGAGATAGCTGAGCAGCAGCCGGCGGGTCACGGAGAGGCCACCTGCGCGGTCGGCCCCGTGTGCACCGACAGCCGGAAGCCGACGCCCCGCAGCGTCCTGATCCACGCCGGGTGCCCCAACTTGCGACGCAGCGCGGCCACATGGACGTCCAGGGTCTTGGTCGGGCCGTCGTAGTGCGGGTCCCAGACGCGGTCGAGGATCTGCTGCCGCGAGTAGACCGCGCCCGGGTCCTCGCTGAGCAGCGCCAGCAGGTCGAACTCCTTGGGCGTGAGCGGGACGGGGGCGTCACCCACCCAGACCTGGCGGGTGCGGCGGTCCACGACCAGCGGGCCGGGGTCGTGCGGCGGGTCGGGGGCGGGGTGGTACGAGGTCGTCGCGGGCGGTTCGTAGGACAGCGCCGGGGCCGGTTCGTGGGCGGGCGCCGCGGCCGGCTCGTACGGCGGCGGCTCGGGGGTGCCCCGCGTGCCCGGAGCCTCGGGGAACGCCTGGTGGGTGCGGTGCGTGCGGCGGGTCACGGCACGGACCCGGGCGACCAGTTCGCGCACGCTGAAAGGTTTCGCCAGGTAGTCGTCGGCGCCCAGCTCCAGACCCAGCACGCGGTCGGCCTCCTCGCCGCGCGCGCTGAGGATGACGATGGGTACGTCCGAGACCTGCCGGATGCCGCGGCAGACGTCGATGCCGTCCATGTCCGGCAGCCCCAGGTCGAGCAGGACGACGTCGTTGTACGGGCCTCTCAGCCCGTCCGTCCCGGTGGCGACGTGGTCGACCGTCAGTCCGAAGTGGCCGAGCCCTTCGGTGAGCGGCTCGGCGATCGTCTCGTCGTCTTCGATGAGCAGCACTCGTAGGCCCATACGTCCTGTCTCTCCGTGAAACCGGCATGAATCCGGGCAGCGTCAATTCGCATTACCTGCCGCGGGGTTCACACGCTACAAGAAGACGCCGCATCTGGGAATGAGGGCAGAAAATGTTCAATTGCTGGCCGGGCCCTGTGCTTTGCTTAACCTTCCTCTGTAGGTAGGCGGTCTACGGTGGGGTGCATCGGATGAACCCCCAGCTCAGGAGAGTGCGTTGAAGGCTTTGCTGGACCGTGCCCGTGCGTTCAGGACGCGTGCCGATTTCGACAGCGGCGAATTCCGGAAACTGGCTGAAGGGCAATATCCGGAGGCGTTGTTCATTACCTGCTCGGACTCGCGGGTCATACCCGCGATGATCACGGGTGCGCGACCCGGGGAGATATTCGAGCTCCGGAACGCGGGAAATATCGTGCCGCCCTACGGACGGCCCGGGGCCTGTGGAGAGGCGGCCACCATCGAGTACGCACTGGAGGTGCTCGGGGTTCAGGACATCGTGGTGTGCGGTCACTCACACTGCGGTGCGATGGGTGCGCTGAAGTCCGGCGACGACCTGTCGGCACTGCCAGGCGTGGACGCCTGGCTGCGCATCGCCCGCCCCGAGCTGACCTCCGTACTCCAGACCGCGCCGGACGACCCGTCGCTGCCGGAGGTCTCCCAGGGCAACGTCGTCAACCAGCTGGCGGCATTGCGCAGTTACCCCGTGGTACGACAACGCCTCGACTCGGGCCGGCTCCGGCTGCACGGCTGGTACTACGAGGTCGACACCGGCTTCGTGTACGAACTCGGCGACGACGGCGACTTCCGGGTGCACGCCGCGTGAGCGGGGCGCACGCACGGGGGCGGACATGGGGAGGCCCGGGCGGCGGGCGGTACGGGGGGTCGCCGGGCGGCGACGGCGGCCGACAGGGGGGCGGGCCGCCGCCGGGGGGCGACGCCGAGTGGGGGGCCGGTTCCGTGGGGGACCCGGGGGCTTGGCCCGGGGACGCGGGAGGCCGGCCGGGGGATGCGGGGGCCTGGACGGGCGGATGGTCCGGGAGCGGGGCAGGGGGGCACTCGGATCGCGGGCCGGGCGGAGGCCTGCCGGGCCGTCCGGACGTCCTGGGGCGCTCGAACACCCCCGGCGACCCGGGCAGCTCGGGCGCCGGTGCGCTCGGTGGGCTGATCCGGGGTCTGGTGAGTGGTGCCAAGGGCGGTGGCGGCAAGGGGGCGAGGGGTGACCTCGTCACCGACATCACCGCCTCGCTCGTCGTCTTCCTCGTCGCCCTGCCGCTGTGCATCGGTGTCGCCGTCGCCTCCGGCGTTCCCGCCGAACTCGGGATCATCTCCGGGGTGATCGGCGGCCTGGTCGTCGGCGCGGTCCGGGGCAGCACGCTCCAGGTCAGCGGCCCGGCCGCGGGGCTCGCCGCGCTGGTCGCGGAGACCGTCGCCGAGGTCGGCGTGGCCATGCTCGGCGTGATCGTGCTGTTCGCCGGCATCCTCCAGATCGTCCTGGGACTGGTGCGTCTCGGCCGCATGTTCCAGGCCATCTCCGTCGCCGTCGTCCAGGGCATGCTCGCCGGCATCGGCGTACCGCTGATGTTCAGCCAGGCCTACCCGATGGCCGATGCCAAGGCCCCCGGCACCGCGCTCGAGAACATGGCCGGCATCCCCGGCCTGCTGGCCGGCGTCCTGACGAACCCGCAGGCGATGATCGCCACCCTGCTCGGCGTCGTCACGATCGTGCTCAGCTTCGTCTGGAAGAAGGTGCCCGGACCGGCCGGGAAGATCCCCGCCGCCCTGGTCGCCGTGGGCATCGGCATGCTCGTGGCCGCGCTGCCCGGCGTGGACGTGAAGACGCTCCAGGTGGGCAACCTGCTCAACTCGGTGGCGGTGCCGGGGGCCGAGCAGTTCGCGGGACTGGCCGACGGGACGATCATCACCGCCGTCCTCACCTTCACCGTCATCGCGTCCGCGGAGAGCCTGTTCACGGCCGCCGCCGTGGACCGGATGCACAGCGGTCCGCGCACCCGTTACAACACCGAGCTGATCGCGCAGGGCGCCGGCAACACCGTCGCGGGACTCCTCGGCGCGCTCCCCGTCACCGCGGTGGTGGCGCGCAGTTCGGCCAACGTCCAGGCCGGGGCCAAGACCCGGCTCTCCCGTACCCTGCACGGCCTGTGGCTGCTCGCGTTCGCGCTGCTGCTGCCGCAGGTGCTCGCCCTGATCCCGATCTCCGTGCTGGCCGGCGTCCTCGTGCACAGCGGCTGGAAGCTGTTCGGGCCCGCGGAGTTTCCGAAGATGTGGCGGCAGGACCGGGGCGAGTTCGCGGTGATGACGATGACCATGCTGGTCATCGTGGCGACGGCGCTGCTGGAGGGTGTGCTGTTCGGTCTCGCCGCGGGGATCGTGCTGGCCGCGCTGCGCATGTCGCAGACCGTGATCCGCCAGCACGTCGAGCAGGACACGGCGAAGGTCGTCATGGCGGGTAACGCCACGTTCCTGCGGCTGCCGAAGGTGATCGACGCGCTGGAGGCGGCCGCCGCGTCCGGCAAGCCGCGGATCCGTCTCGACCTGACCGGCGTGACCCACTTGGACCACGCCTGCCGCAACCAGGTCGAGGAGTTCACCGCCCAGCAGCGGGGACTGGGGCTGCGGGTGGAGCTGCTGATGCCGGGGGAGGCGAAGCAGGCCGGTTCCGGGACGCCCGTCTTCGAGCCTCCGGCCACGGCGCCGCTGCCCAGGCGTTCGGTTCCCACGGCGCACAAAGAGGCGGCCGGGCCGTCTCCCTGGCCCACCGCGCAGGAGGAGGCGGCCGGGCCGTCGCCCTGGCCCACCGCGCAGGAGGAGGCGGCCGGGCCGTCGCCCTGGCCCACGGCGCAGGAGGAGGCGGCCGGGCCGTCTCCCTGGCCCACCGCCGACGCCGAGTGGTTCTACCTCGACACCCGGCCCCTGCCGGAGGAGCAGGCGCGCTCGCCCCTCGTGGGCTGACCCACCCGCTGCCGGACATGCCGCGGTGGCGTGCACACCCGAGTGGGCGTGCACGCCACCGCGTTCGTGCGGGGGGCCGGTTCAGCCGCAGCCGCCGGAGATCCACCGGTGGGAGCGGACCGTACGTACCGGCCAGGTTGCCTCCGTGCTGCCGGCGGGTGCGGCCGACGCGGGCGGAGAGGTTCTACGAGGTCCGGACCTTGTACGCCGTCACCCGGACCGTCTCGTCGTCCAGGCACTGGCCGGACGCCAGGTCGAAGCGCTGCTTCAGCAGGGGCGAGGCGACGAAGGGGCGGCCCTGGTGGGTGCCGGTGAGGCCCCGGGAGAGGACGGCCGCGCCGGTGAAGGGGTCGCGGTTGTCGATGGCGAACAGGTCACCGGAGCGGTCGCGGAAGACCGCGGCCTGCCGGCCGTCCGGCAGCAGTGCGGCCACCCCGCGGCCCGGAAGCAGCGCGCGCAGGTCGCAGACCGCGAACCAGTCGTCGTCCAGGGCGATCTCGATCGTGAGGTCGGTGGTCTCGGGTGCCAGGGTCATCGCTGGGCGCTTCCTTCCAGTACGTCAGCGGCGGGTCGCATGCCGATGGACAGCAGCGGCAGGTCGGGCTTCATCTGGTCGCGCTCGGGCACGAAGGCGACGACGGGGTCCGGGGTGTCCGGCGCGTTCACGAAGGACACGAACCGGGCGAGCTTCTCGGGGTCGTTGATGGTCTCGGCCCACTCGTCGCGGTAGTGCGCGACATGCGCCCGCATCAGCTGCTCCAGCTCGTCGCAGATGCCGAGCGAGTCGTGGACGACGACGTCCCGCACGTGGTCCAGGCCGCCGGGGATCCGCTCCAGCCAGGTCGACGTGCGCTCCAGGCGGTCGGCCGTACGGATGTAGAACATCAGGAACCGGTCGATCAGCCGGACCAGTTCGGCGTCCGACAGGTCCTGCGCGAGCAGGTCCGCGTGACGCGGGGTCGCGCCGCCGTTACCGCCGACGTACAGGTTCCAGCCGTTGGCGGTGGCGATCACGCCGAAGTCCTTCGACTGGGCCTCCGCGCACTCGCGCTGGCAGCCCGATACCGCCGACTTGAGCTTGTGGGGCGACCGGAGCCCCCGGTAGCGCAGCTCCAGGTCGATCGCCATCTTCACGGAGTCCTGGACGCCGTAGCGGCACCAGGTCTGGCCGACGCAGGACTTCACCGTGCGCAGCGACTTGCCGTAGGCGTGGCCGGACTCGAAGCCGGCGTCGACCAAGCGGGCCCAGATCAGCGGCAGCTGCTCGACGCGGGCGCCGAACATGTCGATCCGCTGACCGCCGGTGATCTTCGTGTAGAGGCCGAAGTCGCGGGCGATCTCGCCGATCACGATCAGCTTCTCCGGGGCGATCTCGCCGCCGGGGATCCGCGGCACGACCGAGTACGAGCCGTTCTTCTGCAGGTTGGCCAGGAAGTGGTCGTTGGTGTCCTGCAGGGCCGCCTGCTCGCCGTCCAGGACGTAGCCGCTCGCGCCGATCGTCGGGGCGAGCGAGGCGATGATCGAGCCGACGGTCGGCTTGCAGACCTCGCAGCCGTCACCGCCCCGGGCCTCCTCGCGGCCGTGGCGGTCCAGCAGGTCCTGGTAGGTGGTGATGCGCAGCGCGAGGACGATCTCGTAGAGCTCCTCGCGGGTCTGGCCGAAGCAGCCGCACAGGCCCTTGTCGACCTCGACACCGCTCGCCTCCAGCTCGGCGTTGACGAGCTGGCCGAGGACCTTCACGCAGGAGCCGCAGCCGGTGCCGGCCTTGGTGCACTTCTTCACCTCGGGCACGGTCGTGCACTGGTGGTCGGTGACCGCGCCGCGGATCGTGCCCTTGGAGACGTTGTGGCAGGAGCAGACGATCGCGTCGTCCGGCAGCGCCGACGGGCCGAGCTGGACGGACTCCCCGGCACCGGCGGGCAGCACCAGCGACTCGGGCGAGACCGGCGGGACCGAACCGGTGAAGGCCTTCAGCGTGCCGTAGGCGTCCGCGTCGCCGACCAGGATGCCGCCGAGGAGCGTGCCGTCGCGGCCGATGACCAGCTTCTTGTACAGGCCCGCGCGGGAGTCGGAGTAGACGACGTCCAGGCAGTCCTCGGCGGTGCCGTGCGCGTCGCCGAAGGACGCCACGTCCACGCCGAGCAGCTTCAGCTTGGTGGAGAGGTCGGCGCCGGTGAAGGACGCCTCGTCCGAGGCGATCGTGGCCGCCGCCGTCTCGGCCTGCTCGTAGCCCGGGGCCACCAGGCCGTACACCCGGCCGTCGGAGGCCAGCGCGCACTCGCCGATCGCGAAGACGTGCGGGTCGGCGACCGTGCGGCACTGCTCGTCGACCGTGATGCCGCCGCGCTCGCCGACCGTCAGTCCGCAGTCGCGGGCCAGCTGGTCGCGGGGGCGCACACCGGCGGAGAACACCACCATGTCGGTGGCCAGTTCGGAGCCGTCGGAGAGCTTCATGCCGGTGACGGCGCCCTCGGCGTCGACCAGGATCTCCTGCGTGCCCACGCCCGTGTGGACGGTCAGGCCCATCTCCTCGATGGTGCGCAGCAGCGCGGCGCCGCCGCCGTCGTCCACCTGGACGGGCATCAGCCGGGGAGCGAACTCCACGATGTGGGAGGTGAGTCCGAGGCCCTTCAGCGCGCCGGCCGCTTCCAGTCCGAGCAGGCCGCCGCCGACCACCGCGCCGACCGTCGCCTTGGACTTGGCGTACTCCTCGATCGCGAGGAGGTCCTCGATCGTGCGGTAGACGAAACAGCCCTCGGCGTCCTTGTTCGGCACCGGCGGGACGAAGGGGAAGGAGCCGGTGGCGAGGACGAGGGTGTCGTAGTCGAAGACCTGGCCCGAGCGGGCCGTGACCTTCTTCGCCTCACGGTCGACGGTCTCGGCCGGGTCGCCGACGTACAGCTCGATGCCGTGCGTGGCGATGAACTCCATGTCGGTCATGGAGAGGTCCTCGGGCGTCTTCCCCGAGAAGTACGAGGTGAGGGCGACGCGGTCGTAGGCCGGACGCGGCTCCTCGCAGAGTACGACCACGCGGTGCGTGGCGGTCAGGCCGCGCTCGGCGAGCGCTTCGAGGAAGCGCTGGCCGACCATGCCGTGGCCGACGAGCACGATCGTGGGGGTCGTCCCCTGGGTGGCCGTCATCAGGAGCCTCCATCGTTGGTGAGCAGGTGGAGCAGGGGGCCGCCGTCGGAGGGGAGCGGCTCTGCTCCCTCCCAGGCGCGGGCGAGCGCGCCGACGGTGCCGAGTTCGCCGACGAGGACCCCGCCGACCAGGCGGTCGTCGCGGACGACGACCTTGCGGTAGGTGCCGCGGGTGGCGTCGGCGAGCTGGACGACGTCGTCGCCCGGGAGCGCCTCGGTCTCGCCGAACGCGGCGAGGTCGAAGGGGCTGTCGTGCCCCGTGAGGGTGAGCCGGGTCAGCGAGCGCGTGCCGGTGTACCGGGCGCTCGTGTCCCCGGCCAGCAACTCGGCCAGCGCGTCGGCCTGTTCGAGCGCCGGAGTGGCGAGTCCGTAGAGCACGTCGGCGTGCTGGGCGCAGTCGCCGACGGCGTGGATGTACGGGTCGGAGGTGCGCAGCTCGTCGTCGACGACGACGCCCTTGCGGACGTCGAGTCCGGCGGCCTGCGCGAGACCGACCCGGGGGTGGACACCGCAGGCGACGACCACCAGGTCCGCGTCGAGCGCGTATCCGTCGGCCATCTCCACCGAGCGGACCGCGCCGCCGACGCAGCGCACGTCCCGCACGCGGCACTCGGTGTGCACCTCGACGCCCAGGTCGGTCAGGTGCCGCTTGACGAGCTTCGAGGCGGCCGGGTCGAGCTGGCGTTCCATCAGCCGCTCGGACTGCTGGGCGAGTACGACCTGGGCGCCGCGCAGGGCGAGCGCCCGGGCCGCCGACACACCGAGGAGACCGCCGCCGACGACGACGGCCCGCGCGCCCGGCCGGACCGCCTTCGACAGCCCCAGGCAGTCGTCCATGGTCCGGAAGGCGTGCACACCCTCGGGCAGTTCGTGATTCTCGGTGAACAGGCCCCGCAGCGGCGGCAGTACGGGGTTGGAGCCGGTCGCGAGAACCAGCCGGTCGTATGCGATCACCGTCCCGTCCGCGCAGGCGACGGTGCGCTGTGCCCGGTCGATGGCGACGACGCGGCCGCGCACGATCCGGGCCGGCGCCGGCAGGGCGATCACCTCGGGGCTGTACCGTCCGGCCAGCACCTCGGCGAGCAGGACCCGGTTGTAGGGCCGGTGTTCCTCCTCGCCGATCAGCAGCGCGGGCGTGCCGAGCTCACCGAGCCGCCGGGCGAGCCGTACGCCCGCGAGGCCGGTGCCGATCACCACCACACGCTCATTCGAGGTCATGCACTCGAGCGTGCGGTGCCGGTGTTACCCGGCAGCATCACCTCTGTTTCCCGCGGGGAACGCTGCCCTCAGCGGGCGGTGGCGGTGGGTGTGAGGGTTCCTGAACTGGGACGACGACCCACTGTGAGGGTCGTCGCACCGGCGTCGCGCCGCCCTCGCATAGGCTCGCGATCATGCCCGACATATCGCTGGCCATGATCGTCCTGCTCTGTGTCGCGGCCCTGGCCGCCGGGTGGATCGACGCCGTGGTCGGCGGGGGCGGCCTCCTGCTGCTGCCGGTGCTGCTGCTCGGACTGCCCGCGAACACACCCGCCGCGCACGCGCTGGGCACCAACAAGGCCGTCGCCATCGTCGGCACCACGGGGGCGGCGGTGACGTACGCCCGCAAGGCCCCCGTGGACGTCCGTACCGCCGTCCGCATCGGGCTGGCCGCCCTCGCCGGATCCTCGGCCGGGGCGTTCTTCGCGGCCGGGATGAGTGCCGACGTCCTCAAGCCGGTGATCATGGTGGTGCTGCTCGGGGTCGCCGCCTTCGTGATCCTGCGGCCCGCCTTCGGCACGGCCCCCGCGACCGGTCCTGCCGGCCGCCGCCGGATCCTCGCCGCGATCGGCCTCGCGGGCCTCGGTATCGGCTTCTACGACGGCCTGATCGGCCCCGGCACGGGCACGTTCCTGGTCCTCGCGCTCACCGCGATCCTCCACCTCGACCTCGTCACGGCCTCCGCCACCGCGAAGATCGTCAACTGCTGTACCAACGCGGGCGCCCTCGCCACCTTCGCCTGGCAGGGCGCCGTCCTGTGGCAACTGGCCGCCTTGATGGCCCTCTTCAACCTGGCGGGCGGCACCCTCGGCGCCCACACCGCCCTGAAGCAGGGCAGCGGCTTCGTCCGCATCGTGCTGCTGACGGTCGTCTTCGCCCTGGTGGGGAACCTGGCGTACGAGCAGTGGGTCGCCTAGGGCCTGTCGTTCGGATCAGGTCGGCCGGGAGTGACAGCGCCTCTCGGCCGACCCGAGCGGGGTGTGGTGCGTGCAGATGCAAGGCGGAGGAGGGCGTCAACGCGATGGGGGGTCCCTCCCGCGCGAGCGCAGCCGAGCGTGGGGGAGTTGACAACCGACGACAACGCGGCAGATGTGCGTGCCACGCTCCGCGACGCCGGCATGATCCAAACGACAGGCCCTAGCAGGTCCGGCAGCTCGACCGTCCCCGTCCCGTCCTCCGCAGGAAGGCACCGCCTGTGAAGCCGCTCGGCGCTCGTGCCCGGGGCAGGGCCAAGGTTCTGGAAGCGTCACCGGCTGCCGGTCAGGTGCGCGAAGACGACGACGTTCCCCTGGTACCCGGTGCCGCGTGACCAGCCGCCGCCGCAGGTGATGACCCGCAGTTCGGGGCGGCGGGCGGCACCGTAGACCCTCTCGTCGGGGAAGTCCTTCGCGGCGTAGACCTCGACGGCGTCCACGGTGAACACCGCGACGCCGCCGTCCCGCCGGTCCACCTCGACCGTGCTGCCCCTGGCCAGGGCGCCGAGGTCGTAGAAGACGGCGGGTCCGTCGGCGTTGTCGACATGTCCGGCGACGATGGCCGTGCCCCGCTCGCCGGGGGTGGTACCGGCCTCGTACCAGCCGGCGAGGTTCTCGTCCGCGGCGGGCGGCACGTCGAGGCTGCCGGTCGTCGTCAGGCCGAGCCCGGTCAGCGGCGCGTCGACCCGGATCGCGGGGATGCGGATGCGGTCGGGTGGCGAGGGCGGCAGCGGGGGCACGGCCGGCAGCTCACCGGCCCGGCCGCCCAGCCCGGCCCGGGCCTGCGCGGCGGACGGCTGCGGCGGGGCGTGCGTCTCGGCGCCGTTGCGCAGCAGCCACACCCCGGAGCACAGCGCGAACACCGTGACGGCCGCCATGGCCGCGTTCGCGGGACTGCGGACGCCGCTGCCGAACCCGGGGACCCTGCGCATACCCACCCCTTTCTGAGCTCCGGCCCCGTACCCCCTCCGGGCCGCGAGGGGCGTCGGACCCGGAGGGGGAGGGACATGCGGTACCGGCGACGGACAGCGGAGGGTGTCCGTCAGATCCCGTCGCCTCTCGCCCGGCGATGCAGGAGCCAGGTACCGCCCGCGGCGGCGACGGCGAGAGCCGCCACACCGGCCGCGGTCTGCACGGGATCGGGGCCCAGGGCGCCGCCGACCCCCGTCTTCACACTTCCCCGGGGACGCACCTGCCCGCGCACCGGCGTCAGCGTGACCACCACGTCCCCGGCGATCCGCCGGCCACTGCCGCCGCAGGTCGCGGTGATCTCGTACGTGCCCGGCTGCGCACTCGGCGGCACCGTGAACCGCCCGGTCGCGTCCTGCCCGTGCGCGTCCGGCACCAGGCTGAGCGAACCCGCCCCGACCGCGCCGGCGTCACCCGTCGCCGAGCCGCCGTCACCGCAGGCCGCCGTACGCACCGTGACCCGCCCTCCGGGCGCGACCGACGCCGGGGACACCTCCAGGCCGCCGGTGGACGCACCGTGGGCGGGGGCGGAGGCGAGGGCCACGGCGGCGACGGCGAACGCGGTGGCGGTCAGCGGCCGGGCGGTACGTCGCATCGGTGCTCCCTCGAGCGGATCGGTCGTGCGCCTGCCCTTCGAGGTAACGGGCAGCGGGACGACCGCGCTTGCTGAGGGAACGTCAGAATTGGGGTGAATGGGTGTCAGGGGGCGGTGAACCGGCAGCTTGTCAGGGCCGTTTCGGCAGGTCACGGGCGTTCGGCGGGCGCGGTGCGGAAAAGCCCGGGGTGCGCGTGTGAACGGGTGACCCGGGTGTACGCGCCGGCGCTTGACCTCAAGGATGGTTGAGGTACGAGGCTGGGTCGCATGAATCCCACCGCCACCGACTCAGCCGCTGCCGCGACCGACCCGCTCCGCCTGACCCTCGTCGTGGGCAGCAACCGGCACGGCCGCTTCGGCCCCGTCGTCGCCGACTGGCTCCTCGCCCGCATCCGGGACCGGGACGACCTGGTCGCCGAGGTCGTGGACGTCGCCGACGCCCCACTGCCCATGTCCCTCCGGCCGACCCCGGAGGCGACCGCCGCGCTGTCCGGCGTCACCCCGAAGCTGGCGCGCGCGGACGCCTTCGTGGTCCTCACCCCCGAGTACAACCACTCCTTCCCGGCAGGCCTCAAGAACCTCGTCGACTGGCACTTCACCGAATGGCAGGCCAAACCCGTCGGCCTCGTCTCCTACGGTGGCCTGTCCGGCGGCCTGCGAGCCGTGGAGCACCTGCGTCAGGTCTTCGCGGAGCTGCACGCCGTGACGGTCCGCGACACCGTCTCCTTCCACAACGCCGGCGCCGCCTTCGACGAACGGGGCGCCCCGCGCGACCCGTCCGGCCCGGACGCGGCGGCGAAGACCATGCTGGACCAACTGGTGTGGTGGGGGCGTGCGTTGCGGGAAGCCAGGGGGAAGCGGCCGTACGGGGGCTGAGCCGGCTTCAGGCGCACACGCCCCTCACACCGCCGCCTCCTGCACACCGCCGGCCCCCTTCACGCCGCCGCACCCCGGACACCGCGGCTCCTCACACCCGCGCCCGCCAGTCCCCGCCCGCGATCGCCCGCCCCCGGGCCCGCAGCCGCGCGGCGACGGCGGGCGCGGCCACGTACACCCAGGCCAGGACGGCCGCCCCGTCGGCCTCCCGTACGACCTTCCGCTCGACGCGCTCGTACAGACTGCGCGGGTCCCCCGGTACGTACTCCTCCAGCCGGTCCAGCTCCGCGAGCAGCGCCGCGTACGCCTCGGGCAGCGCGGTGACCAGCTCCCCGCTCACCGCGCCGCCACCCGGCTCCTCGACCGCGTACGGATAGCCCGGCCCCTCGTACAGCACCGCGTCCGCGAGCCTGCCCGGCTCCTCGGAGCGGGTGCGGCCGCGCAGGAAGAGGCCGTGGTTGACCTCTCCCGGACGGAGGGTGCCGTAGACGAAGAAAGGCAGGGTCACAGGAACGATTCTGCACCCTCACACACCTCCACAGCGGGGCTATGGACATGCCATGTCCGCGCCGCCTTAACTCGCGGTCAACATCAACGCCGCCCCCGGTCGACCCCACGCGACCGGGTGCGCCCGTATGAGGAGACCGATGAGTCGGATACGTCATGTCCGCGGTTCCCGTCTCGCCCTCGCCGGTGTGGCCGTCACCGGCACCACCGCCCTGCTGGCCGCCGTCCTCTCCCCGGCCGCCGGCGCGGCGGACCGGCCGACCAGGTCCGGCGCGATCGAGGACGCGGAGGCGGTGCTCGCGGACCGGGCCGGAGCCCTGGGCCTCACCCCGGCCCAGGAGACCGAGGTCCGGGACGTCGTCGTCGACGAGGACGGCACCCGGCACGTGCGCTATGACCGCACCTACCACCGACTCCCGGTGCTCGGCGGCGACTTCGTGCTCCACCTGAACCCGGACGGCACCTACCGCGGTACGAGCCGCGCGACGACGTCCGCGCTCTCCCTGGCGAGCGTCACCCCGAAGGTGACCGCCCCCAAGGCCGCCGACCTCGCGGCGAACCTGCTGCGCGCCGCGCACCTCGGCGAGACCCTGAAGAAGCTGACCGCCAAGCCCCGGCTGGTCGTCGACGCCCTGCACGGTGCCCCGAAGCTGGCCTGGCAGACCGACGCGGTGGCGCACGACGAGGTCGGCAACCCGGTCGGGCGCACGGTGCTGACCGACGCGACGACCGGCGCCCGGATCGACGCCTGGGACTCCATGGAGTCGGCCTCCGGCGACGGCAAGTCCCTCTACGGCGGCACGGTCCCGCTGGAGACGACGGCGTCCGGCTCGTCGTACCAGCTCAAGGACGCGACGCGCGGCGGCACCTACACCGGCGACGCCGAGAACAAGACGGACAAGTGCCTGCTGACCGTCTGCCTGACCCGCGCGCCCGCGACGCTCTTCACGGACGCCGACAACCAGTGGGGGACGGGTACCGCCGCCGACCGGTCCACGGTGGCGGTGGACGCCCAGTACGGCACCGACGTCACCTGGGACTACTACAAGAAGGTCCACGGCCGCGCCGGCATCGCGGGCGACGGCAAGGGCTCCTTCAACCGCGTCCACTACGGCAAGGACTACAACAACGCCTTCTGGGACGACAACTGCTTCTGCATGACCTACGGCGACGGCGACGGCAAGCTGATGGGCCCGCTGGTGTCGCTGGACGTCGCCGGGCACGAGATGTCCCACGGCGTGACGTCCAAGACGGCGGCGCTGACGTACTCGGGCGAGCCCGGCGGCCTGAACGAGGCCACGTCGGACGTCTTCGGCACGCTGGTGGAGTTCCACGCGGCCAACGCCGAGGACCGGGGCGACTGGCTCATCGGCGAGAAGGTCGTGCGCTCCGGCCTCGGCCGGGAGGCCCTGCGCTTCATGGACAAGCCGTCGAAGGACGGCAAGTCGGCGGACTGCTGGAACGCCAAGCTCGGCGACCTCGACGTGCACTACTCCTCGGGGGTCGGCAACCACTTCGCCTACCTGCTCGCGGAGGGCAGCGGCAGCAAGACCGTCAACGGCGTCGCCTACACCTCCCCGACCTGCGACGGATCCACGGTGAACGGCATCGGCCGGGCCGCCCTGGGCAAGATCTGGTACCGCGCGCTGACGGTCTACATGACGTCCTCGACGGACTACGCGGACGCCCGCGCGGCGACCCTGAGCGCGGCCAAGGACCTCTACGGCGCCGACAGCACCGAGCAGAAGGCGGTCGCCGCGGCCTGGAAGGCCGTGGCGGTGAGCTGATGCCTTGGGCCCTTCTGGATCAGAGGGGCCCTACCCCTCGACGGCCTCCAGCCGCACCGCGCACGCCTTGAACTCCGGCATCCGGGAGGTCGGGTCGAGCGCGGGGTTGGTGAGGGTGTTGGCGCGGCCCTCGCCCGGCCAGTGGAAGGGCATGAAGACGGTGTCGGGCCGGATGGCGTTCGTGATCCTCGCGGGCGCCACCGCCCGGCCCCGCCGTGACACGACGGCCACCGGATCCCCCTCGGCCGCTCCCAGCCGGGCCGCCAGCCTCGGGTGCAGCTCGACGAACGGCCCCGGCGCGGCGGCGTTCAGCTCCGCCACGCGCCGGGTCTGCGCCCCGGACTGATACTGCGCCACGACCCGCCCGGTGGTGAGCAGCACGGGGTACTCGTCGTCCGGCTCCTCGGCGATCGCGCGGTGCGACACGGGAACGAACCGGGCCCGGCCGTCGGGGGTGGCGAAACGGTCCAGGAAGAGGCGGGGCGTGCCCGGGTGCGCGGCAGGTGTCTCCCCGGCGGGGTCGCCGGCCGCCTCCACAGCCGCCGGACAGGGCCAGAACACCCCGTTCTCCTCCGCCAGCCTCCGGTACGTGATCCCCGAGTAGTCCGCCGCCCCGCCCGCCGACGCCCGGCGCAGCTCCTCGAAGACCTCCTCCGGGTCGGTCGGGAAGCCCTTCTCCACGCCCAGCCGGGCGGCGAGTTCGTGCAGCACCTCCAGGTCGCTGCGGATGCCCTCGGGCGGGGTGATCGCCCGGCGCCGCAGCAGGACCCTGCCCTCCAGGTTGGTCGTCGTGCCCGTCTCCTCGGCCCACTGGGTGACCGGCAGGACCACGTCCGCGAGCGCCGCCGTCTCCGACAGCACCACGTCGCAGACCGCCAGGAAGTCCAGCGACCTGATCCGCTCCTCGATGTGCGCGGCCCGCGGCGCCGACACCACCGGGTTCGACGCCATCAGCAGCAGCGACCTGATGTCGGTTCCCAGCGCGTCCAGCAGTTCGTACGCGCTGCGTCCCGGGCCGGGCAGGCTGTCCGGGTCGACACCCCACACCTCGGCGACATGCGCCCGCGCGGCCGGGTCGTCGAGCTTGCGGTAGCCGGGCAACTGGTCGGCCTTCTGCCCGTGTTCACGCCCGCCCTGCCCGTTACCCTGCCCGGTCAGACAGCCGTACCCGGACAGCGGGCGGCCCGCCCGGCCGGTCGCCAGGCACAGGTTGATCCACGCGCCCACGGTGTCGGTGCCCTTGGACTGCTGCTCGGGCCCCCGGGCGGTGAGCACCATCGCCGACTCCGGCTCGCAGAACAGCCGTACGGTCTCCCGCAGTTGAGGAACTGACACCCCCGTGATCCGCTCCACGTACTCCGGCCAGTGCGCCATCGCCGCCGCCCGGGCGTCCTCCCAGCCGGCCGTGCGCTCCCGGACGTACTCCTCGTCCACCCGGCCCTCGGCGATCACCAGGTGCAGCAGGCCCAGGGCGAGGGCCAGGTCCGTGCCCGGCCGGGGCGCCAGGTGCAGGTCCGCCTGCTCGGCGGTCTTGGTGCGGCGCGGGTCGATCACGATGAGCGTGCCGCCGTTCTCCTTCAGCTCGGTGAAGAACCGCAGCGACGGAGGCATGGTCTCCGCGAGGTTCGACCCGACGAGGATCACGCAGCCGGACTTCGGGATGTCCTCCAGCGGGAACGGCAGCCCCCGGTCGAGCCCGAACGCCTTGATGCCGGCGGCCGCCGCCGACGACATGCAGAAGCGGCCGTTGTAGTCGATCTGCGAGGTGCCGAGCACGACCCGCGCGAACTTGCCGAGCGTGTACGCCTTCTCGTTCGTCAGGCCGCCCCCGCCGAACACCCCGACCGCGTCCGGCCCGTGCTCCGCGCGCGTGCGGCCCAGCCCCGCGGCGATCCTCTCCAGCGCCTCGTCCCAGGAGGCGGGCACCAGCGTGCCGCCCTGGTCGCGCACCAACGGGGAGGTCAGACGGACGTTGCTCGCGAGCACCGCCGCGGACGTACGGCCCTTGCCGCACAGCGCGCCCCGGTTGACCGGGAAGTCCGTGCGCTCGCTCACTTCGACGGTCCCGTCCGGCGCGGGCGTCAGGTTCATCCCGCACTGCAGGGCGCAGTACGGGCAGTGCGTGGGCGTCACGGTGCTCTGCATACCGTTCAGCGTGCGTCGGCCGTGTTACGCCCGGGACGGCTCCCTGTTACGCGGCCGGGACGGCAACCTCCCCGCCGCCGTCCCGCCCGCGTGAGGCAGGAGCCCCTGGCCCGGCCAGGCACAGGCCCGCCCTCCTTCAGGTCGTCGCCGACCGCCACGGACGTTGCCTCTGGGACGAGGAACGCCACATGTGGCTCATTGCGTTCATTTCTTGGCCGATCCGACCTCGTTGAGAGTTGAAGCAGCCGCACTACGCTCTCGCTACGCGCAGCGCTCGCACGACTCCGCACGGCGTTCGACACCCGGGCATGCCCGCCGCTCACGGCAGCATCCACCCGCGGCCGGACCGCAGGTGGCAATCCGACCTCGAAACAGCCAGGAGGCCACCCGATCATGCCTCTGCGCCACTTGACCCCCCACGACCAGCGGCTCTTCCGGCAGTACGGCCGGGGCAACACCGTCCCCGTCCCCGACCCGCTCCTGCACCACGCCGTCGCCCGGCACGCCAGGGCCACCCCGCACGCCGTGGCCGCCGAACACCAGGGCGCCCGCATCACCTACGGCGAACTCGACCGGTACGCCGGCGCCCTCGCCGCCCGCCTGGTCCGCGCGGGCGTCCGCCCCGGCGACCACGTCGGCCTGTTCGTCCGCCGCTCGATCCCGATGCTGGTCGGCCTGCTCGGCATCCTGAAGGCCGGCGCCGCCTACGTCCCGCAGGACATCGGCCTCGCGCCCCCGGCCCAGCTCACCCACGTCATCCGCACCGCCCGGACCCGGGTCGTCCTCACGGTCGCCGAACACGCCCACCGCGTGCCGCTGCCCGACGGCCACCTGCTGCTCCCGCTCGACGAACCGCTGCCGTACGCCCCGGCCCCGCGCGTCCCCGTCACCGGCGACGACGGCGCCTACGTCCTGTTCACCTCCGGCACCACCGGCCGCCCCAACGGTGTGAAGGTCACCCACCGCAACGTCGCCAACCTCCTGCTCACCGCCCCGGGCGACCTCGGCGTCCGGCCCGGCGACCGGGTCGCCCAGCTCCTCAACATCGCCTTCGACATGGCCGCCTGGGAGATTCTCGGCTGCCTCACCCACGGCGGGACCCTCGTCATCCGCGGCAAGGACATCGCCGCGGCGGCCCGCACGGCGGACGTGCTGATCGCGACCCCGACCGTCCTCTCCGGCCTCGACCCGGCCGCCTGCCCCCGGGTGCGCACGGTCGCCGTCGCCGGGGAGCCCTGCCCGCGCCCGCTGGCCGACCGCTGGGCCCGGCAGGCCGCCTTCTTCAACTGCTGCGGCCCCACGGAGACGACGATCGTCAACACGATGAGCCGCCACGACCCGTCCGCCCCGCTGCTCACCATCGGCCGCCCCACCCCCAACAACACGGTGTACGTCCTCGACGCCGACCGCCGCCCCCTGCCGGTGGGCGAGGTGGGCGAGATGTGGGCCGGCGGCGACTGCGTCTCCGCCGGCTACCTCGGCGACGACGCCCTCAACGCCGAGCGCTACGCCCCCGACCCGTTCCTCGGCGGCGGCCGGCGCATGTTCCGCACCCGCGACCTCGGCCGCTGGACCGCCGGGGGCGAGCTGGAGCACCTCGGCCGCACCGACGACCAGGTCAAGGTGCGCGGCTTCCGCGTCGAGCTGGACTCCGTCTCCTCGGTCCTGGAGTCGGCCGCCGGCTGCACCCGGGCCGTCACCCTGAAACGCGACGCCCGGACCCTGGTCTCCTTCGTCTGCCCGGCGGACGTCGACCCGGACGCGGCGCGCCGCGCGGTCGCGGACGCCCTGCCCTACTACTGCGTCCCCGAGCGGATCCTGCCGCTCGCGTTCCTCCCCGAGACCGACCGCGGCAAGGTCGACAAACAGGCGCTGCTGCACATGATCGAGGAGCGCGTGGCGGTGGCGCGATGACGACGTCCCCGCCCCGGAACCACCAGGCCACCGGCGGGCTCCCGCCGCTCCTGCCCGCTCCCCGCCGCCTGCTCAAGCACCCCCGCCTGATGCACTACAACCGGCTCGCGGCCCTGATGCTCCTCGCCAACGCGGCGTGCGCCTGGGCCCTTTGGCCCCTGTCCGCCGCCACCCTCGGGCACGCGGCCCTCGCCAACCTCGCCCTCGCCGTCGTCGTCCGCCAGCAGTACGTCGTCAACCTGCTGTTCCGCCTGGCGACCTCGGCGCCGACCAACTGGCCGCTGCGGGTCCGCTGGACGCTCGGCAAGGTCTACCACTTCGGCGGACTGCACGTCGGCGGGGCGCTGGCGGGCACGGCCTGGTTCCTGGCGCTGACGGTCACGACACCCGACGGCCCCCTCAGGGCCGTCGGCTGGACCCTGATCGCCCTCCTCGCCCTGATCATCGCCACCGCCCTGCCGCCCTTCCGCTCCCGCCACCACGACCACTTCGAGAAGATCCACCGCTTCGGCGGCTGGACGGCCCTGGCCCTGTTCTGGACGCACACGCTGCTGGCGTCGCCGGGCCCCTGGGAGGTCGGCACGCTCGCGGTGGTCACCTTCAGCGTCGCCCTGCCCTGGCTCCGGCTGCGCAAGGTGGACGTCCGCCTCGAACGCCCCTCCTCCCACGTGGTGCTGGCCCGCTTCGACCACGGCGAGACCCCCTTCGCGGGCTCCTCCACCGCGATCAGCCGCAGCCCGCTGAGGGAATGGCACTCCTTCGCCAACGTCCCCGCCCCCGGCGAGCCCGGCTTCCGCCTGACCATCTCGCGGGCCGGCGACTGGACCGGCTCCTTCATCGACGACCTGCCCCGGCAGGTGTGGGTCAAGGGCATCACCACGGCCGGCGTCGCCAACATCGAGGTCCTGTTCACCAAGGTCGTCTACGTCGCCACCGGCAGCGGCATCGGCCCCTGCCTGCCCCACCTGCTGGCCGCCCAGGTGCCCTCCCGGCTGGTCTGGGCGACCCGCGACCCCCGGACGACCTACGGCGATGCCCTGGTTGACGAGATCCTCGCCGTACAGCCGCACGCCCTGATCTGGGACACCTCCCGGCACGGCAAGCCCGACATGGTGCGCCTCGCCCACGAGGCCTGCCGGGACTTCGGCGCCGAGGCGGTCATCTGCATCTCCAACAAGAAGCTGACCTGGCAGGTGGTCCACGGCCTGGAACGGCGGGGGATTCCGGCGTACGGCGCGATCTGGGACTCGTAGAAGGGGATGCCGATGAACAACCTGAAGCTGGAGCGGGACGGCCGGGTGGTGACCGTACGCCTGCACCGCCCGCACGTACGCAACGCGCTCAGCTCGGCGCTGCTGTCCGAACTCCTCGACGCGCTGCGCCCGTTGGACACGGACCCCGAGGTCGGCTGCTTCGTCGTCACCGGCTCGGACACGGTCTTCGCGGCCGGCGCCGACATCAAGGAGATGGCGGGGAAGTCGGCCGTCGACATGATGGCCGAGGACTACTTCGCCGAATGGGAGGAGTTCGCCGACCTCCGCACCCCGAAGATCGCCGCCGTCAACGGCCATGCCCTCGGGGGCGGTTGTGAGCTGGCGATGATGTGCGACCTGGTCGTCGCGGGGGAGTCGGCCGTCTTCGGCCAGCCCGAGATCAAGCTGGGCGTGATCCCCGGCATCGGCGGCACCCAGCGGCTGACCCGGCTCGTCGGCCGGGCCACGGCCATGGACCTGGTCCTCACCGGCCGCACCATGGACGCACGGGAGGCTGGACGCTGCGGTCTCGTCTCCCGTGTGGTCCCGGACGACCGGGTCCTGCCCGAGGCCCTCGAAGCGGCGACGGCGATCGCCTCGTACGGCAGCGCGGCCGTCCGGGCGGCCCGCGAGTGCGTCGACCGCGCCCTCGAAACCGGACTGCGCGACGGGATCCGCTTCGAACGCCGCGTCTTCCACGCCCTGTTCGCCACCGACGACCAGAAGGAGGGCATGACGGCGTTCCTGGAGAAGCGCCCCCCGCGCTTCCGGGGCCGCTGACGGCCACGGCTGATCCGGGGGTGGGGGCGGCGCCTGCCCCCACCCCCGGACGCGTTCAGGGACGGTGCCTGGTCAGGACACGGCCCCGGTCACCCTGCGTCCAGCAAGGTCAGCACTCGTACGCGTGGTACGGCTCGTCACCCTGATCCAGGCCGATCCTGCCGACCCCGCCGGGGCCGATCTGGATGCACGACGGGTCCCAGCCGTCGACTTCCACGCTGGCGGAGATGGTGTGCCCACACACGTTGTGGATGTCGGCCCACCACTGGCCGTAGGCGCCGAGCTTCGCGCAGCCCGGCTCCGGAGCCTGGATCACCGGTGCCGCCACGGGCGCCGCCGAGGCGGTCCCCATGGCGGCCGGCACCGCCAGCAGCGCACCCGCGGCGGCCACCACCAACGCGGAGCGAAGTCGAGTCATCGCATGTCCTTTCCCCCAGTTCGCGGCGGACGGTCCGATCCGCCGCCGCCCGGCGAAGACACTAAGCGTGATCACGCGAACACGGAGAGCGCCGGAAGGGTAATTCACGCGCGAGGGTGAAATGACCGCGTCAAACCCGTGGGAGGAGAACGTCCGGATTCATCCGAGCGTTTCTTCGGCCCTGGCCAACGCCCTTTCCACACCCGGCTCCCGCGGCCCCAGGAACCGCGGATCCGGACGGAACACCGCGTCCAGCGCCGCCTTCCCGGCGGCGAGGATCTCCCGGGCGCCCCCGTAGTACCAGGTCGCGTCGTGCACGGCGTCCACGCCGACCCCGTACGAGGAGACCCCCGCCGCCTCGCACAGCGCCACCGCCCGCCGGATGTGGAAGCCCTGGCTGATCAGCACGGCCCGATCCACCCCGAAGATCTTCTTCGCGCGCACGCAGGAGTCCCAGGTGTCGAACCCCGCGTAGTCGCTGACGATCCGACCGTCGGGCACCCCGTGCCGCGTCAGATACGCGCGCATCGCGTCCGGCTCGTCGTAGTCCTCCCGGCTGTTGTCCCCGGTGACGAGCACGACCTCCACCCGCCCCTCCCGGTACAGCTTCGCCGCGGCGTCGAGCCGGTGCGCGAGATACGGCGAGGGCTCGCCCTCCCACAGCCCGGCACCGAACACCACCGCCACATCGGTACGCGGCACATCCGCCGCCGTACGCAGCCGGTCCCCTGTCACGGCGTACATCCACGTCGCCGGAAGCAGGGCCAGCACGCACCCGGCCATCACGGCCTGCACCAGCCGTCGCTGCCCCCGGCGGGTGCGCGGCAGCCGTGGTCCTCGGAACGTCACACGACGCATCGGACGGTCCCTCCCCAGATCGGCCCCTCGACAGTCAGGGACGTCCCGTGAGACCGCCCGGTTCATCCGCAGCCACGTGACCAGCTTCACTCGATTCATGGAAACCGCAGGTCAAGACACCTCACACAGCGCTGTCCCACATCGTGAACCGCTGGAAAACACCCGTGACGCCCATGCAACGGGCAGGCAACGCGCCGCCGCCACCATCGGTGCATGCCCAGTCAGCTCAGCCTCGTCCCGCCGCCCGCCACGCGCCGCCCGGCCCCGCCCGCCCTCGTGGTCGTGGCCCACGGCAGCCGCGACCCCCGTGCGCTGAGCACCGTGAGGGCGCTCCTCGACCGGGTCCGGGCCCTGCGCCCCGACGTGCCCGTGCACCTGGGCCACATCGAACTCAACGCCCCCCTGCTCCCCGACACCCTCGCGGCGCTCGGGGACGCGGAGGCGGTTCTCGTCCCCCTCCTCCTCAGCCGCGGTTACCACGTCAAGCAGGACATCCCGGAGATGGCGGCGGCCTCCCGGGCCCGCACCCACCTGGCCGCCCCCCTGGGCCCCCACCCGCTCCTGGTCGACGCCCTCCAGGCCCGCCTCACGGAGGCCGGCTGGGGCGGGACACCCCATCGCACCAGCGCGGTCGTCCTCGCCGCGGCGGGCTCCCGCGACCCGGACGCGAAGACGGACACGGGCCGCACCGCCCACCTCCTGGCGGCCCGCCTCGGCGTCCCGGTCATCCCGGCCTACGCCTCGGCGGCGACCCCGACGGTCGAAACGGCCGTCCGCACCCTCCTGGCAAGGGGCCGCCGCCACATCGCCCTCGCGTCCTACTTCACGGCCCCGGGCCGCTTCGCCACGGAGTGCGCCCGGAAGGCCCCCTGGATAGCGGCGGCCCCCCTGGGCACCCACCCGTCGATGGCCGACCTCGTCCTCCACCGCTACGAGGAGGCGCTGGCGATGGCGACGATCGGGGAGCTGGCCTCAGCCTGACACCGGGCAGCGGGAACACGCCCCGAAAGGGGCGCGGGGAACTGCGTGACAAGCCACGACGGGCTCGCACACGCCACACCACCGAACTCGGCACACGCAAAGGCGTACAGCACACCCGTGCCCGTACTGTCGAGCCATGGACGGCACCGCACAGAACTCCCCGGCTTACGACCCGACGTCAGTCGACCGCTGGGCCCCGGAACCAGACAAACGCCCCGGCCGCACCGCCTTTCAGCGCGACCGGGCCCGGGTTCTGCACAGCGCCGCCCTACGACGCCTCGCCGGCAAGACCCAAGTGGTCACGCCCGGCACCCTCGGCCCCGCCTGGGACGCCAGCCCCCGCACCCGTCTCACCCACTCCCTGGAATGCGCCCAGGTCGGCCGCGAACTGGGCGCGGCCCTCGGCTGCGACCCGGACCTCGTCGAAGCCGCCTGCCTCTCCCACGACCTCGGCCACCCGCCCTTCGGCCACAACGGCGAACAGGCCCTCAACGAGTTCGCGACGGACTGCGGCGGCTTCGAGGGCAACGCCCAGTCCCTCAGACTCCTCACCCGCATCGAGCCCAAGCGGTTCACGTCGGAGCGCTCCGTCGGCCTCAACCTCACCCGCGCCGCCCTCGACGCCGCCACCAAGTACCCCTGGCCCCGCGGCGCGCACCCGACCGACCCGGCCTCGCACAAGTTCGGCGTCTACGAGGACGACCGCCCCGTCTTCGACTGGTTCCGCAAGGACGCCCCCGGCACCCGCACCTGCTTCGAGGCGCAGGTCATGGACTGGTCCGACGACGTGGCCTACTCGGTGCACGACGTGGAAGACGGTCTGCACGCCGGTCACATCGACCCCAACTGCCTGCACGCCGACCCCGAACGCCGGGACGTCTTCCAGGTCGCCCGCGGCCGGTACGTCCCCGCCGACACCGACCCGGCCGAGCTCGCCGAGGCCCTGGACCGGCTGCTCGCCCAGGAGTGGTGGCCGCACGGCTACGACGGCACCGCGGTCGCCCAAGCCCGCCTGAAGGACGCCACCAGTCAGCTCATCGGCCGCTTCTGCCTGGCCGCCGAGACCGCGACCCGCACCGCGTACGGGGCCGGCCGGCTCACCCGGTACGGCGCCGAGCTGGTCGTCCCGCGCGAGACCCGGATGGAGTGCGCCGTCCTCAAGGCCGTCGCCGACCTCTACGTCATGCAGCGCGCCGAGCAGGAGCGGCTGCGCGCCGACCAGCGCATCGTTGTCGCCGAACTGGCCGAGGCGCTCACCGCCCGCGCCCCGGACGGCCTGGACCCGCAGTTCCGCGCCCTGTTCGACCGGGCGGCGGACGACCAGGCGCGCAAACGGGTGATCGTCGACCAGATCGCCTCCCTCACCGACACCTCCGCCCGTTCGCTTCACGCCCGTTTGACGGGGCAGGGATGAGACTGGCGCGACGGGCGGGACGTGAGCACCCCCGAATGTGACCCTCCGTGGCCTGATCGGGTCACTCCCTCTTCCCGCATCACGCTCCGTGCGGGACGCTCGCAAGTGGCGACACCCTGACGAGGAGGCACCAAGTGGTCGACGCGGATCAGACATTCGTCATCGTCGGAGGCGGACTGGCCGGCGCGAAGGCGGCCGAGACGCTCCGCGCGGAGGGCTTCACCGGCCGCGTGATACTGATCTGCGACGAACGCGACCACCCCTACGAGCGCCCGCCCCTGTCCAAGGGCTACCTCCTCGGCAAGGAGGAACGCGACAGCGTCTTCGTGCACGAACCCGCCTGGTACGCGGCCAACGACATCGAGCTGCACCTCGGCCAGACGGTCGACGCCATCGACCGCTCGGCCAAGACGGTCCGCTTCGGCGAGGACGGCACCGTCGTCCGCTACGACAAGCTGCTCCTGGCGACCGGCGCCGAGCCCCGCCGCCTGGACATCCCGGGCACGGACCTGGCCGGCGTGCACCACCTGCGCCGCCTCGCCCACGCCGAGCGCCTCAAACACGTCCTGACCAACCTCGGCCGGGACAACGGCCACCTCGTCATCGCCGGAGCCGGCTGGATCGGCCTGGAGGTCGCGGCGGCGGCCCGCGAGTACGGCGCGGAGGTCACGGTCGTCGAGCACGGACCGACCCCGCTGCACGGCGTGCTGGGCCCCGAACTCGGCGGGCTCTTCGCCGAGCTGCACCGCGAGCACGGGGTGCGGTTCCACTTCGGCAGGCGGCTGACGGAGATCGTCGGCCAGGACGGCATGGTCCTCGCGGCCCGCACCGACGACGGCGAGGAGCACCCGGCGCACGACGTGCTCGCGGCGATCGGCGCGGCCCCGCGCACCCACCTCGCGGAGGCGGCGGGCCTGGAGATCGCCGACCGGGCCCACGGCGGCGGCATCGTCGTCGACGAGCGGCTGCGCACCTCCGACCCGGACGTCTACGCGGCCGGCGACGTCGTCTCCTTCCCGCACCCCCTCTTCGGCACGCGGGTGCGCGTCGAGCACTGGGCCAACGCCCTGAACGGCGGACCGGCGGCCGCGCGCTCCATGCTGGGCCGCGACGTGACGTACGACCGGGTGCCCTACTTCTTCTCCGACCAGTACGACCTGGGCATGGAGTACTCCGGCTGGGCGCCCGCGGGCGCTTACGATCAGGTCGTGATCCGCGGGGACGCCGGGAAGCGCGAGTTCATCGCGTTCTGGGTGAAGGACGGCCGGGTGCTGGCCGGGATGAACGTGAACGTGTGGGACGTCACGGACAAGATCCAGCGCCTGGTCCGCTCCAAGGCCAGGGTTAACACGGAGTCCCTGGCGGACCCGCACGTACCGCTGGAAAGTCTCGCACCGTAGCTGTCACACCACCCCCGTGCCGCGATTCCCGGGGGCGGCCCCCGGACCCCCGGCCGGAAAGCCGTCTCGCCTCAGGAGTGTCGGTTCGGCCCCGTAGAATCACCTCGTGGCAGGACGGATCAACGACGAGGACGTGAAGGCGGTACGGGACGCGGTCCCGATCGACGCCGTGGTGTCCGAGTACCTCCAGCTGCGCAACGCGGGCGGCGGGAACCTCAAGGGTCTGTGCCCCTTCCACGACGAGAAGTCCCCGTCCTTCCAGGTCAGCCCGAGCAAGGGGTTCTTCCACTGCTTCGGCTGCCAGGAGGGCGGCGACACCATCACGTTCGTGATGAAGATCGACCACCTCTCCTTCTCGGAGGCGGTCGAGCGCCTGGCCGGCCAGGCGGGCATCACCCTGCGCTACGAGGAGGGCGGCTACAACCCCTCCCACCAGCGCGGCGAGCGGATCCGCCTGGTCGAGGCCCACAAGATCGCCGCCGACTGGTACGTGGAGCAGCTCGCCACCAGCCCGGAGGCCGACACCGGCCGCCAGTTCCTCGCCGATCGCGGCTTCGACCAGGCCGCCGCGCAGCACTTCTCCGTCGGCTACAGCCCTCAGGGCTGGGACCACCTCACGCGCTTCCTGCGCGGCAAGGGCTTCACCGACAAGGAGCTGATCCTCTCCGGCCTCTCCCAGGAGGGGCGCCGCGGCCCCATCGACCGCTTCCGCGGGCGCCTGATGTGGCCCATCCGCGACATCGGCGGCGACGTCGTCGGCTTCGGTGCCCGCAAGCTCTACGAGGCGGACAACGGCCCCAAGTACCTCAACACGCCCGACACGGCGATCTACAAGAAGTCCCAGGTCCTGTACGGCATCGACCTGGCGAAGAAGGACATCGCCAAGGCGTCCCGCGCGGTCGTCGTCGAGGGCTACACCGACGTCATGGCCTGCCACCTCGCCGGCGTGACCACCGCCATCGCCACCTGCGGCACCGCCTTCGGCGGCGACCACATCAAGATCCTCCGCCGCCTGCTCATGGACAACGGCTCGGCCCGCGTCATCTTCACCTTCGACGGCGACGCCGCGGGCCAGAAGGCCGCCCTGCGCGCCTTCGAGGACGACCAGAAGTTCGCCGCCGAGACGTACATCGCCATCGCCCCCGACGGCATGGACCCCTGCGACCTGCGCCTGGCCAAGGGCGACGAGGCCGTCGCCGACCTCGTCGAACCCCGCACCCCGCTCTTCGAGTTCGCCCTGCGCCAGATCGTGAGCCGCTACGACCTCGACACCCCCGCGGGCCGCGCCGCCGCCCTGGACGAGGCCGCCCCGATCGTCGCCCGCATCAAGAACAGCGGCGCCCAGCACGAGGTCGCCGTCCAGCTCGCCGGCATGCTCGGCATCCTCGACACCCAGTTCGTGGTCAAGCGCGTGGCCCAGCTGGCCCGCTGGGCCCGCGACCGCGGCGGCAAGGGCCCCGCCCCGGAGCGGCACCACCGGGGGCAGCAGTACGCCGGCCCGCCCCAGCCCGCCACCTCCCGCGGCCCGGCCCTCAACCTCCGCAACCCGGTCTTCGCCACCGAACGGGAACTGCTCAAACTCGCCCTCCAGCGCCCCGAGTTGGTCTCCCCGGCCTTCGACGCGTACGGGGTGGACGAGTTCACCGCCCCGCCCTACGCCGCCGTGCGCCAGGCCATCCAGGACGCGGGCGGCGCCGAACCGGGCGTCGCCGACCCCCAGGACTACCTGGTCCGGGTCCGCGAGGCCGCCCCGGACGACGCGGTCCGCGCGATGGTGACGGAGCTCGCCGTCGAGGCGATCCTGCTGCACAAGGGCGTGAAGGGGGCCGACGAGGTGTACGCGGGCGCCCAGTTGGTGACGGTCCGCCGCCGGGCCGTGGAGCGCCGCATCCGCGACATCACGAGCCGGCTCACCCGCCTCGGAACCCACGGCGACCCGGCCGAGCTCGCCGCCGTGCAGAACGAACTGTGGGTCCTCCAGCAGTACGACCAGACCCTCCGTGAGCACGGCGCCGCCGCGCTCTGACACAGGTCAGGACCCGGCCCCCTCGAAGGTCGGCGTCACCGCGCGCACCAGCCGCTCGGCGAACTCCCGCTCGTCGTACCTGAACCGCGGGTACTCGGTGACGAAGTGGTTCCACTCGACGTAGCCGACCGCCTCCACCACGTCCTCCAGGAGGATCTTCTCGCGGTACGGGTACGGCCACTCGCCCGACAGCCGGAACACCTCGTGCAGCAGCTCGTAGCGCAACGGGTACCGCTCGGCCAGCAGGACGGCGTCGTACAGGTCCTTGCCCTGGGCGTGCGCGTCGTTGATCACCCACATCAGCTTCCAGGCCAGGGACAGCTCCGGCGTCGCGGCCTGGACGAGCGCACCGCCGGGCAGCTCGACCGGCTCGGGTTCCTCGGGCAGCCGCTCGTTGAAGACGAAGTCCAGCTGGACGTGGCCGCCGGGCAGGCCGGGGGCGCCCCAGGGGAGCACCATGCGCCGGCCGGGCACGCGGTCGTACGTCCAGATGTCCTCGGCGACCGCGCCCCGCGCCGAGATCCCGACCCCGGGCCCCCGCGCCTCGGCCAGCTCCTGCGCCGCCGCCGCGATTCCGGTCAGCATCCGGTCCGTCCGGCCGTCCTCCATCCGCCAGGTGTGCGGGACGACGACGAAGTCCAGGTCACCGGGCTCGCGCGCGGCCTCTGCGAACCACGCCGACATCAGCACGCTGCCCCGCAGCACCAGCGAGTCCACCCAGGGCGAGCCGCTGATCGCAGCCAGCACCAGATGCAGCGCCTGACGGCGGGCCGCCCGCCACGCCTCGCCCCGCGTCGGGTCGGCGAAGCGCGGGTCGGTGGCGCGATAGGCGTTCTGGTGGTGCTTCAGGGCGGGGTCGAAGACCGGGCGCTGCACCACGTCGTCCCCCGGCACCGGACGCAGCGTCTTCGGCAGGCGTTCCTCCCGGCGGGTGACGTCGTCCAGCGGCTCCCGGGGGATCTCCGTGTTCGCCCACCCGAAGCCCTGCCACGACTGTTTCATCCCGATACCCCCATCGGCTCACCGAGCCATCCCTCGTCCACCGACACATCACTGTCGTGCAGCACGAACTCCCGCTCCACACCGAGCACTTCACGATCCCGCAGCTCGGTCAGCAGCCTCTCCAGTGCCCGGCCCGCGCCCTCGGCGTCCACCGCGTGGCAGCGCTGGGTCACGAACCGCTCGTGGTGCCCGCCCCGCACTCGCCGGGCGTTCCACGACAGATGGGCGCCGTGCGGCACGACGCGCGCCGCGAGAGCCGCCAGGTCCGTGTCCGCGGTGAGCCGCAGCTTCACGTGGTGCTCGAAGTACCGCCCGTCGTCGCAGGGCCGACGCGGTACCTCAGGTGCCCAGGGCGACGACTCGATCTTCACACGCACCGGATCGAAGCCGTCCGCCCGCAGACGCGCGGCCACTTCCCGCACGCGAGCCGCTTCGCAGGCGTACGACGGTGAACCGGACAGGGTGAGCATCGGCTGGTCGCGCATCCGGCCCCTGGCCAGCACGATGTGCGTGAGCTTGAACCCGCCCGCCGCCGCCCAGCGGCGCAGCCGGGCGAGCTCGTCAGGGCCGGCGCAGCGGACCGTCACATGCGACTCGTACAGGGAAGCGGACATCGGACGATCGTCGCAGACCAGTGGCATATGAGGCATCCGGGTTTCCCACGAGGGGCGACCGCGCGGTCACGGACCGGAAACAAAAAGTCATCGCACGCCCCTCGTGGCGACGATGTGTCTTACCCCACACTGGGTTCCGGTGCCTGAGTCCTCGGAGCGCGGCCGATCCGTCACCCACGGGTCCCAGACCCCCGCGGTTCCGCTCATCGCGTACGGGACGGAAAGCGGCGAGGCCGACTCCGCCCCCGAAGTACCGCTGCCGCACTCCTTGGCAGCGATCATCCTGGAGGTCGCCCCCGTGCAGACCCAGACCCTCACCCAGACCGACGCCGGTGCCGCCTCCGGCGCCGACGGTGCCGCGCCGGACGCGGAGGCCGACGCCCTGTCAGGGGTCCCGGCGCAGAGCCGAGCCGTGCACCACCCCGAGTCGGAACCGGAACCGGAGGAGCCGCCCGCCGGGGCCGTCGAGGCGACCGAGCCTCCCGAGGCCGTCGAACCCCCGCCGGTCCGCGCCGAGACCGGCAGCCCCTCCTCGGACCTGTTCCGCCAGTACCTGCGGGAGATCGGCCGCATCCCCCTGCTCACCGCCGCCGAGGAGGTCGAACTCGCCCGCCGCGTCGAGGCCGGACTGTTCGCGGAGGAGAAGCTGCGGCTCACCCCCGACCTGGACAGCCAGCTCGCCCTCGACCTGGACCGGCTCGTCGTCATGGGCCGCATGGCCAAACGCCGCCTGATCGAGGCGAACCTGCGCCTGGTCGTCTCGGTCGCCAAGCGCTACGTCGGCCGCGGCCTGACGATGCTCGACCTCGTCCAGGAGGGCAACCTCGGCCTGATCAGGGCGGTCGAGAAGTTCGACTACGCCCGCGGCTACAAGTTCTCCACGTACGCCACGTGGTGGATCCGCCAGGCCATGTCCCGCGCCCTGGCCGACCAGGCCCGCACGATACGGGTCCCGGTGCACGTCGTGGAGCTCATCAACCGGGTCGTCCGCGTCCAGCGCCGCATGCTCCAGGAGCGGGGCTACGAACCGACCCCGGAGGAGGTCGCGGCCCACCTGGACCTCGCGCCGGAGCGGGTCAGCGAGGTCCTGCGCCTCGCCCAGGAGCCGGTGTCGCTGCACGCGCCCGTCGGAGAGGAGGACGACGTCGCCCTCGGCGACCTCATCGAGGAC
Source organism: Streptomyces sp. NPDC013187 (assembly GCF_042899705.1). Classification (NCBI taxonomy): domain Bacteria; kingdom Bacillati; phylum Actinomycetota; class Actinomycetes; order Kitasatosporales; family Streptomycetaceae; genus Streptomyces; species Streptomyces sp. NPDC013187. The sequence goes on along the minus strand of NZ_JBIBAF010000005.1, from coordinate 389,326 downwards.
GGCGACGCGGCCTCTCCGGTGGAGTCGGCCGCGTTCCTGCTGCTCAGGGAGCACCTGGAGGCGGTTCTGTCGACCCTGGGGGAGCGGGAGCGGAAGGTCGTCCAACTGAGGTACGGCCTGGCCGACGGCCGCCCGCGCACGCTGGAGGAGATCGGCCGCATCTTCGGTGTGACCAGGGAACGGATACGGCAGATCGAGTCGAAGACTCTCAACAAGCTGCGGGATCACGCCTTCGCGGACCAGCTGCGGGGTTATCTGGACTGATGCCGGGTGCGGGCCCGGCGGGGGCGGATCGCGCAGTTCCCGCGCCCCTTGAGGGCGCATGTCCCCGCGCCCTCAAGGGGAGCGGTTTCGCGAGCCTCTGAAGGGGCGTCAGCTGCACGTACTCAAGGGGCGCGGGGAACTGCGCGACCAGCCCCCACCGGCCCGCAGCCGCCCCACGACACCATCCGGCCCCCCCGGATCGCGACTCAGTCCACCTCGGCCACCGCCTGCGCGAACTGCGCCTCGTACAGCCGCGCATACGCACCGCCCCCGGCCAGCAGTTCCTCGTGCGTCCCCTGCTCCACGATCGACCCGTTCTCCATCACCAGGATCGCGTCCGCGTCCCGGATCGTCGACAACCGGTGGGCGATGACGAACGACGTGCGGCCATGGGCGAGTTTCGCCATGGCCTTCTGAATGAGCACCTCCGTCCGCGTGTCGACCGAGCTCGTCGCCTCGTCCAGCACCAGGATCACCGGGTCGGACAGGAACGCCCGGGCGATGGTGATCAGCTGCTTCTCACCGGCACTGACCCCGGTGCCCTCGTCGTCGATCACCGTGTCGTACCCGTCCGGCAGCGTCCGGACGAACCGGTCCGCGTGCGCCGCCCGGGCCGCCTCCTCGATCTCCCCGCGGGTGACCTCCCGGGAGGCGCCGTACGCGATGTTCTCCGCGATCGTGCCGCCGAACAGCCAGGTGTCCTGCAGCACCATGCCGATCCCGGCGCGCAGTTCGTCCCGCGACATCCGCGCGATGTCGACCCCGTCGAGCGTGATGCGCCCCCCGGTGACGTCGTAGAACCGCATCAGCAGATTCACCAGCGTCGTCTTGCCGGCGCCGGTCGGGCCGACGATGGCCACCGTCTGCCCGGGTTCGACCTTGAGCGACAGGTCCTCGATGAGCGGCTTGTCGGGGTCGTAGCGGAACGACACGTGCTCCAGCGCCACCTGCCCGCGCAGCTCCTCCGGCCGCACGCCCGGCACCGGGTCGGCGCCCTGCTCCTCCGCGTCGAGCAGCTCGAAGACCCGCTCCGCCGAGGCGACACCCGACTGCACCAGGTTCGCCATGGAGGCGACCTGCGTCAGCGGCATGGAGAACTGCCGCGAGTACTGGATGAAGGCCTGCACATCACCGATCGACAGCGAGCCCGAGGCGACCCGCAGCCCGCCGACCACCGCCACCAGCACATAGTTCAGGTTCGACACGAACATCATCAGCGGCTGCATGACCCCGCTGTTGAACTGCGCCTTGAACCCCGCCTCGTACAGCGCGTCGTTCTGCTCGGCGAACTGCCGCGCCGACTCCTCCTGCCGCCCGAACACCTTCACCAGGGCGTGTCCGGTGTACATCTCCTCGACGTGCGCGTTCAGCTTGCCCGTCGAGCGCCACTGCTGCACGAAGTGCGGCTGCGACCGCTTGCCCACCCGCGTGGCCACGACGAACGACAGCGGCACGGTCACCAGCGCGACCAGCGCCAGGATCCAGGAGACGTAGAACATCATCGCGAGCACGCCGATGATGGTCAGCACCGAGTTGATGAGCTGCCCCATCGACTGCTGGAGGGTCTGCCCGATGTTGTCGATGTCGTTCGTCGCCCGGGACAGCACCTCGCCGCGCTGGCGCTGGTCGAAATACGACAGCGGCAGCCGCGACAGCTTCGTCTGGACGTCCTCCCGCATCCGGAACATGGTCCGGTTCACGGCCCGGTTCACCAGCCGCGTCGCCACCGCCATCAGCAGCCCGGCCACCGTGAACACGCCCAGCGCGAGCAGCAGCACATGCCCGACGGCCGTGAAGTCGATGCCCTCACCCGGGGTGAAGTCGGTGCTGCGCAGCATGTCGGCGACGTCCCCGTCCCCGCGCTGCCGCATGGAGTCGAGGACCTGCTCCTTGCTCGCCCCCTCCGGCATGCCCCGCCCGACGATGCCCGCGAAGACCAGGTCGGTCGCCCTGCCGAGGATCTTCGGCCCGACGACGTTCAGGCCGACGCTGAGCACCACGCACAGCAGCAGCACGTAGATGATCGCGCGCTCCGGCCGGAACTGCGCGACGAGCCGTTTGCCCGACCCCTTGAAGTCCAGCGAGCGCTGGTCGGGGCCGCCCCCGGCCATCATCCGCCCCATGGGCCCCGCCATCAGGCAGCCTCCGCTTCCGTGAGCTGGGAGAGCACGATCTCCCGGTAGGTCTCGTTGTCCGCCATCAGCTCCTGGTGCCGTCCGGTGCCGACGACCCGGCCCTCGTCGAGGACCACGATCCGGTCGGCGTCCCGGATGGTCGCCACCCGCTGCGCGACGATCACCACGGTCGCGTCGGCGGTCTCCTGCGTGAGTGCGGCTCGCAGGGCGGCGTCCGTGGCGTAGTCGAGCGCGGAGAAGGAGTCGTCGAAGAGGTAGATCTCGGGCCGCTGCACCAGCGTCCGGGCGATCGCCAGCCGCTGGCGCTGACCACCGGAGACGTTCGTCCCGCCCTGGGAGATCGGAGAGTCGAGACCACCCTCCAGCCGCTCCACGAAGTCCTTGGCCTGCGCCACCTCCAGCGCGTGCCACAGCTCCTCGTCGGTGGCGTCAGGATTGCCGTAGCGCAGGTTGGTCGCCACCGTCCCCGCGAAGAGATACGGCTTCTGCGGCACCATCCCGACGGTTTTCGCGAGCAGCTGCGGGTCGATCTCCGCCACCTCGACCCCGTCGACGAGCACCTGACCCTCGGTCGCGTCGAACAGCCGCGGCACCAGCCCGAGGAGTGTGGACTTGCCGCTGCCGGTCGAGCCGATGACGGCGGTCGTCTCACCCGGCCGGGCTACGAGGTCCACCGCCCGCAGCACCGGCTCCTCGGCACCCGGATAGCGGAAGCCCGCCCCGCGCATCTCCAGATGCCCGTGCCGGCGCAGCTCCCGCACCGGCGCCGACGGCCGCACGACGCTGGAGGAGGTGTCCAGCACCTCCTGGATGCGCTCGGCGCACACCTCCGCCCGCGGCACCATCATGAACATGAAGGTGGCCATCATCACGGCCATGACGATCTGCATCAGATAGGCCAGGAACGCCGTCAGATCACCGATCTGCATCCCGCCGCTGTCGATGCGGTGCGCCCCGAACCACACCACGGCGATCGACGACAGGTTCACCACCGTCATGACGATCGGGAACATCAGCGCGAGCAGGTTGCCGGTGCCGAGCGCGAAGTCGGTGAGATCGGTGTTGGCCTTCCGGAAGCGCTGCTGCTCGTACTCGTCCCGGACGAAGGCGCGGATCACGCGGTTGCCGGTGATCTGCTCGCGCAGCACCTGGTTCACCGAGTCCAGCCGCTCCTGCATCGCCCGGAACAGCGGCCGCAGCCGCCGCACGATCAGCGTCACGCAGATGCCCAGCACCGGCACGACCGCCACCAGCACCCCGGACAACGGCACGTCCAGACCGAGCGCCAGCACGATGCCGCCCACGCACATGATCGGCGCCGACACCAGCAGCGTGAACGTCATCAGCGCCAGCATCTGCACCTGCTGGACGTCGTTCGTCGTCCGGGTGATCAGCGACGGCGCCCCGAAGTGACCGACCTCACGCGCCGAGAACGACTGCACCCGGTCGAACACGGACGCCCGCAGGTCCCGCCCCAGTGCCGACGCCGTACGGGCCCCGTAGTACACGGCGCCGATGTTGCACACGACCTGGACCAGCGAGATGCCGATCATCAGGCCGCCGTACCCCACGATGTAGCCGGTGTCGCCGTTCACGACGCCCTGATCGATGATGTCGGCGTTCAGCGTGGGCAGGTAGAGCGTGGCGCAGGTCTGCAGGAACTGCAGCAGCACCAGGAGAGCGATGGGTCTCTTGTAGGGCCTGAGACAGGTCCGCAGAAGTCGTATGAGCACGCTGCTTCTCTCGGAGTGGACGACGGGGCGAGTGGTTGCCCCTGGCCCCTATCGTCGAACACTCCACCCGCGTTACCCCAACCGAATTAACCCGACAGGCGGTCAAAGCCTCAGAGGGCACCGGGATGCGTCTGTTCCCGCACCGCCACGAACTGCTGGCGCACCGCCTGCCCCACGGCCAGCTCGTCCCCGGGCTCCAGGACCTGCGCCACCGCGCCCTGCCAGGCCGGCGGGTTGCGCACGTCGAGCGTGCCCTGCGAGGCGCCCAGCGCCCAGGCCGCCTGCCGGGCGGCGCCGATCGCCGCGTAGTCCGCGGGCTGCGGCACCACGACCTGCGTCCCGAACAGCATGGGTGCCGCGGCCTGCACGGCGGGCAGTTCGGCGGCCGGCCCGAGCAGGAACACCCGCCGCACCTCCACACCCCGGCCGCGCAGCACGTCCAGCGCGTCCGCGAGCCCGCACAGCATCCCCTCGAACGCGGCCCGCGCCAGGTGCTCCGCCTTCATCGACTCGCGCCGGAGCCCGGCCAGGGTCCCGGCGGTGTGCGGCAGGTTCGGTGTCCGCTCACCCTCCAGATAGGGCAGCAGCACCAGCCCGTGCGATCCCGGCGTGGACTTCATCGCCAGGTCGGACAGGCTCTCCAGATCCGGCAGCCCCAGCAGCTCGGCGGCCCCGCGCAGGGTCCGTACGGCGTTCAGGGTGGTGACGACGGGCAGGTGCATGCCGGTCGCGTCCGCGAGCGCGGTGATCATGCCGGACCCGTCGACCAGCGCCTCGGGGTGCACGGCCATCACGGATCCGGACGCGCCGAGCGACACCACCGCGTCGCCGAGGCCGATGCCCAGACCGAACGCCGCCGCCATGGTCTCGCCGGTCCCCACGGAGATCAGCAGCCCCTCCGGCGTCGTACCGGCAGCGTCCGCCGGGCCGATCACCTCCGGCAGCATCACCTGGTGGCCGAGCGCCAGCTCCACGAGGTCGGGCCGGTAACCACCGGTCGCCGCCGACCAGTAGCCGGTGCCGGACGCGCCGCCCCGATCGGTGGTTCTCCTGACCGGCCGGCCCAGCAGCTGCCACACCAGCCAGTCGTGCGCCTGGAGGAGGATCGCGGTGCGCTGCGCGTTCTCCGGCTCGGTCCGGGCCATCCAGCGCAGCTTCGTGATCGGCTGGGCGGCCTGCGGCACACACCCCACCGCCTGCGCCCACGCCTCCCGCCCGCCGAGCGCGTCGATCAGATCGGCCGCGGCGACCTGCGTCCGCTTGTCACCGCCGACCATCGCCGGCCGCACGGTGTTGCCCTGCGCGTCCAGCGGCACGACGGCGTTCTGCTGCGCCGAGACGCCGATCGCCTGCACGCCCTCCAGCAGCCCGCCGCCCGCGGCCTCGCCCAGGGAGAGCAGCCAGGCCTGCGGGTCGACGTCCGACGGCCGGCCGCCGCTCTCGGGGCTCTCCACCGGATGCGGTGCATATCCCTGCCTGAGCACGGCTCCGGAGTCCGTGTCACAGACGACGATACGAGTGAAATCGGGTGAACTGTCCAACCCGGCGACTATCCCCATGGCCAAAATTCTGCCGCACGCTCCGCTCGGGTTGAGCCCTGGGCGCCGTGGATCTTGGCGCCGGGGCGGGGGTGCGGGGCTCGTCGTGGCTGGTCGCGCAGTTCCCCGCGCCCCCGTGGGGACGTGGCCGTACCCGGCGCGCGAAAGAACTGTTACGTGTTGGTCGTGCCCCAGTCGTCCTCGCCGCCGTTGTGGGTGGCTCGGTCGCGGAGGTGGCGGACGCGGTCCGCCACCGATTCGGGGACACGGTCACCGACCTTGTCGCTCACCACGTGGTACGCCTTGCCCGCGAACTCACGGCCCTGGTGGGCCGCCGTCTCCGCGGTGTTGCGCACGGCGGGGTTCTGCGCGATCTGCCGGGCTGACTTCTTCAACTGCTCGTAGCGCTCGCGTCCGGCCCTCGTGCCCAGCACGTAACCCAGGACGACTCCGGCGACGAACGTGAGCCGGTAACGCATGACGGCCACCCTTTCCTTGCGTAGGTCTCCGGTGCGGCACGGCGCCGGGGAGTACCGATTGGCGAAGCACCCCCCTGCTTGCGCTAATGTATGTGTCGCAGCGAGCGCGCGCCCCCTGGCGGATACCCAGGTAGGTGCGTTCGATGCACACGAGACCTTCCTCGGTAGCTCAATTGGCAGAGCAGCCGGCTGTTAACCGGCAGGTTACTGGTTCGAGTCCAGTCCGGGGAGCTCGGTCCTCCGTAGCTCAATTGGCAGAGCAGCCGGCTGTTAACCGGCAGGTTACTGGTTCGAGTCCAGTCGGGGGAGCAGGTCGTAAAAGGACCCCTCACAGGGGTCCTTTTTCATGTCCGTCTCCCTGGTCCGGGAACCGCGCGGCGCCCGGCGCAGTCCTCAAGGTCACGTAGGCCGTGCGAAGCCGCCCAGCCGAAGCAGGAGATCGTATGAGCGGCTATGCTGCGGCAGACGGCGCGCACACATGTACGCGACACGCCGCTATGGGGCGGTAGCTCAGCCGGTTAGAGCAGCGGACTCATAATCCGTCGGCCGTGGGTTCGAGTCCCACCCGCCCCACCACTGCAGGCCTCTGACCTGCACAAACGTCTCAGCGGGTGTGCTGGTTCAGGACTTTGGGCCAACGGACCGAATCCCCTGCTCGCGGCTTCAACGCTGATTGCCGATGCCGTCATCGCCGATGTGTACGGACTCTGAACCTGCGAGTCGGGACGCTGATGGGACGCAGAAAAGGGAAAGATCGCCCGTAGACCCACTTGCCGCCTCTTTGGCCATGGCGGGCAGGGGGGACGGGGTGGCTTGGCGGATGTGTGCGACGTCAGGTCGCTCGCCACAGGAGATCCGCGAGGTGGAGGAGGAGCACGAGATCCTTCCCACGACGGCGAGATCTCGCCGGGGAGGCACGGCCCGAGCACGCGCCAGGCCGGGCCGGCCAGGAGCTCGGCCCGCAGTCACCGCAGCTCAGCGACTTGCGGAATCGGGCACGATCTCCGTCATGATCCGTCCCGCTCCCTCACGGCGGAGCCGTAGATGCGCTTCCTGGGTGCGCTGCTCCCACCACCCCATTGGTCCGCGGTATCCCTGACTGTTGGGCGAGTGGCAGTGAGCCGCTGTTGCTGCCTCCCTTATGGGCCTTCCCTGGTGTGTGCCCGGCAGGGCCCCTGCCCGCCGGAACTCACGACAGGTACGGCGCTACTGCCGTGGCGACGAGACCGCAGGTGAGGTAGCTGTCGAGCGTGTGGAAATCCACGGCGGCGATGTGGTCCTCGAAGTGATCGTCGACATCGAATCGATTGCCCAGACGCCGCGGTATCGCCACCAGGTCGCCGCGGTCCGCGATGTTCACCCAGCGTGAGAGACCGGGAGGTCGGACGCCTCTGCCGCCGGTCGGGGCTGGATCCAGCATCTCGAACACCCCGCCCGGCAGTCCCAGCGGGGAACCGAGGGTGACCAGAAGCTCGACGTGGGGGAGCGGATGGGCGTGGAGGGCTTCGTACGTGACGATCGATCCGAGCGAGTGAGACACCACGACCTTCGCACCCGAATCGCCGATCACTTCTGCCACCGCACGACGGGCGTTCTCCCGGCGGGCCGGAGAAGCAAGGTAGCTGTACACCTCCGGGAGCAGGGCAATGGCCACACGCGCCAGGACCCTGGCGGACATGCCGCTACGCTGGGCGAACCATGACAGGGCGTGCCGGGGCGGCATCGTGGCCCACGACTGTCCCTCAGGAGGCTCCTGTGGCAGCCCCAGAGAGTGAAGCCACGACAGCAGCAACTCCTGCTCCGCCGGTGCGAGATCGTCGATGTCGTCCACGACGGACTGCGCTTCGTCGTCGTTGATCAGATCGGCGTAGTAGGCGGCGTGAACACGCGGTGGGGGCACATGCCCCAGCCCGGCTGTCCGGTAGCCGGCCGCCAGCGGCACGGCCCACCTGTCAGCGAGCTCGGCGGCGGCCTTGGCGGGCGCGACGCCGGGCCTCCAGTTCCGTACCCCGTGCACGATGACCACGTTGTGCTGCTTCATACTGCTTCCGTCCCCTCTGCCGAGGCCCAGGCGAAGTAGAAGATCCGAGAGTCGGCTGCGGCAAGCACACCGGCGCGCGACACCGCGAGCGCGCCGCCCAACCCCGGGATGCGGGTCTGCGCCACAGGATCCGTTTCGTCAAACGGCGACCAGACTGTGATGGTTCCTCTGGAAGACGTGGTCACGAGACACAGGCGTCGATTCCACTCCACGACGTGGCACTCGTTCAGATCGTCGTCCGGGTAAGCGCAGAAGGAGAATGCCCTGCGTCCGTCGGCCGGATAGAAGGCGGTGACGGTGCTCTCTGCCCTGTCGGTGTGAACGACCAGGTGTTCGCCGTCGTGCGCCCAGGAGGACGTGGTCACCAGATCGGCATCGTCCTCCCCGGGGCATGGAAAGACGTCCACAGGATTCTCGGCGTCCGCGACGAGCAACTGGCCGTCCCCGTCGCGGATGGCCAGCACCGGCCTGCCCCGAAGCTGTGCCCAGGAAAGATCCTCGAATGCCCTTGGCCACTGCCACCTGTAGCGGGTGGTGCCGTCGGCCAGATCGAGAGCCCAGCCCGCTCCGTGGGAGTCACACACGAAGGCGAGCGGGCGTCCCCCGGCCACGCCCGCCGTGGCGGACACCGCGTTCCGGAACCGTCTGGTGGACAGGCGGAGGCCGTCCGTCGTGTCCCAGGTGTGCAGCACTCCTTGATCGTCAAGGCTCACGGCGAAGTGCCGGCCCCCGTTACTGGTCAGGGCGACGGCTATGACGGCACCGTCGTGTCCGTCCCACGGAGCGAGAGAGCCCATGCTGTCGACCTGGCTGACCACATCGACCTGGGACGTCCTCGACTCCGTGACGGCCAGCAGACGGCCTCCGTCTCCGGTGACGGCGAGGACGCAGGCGTCTTTCGGACTGGTGAGGCTGCGTATCAGGTCGCCACGGAGTGAGCGGACTTGGACGCGGTCGTTGTGCTGGGTGACGACGCACTCCTCTCCCTCGACGTCGATCAACGCCACCGCATGACCCGAGTCTGCCGTGCCCTGCTGCCTGTCCCACACGGTGCCGGTGTCCACGTCCACGACGTGGACACCGGCGTAGGCCTGGCAGGCGACCGTCCGTGTGGTGCCGCTCCTGCTCGGGAGGACAGACCAGACGCTCCCGCTGTGCACGGGCCAGCTGCGGTGGCCTGTGCCGTCGGCGTCCCAGACCTCGAGGGTGCCCGCTGTCGTGCCCGCGATCACCGCGGGGCGGCCGTCGAACTCCGCGATTGCCACCGACGTGATCTCGACGCTGTCTCCGGGTGACCGACCGGCCAGCGGTCCCTCGCCTTGGGCGAGCCACTCCTGGATGAGCTCCACCCCCCACAGGCACCTACCGGTGTGGGTGTAGAGGGTGAGGGTGTGCCAGGTGCTGGCAGCCACCACGAGGTTGCCTCCCAGTGTGCCGACCGCGAGAGCTGTCCACTCGTTCAGGGTGGTGGACGTCCAGGCCCTGCTCCGCGTCTCCAGGTTCCACACGGTGAGACGTGCGTCGGAATCACCGGCCGCGACCAATGTGTCGCCACCGGCCGTCGCCGCTGCGAGAGCCGTGATATGACCGCCGTTGACGACCAGTGTGTCCAACAGGCCACCAGTCTGTGCGTCCCAGATCTGTACTCCGCCGCCGGCATGGCTCGTCACCGCCACAAGACCTTCGGAGGTCCGGGTGAAGACCGCCTCCTCGGGGTAGGGGAGAGTGCCATCGCGGTCGCGTATCGGTGAGCCCCACTGCAAGGTGAGCGTCTCCGGCGCGCGACCGCCCGGATCGCGCACGGCCTCCAGGCCCCGTTGTAGCCATGTCTCTTGTTCGCTGACGGCGCTGTTGAGCAACCACTCCCAGCGCACCCAGGGATCCGGCTCGGGTCTCAGCGCCGCTTCGACGATCCGTGCCACACGCCGGGCCCGCAGCGAGCGGGCGTAAGGCAACTGCGCACGCAGCTCGGTGGGACCGGCGTGTACCAGGAAGGGGGGCTGCCGCAGCAGATCGTCGAGACGGTGGGCGGCCTTCGCGTGCTCGGCGGCATGGCGCAGCACATAGGGGAGGGCCAGATCCCATACCGGGGCGCCGCGCTCGCTCTGTCCGGGCACCGATGCCAGAACGGCGTCGAGGACGGCGCGGTGGTCCGCCGCCGAGACCAGGTGGTCGGAGAGGCTCTGATGGAAGAACCGGTAGAGGCGTCGACCGTCTGTGTCGGTGGCGGACCGGACGTAGAAAGAAGCCGCCTCGATCGCCTCTTGGGTGTCGGAAAGGTCCGGAGGCCTTTCTCCGGGAGGGGTGAGTACCCCGGCCACCGCGTGGATGATCTCCAGCGGCATTCCCTGCCCCCGCCCGTGTGCCAGCGCGACGAGCACGGCACGGATGGACGGCCGGTCCTTGGCCAGGACACCCAGATGCAGCTCCAGCATGCCGGGAAGGTCGGAGGGGACGAGCTGGACCGCCTCCTCGGGCGTCAGCGCACGGTCGTGTTCGGCGAGATAATGGGCGTAGACCGAGGCGAGGAGGAAGCTGCCGCGGTGCCGCACGGCCACGAGGCGACGCGCGACCGCCTTCGCCATGCGCTCACGCAGTGCACAGGACCCCAGGCCGTTGTACGCGGGAGCCTCCTCCAGCAGGTCCGCGAGGTAGTTCCGCAGGTCGGTCTCGCGCTCCCGCTGGGACGTCCGGTCCAGGTCGATGTGTGCGTCCGGGTCCGCCGTGTGCCTGCCAAGTTCTGGGAAACGGTCCCACCACGGACGTACTCCGATGAGTACCTTGCACCTGAGAGTGCCGTCCCTGTGGGTGCCCGACGTGGCCAGTGGTAGGAGCACCGACCGCAGCAACGCCGTATCGAGGGACGCTTCGTCAAGTGCGTCCACGACGACCACGGCCTGCTTGTCAGGGTTCTTCTGGTTCAGGACCTCGCGCACTGAGACAACGGTCCACCCTCGTTCGGGAGCCTCGCCCAGACCCAGTTGACGCGCAATAGAGGCCAGGACGGCGTCGGGGTCACGCTGTCGTGCGTGCACTGCGGCAAGCAGCGGATGACGGTCGAAGCGCAGCTGCCGTGGTACGACCGATCTGATGGATCTCGACACCTCGGCGAGCTGAGGGTGAGCCAGGCACGCCATGACACCCAACAGCGCCGACTTCCCGGACCCCGGGCTGCCGGTGACCACCATGACCGGGTGCTTCTCCTCCTCCGTCAGCCACTTCTTCAAACTCTCCAGCTGCTTCTCGCGGCCGGTGAAGAAGCAGCGGCTCGCCGCGTACCGTTGGTGCGGTGACCCTGACGCCCGTGAGACGAAGTGCAGGGGATCCAGAGCGGGGTCGAGGGCGGAGGCGAACTGCAGCAGTCCGTTCTCCAGGTACTGCCGGAACCGGTCGGCCGGGGTTTCGCGGAACCCGGGATTCTTGAGAAGGGGCAGAACGGGGGAGTCCGCCTCGGGGTGTGCGGTACGCATCACTCGCTGAGGGGGAGACCCGTCCGCCTGGGTGAGTCGTGCCAGCTCCCGGTCGATCTCATGTGCGAACGTCTCCAACGGCACGTGCGTGAGGCTCGGAGACAGGTCGATCCAGCCGGCCTTCAGCCGGCTCAGCACGGTGGCCGTCGCCTGAGAGAACCGTGCCTTGTAGGCTTTGCCGTCCTCAGCGCAGGCAGCGATCACCCAGGCGCGTCTGCGCTCGGCGGGCAAGCCCTGCAGCCACTGCTGCAGCGGAACACGGCCGGCGCCGCAGACATCGAGAAGGAAGAGTGCCGGAGGGCCGTCCCCGGTGGCCTCGACCTCGTCGAGCCACTGGCCGATATTGGCAGCCGTACGCTGGGGACAATTCGAATCGGTGTTCTTGGCGGCCAAGTAGAGAGTGCCGGTCCGGCCCTTGATGCCGTGCCCGATGAAGTGGACGATCAGCCCGGTACCGTTACGCGCACATTGGTCGTAGGCCTGCTCCCAAAGCTTCCCGAGATCTTCGTGCACCAGATCGAACCGCGGGCTGTCGCCGTGGAGTGCAACCCCCGGGTATTTACCTAACAGCGCTGCCAGTTCGGGCGCGACCTTCTGCACCGTCGGCAGGGGGGTGAGCCGGCGACGGTCGAGCGGGTCGTCGGGTATCTTCTCGCTCTCGTCGAAGGTGCTCATCCCGATAACGACTGCTTCGACCACAGACCGTGCCCCCCTGCTTCCTTGTGGCGGAATTGTACGGGGAGTCCCCCCGCGAAGGGTCGGCTCGGTAACGCCGTCACACCTGCTTCTGGATACGCTGCGCGATGCCCGAGAAGGCGTTCGGCGTCTGCTTCACTCGCCACCGCACGTCCGGCCTGCCCAAGGACAGGAACAGACCGACAAAGACGGGGAGGGAGAAAGACGGAGAGGGAGAAGTAAAGTGCACCTTGTCTGACCAGCAATACGTCGTGGATGGACGCTGATCGGAAAGGGCCGCCAAGATCCTCAAAAGACTCATCATCCGTCGGCCGGGGGTTCGAGTTCCACCCGCCCCACCAAACGCGTCCTTGACTTGCGGAAACGTTCCATTTGGATGCCGGAGGTCATGCTCGCGAGTAGCCGGCGCCTCCGGTACCCGGGGGCTCGTCGACACTCCGACCGACTGCCTCACACGCATCCATGCAGGTCAGAGGGGTTCAGGTAGCCCGCCACGGCGCGCCGCCTCGGGTGGTGTTCAGTGCGTGATGGCGGACAGGCTCGTGACCACCGCGATGCCTGCGGGGGCGGTGGCTCCGGCGGGGGCATTCCTGCGCAGCCATACCGCTGTCAGACCGGCACGATGCGCACCGACGGCGTCGTTGACCAGGCTGTCGCCGATGTGCATCGTGCGCTCGGGCGGGGTGCCGAGCCGATCACAGGCCAGGGCGAAGGACTCCGCGGAGGGTTTCGCCACACCCGACTCGCCCGAGACGGTGATCGCGTCAAGCCACGGGCGCAAGCCCAACCGGTCGATACGGCGTCGCTGTTGGCGCCCGTCGGAGTTGGAGAGGACCCCGATCCGGTACCCGCCGGCGCGCACCCGCCGGACGAAGGGAAGGACGTCGGGGTAGAGCCGGAGCCGGGACTCCACGGCCTGCTTGCGTCGCGCGTCGAGCTCGTCGAGACCGGCGGCGTCGGGAACAGGGCGGCCGAGCACCGTGAGCATCTCGGCGAGACGGTTCCGCTCCAGGGCCTGATAGCTCAGCTGTCCGGAGGTGAACCGTGGATACCAGTGGTCGGTCAACGCCATCCACGTCGGGAAATCCGCCTCTGGCCCCAGGACTTCCGCCAGAGCCGCAGGACTCGCCGTGCTGAAGTCGACGAGAGTGTCGTCCATGTCCAGCAGAACCCCGGCGGGTCCGGCTGTCCGATGGGGCAGCCGGACCCCGCCGAAGCGCGCTGCCGATCCGGGCGTCGTGTGCATGCCGCCGGACGAGGACGAGCCGGCAGCGCGCCCCTCTGGTTCAAACCGCAACAGGTGCCTGCCTCGCCGGTGCTCGTTCGCTCTGGGGCGCTTCGAGCCGATGCCGGGCCACACGTCTCCGCGGGGCCGCTGCCCCCGATGTCCCCTCTCGGTTCACCGAGCTGCCACGTCGATCCGCAGCATGGCCCGCAGTTCGTCGAAGCGGGCGTCGAGGCCCGCGGGATCGTCGGCGGTGAAGATCACGTGGCCGTGCGCCTGCCCGACGTGCGAGGACTCCTGGACGATGTCGCCCACACTCTTGTACACCTCGACCTCGACGACGCCCTCGGTCGCGCGGGCCTCCTCCACACCGTGGATGGCGGTGATCTCGCCGGCCTCCTCGGCGAAGAAGCCGAAGAAGCCGGTCGGCCGGGCGGCGCCGGTGCCCTTCACGTCGGGCTCGCGGTTCAGCGCGACGTCCAGGATGACGTCCACCATGTCGACGCCGGTGCTGGTGAGCACCGAGGTGTAGACCTGGAGGCCGCCGAGCCGCGCCGCGGTCTCCAGGATGACGGGCTCGCCGTTCGCGGGGATGCGGAACTCGGTGTGCGTGACACCGGTGCGGATGCCCAGCGCCTCGTGCGCATGGCCCGTCAACTCTACGATCCGACCCTGGATCTCAGGGGAGAGCTGGGAGGGCGTGCGGAAGAAGACCTCCTGGAAGAAGGGGCCCTGCATCGGCAGCGGCTTGTCGTGGATCGCCACGACGTGCGTCTCCCCGTCACGCACGACGGCCTCGACACTGACCTCGCTGCCCTCGACGTAGCCTTCCAACAGCAGTGCGGCGCCGTACTTCGCACGGTCCGCCTGGTGCAGCGGGTCGTAGTCGAAGCCGTCCCAGGCCCCGCCCCGGATCATGTCGAAGTGCTCCTCGAGTTCGGCCTCGCCGTCGACGCGGCGCACATACATGCTGCCGCCGCCGATCAGCGGCTTCATCACGAGCGGATAGCCGATGTCCGCCCCGAGCCGGCGGGCCTCGTCCAGGGTGTGCGCGAGACCGAACCCCGGGCCGGGGACGGAGCCGTGCCGGGCGAACTCGGTACGCATCTCGAACTTGTTGCGGGCGATGTGCGCGGTCCGTTCGGTGATGTACGGCAGCTCGAGCGCGGCGGCGACCGCCGCGGCGGCGGGCACGCTGTGCTCGACGAAGGACACCACCGCCTCGATCGGCTCGCTCTCCGAGGCCGCCAGCTCCCGGGCCGCGGCCACCGTCTCCGCGATGCTGCTGGTGTCCGCGGTCACCACGCGGTCCACGAACTCCGGCTCCCACGTGGGGCCGTTGACGATCAGCAGCAGCCTCTCACCGTACTGCCGGGCACGGGCGAAGTGCGGCTTTCGGTTCGGAGTGCTGGTGTGCAGGATCAGGACGCTCATGGCGGGTCGGTTCCTTCGTGAGAGTGAGCGGGAAAGCGGGTGCCTGGCCCGGTGGGCGGCACGGCGCGCGGGACGGAACAGCACGTCAGAGCCGGCCGCGGGCGGGCGATTCGCACCCGGGACGTCCTGACGGACATCGGTGACGGACGACGGGCAGCGGTGTCCGTCGTCCGGGGGTGGTGAACCCTTACAGCAGCGTGCGCAGGTGGGCGACCGGTCGGCCGCCGCCCCACAGCTGCGGCGAGAGAAGCTCCTCGACGGTGCTCCTGGCCGATTCGGGCACGGGCAGCCCGGCGAACTCGGTGAACGCACGCAGCGCCACCGGCATCGAGGCGCGGCTCGAGCCGTCGTCGATCTTCACCGCCACCGCCCCGGCTCGCGGCGCGGCGAGCAGGTGCAGGCCCTCGGCCCCCAGCTTCGCCAGCAGGCCCGGGACAGCCGTCATCGCCCGAGCGTCGATCTGGTCGGTGCCCTCGACCAACTGCGGGTGGGCGCGCATCGCGTCGGCCACCTCCCGCTCCTCGGTGCCCTCGGCGGCCTCGACCAGACGGGCCATCGCGCGCGCCAGGCCGGTCAGGCTCACGGCGAAGATCGGCACGCCGCAACCATCGATACCGGTCGCGGTGACCGGCTCGCCCGACAGTTCCTCGACCACGGACGCGGCGAGCTTCTGCAGCGGGTGGTCGAGCTCCCGGTAGGTCTCGGTGTCCCAACCGCCCGCCGCACACGCCGCGAGCATCGCCGCGTGCTTGCCCGAACAGGCCATGTACACCTGCCGCGGCCCCGCTCCGGCGGCGATCAGCGCCCGGTGGGCGGCAGGGTCGCCGGGCAGGTCCGCCGGGCACTGGAGCGCGTCTTCGCCGAGCCCCGCGCCCGACAGGATCGCCTCGACCTGCGCCACGTGCATCGGCTCGCCCCGGTGGCTGGACGCGGCGACCGCCAGTTCCGCGGCGCTGCCGGGCCTCCACCCCGCGCGCAGCATCGCGACGGCGAGCACCGGCTTGACGGCCGAGCGCGGGAAGACGGGAGAGGCCGCGTCACCGACCGACTTGACGAGTACGCCCGAGGGATCGACGACCGCGACGGAGCCGCGGTGGAAACTCTCGACAAAACCGGAACGGACGAGCTCGGCGACGTTGTCTCCGCCACCGTATGCGGCGGCGGAGGGTTTGGGGCTCACTCAGGGAACTCCTTGCGAAATCGGTGTGATGGCTCCAGGGAACCGGACGGATCAGCCGGCCGTCAGGCCACGCCGGAGGAATTGTTCAGGGGAACCCTCGGTGTTTTGGGGGCCGCCTGCTCTCGATAGATGTGCCGGGTGCGCTCGGCCCAGCGCACGGTCGCCGGCTGGACAAGTCCCGCCATCAGGAAGAGCAGGCCCACGATGTACCAGCCCGGTTTCCCCAGTCCGATGCACAGGGAAGTGAGCAGGGCCGGACCGAAGGATTCGGCCAGACCGAGTCCGATGCCGAACACGCCCAGATATTGCCCCTGAGAGTGGCTCGGCGCCAGCTCGAAGGAAAGCTCGAATCCCCCGGCGGCCTGCCACAACTCGCCGACGCTGTGCACGACGGTGGCGATGACCAGCATGATGACGGCGACCCACGTGGGGACCCCGGCGGACCAGGCAATGGCCACGCACGAGATAAGGAAGGCGACCCCGGACCGGCGCAGAGTGAGCCCTGCCGCCCGGGGGCTGTCGACGCCTTTGCTGGCGCGCACCTGGAAGAGCACGACGATGGCGGTATTGGCGATGACGATGGCCGATATGAGCCAGCGCGGCGCGGAGGTCTGACTGACCAGCCACAGGGGAATGGCCACCGTCAGCACCCGGTACTGGATGGACAGAATGCCGTCCAGCAGCGACAGCGCGATATAGGGGCGATCCCTCAGAGCCAGCCAGCGTGGTCCTTCCGTCGGGACTTCCGGCGCTACCGGCGGCAGGTAGAGCATGATCGCGGCGGATGCCAGGAGCAGGATCGCGTTGCCGAGGACGATGAGGAGATAGGCGCTGCGCGTATCGGTCTGGGCGGCCCATCCTGCCACCGCGGCACCCACGGAGATGCCGACATTGGTGACGGACTGGATGTAGGCGCGGAACTCCTGCGGCCGATGGCCTCCGTAGCGGCGAATGAGCGGGCCGCGGGCGATCAGACCCGCGCCCTGGGCGGCGGCGGCCAGACTCGCCACCACGAGGAATGGCCAGAAGCTGCTCACCAGGCAGAAGCCCGCAGTCGCGAGGCCACCGAGCACCAGGCTCGCCACATAGATGCCCCGGGCCCCGCGACGGTCGGCCAGATAGCCAGCGAAGACCCCGATGGCCACCGATATGAATCCAGCAACGCTGAGCCCGATGCCCACTTGTTTGACGGGCAGATGTGCTGATCGCGTGAAATACAACACGCCCGCGGTGAGGAATATCCCCTTTCCGGTGGTGCCGACCAGCGTCGCAAGCGCCAGGACGCGGCGTGGCCTGGTGTCGGGAAGTAGTGGAGACATGGGTGGCTACACAATCCTGCGTGCTAGTTACCGAACGTGGAACCGGAGAGTCTGATTGATGCTCTGCTGCTTCGTGAGAATGTCTTCACGGGATTCCCCCGTGAAGATCACGTGCCCATGGGCCTGCCAGACCCGCGGCGGCACGTCGACCTGCTCGCCGATCCGGCGGTAGATCATGACCTCCGAGACGCTGTCGCTGGCCTCCAGGCTTTCGACTCCGTCGACAGCGACGAGTTCACCCGGCTCCTCCGCGAAATGCAGCGAGAAGCCGACGTGCCGGAACTTCTCGCTGTCCACGACGACATCGGCGTCCGCGCCCAGCGAAACCTTGGTGAGGACCTCGACCATGTCGACGCCGGTCGACAGCAGCACGCTCTGGTACACCGGGCCGCCGCCCAGGCGTGCGCCGGTCTCCAGAATGTAGGGCTCCCCTTCCGGCGAGACCCGGAACTCGGTGTGTGTGGCGCCCTGAGTGATGCCGAGCCCCTCGTGGGCGAGCGTCGTGAACTTCTTCACCTTCTCCAGCGTTTCGCCCGTCAGCACGGTCGGAGTCGCGTAGAACGTCTCCTCGAAGAAGGGGCCGTCCATCGGCGCCGGCTTGTCGTGAACAGCGACAACGGTCGTCTCGCCGTTCTGTACGTAGCTCTCGACGCTGATCTCGTCACCGGTGAGGAATTCCTCGAGGAGAATCCCTTCCGAGTACCGCGACTTGAGGAAGAACAGCGGGTCGTAGTCGAACCCGGCCCAGGCGCCCTTCCGGATCACTTCGAAGTGCTCGGCCAGCTCCTCCGGGCTGTCGACTCGACGGACGAACATGCTGCCGCCCCCGATGATCGGCTTCATGACCAGGGGGTACTTGATGGACTCTGCCGCCTTCTGCGCCTCCTCGACCGAGGACGCGAGCGCGAAGCGCGGCTGGGAGATACCCACGGTCTCGAAGGCGCTGCGCATGCTCAGCTTGTCACGGCTCTTCGCGGCCGTCTCGGGAGAGATGTACGGAAGGCCGAGTTCTGCGGCGACAGCGGCCGCGGCCGGCACACTGTGCTCGACGAACGCGATCACGCCTGCTATGGGCTCGGACTCTTCCTTCGCGATCTCCACACACCGGGCGACGGTGGCCTCGAGGTCACCGGTGGGCGCGGCGTAGACCGCGTCGACGTACTCGTGCTCCCAGCTGGGCTGCTCGACGACGACGATCGCCCGGTGGCCCAGCGCGTGGGCTGTCTCCGCGGCCTTGGCGAGGTGCTTGCGACGGCTCGCGTTGCGGGTGTGCAGGATCATCAGGGTCATTTCAGTGCACCTTTCGAATTGCTATGGCCATGTCCGGCGAGACTTCGTCGACCGACGTGTCGAGCACGAGGACGGCCGGGCCCTGCCGGGAGAAGAAGGACGCGATCTCCGAGGCGTCGCGCTCCGGGTCGTCGCACGCCATCACGGGCAGGCCGATCGCCGCACAGATGGTGGGCCAGTCGATCCGGTGGAAATCACGGCTGACGGCGGCCGCTCCGTGACGGTGGATGGCGTGTTGGTCGATCAGGTTGAGCCGTCCGTTGTCGAGCACGGTGATCTTCACGTTGAGACCGAGGCGCTCGATGGTCTCCAGCTCGCCGATGGACATGGTGAGTCCGCCGTCTCCGACCAGGGTCCACACCGTCGCGTCGGGGCGTGCGACGGCCGCACCGACGGACGCCGGGATCGCGTAGCCGAGGCTTCCGGTCCCGCGCGGGGTGATGAGTCGCTGCGGTGGCGTCAGGCGCAGCAGCGCGCCGAACCAGCCGCTCGCGACACTGGCCTCGCCGACGCAGACGTCCCGGTCGGACAGCTCCGCGTTCACCGTGGCCACCAGGGAGGCGGTGCCGGTCTTCGACCAGTTGCCGGCGGTGGTGGTCGACGGACGGGGGCCGCTGTAGGACCACTCTCCCAATGCGTCGGTGAGCAGCTTGAGGCCGTCGGCCATGTCCTCGCGCAGCACGCAGCCGCGCACCGGGTCGGCTTCCTCGATCGAAGGGTCGTCGTCGATCCGGACGAGGAACTGGCCGGGCGACGGCCACGCGTACTGGTTGGTCGACTTGTCGCCCATCTTGGAGCCCGCGTACAGGACGACCTCGCAGCCGCTGATGTACTCGTTGGCGGGCGTGTCGCCCTTCGACCCGACCACCCGGGGAAGGCCGCCACCGGCCTCGGAGAGGACACCCTTGCCGTTGAGCGTGGTGAACACCGGGATGCCGAACCGGTCGACGAACTCCCGGAGGGCGCCGGCGGCGCCTGCCGCGTGGCAGCCGCCACCGGCGATCAGGGCGACGCTCGCACCGCGCCGGACCGCTTCGGCGGCCCGCGCGACCGCGCCGCCGGCCGTGGCGGCCGTGTCCGCGGGCTCCGTCACGCCTGCCTCGGCGGACGGCGCGTCGAGCAGCGTCGGGTCGGCCTCGGCCTCCAGGACGTCGGGGGCGATCTCCACGACGACCGGGCCGCGGCGGGGCCGTTCCGCGAGGGCGAGCGCGGCCTCGACGACGCCCAGCGCGCCCCGCTGTTCACGGATCACGTAGACGTGCTTCGCGACGCTGTCGAAGAGCTGCGCGTGCTCGACCTGTCCGGTCGCCCAGGGCCGCGGGGTGCTCTTGCTGGGCCCCGAGGTGATCAGCACCAGCGGCGTGCCGCTGTTGTAGGCCTCCAGGAGGGCAGGGGTGGCGTAGGGGGAACCGATTCCTCCCGGGGCGTCGCAGACCGCGACACCCCCGCTGATCCGGGCGTACGCCTCGGCCGCGTAGGCCGCTCCCCTGGGGCACCGGCCGACGACATGGGTCAGCTCGTCGTTCCGCTGGAAGGCGGCATACAGCGAGAGCGAGGTCTCGCCGGGGTATCCGAAGACCCGGGAGACGCCGCGCTCGGCCAGCGTGCGGGCGATCTCGTCAGCCACCGTGGTCATGAGGCCACGGCCAGGATGTTCGTCGGCGTGGGCAGCATGGGCCGCTCCGCACCGGTGAGGATGATGAGCAGGTCGCTGTCCTCTGCGAGGGAGCCTTCCTGCGCCATCCGCATCGCGCCCGCGAGGCACGCGGCGGCTGCGTAGCAGGCGTCGAAGCCGAGCGACTTCAGCAGCCCCTTGGCCATGTGCATCTCGTGGGTCCGGGCGGCGACCAGGGCGCCGCCCGTGTTGAGGGCCATCGTGCGCAGGTAGGGATAGGTGTTCGTCGGGTCGCCCCGCTGGATGGCGTGGGCCAGTCCCTCGGGGTTCTCGACGATGTCCTCCTCCGCGATCGCGGAGCGGCCCGCGTTCCACGCGCTGACCATGGGGGAGCAGCTGTCCTCCTGCACGCCGACGAAAGCCGGCAGGCTCGCCAGGAGGCCGAGGCGGTTCATCTCCACGGCGCCCTTGTAGCCGCCCAGCAGGCCCATGCCGCTGCTGATGGCCTGGAAGACGTGGGTCGGCGCCGACGGCATCTGCTGGTACGCCTCGATGTAGGACATCTTGAGGCCCTCGCGGCGGGCGTAGTTGAAGAACCCGCCCTCCCAGAAGTACCCGTTCTCCTTGGCGAACTTCTGGGCGGCCGTGCCCGCACCGACGAACGTGCCGGCGACGGCATGAGTCTCGATCTGGGGGTGGTCCGCGTAGTTCAGACGGTAGGCGAAACGTTCCCCCACGAAGATGTGGAGCTTGAAGCCCTGCACCAGGCTCATCGAGTTCGCATAGGCCATGGAGCTGTTGCCCGTGGAGGCCATGACGAACTCGTTGACGCCGAGGCCCTTGAAGCGGCTCAGGCCGGCCGACGCGATGCGGTCCTTGGTCGATCGTGTCGGGTTGCGCGTCTCGTCCTTGATGTACACCGAGCGGACGCCGAGAAGGCGGGCCAGCGCGGGCACGTCCGTGCAGGGGGTGTTGCCCTCGCCCAGCCAGGTGATGTGGTCCTCCTCCGCCACGGGCAGGACGTCCTTGTAGCGCCGCAGCGGGTTGGGGTTCGAGTCGAAGGATCCGATCTCGGCCCCGTCGAGCGGGTACAGGACCTCGATCGCGCCCTTGCAGGAAGGACACCGGTGCGCCCTGTCGTCCGTTCGCTTCTCGCAGTCGAGGCAGAGGAAGACGGGACGGTCGGCCGGCGTGTGGTTCGCGTAGAGCTTCTGGTAGTCGAACATCAGGACCCCCCGGAATCCTTGTCTTCTCGCGGGCACGTGGTGACGGCCATCCCGGCCTTCAGCCCGAGTGCGTGGCCGTTTCGGAGGTCCGCGCCCTCGACGAGAATGTTGTAGTGGTTCGGCATGTGCGTTTCGTCGAAGCCGCTGATGGTGCCGAGCGTGCGTCCCTCTGCGACCAGGGTGTCGCCGACCGCGAGGACGCCCGACGTCTCGAAGGTGGCGAATCCGTAGTACTCGACGTGGTCGACGGGGTAACGGGGGCCGGGGCCCACGTTGATGAACTCGTGCACCTCACCCGCGCGAATGCACCGCGTCCGCCACGCCGACGGCTCGATGGCGCGGTCGCGCCGCGTGTGGTCCATGACCGCGGCCCAACGGAGCCGAAACGGTTCTCTACTGGTAAACATCATTTCCTGCTTCTCGGAAGATTCCGTGAGTGAGCGCCGTCAGCGCGGACGCATCGCGCGCGGCAGGTCCCAGGCCGAGGAACCCTGATGGAAGCGCGGACCGAAACGGCTCGATCCCCGCAGCCGCCGATACAGCGAGATCGGAACGAACACCGCGACGAACACCGCGGATGCTGCAAAACGCATGGAGACCATTCCTTGTCAGTCGAGCGGGATCTCGTCGCGCCAGTCGACGGATTCGGCGAACGGCGGCTGGTCGTCCTTGTGCAGCACGTGGCTGCCGAGAACGAGCACGTCCATCCCGGTGCGCATGAAGCATCGATAGGCGTCCTCGGGGGTGTGCACGATGGGTTCGCCGCGCACGTTGAACGACGTGTTCACCAGGACCGGGCAGCCGGTCGCCGCCTTGAAGGCGCTCAGGAGCCGGGCGTACGGGGCGTTGTCGCGCTCGGTGACGGTCTGCACCCGGGCGGAGAGGTCCACGTGCGTGATGGCGGGCAGCTCGGAACGGGCCTCGTTGATGCTGCCCAGGCCGCGGCTCGGCCCACCGGGCTGCAACGCGGCCGCGGTCTTGATCCGGTCCGCGACCTCCGCCACCACCAGCATGTACGGGCTGTCGCCGACCAGACCGAAGTAGTCCTTGGCGTCCTCGGCGAGGACGGCCGGCGCGAACGGCCGGAACGACTCGCGGAACTTGATCTTGAGGTTCATGCGCTTCTGCATGGACTGGTCGCGCGGGTCGCCGATGATCGACCGGGCGCCCAGGGCTCGGGGGCCGAACTCCATGCGTCCCTGGAACCAGCCCACCACGGCGCCGTCGGCCAGGTGGCCGGCCACCTCGTCGTACAGCCTGTCCTGCGCGAACGTGGTGAAGTCGTAGCCGTTCTCCCGCAAGAACTCCTCGATCTCGCTGTCGGAGAAGCTCGGCCCGAGCAGCGCGCCGGACATGCCGTCGCCGCCGTCGGCCAGGTGCGGCCGGCCGTGCGCCGGGACCGAGTGGTCGAGTGCGGCACCCAGCGCGCAGCCCGCGTCGCCGGCCGCCGGCTGGATCCACAGGTCGTCGACGATGCCGGAGCGGCTGAGCACGCCGTTGGCGACGCAGTTCAGGGCGACGCCGCCGGCCATGACGAGCGCGCGTTCGCCGGTCTGCTCGACCGCCGCCCGCGCCAGGCCCAGCACGATCTCCTCGGTGACCACCTGGACGGAGGCCGCCAGGTCGCAGTGGCGCTGCTCCAGTTCGCTCTCCGCGTCTCGGACCGGCGCGCCGAACAGCTCCTCGAAGGCTCGCCCGACCATGCGGCTGCCCTGATGGAACTCGAAGTACTTCATGTTCAGCGTGAACGAGCCGTCGGGGCGGATGTGCACCAGTTCCCGGCGGATGACGTCCGCGTACCGCGGCTCGCCGTAGGGCGCAAGGCCCATCAGCTTGTACTCGCCGGAGTCGACCTTGAAGCCGCAGTAGTAGGTGAACGCCGAGTAGAGCATTCCCACCGAGTGCGGATACGAGACCGAGTTGACCAGTTCCAGGGAGTTGCCGCGACCGTGCCAGATCGTGGTGGTCTGCCATTCGCCGACGCCGTCGATCGTGAGCACCGCCGCGTTCTCGAACGGCGAGGGGAAGAACGCCGATGCGGCGTGCGAGCGGTGGTGCTGTGAGGCCACGGCCCGCGGCGCAGTGCCGCGCCCCATCGCCACGAGCTCGGCGTCCACGCGCTTCAGGACGTCGCGCTTCCAGCGCAGCCATTCCGGCAGGACGGCCGAGAACGGGCGGAGGCCACGCGGCCCGGCGCTGGCGAACGAGGACAGCACCCGCCCGTACTTCAGGCCAGGGTCCTCGTAGTAGACGACGGCGTCGAGTTCTGCCAGGGACATCCCCGCGTGGTCCAGGCAGTACGCGATCGCGTCCGCCGGGAACGCGGAATCGTGCCGGACCCTGCTGAAACGCTCCTGTTGCGCGGCGGCGACCACCACGCCGTCGCGTACCAACGCGGCCGCGCTGTCGTGATAGTAGGCCGAAATTCCCAGCGTGTACGTGGACATCAGGACACCCCCACCGGTGTGTGGTGGAACAGCGACCCGCCTTGCGATCGAGGTTTCCACGGAGTTGTACGGAATCGGTCGCCGATCCGGTCGGCGACGGTGGACGAAGGCAGCGGGGCCAGCGACTCGTAGCCGATGCGGATCCGCTCCCACTCGGCGGCGGCCTCCGCCGGGGTCGACAGCTTCGACACCGTGCGCATGTGGGTGTCGATGGCGTCGGCGGCCCAGGCCGAGTGGCCCGTGGACACGTTGTCGATCGTGTTGTGCAGATCGACGAAGTGCGTGGAGAAGCCGTAGTGCTTCAGGAAGCGCCGGGCGGCGCGATAGCTGCCGCCGACGCCGGAGAGTTCCATGGCCAGGTTCATGCCGAGGATCTCCGGCATGAAGGTGTGCGGGAGCTTGCCCAGGCACAGCCAGTAGACCGGCCGCTCCAGCGACTCCTCGCGGAACCGGGTGTCGTAGGCGAACTCCCGGCTGCCGGTGGGAGCGAGCTCGATGCCCATCTCCCGCAGGACGTCACGGTAGATCTTGGGGTGGTTGAGCTCGATGTCGCCGTTGCCCAGCTCGTCCCAGTACGTCTCGAACAGCGGGAAACCGTATCGGGTGGTGGCGAGCCCCGCGTCGGTGAAGCCCTGCAGCCACGAACCGTCGATCAGCGTCAGCGGCGCCAGCTGCAGGGTCTCGTCGACGACCTGCTCGCGGGTCGGCATCTCGCCGAACTTGGCGCTCTCGAACTCGACGCCGTGCTTGTCGTGCATGTCCAGCAGCCAGGGGCGCAGTCCGCCGGACGTCCACCGCTCGGGCAGCGAACGGTCTGTGCGGCCCAGCGATCGCTTCGCCCGGGCCAGCCAGTGGTTCACGTACCGGAGGGCGAAGTCGCGGGTGCCCGGTGCCAGTACGCGCCCCTGAAGGACGAAGTAGGCCTCGCGGACATCGGCCGGCACCGCGCCCGCCTCGGCCGTCCGGTCGAGGAGGTCGGGGGCCGGGGCGCTCGGGACCCGTGCGGCCGACGGCGGCGCGGGCTCCGGCTCGCCGTCGGCCAGCGAGTCGATCCACTTCGAGATCACCTCGACGTCGTCGGCCGAGAAGACCCGGAACATCGGTCCCCTCGGGCCGATCAGGCCGTTGACCAGCGAGCTGCGCTCGGCGTTGCCCGGCTTGACCATGCGGGTCCCGGCCAGCTCCTTCAGCAGCGGGCCCGGGTCGGTCTTGGCCCGCTCCAGCAGCTCGGAGAGCGACTCCGCGCCGTCCATACGGAAGTTCTGGTGGTAGACGGCGCCCTCTCGGGCCCGCTCCCGGATCAGTTGTTCCATCGCGCGCCGAGGGTGCAGCGCTGCGCGGGCCTCGTCGAGCAGCAGCTCGTTCCACGACCGCAGGGCGTCGAGCATCCAGGCCGCGCCGAACGCGACCTGGCGGCGCGCGGCCCCGCCGGTCGCGCAGAACTGCTCGGCCACGCCCCGCGAGAGGTCCAGGGGCGCCGCGATGTCGGTGGCTCCGGTGGACTGCGCCAGGTCCAGGCGTGCCCACTCGGCCGGGGCGCCGTCGCTCGCGCGGAGCGCCTCCCAGCAGGGGAGCATGCCGATGGAGCGCAGCACCACATCGATACCGGCGACAAGAGGCGCGAACTCGTCGCTGCGCCGGCTGATCGCGAACAGGGTCGCGGGCAGGGCGAACATGTGGTCCCGGACCGGCCGTTCGGCGGCCAGTTCGTCGGCGTCCACAGCCAGTTCGGGACGGCCGTACTGCGTCGCGAGGCCCTTGAACGCGTCGTAGCGCGACGAGCGCGGCCCGCCGACCCCGATGTCGTCGGCGAACAGGGCCAGGATTTTGAGGTGGGTCTCGTCCTCGAAGACCCCGGGTGCGCTCATGCCCTGCAGCCAGGCGCCGAGCGTCGAGGCGAAGGGACCGGACTGGCGGAGCAGTGCGTGCGCCAGGGTTCTCGATGCGTCGGTCCGGTCGGCAGAGTGGGTTAACTCTCGATAGGCGCTGCTCTGTGCGTCACTCCACGAGGCGGCCTCGTCGAGCGTGACGGACAGATGCGGGGGGTCGGTCCCGGGATCGATGGACGCGACCTCGGCCATGAGTGTCTGGATCGCGGTGGTGCCCAGAAATATCTCCGGGTCGACACACCGGCGGTACGTCTCACGCCACATGGGGTGCTCTCTTGTCGTGCTCAACCGGCGTCAGAACATCGGGTAGATGGACGCGTCCGGCTTCTTGGACTTCTTCCGGCGGAAAATGCGGGCGATCAGGGATTTGATGAACGACATGCGTCGCCTCCGAATCAGATGTTGTCCAGGATCTTGCTGGCGACGAAATCATGACCGTGGTCCGTCAAGTGGATCCGGTCGATGAAAAGCCATTGGTCCTGCTCGGCGGAATCGGCCAGGACGGGGCTGAAGTTGACGAAGTCGATGCCCATTTCCTTCGCGCCCTGCTCGAGCATCGCCGCGTAATCGATGTTCACCTGGCGGCTGAGAATGTCTCCGTACATCGCGGCGAAGCCGCCGTGCTGCTCGAGCTCGTCGAAGATGAGTTCCTCTTCCCGGCTTCCCTTGTCGCGCACCCAGCCCGACAGCGGCTGAAGAATGTAGGTGATCTTCGCGTCCCACGTGGAGGCCAGGGCCTGCCAGCCGCTCAGGTGCCGCAGCGTGAGGTCGGCGGCGTAGGTGATCTGTTCGTCGATGCCCGGCGCGGCCGGCGCCGGCGCTTCCTTCTCCCGGCGCAGCAGGCTGCGCATCGAGGACTTGGTCTTCGCGTGCTGCGCGAAGATGTCCTGGTACGTCGTGTACTGGAAGAAGGTGCCGTGGTCCTCCTCCCGCATCTGCGGCATGCGGGCCAGGCTCAGGTTGTTGAACCCGGAGAACAGCACGATCTCGTCCACCTTCGGCAACAGGTGGCGGTAGAGCGTGAGCAGGAGGAGCTCCTGTGTCGAGTTGAAGCTGCGGCCGCCGAAGTTGAGCCAGGTGCCGGGCCGGTCGTCGTGCGCGTTCAGCCGCGAGGGAAGCGTCCAGGCGTCGGAGCTTGCGCCGATGCCGAAGACGGTGGAACTGCCGGCCAGGAGCCTTACCGACTCGGCATCCCCCTGGTCGGCCACCGAATAGCTGTGGTCGCCGTCCGTGGCGTACCGGAAACCGATCGAGTCGGTGTTCACCACGTCCGAACGATGCGATTGCGGGTGGAAGAAGAGAAGATGCGGGAGCCAGCGGATCTCGCCCTTGCTCGTGAACTTCTCCTCATAGCCCGCAAGATACGGCGCCAGTTCGTTCCTGATTTTCACTGAAAACTCCTCAGGCGGTACGTCCGGACCCTGGTCGAAAGCATTATTCGATCTCGATCCTGATGGACTTCACGAGCTCGTCGAACGTCTCAACGAGTTCGGCGTCGCTGTCAGCGGCAAAGATCACATGGCCGTGTGACTGCCAGACGCGCGGCGGGACATCGACAAAGTCGCCCACCTGCCGGTAGAGCGAGAGCTCATGCACGCGGGGATTGCGGCGGACTTCTTCCACGCCGCTGATACCACTGATCCGCCCGGCTTTCTCCGCGAAGAACAGGTAGAAACCAGCAGGCGTGGGCTCGAGTTCGGGAGTGAGATCCGGTGTTCGACCGGACGCTACATCGAGCACCGCTGCGACCATGTCGACCCCGGTGCTCAACAGAACCGACTGGTAGACCGGTCCGCCGCCGAGTCGCGCCGCCGTCTCGAGGATCTTCGGCGTGCCGTCGCTCTGGATGCGGAACTCCGTGTGAACGGCTCCGGTCTCGATGCCGACGGCCCGGTGCGATGCTGCGGTGACCTCGACGATCCGCTCCTGCACCTTTGCCGGCAGCCGGCTGGGGGTCGCGTAGTGGACGTCGAAGAAGTAGGGGCCCTCCATGGGGAGGGGCTTGTCATGGATGGCGACCACGTGGGCCCGGCCGTCGACGACGATCGACTCGACGCTGATCTCCGCGCCCGGTAGGTACTCCTCCAGCAGGATGGCCGAGTCATAAGTCGCCACCATCCAGGCGTACAGCGGGTTGTCCGCGATCCTGGGCCAGGCGCCGTGCTGTACCACCGGGAAGTGCTCGATGAGTTCGGCGATGTCGTCCACCCGCCGGAAGTAGCCGCTGTCGTTGTCGATGAGCGGCTTCAGCACCAGCGGAAAGCCGATGCGGGCGGCCTGCGCCACTGCCTCGTCCGGCGTCCGGGCCAGCCCGTAGGCCGGCTGCGGCACGTTTCCCGAGGCGAAGGCCTCGCGCATGGCGTACTTGTCGCGCACCGTGCGCGCCACTTGTTCGCCGATGAAGGGGAGTCCTAAGTCCGCGGCGACGGCAGCGGCGGCGGGCACGCTGTGTCCGACGAACGCAGCGACCGCTCGGATGGGTTCCTGCTCCGTCGCGGCGAGCGCGCGCACCGCGGCGACCGTGGCCTCGATGTCCGAGGTGTCCACGGACACCACGACGTCGGCGAAGTCCTTCTCCCAGGTCGGATTCCTCACGGCGACAAGGAGCCGGTCCCCGTTCTCCTTCGCGTACTCTGCGGCTTTCGCCAGGTGCCCGCGCCGGCTGGCGTTGGATTTGTGGAGTAAGAGGATGCTCATTCTCGGCAGGTCTTTCCGTGCATGACGACCGTGGCTGTGGCTCCCACGTTCAGCTGATGCCGTTGAAGAACTTCGCTCCGCCGTAGACCGACTCGGATCCCAGCTCCTCCTCGATCCGGATCAGCTGGTTGTACTTGGCCGTTCGGTCGGCCCGCGACAGCGAACCCGTCTTGATCTGACCGCAGTTGAGGGCGACCGCGAGATCGGCGATGGTCGTGTCCTCGGTCTCGCCCGAGCGGTGTGACATCACCACGGAGTAGCCGGCGCGGAAGGCTGTGTTCGCGGTGTCCAGCATTTCCGTCAGGGTGCCGATCTGGTTCACCTTGACCAGGATCGAGTTCGCGATGCCCCGGTCGATGCCGTCCCGGAGCAGGCGTACGTTGGTGCAGAAGACGTCGTCGCCGACCAGCTGGCAGGTGGAGCCGATGGCGTCGGTGAGGTACTTCCAGCCCTCGAAGTCGTCCTGGGCCATGCCGTCCTCGATCGACACGATCGGGAATCGGGACGCCAGGTCGGCGAGGTAGTCGGCGTGCTCGGTGACCGACCGGACGCGGTTCTCGCCCGCGTAGTGGTAGGCGCCGTCGCGGTAGAACTCGGAGGATGCGGGATCCAGCAGCAACGCGACGTCGTGGCCGGGCCGGAATCCGCTCTTCTCGACGGCCTTGACGATGAACTCGAGCGCCTCGTCCGCCGTGGCCAGATCGGGCGCGAACCCGCCCTCGTCGCCGACGTTGGTGTTGTGTCCTGCAGCGCGCAAGAGGTCTCGCAGGGTGTGAAAGACCTCCGAGCCGATACGGACGGCCTCGGCCATCGAGGCCGCACCCACCGGCGCGACCATGAATTCCTGGAAATCAAGCGCGTTGTCGGCGTGGGCGCCACCGTTGATGATATTGATCATCGGGGTCGGGAGAACATGCGCGAAAGTGCCGCCGACATAGCGGTACAGAGGCAAGTCGCGCGACGCGGCCGCCGCTTTGGCGACGGCGAGCGACACGCCCAGCGTGGCATTGGCCCCGAGGCGCCCCTTGTTCTCCGTCCCGTCGAGCTCGATCATCAGCCGGTCGACAGTGGACTGGGCGTCAGCCGGTATGCCCTGCACGGCCTCCGCGATTTCTCCATTGACCGCAGCAACCGCCCGGGTGACACCCTTTCCCCGGAAACGGGCCGGGTCGGAGTCGCGGAGTTCGACCGCTTCCCGGGTACCGGTCGAGGCGCCGGAGGGAACCGCGGCCCTGCCCAAGGAGCCGTCGGCCAGACGAACGTCCACCTCGACAGTGGGATTGCCGCGGCTATCGACGATTTCGCGTGCGGACACGCCAGTGATATCAGACATTCCACTCCTACGCTGCGTCTCATATTTTCATGCCGGATGAGTCACCACAGCATGGCTGCCGTGGCACACCAGAAGGCTTGTCGTGCCACGACGTCGGCCGGTCAAACGGCATGTGGGACGCTGCTGACCTGGGGTAGTGCTACGGAATTGGACCGTAACAGCGATCGACTGGCTGGATTGCTCGTCATCGAGTCATATCTGCCTGTCGTGCGCAGAACCAGCAAGAGACTCCGTCGACCATGCTGTTTGCGCTGCCGGGCGGAAGGGCTGCCCGATCTATTCACGAAGCATGCGGTGCATCGTGAACCTCATACGGTGCGGATGGCTTCCGGCACCTCTACGCGCCCTCACATCAAGGCTCGGGCAACTCACCAGGAGACGAATGCAGCCTTCCACACTGAAGGGCCGTGCTCCTCATTTTCCGCGCGACGGATCCAAGGTGTCCGTGCAGTTGCCATCTAACCACACGCCCCCCGGAGCAAGACAGTTCGGGGGTTCCGCCCAGGACTCGTGCGTTCCCGTCCGGCGAGATGAGCAACTCGGCTGTGGGCAGGCTCTGATAACCCGCTTGGAGGTCTTGCGAGGCCCGGTCTTCGATTCGGGTCTCCGGCGCGGCGGCCCCTCCGCGTTCACCCGCCCGAACCCGCAGCAGGGGTCGTCACACGGTGGGTCGCCGGTTGTCCGTCGGCGGGGGAGAGCTCACCCGCCGGGGCCGGGGTCGCGCCGTGATGGCGCTGGCGCCCGGTGTAGGCGGTGATCGCCTGCCAGAGGTCGCGGCGGTCCACGTCGGGCCACAGGCCGGGGGTGAAGTGCAGCTCGGCGTAGGCCGTGTGCCAGGGCAGGAAGTTGGAGATCCGCTGTTCGCCGCCGGTGCGCCAGAGCAGGTCCACGTCGGGCATGTCCGGGTGCGGCAGGTGTCCTGCGAAGTCGTTCTCGGCGATCAGGCCGGGGTCCAGACGGCCGGCCCGGGCGCGGTGGGCCAGGGCGGCGGCCGTGCGGGTGAGCTCGTCCCGGCCGCCGTAGTCGATGCACATCGTCAGCGTCAGGCCGGTGCGGGCGCGGGTGGTGCGCTCCCGCAGGTGGAGCAGGTCGACCAGGTCGGGGGGCAGGCGGCCGGCGCGGCCGTGCCAGCGCAGCCGGACGTCGAGGTCGCGGAAGGGGTTCTCGGCCAGTTCGTCGCTCAGCAGGCCGAGGATCGCGTCGACCTCCTCCGGGTCGCGCTGCCAGTTCTCGGTGGAGAAGGTGTACAGCGTCAGATGGCGCAGGCCGATCTCCAGGGCGCCGTGGACCACCTCGCGGACGGTGGAGGCACCGGCGCGGTGGCCCGCGTGCCGGGGCAGGCCGCGCTGCTGTGCCCAGCGCCCGTTGCCGTCCATGATCACGGCGACGTGTGCGGGCAGCAGGCCGGGCGGGATCTCCGGGGGCCGCTCGCCGCCCGGGTGGGGCGGCGGCAGCCGGAAGGCGCCGGTGGGTGCCGGCCCGGGGGGTGCCGGTGGCCTGTGGGCGGCGGGGTGTTGCCGCGGCGGCACCGTCAGCGAGGTCAGGCTCCAGGCCAGGGCCGCGCGCGCCCGGGCGGGAGCGAGGATGCGGGCCCGGGTGCGGAGCGCGGGCCGGGGCGGGGAGTGCAGGAGCGCCGGACCGGCCGCGTCGACGGCGTCGAGCTGCGCGTGCAGCAGGGCGGCCATCGTGTCCAGGACCGTCGCGGGGCCCGGGTGCATGCCGCGGGTGAGGGCCTCCTGGGCCACCCACTGGCGGGCCAGCCCGGTCAGGTGCGTGACCAGGGCGGCGACGGCGGGGCTCCAGCGGCGCCGCGCCAGGTCTGCGGCCGACCCGGGGTGCAGGTCGAGGGCCTCGGCGGGCAGGAGCAGGTCGCCCTGGGCGAGGTCGGCGGACAGGTCGGTGAGGATGTCGGTGAGCCGGACGCCGTCGAGGAACTCCTCGTAGGCCTCCCGGGTGTCCAGACGCAGCGCCACCGGGACGCCGGCCCGGTCGAAGACCGTGCGGACCAGACCGAACCAGGGCAGCAGGTTGTCCCGGCCCCAGGCGCGCCACTGCGCCCAGTCGGCGAAGTGCCTGCCGCGGGTGTCGTCCTGGACCTGGGCCATGGCGTCCCGCAGCTCGGACAGGTCCAGGCGCCAGCGGTTCGCGGTGTCCACCAGGGCGAGCCGGACCGGGTCCGGGCTGGAGCCGGTGGGCAGTTCGCGGTGCAGGGCGGTGATCCAGGCCTCGACCCGGGCGGCCCGCTCGGCGGCGGGCGCCGTGGGGTCGTCGCCGAGGTCGTCGAGGGCGTTGGCGGCCGCCCACAGGGCGTGCAGGGCCGGGCGCAGGGCCGCGGGCACCAGCTGGATCAGCGCGTACTCCGCCGGGTCCTGGTCCTTCGTCCGGCGCCGGCACAGCCGGTAGGCCGCCCGCAGGGCCGGGTCGTCGCCGGTCACCGGGTGCTCGGCTCGCTCCGGGGTCTCGGAGGTCGCTTCTCGGTCCGCCGGTGCTGTGGTCGCGGGGGGCACATCGCTCACACCGAGGACGATACGTCCTGGTTCAGCGGGTGGATCACAGGGGCCGGGCGCGCGTCAGGGGCGTACCTCAGGGCCCCGGCCCCGGATCCGGCCGCACGGCTTCGGTGATGCCTGCCCGGGCCGCTTCCAGCTGGGCGGCGAAAGCGATACCGAGGAACAGCGCCACACCGGTCAGGTTGGCCCACAGCAGCAGGGCGACGAAGGCCGTCAGCGGCCCGTAGACGGCGCCGAAGGAGCCGCTCTTCGCGACGTAGAGCGCCAGCAGCCAGGTGGCCGTGATCCACAGCACCAGATGGACCGCTGAGCCGAACGCCAGCCAGGTGTAGCCCGGTTGGTCCCGGCGGGGCGCCCAGCGGAAGATCGCCGCCGAGGCGACCCAGGCCAGCACCACGCCCAGCGGCACGTCGAGGGCGCCCCACCAGTCGAGCCAGGTGCCGGACCAGTCGAGGGCCTCCACCACCGCGCTGCCCACGGCGTCACCGGCCACCAGCACGAGGAACCCCAGGACCATCGGCATGCCCGCGGCCATGGCGAGGAGCAGGGAACGGCCGTACTTGGCCACGAAGGGCCGGTCGCGCTCGATGCCGTAGATGCGGTTGGCGCCGCGTTCGACCTGGGCCATGGCCGAGGCCAGGTTGAGCACTGCGAAGGCCAGGCCCAGCCACATGGCGACGGCGCCCCAGACGCCCGAACCGGCGCTGCGCGCGGTGCCGTCCAGGGCGTCCTCGACCAGGTCCGCGCTGGCGCCGGGCACGATCCGGCCGAGGGTCAGTTCGATGATCCGTCCCACGCTCTCCGTGTGCACGGTGGTGGCCACGCCGACCAGGGCGATGGTGAACGGCACCATGCCCAGGACCACCTGGAAGGCGAGGGAGCGGGAGTTGCTGAAGCCGTCCGCGTAGCGGAAGCGGGTGAACGCGTCGACGAGCAGCCGGCGGCCTCCGTAGCGCCGCAGGGCGGTGAACGCCTCGTCCCCGGAGAGTTCCTCCCCGATCATGTCCCGCGTCTGCGGGACGTGCACTGCGGTGCCCATCGAGAAAGGTCTCCTTCTGCCTGCCGTGCGTACCGGACCAGCATGCCGGGTGGCGCGGCCGCGCGGTGGGTCAGAAGGGCATGCGGCCGCGGGTGCGGCGGCCGGCCGAGCCGCTGCGGCTCACCGCGCGGGAACTAGTGTGGAACGGCTTGGCGAAGAGACGGCCCAGGACGCCGGGTGCCTTGCCACCGGCCCGGGCGCCCGCGCCGAGCGAACGCTGGGTGCCGCGCTCGGGGTGGCGCGAGAGGCGGGGGACGAGGAAGGCGAGCACGGCGAGCAGCACACATCCGGCGATGACGACGGCGACGATCACGGGTAACTCCTTTGCCTGATAGGGGAGATACGGGTTCCCCGCCGGGCCGCCTGTATGTGGCCGCCACCGTTCGGACTCACCGTTCTGAGGACTTCTCCGTGACGGGGACTCCGTCGCTACGGGTGTCCGTCGCCACCGGGGGCTCCCGTTACGGGTCCTCCGTTGTGGTGCCCTCGGACGTGTCGCCCTCGCCCGGGGTGCTCTCGTCGTCGCGGTCGCCTTCGGCCTGGGACGGGGTGGGACGCGGGGTCGTGTCCTGCTCGTCGTCGCGGTCGCCTTCGGCCTGCGACGGGGTGTGGTCGCTCATCGTGTACCTCCTCGCGCAGCAGTCCGCTGCCGGGTACCCCGGTGGGCCGGGGAACACCGGTCCCCCCGGACTCCGCCCTCAGCCCCGGCGGCGCCGCGCCACGGCCCGCTGCAGCGCCGTCC
>NZ_JBIBAF010000005.1:167234-354926 GCF_042899705.1 Streptomyces sp. NPDC013187 | reverse complement strand
CCGCAGCTCGGCCGACGGCGCCGGGCCTCAGCCCCGGCGGCGCCGCGCCACGGCCCGCTGCAGCGCCGTCCGCAGCTCGGCCGACGGCGCCGGGCCTCAGCCCCGGCGGCGCCGCGCCACGGCCCGCTGCAGCGCCGTCCGCAGCTCGGCCGACGGCGCCGGGCCGTCCGTCTCCGCGCTCGCCGTCACCGCCGCCGCGACGTCCCGCAGCTTCGTGTTCGACAGCTGGGACGTCTCCCGCAGGATGTGCCACGCCTCGTCGGACGCGCAGCCGTGCGTGGCCATGAGGATGCCCCGCGCCTGGTCGATGACGGGGCGGGAGGCGATCGCCTGGCGCAGCTGCTCGACCTCCTCCTGGAGGACGTGCAGGCACTCCGCGCGTTCCAGGGCGACCGCGGAGACGGTGCGGACGGCCGGTGGCGCGGGGGCCGGGCCGGTGGTGTCCAGGCCGGTCAGCGGGTCGGTCGTGTCCAGGCCCGCCAGCTCCAGGATCCGGCGCGGCTGGCCGTTCCAGTTCGTCGCCGTCACCGTCAGCGCCCGCTGCCGGCCGTGGTCGGCCAGCACGTCCAGGAACTGCAGACCCGCCGTGTCCATGAAGTGCACGCCCTCCATGTCCAGGTCCACCCGCGTAACGGTGGCCGGCAGGTCGGCCAGGGTTCGCGCCAGGATGTCCGCGCAACCGTGGACGAGCTCACCCCGCGGGGTGAGCTCGGCGCGAGCCGCGTCGACGCGGCCACGGATGACCAGGGTGTCCAGCCCTCCCGTGAGATGTGGTGATGCCGCTGAGGTCATGTCACCGCCTTGTCGGTCCTCGTCGGTCGTGTTCGTCTCGCCGGACTGCACGACGTCTCTCGCCCCCGTGGACGTCCGTGTGAGCTGCGCCTGCCCGCCGTACGGCTTACTACACTCCTTTTCGGGGAATGAGCTCCTGCCGTACGGGTACGAGGGCTGTGGTCCGGAAACGTGGGGAGAGGCCTTGGAGACTCGGCATCAGCTCTCGGCGGCCGGCCCCGAGCCGGGCCTGGCGGTGTTCCCGCTGGCCGGGCGGCAGGGTGTCCGGGCGGCGGGGGAGGTCGGCCTGACGACGCGTGCGATCTGGGAAGGCGTGCTGGAAGAGGCTGTTCGCGAAGGTGAGGACGTGTACTACCTGGAGCTGTCCGACGTGACGTTCGTCGACGTCGCGGGTGCCGGTGCCCTCGCGGCGGCCGCCGGGCAGCTCCCGGACGGCCGGCGGTTCGTGGTGCGCCGGCCGCCGGCGGCCCTGCGGCGGACGCTGGACCTGCTGTGGCCCGGACAGACGGGGATCGAGGTGTCGACGTCATGAGCACCGCTGTCACCGAGCCCTTCGGACCCCTCGACCCCTTCGCCCACCCCGCGCTCTTCTACCGGGACGAGCAGGAGTACCTCGACGGCACCCTGCCCTTCGTGCGCGACGGCCTGGACGCCGGGGAGCCGGTCGCCGTCGCCGTGCCCGGCAAGAACCTCGCCCTGATCAGGGACGCGCTGGGGGACGCCGCCGAGAACGTGCGGCTGCTGGACATGCGCGAGGCCGGACGCAACCCCGGGCGCATCATCCCGGGCGTGCTGCGCGCCTTCGCCGACGCCCAGCCCGCCGGCCGCCGGGTACGGATCATCGGCGAGCCCATCTGGGCCGGCCGTTCCGGCATCGAGTACCCGGCCTGCGCCCAGCACGAGGCGCTCATCAACGCCGCTTTCCAGGGCCGGGCCGCGACGATCATGTGCCCGTACGACGTGGCGCAGCTGCCCGAGCACATGGTCACCGACGCGTACGCCACCCACCCCACCGTCATCCACCCCGGTTCCCGGGCGGAGCAGGACAGCGCGGCGTACGCCCCCGGGGACGTGGTCGCCCGCTACAACGAGGCGCTGCCGCCCGTGCCGGAGGCGCTGATGTTCGCCTTCGACTCCGACTCCCTCCCTCACGCCCGGCACCTGGCCGTCGGCGAGGGCGCGCGGCTCGGCCTCGTCGGTGTGAAGCTCGACGACCTGGCCCTCGCCACGGCCGAGCTCACCACCAACAGCGTGGTGCACGGCGGTGGTTCCGGT
Source organism: Streptomyces sp. NPDC013187 (assembly GCF_042899705.1). Classification (NCBI taxonomy): domain Bacteria; kingdom Bacillati; phylum Actinomycetota; class Actinomycetes; order Kitasatosporales; family Streptomycetaceae; genus Streptomyces; species Streptomyces sp. NPDC013187. Next base: position 352,859 of record NZ_JBIBAF010000005.1, on the reverse strand, counting down.
GTGCTCCGGGTGTGGCCCGAGGACGGGTACGTGGTGTGCGAGGTCCACGACGACGGGCACCTAGCGGACGTCCTGGCCGGACGCCGCCCCGTGCCCCGCGACCAGCGCGGCGGGCGCGGGATCCTGCTGGTCAACCTGATCGCCGACCTGGTGCGGGTGCACCGGGGCGACAGCGGGACGACCGTGCGCTGCTGGTTCGCCCGCTGACCCGGCGCCCGGGGCCCGGGCGGCCGGCTTCGGCGTTCGGCACCCGGCGTCGTCTCGGCGTCCGGCGTTCAGGCACTCGGCGTCGGCGTCGGCGTCCGGCGTTCAGGCACTCGGCGTCGGCTCGGCGTCGGCGGCCGGCGCGTCGGTGGGCGGCGTTCAGGTGCCCAGCGGGTCCAGCGCCAGTGGCGCGATCCTGCCCTCCAGCATCGCGCCGAGTCCCTGCACGGCGCACACGTCCGGGCGCTCGGCGATGTGCACCGGCATGCCGGTCGCCTGCCGCAGCATCTGGTCCAGGCCCGGCAGCAGGGCGCTGCCGCCGACCATCATGATCCCCCGGTCGGCCAGGTCGGCGACCAGGTCGGGCGGGCAGTCCCGCAGCACCTTGCCGATGCCGTCGAGGATCGCGGTGAGAGGCGTCTGGATGGCCTCCCGGACGGCCGCGGTGTCGACCTGGACGGAACGGGCCAGGCCCGTGGCGACGTCCCGGCCGTGGATCTCCGTGGAGGCCGGGCCCTGCGGGGTGAGGCCGTTGCCTGACAGGGCCAGCTGCAACGGCCGTACCGACTGGCTCGGCAGCATCAGCTCGTGCTCGTGCCGCAGATGCTGCACGATCGCGTGGTCGACGGCCTCGCCGCCCACCGGGATCCGCTCGGCGGTCACGATCGAGCCGAGGGACAAAACGGCCACCTGAGTGGCCGCCGCCCCGCACACCATGATCATCGTGGCCTCGGGCTGCTCCACCGGCAGCCCGCAGCCGACGGCCGCGGCGATGAGCGTGTCGACCAGTTCCACCCGGCGCGCGCCCAGCCCGACGAGCGTCTCGATCGCGGCACGCTGGGCCAGCGGGTCGGCGTCGTGCGGGGTGCACGCGGCGGCCCGCAGGATCGGCTTGCGGCGCAGCGCGCGGCGCATCTTGTCGCCGAGCAGGTGCCGCAGCATGCGCTGTGCCATCTCGATGTCGACGACGGTGCCGCCGGAAACCGGCCGGACCACCCTGATGTAGTCCGGTGTGCGGCCCGTCATCTTCTCCGCGAGCTCGCCGACCGCGATCAGCGCGCCGGTACGGGTGTTCACGGCGGCGGCGGACGGCTGGTCGACGACGAGACCGGAGCCCTTGACGTAGACGCGTGTGCGGGCCGCCCCCAGGTCGACGGCGAAGTGGCAGCGGCGCAACTGCTCCAGACTGGCGGTCATGGCAGGTCCTCCCGAGAGCACAGACCGTGGGGGGCCGCCAGGTGGCGGGCCTCGCAGACGTGGGTCCGCCGGGATGGCGGGCCTCTTTCGCATCGTGCGCGGGAGGGGGCCCGGCCGCCTTTCCTGGGGGGCCGGGCGGGGCGCCGCCGAACGGGGGTTTCGGCGTTCGGTCACAGGGAGCGCGCGGCCTGAAGCAGGGGCGCGAGGGAGGTCACGGTGGTCTCGCAGCCGGCCTCGCGCAGCTGCCGGTCGGTGGTGGTGTTCCGGGCGAGGCCGACGAAGCGCAGTCCGGCCCGCTGGGCGGCGGCGAGCTCGGCGACCGTGGAACCGATCACCAGGCCCGTCGCGGCCGACCCGTCACAGGCGTCGAGGGCACGCAGCATGCAGTCCGGGTGAGGGGTGAGCAGAGCGAGGTCCTCGGCGCGTCCGTGGACGCCGGCCAGGGGCAGGGCGCCGTAGGGGCGCAGATAGCGGGGTACGGCCTCGGCGCAGACGTCCGTGACGACACAGACGCGGCGGCCGGAGGCGTGCAGGGTGCGGACCAGGGGCGCGGAGTTGTGCGTCGCCGGCGCGTGCGGCACCGCCTGGAGTTCGATCTCGTCCAGACGCTCCCGCAGCAGCGGCCCGAGCGGGTCCCGGGCGAAGGCCCGGAGCACGTCCAGCGGATGGGCGAACGTCTCCCGCACCGCGCCGGGCAGGGCGTGCCGCGCGTCGCGGTGCTCGTCGACGAGGGCGAGCAGGCCGAGCACGGCCTCGCGGGCGGTGCCCGCCGGGAACAGACGGGCCATCGGCCCGTCGAACCCGACCAGGACCGTCTCGGCCTCGTCGAGGAGCTGCGGCAGCGGGAGCTGCGCCGGAGCGGCCCCCTGCGGTCCCGGCAGGGCCGTGCCCTCCGGGCCGAGCCGCACCGACGCGGTCACCGAGAGCCCGGGCACCGGCCAGTGGCGCAGCCCGGCGTTGACCGCGCGCTGGGCGGCACCCGCCCGGCGCAGCGGGTGCCGCCGGGTGATACGGGCCGCCTCCTCCAGCAGATGGCCGAGCAGCACCTCGGACACCCGCCCGGTCTCGGCCCGCACGAACGCGACGGGGTCCTCCACGTGCCAGGCGAGCTCGGCCGCGGCGGCGAAGGCGCCCTTGCCGGAACTCGGCAGGGAGACCCGGTGGTGGGCCTGGTGCGTGGTGAGGTCGACCTCGTAGTACGTCACGAGCCGCGGTTCGCCGTCGCCGTGCGGCCGGGCCGGGTCGAGGAGGGTCAGCGGGCCGTCGGGCCGGGTGTGGACGACGGCCGTGCGGCCCGGGGCCGGTATGCCGAGCCGGCGCAGGTCGCGCGTGATGAACGGGCCCTGCACCAGGTCGCGGGCCCCGGGCTCCGGGGGCGTGGCGGGGGACAGCGGGCAGTACCAGGCGACGGGCGGGGTGTCCGTGGCGCCGTCCTGGAAGAGGGGCTGGAAGCGCTGGGGGCCCTGGGCGGCCGAGCTGGCCGCGAACTGCTCGTAGAGGTCCGGGGAGACGATCACCTGGATGTCGGCGGGCACGCGCGGCGGCTCGGGCGGCGGGGCGGGCCGGTCCCAGAACGTGACGGTCAGGGGCGGCGGATCCACGAGCCCGGTGAGGACCTCGGGCAGGCCGCGCAGGACGGCGGCCAGGACGGGGAGGAGGTAGGTGCCGGGTTCGGTGTGGACGTCGTAGCCGCCGCCGCGGACGCGCACGTCGTACTGGTGGGGGGCGAGGGCGCCGCGGGAGAGCATCTCGTGCACCGCGTATTCGAGGGTGATGCGGGCCTCGGGGTGGCCGGTCAGGTCGTCGGCCTCGAAGAGGATCGTGGGGGCGGCGGTCTCCGGCCCGGACTCCAGCTCCGCCTTGAGGGTGCGCAGCCGCTCCCGGGTGGCCGCGGCGGCCGGTCCCGGGACGCCGTCGAGGGGGTCGCCGTACCAGAGGCCGAGGGCACGCCGGGGGTCGCCGGTGTCGTCCGCGAGAAGTTCCTCGAAGCGCCACACGTCGACGTGGACGTCGGGCACGTGCAGGGCGTACGAGTGGGAGAGGGCGACGAGACCGCCGTCCGGCAGCACCTGCCGGACCTCCGCCGCCAGGGCGACGAGGCGATCGGCGGCCTCGCGCTCCGGCAGGGGTTCCTCCCACAGCCCCCGGGCCAGTTCGGAGTGGGACACGCGCTTGCCGGGCCGCAGGAGCAGCATGCACAGCAGCGCCCGGGCCTCGGGAGAGGGCGGTTCCAGGGGCTCCGTGCCGGCGCTGATGCGCAGGGGACCGAGCAGGGTGAAGGAGCGCGGCGGGGGCCACTCGGCGGGCAGGCGGGCGGCGTAGGCGGCGGCTTCCCGCAGTTCGTGCCGGTCGATCAGGTCGAGCAGTTCCCGGTGCTCGGCGGGCACTTCGGTGCCGGAGACCAGCTGCTTGAGCAGCCACCGGAACTCCGCGACGTCCCCCTCGGGTGCCTTGTTCCGGGACTCCTCGCCCAGGGCGATGCGGCTGAGCAGCACCGTGCCGTCGGGGCGCAGCAGCAGGCCGGCCGGCCCACGCTCCCCGCGCACCAGACCGCGCGCGTGCAGGGCCTCCAGCCCTGCCATGCCCTGGCACACCAGGCGGGCGAAGGCCGGGAAGGTGATGCCCGAGAGCACTTCGGAGACGGTCAGGCCGTCCACGAACTCCGTCACCAGGTAGGGCGCGTCGCCTTCCACTCCGTAGTCGATCACCTTCACCACGTGCGGATCGTCGACCCCGGCCAGGGCCCGCGCCTCGCTCAGGAACCGTTCCTGAGGGGCGGGCTGCTCGCGGTACCGGCGCACGATCACGTGCCGGTCGGTGCGGACGTCCACGGCCCGGGACACGTGCCCTTCCCAGTCGCGCCGCCCGGTCAGCCGGTACCGTCCCGCGAACAGCGTCTCCCCGCCGAGCCGCCGCACGGTCTCCTCGCTGACCGTCGCGAACGCCGCGCCCTTCTCGCCCGGTCCACCGTCCGGCTCGCCCGGTCCACCGCCCGCTTCGGCCCGGAACTCCCCGGCCGCGAACCCCGCCCGCTCGTCGATCAGGCCCCCGATCCGTTCGAGGAACTCCCGGGTCCGGCCGCGGGCCGTGCGCGGCAGGGAGCGCAGCAGCAACTCCCGTACGCCGGACCGGAACGCGTAGGAGCCGGGCGGGCCGGGAACGGAGGTGAGCATGCCGCTGAGAACGACCTCGGCCAGGTGCTGGGGGCGTGGGTCGCGCTCCAGGGTGCGCTGGACGAGCCGCATCACCGGGACCGAGGGGACCGCCAGCGCGAGGTGCCCGGCGAGGCGGAAGGCTTCAGGGGACGCGGTCGCGCGAAAACGCAGGACCAGGTCCTCGGCGGAGGCCGTGGTGATGTCGGGGGTGGGATCGGCGGGGGGCAGCGGAGCGGGCGGCAGCCAGGCCGCCGCGCCGGGTGTCCGGGCGCCGCCCGGGTCCGCGAGCAGGGCGGCCCAGTGGGCCAGCCAGGAGGCGCCCGGCTCCAGGACCGGTAGCGGGATGGCCAGGTCCGGGGGTGGCGAGGCGTCGTAAGGGGGTGGCGAGGCGTCGTGAGGGGGTGGTGAGGCGTCGTACGGGGGTGGTGAGGCGTCGTACGGGGGCGTTGAGGCGTCGTACGGAGCGAACGCGAGCGTTGCCGTCGGGGCGGCGTGGGACGGGGCCGTCAGCAGGCCGGGCTCGGCGGGCAGCGCCGTGGTGGGCCACAGGTGTTCGGGGAGGGGCTGGACCACGGCGAGCGGCATGCGGTGGGCCCACTGCCGCAGAGTGCGGTACCAGCGCTCGCCCGCCTCGCCCGGGCGCCACTGCGGGCCCATGCAGTCGCTGACGACGAGGGTGGCCGTGCGGCCGTCGTCCAGGACGGGGACCTGGCGGGCCCGGCCGTCGGGCGTGGCGGGGTGCAGGGTGACCGTGCGGAAGATGCCCGACTGGGCGAGCGCCGTGTGCAGTTCGCTCACCAGGGGGCGCCAGACCGGCATGGTGGGGCCGGTGTCATGCACGAGGTTCAGGCGCAGCCAGCGGTCGGGCGCCGGCCGCAGCACGGGGAACCACACGTCCGGGTGGGCGCCGAGCCGCGCGATCCGGTCGGCCGTCGCCCGTTCGTCGAGGAGGCGCAGATGCGGGGACGGCACCTTGCGCTGGAGCGGGCGCAGGGCGCGCTGGAGCGCGAGGGGGCGGGGCAGCATCGGCGGCGCGGGGGCGAGGAGCGCCGATCCGCCGCCGGAGCGGTGGCCGGGGCTGTCCGGGGAACGCGGCGAGGGGAGGCGGAGCGGGACGCGGCCCGGGCCGGCCGGGGCGGGCGGGGCGGGCGGCTCGGCGGCCTGCGGTGGTTCGGGGGCGGCGGGGGCCGGCTCCTGCGGGCCGGGAGCCGTTCCCTCCGTGACGGGAGTCCCGGAGGTGTTCGGCCGGCGTGTCCCGGGATCGCCGGACGGTGGGTCCAATTGCCCTGCCAGCCACAGCAGTTCGGCGATCTCCCGGGGGGTCGGTGCGGCGCCCGCCGCCGACAGGGCCGCCTGGAGCCGGGCGACCGGGGACGGCCCGGGTCCGACATCAGAAGCCATCGCCGTCAGAAGCCGTCGCCGTCGGCCGCCGCGCTGAGGTACGGCATCAGCTGCTCGGCGAGGTCGTCGCGGGACTCGGCGTCCAGGCCCGCCACTCCCGTGAGGTAGAGGGCGTTCAGCAGCTGGTCGGTGGCCAGTTCGCCGCCGGAGGCCCGCTCCAGGAAGCGGGTGATCAGACGGTCCGCGTCCCCGTCCGGCGTGTCCAGGTGGGCCCGGACGATGTGGGTGAGCTGGTCCCGGCCGGGGCGGCGCAGCTTCAGCCGGACGCAGCGGCGCAGGAAGGCGGGCGGGAACTCGCGCTCCCCGTTGCTGGTCAGCACGACGAACGGAAAGGCCCGGCAGCGGACCCGGCCGCGGCGGACGGTCACCGGCGTGTCCGTGCCGTCGGCGAGGACCTCGGCCGCGCCGTCGCCGGAGTGCCGGGCGGCACGCACCAGTTCGGGAATTTCGTACTGGCCCTCCTCCAGGACGTTCAGCAGGTCGTTCGGCAGGTCCAGGTCGCTCTTGTCGATCTCGTCGACGAGCAGGGCGCGGGGCCGGTCGTAGGGGAGCAGGGCCGTGCCGAGCGGGCCGAGACGCAGGTGGTCCTCGACACCGCCCCGTTCCTCCCGCGCCTCCCGGGCCGCGTACAGCCGGGACAGCGGGTCGTACTGGTAGAGGCCGTCGGCCAGGGAGCTGCGGCTGGTGATGTTCCAGCGCAGCACGGGGCCGAGCCGCAGCTCGCGCGCCACCGCGTAGGCGAGGGACGACTTGCCGGTGCCGGGCGGGCCGGTGACGAGCAGGGGGCGGCGCAGGCAGAGCGCGGCGTTGACGAGCCGGACGCTCTCCTCACCGGCGACGTACGACTTCGCCCGGTGCACACGGTCGGGGGAGACGGCCGTCGCGTCGTCGCCGTCGTGCGGCGGCGGCAGGGCGGGCCCGCCGTCGAAGGCACGCCAGGGCGGCGGGGCGGGCAGGTCGTCGATGCCGTCGTGCGGCTCGTTGCGGCCGGTGTAGACGGACCAGTGCGGCATGGGGAGTGGTCTCGCTCTCCGTTTTTGGTGCGGGTGTCTCTGGCGGCGCGTCGTGTGCGGGCGGGACTTCGTGCGGGTGTCTCTCGTACGCGTCGTGTGCGGGTGGGTTCTCGTGCCGGTCTCTCTCGTGGCGCGTCGCTTGCGGGTGGGCTTTCGTGCCGGTGTCTCGCGTGGCGCGTCGCCTGCGGGTGGTGTCAGGCCACCGGCGACCTCGCGTGCGCTGCGGCGACGGCGTGCGGGTCGGCGAAGAGCCGCGGGTCGTCCCAGAGCAGCTGGATGCCGTGGGCCCAGTGGTCCTCCTCCGCGTGCGCCTCCTCGCGCAGGGCGAGGACCTGGCGCGGGAGTTCGGCGGGCGGTACGGCCATGACGTGGGCGTCGAGCGCGTCGAGGAACGCCTTGCCGGTGCAGCCGTCCGCTCCGGCGCACTCCTCCTGCCCGGAGTCGCAGCCGCCCCGCGACCACACGATCACCGGGGCGGGTGCGGTGAGCGAGGTGTCGAAGTGGGGCCGGGTGCGGGCGGCGGCCGGGGCGGTGCCGAACCCGGCGAGGCAGGCGTCGCGCTGCCGCAGCCGCAACCGCAGCCGCCCGGGCTCCTCCGGCACGCCGCACTCCACCCGGTGCATCCGCGCGCCCGGCCACGAGTCGAGACGTTTCCACGTCCGGGTCAGCACGTGCCGGGTGCTGGCCTTGCGGCGGGCGTGGTCGGTGACGACCAGCGGATAGACACAGCCGAGCGGCGTGTCGTCGTCCGGGGCGCTCTCCCAGCGGTCGACCGGCCAGTCCAGCCAGTCCCGGGGCAGTGCGAACGCGACCAGCTCGTCCGCGCCGGGCGTCAGATAACGGAAGGCCGCCTCGATCCCCTCCTGCACGTAGGCGTGCAGCCGGTGCCGCTCGACCGTGCCGCAGTCGACCGGGTGGCGCCGCCCCTCGCTGTACGCGGACACCTCGACCCGGACCAGGCCGTCGCCCGCCCCGCTGTGCCCGAGCTCGACGAGGATCGGCGACCAGTGAGGAGCCGACGGTTGCGTGGCCGGGGCGTGCAGCAGGTCCTGGAGCCGGTCGGCGAACCGGGCGACGGTGCGGGCGGCGCCCGGACCGTCGAGTTCGCACAGCACGAACAGGGCCGCCGACCACAGCGAGTCGAACCCCTCCTCGGGCGGCGGAGGGTCGAACGGGTCGGCCGCCGCCGTGTACAGCCGCACCGGGTCGCAGTCGACGCCGGCGCGCGCCGCCCTCTCGACCAGGGCGCGCAGCCGGGCCCGGTCGGCGGTGGCGTGGTCGGAGGTGGGGACCAGGCTCTGCAGGCCCGGCCAGTAGCGGGCCATGACCTGGGTGGGCATCATCCGGCCGGTGCGCACCTCACCGCTGCCGGCGTCCGCCGTGACCATGCCGACGACCTCGCCGGTGTCGGCCAGCGTGACGGCGGCCCCGCTGAAGCCCGGGGCCAGGGGCTGGCCGCCCTGGTGCCAGGCCTCCAGCTGGAGCCACTCCCGTCTGATCAACTGCGGTGCCGTGACACGGCATTCGGTGAGGGTGCCCTCGTCGAAGCCGCGCGGGAAGCCGTAGACGACGAGCTTGCGGTCCGTCGTGCCGTGCGCCGCGTCGGCCGGGGCCAGCGCGGCCGGAGCGACCGGCACCTCCCGGTCGAGCTCCAGCACGGCCAGGTCGCCGGGGTCGGTGACGCCACCGGCCCAGCCGCCGTGCGCGACGACCCGGGCGGACACCGCCGGGGTGCCGGGCCGCTCGGTGAAGGTCACCGCCAGGTCCTCGCCGTCGCCCACGACATGAGCGCACGTCAGCACCGTGCTCGGGGTGACGAGGAAACCCGCTCCGGTCACCCGGCCCCGTAACTCGATCCGGGCGTGCCACTCGGCGCTGTTCATGAGGCGGAGCTCGCCCCGGGGGCGTCCGGGGACCAGGTCAGCTTGACCACGAGATGGCCCTCGGCGGTGCCCTTGGCGATGAACGCGCCCGTCTCGGCGGCCAGTTTCACCCCGAACTCGATCTCCACGCCGTCGGGCCGCAGCGAGCCGTCCCGGAAGACGCGCAGCGCGGACTCGGCCGCCGCCCGCACCCCGTCCAGGGCGCCCTCGAAGGTGCGGGCCGCCTGGACCGTGCCGTCGCCGCGGGAGACCAGCCGGGAGCCGGACCGCTCCTCCACCGCCTCGACCGCGACCACGGCCCCGTCACCGGTTCTGAACTCGACCAAACCGTCCACGACACCCCCGTCGTTCGATTGCGCTGGGCAGCCCTATTGTGACGGAAGGTGCTCGATGACGCAGCGGGCATTCACGGAACTCATCCACCGACGGTCCCCCGGATCACCCCCAGTTCCACCAGGTCCTGTGGCCGGATGCGGAGTTGGTCCGCCGTCGCCTCCACCTCGCGCGGGGGCCGTTTGAGGATGGCCGCCGCCAGTTCCGGCGCGATCACCGAGAAGTAACTGTCGGGCGTGGCCCAGGTGTTGCCCGGCGCGGCCAGGGCCAGTGCGCCGCCGGAGCCGCCCTCGCCGATCACCAGCGTCGTCACCGGAGTGCGGGCGCCCGCGACCGCGGCGAACAGGTCGGCGATCGCCGCGCCCGCGCCCTGCCGTTCCGCCTCCGCGTCGTTGGCCGCGCCCGGGGTGTCCACGAGGGTCAGCACCGGGACGCCGAGCCGGTCCGCGAGACGGATCAGCCGGGCGGCGGTGCGGTATCCGGCGGGGCGGGTGGCCGTCCCGGTCTGCGCGGCGTAGGCGACCGTCCGGCCCTCGTGCGTGCCGAAGCCGCACAGCATGCCGTCCGGGTCGGTGCCGCCGCAGCGGTCGCCGCTGATCGCGGCCCTCTCGGTGAAGTAGGCGTCCAAGTAGGCGTCGGCACGCGGACGTTGTGGGGAACGGGCCCGGCGGACGGCGTCCCAGCCGGTGACGGGCAGTACCGCGGACCCGCCGAGCGGTTCGGGCGGCGGGGCGGGTGTGGTGGACGGGCACGTCAGCAGCCGGAGCCAGCGCCCGAGCGTCTCGCGCAGCTCCTCCGGTCGTACGACCGCGTCCGCCGCCCCGGCCGCGACCTGCGCCTCCGCCGTGTACGCCGCCGGGTCCGCGTCCGCCGGCCGCACCCGGGAGCCGGCGAATCCCACCTGGGCGCCGGGCAGCGCGAGCGTCACGTCGGCGCCCGCGCCCAGAGTGGCCCAGCCGCCCCCGGTCGTCGGGTCGCGCAGGACCGCGACCTGCGCGAGACCGGCCTCCCGGGTGAGCGCCGACTGGCGGGCCACCCGCTGGAGTTGGGTCAGCGCGAGCATGCCCTCCTGCATGCGGCTGCCGCCCGTCGCCACCAGGGGCACGACCGGGAAGCGCCGCTCGCGGGCGTACGCGTACGCCGCCTCCAGCCGGTCGCCGGTGCGCTGACCGAGGGAGCCGCCGAGGAAGCCGAACTCGAAGGCGATGAGCACGGCCCGGACGCCGTCGACGCGGGCGGTGCCACAGACCACGGACTCCTGCTCGCCGGTGCGTTCGGCGGCTCGGGCGCGGGAGTCGTCGTAGCCCGGCCAGGCGAGCGGGCCGTCGGGCCGCGAATGCCGTGTCGGGGCGGGGAGTTCGGCGAAGGTGGCGTCGTCGGCGAGGGCGGTGAGGACCTCACGCGCGGAGAGACGCTCAGCCATGGGCCAGCGCCCGCTTCATGATCTTCCCCATGTCGTTGCGGGGCAGCGCGTCGAGGTGGTGCACGACCCGCGGCCGCTTGTGCGGGGCGAGCCGCCGCGCCACATGGTCCGCCAACTCCTCCAGCCCGGGCGGCGACTGGGGATCCGCCGGCACGATCCATGCCACGATCCGCTCGCCCAGGTCGGCGTCCGGCTCCCCGGTGACGGCCGCCTCCCGAACCCCCGGGTGTTCCAGGAGCGCGTTCTCGATCTCACCCGCCCCGATCTTGTAACCGCCGCTCTTGATCAGGTCGGTGGCCTTGCGGCCGACGATCCGGACGTATCCGTCGGGGTCGCGCACCGCCATGTCGCCGGTGCGGAAGAAGCCGTCGGCGGTGAAGGCGGCGGCGGTGGCGTCGGGGCGGTTGAGGTACTCGGTGAACAGGTTCGGCCCGCGCACCTGGATCTCGCCCACCGTCTCCCCGTCGTACGCCGTGACCTCCGAGCCGTCCTCCTCGGCCAGCCGCAGCTCCACACCCGGCAGGGGGACGCCGACCGTGCCCGGGCGGGCCTCGCCGTCGGCGCGGACGCTGGTGTTCATCAGCGTCTCCGTCATGCCGTACCGCTCGATCACCCGCCGTCCGGTCGCGGTCGCGATCCGGCCGTGGTCGTGCACGGGCAGCGCGGCGGAACCGGAGACCAGCAGCCGCGCCCCGGTCAGTGCCTTCACCAGCTCCGGGTCGCTCGTCACGGCCTCCGCGATGCGGTGGTACATCGTCGGCACGCCGAACAGCATGGTCGCGCCGGTGTTCAGCTCGCGGGCGACGCCCTGGGTGGTGAAGCGGCCCAGGTGGCGCACCGACCCGCCGCGCCGCAGCGGGCCGAGGATGCCCAGGACCAGGCCGTGCACATGGAACAGCGGCAGTCCGTGGACGAGCACGTCGTCGCCGGTCCACCGCCAGGCGTCGGCCAGGGCGTCCAGGGTGCTCGCGACGGCCCGGCGCGGCAGGACGGCGCCCTTGGGCGGGCCGGTGGTGCCGGAGGTGTAGACGATCAGAGCCGGGGCGCTCTCGTCGGCCGGCTCCACGGGGACGGTTCCGGTGCCGTGCACGTCGACGTCGAGCCGGGCCAGGCCCCGTACGGGCTCGGGAAGCTGGTCGTCGGGCGCCGTGAGCACCAGGTCGGGGGCGCTGTCGGCCAGGATGTGCCCGAGCTCCTTCTCACCGGACTTGGGGTTGAGCGGCACGGCGGCGACGCCGGCCAGCAGCGCCGCGACGACGGCGACGGCGGTCTCCATGGTGGGCGTCGCCCATACGGCGACCCGGCGGGCGTCCCCGACGCGTTCGGCCGTCGCGCCGGCCGCGGCGGCGAGCTCGCCGTACGTCAGGGAGCGCTCGCCGAACCGCAGGGCGGGCCGGTCGGCCGGGCCGCCGGTCAGGGCCGGGAAGAGAGAGGTCACGCGTCACGTCTCCTTAGCTGTTCACCTGTCACGGGTCACCGGTACGGCTGTCCCCAGCCGGGGACGACCATCACCAGCCATGTCGCCGCGGGGACGACCGCGACCACGATCCCTCCGTACACCATCAACTGCCGGAAGAAACGCTCGCGGTCGACGTCGGGTGCGGCGGCGGGGACGAGTGCGCCGTGGTCATGAACGGGCTGACGTCGACGGCGGTCGCCGAGACGGCGAGCACCGATGGAGCAGAGCAGGACGGCGAGGGTGATGGCGGTGAGGCCGCCGGCCAGGTCGAAGACGAGGACGGTGACGAACAGGGCCAGGAGGGAGGTGGAACAGGGCCAGGAGGGGGGTGGAACAGGGCCAGGAGGGAGGCGAGGGTGGCTGTGCGGGCCGGGTGATGCGGGTTCCTTCCGGGCTCGGGGTGGGGCGTCCGGGGTCGGGTGGTCCGCAGCTGGGCGGTGCCGGGTGCCTCCCCCAAGCTCTCGGCTTGGCTCGAGCGGGGGCACCCCACCGTCCGCACGGTGGTGAAGGTGCGGCTGGTGGACGGGGAGCCGGGGGAGGAGACCCAGTGCCGCGTCAGGCATCGTTCGACCCGTCGCGCAGACGTTGCCCGCCGTGGGACTAGGAGCCGGCGCCGGGCGCCACGAAGTGGCGGTGCAGCGGCGAGAAGTGGACATCCGGCTGCCCGGCGAGTCCGACCTCCTGGACGGCCGGGGCGAGGCGCTCGGCGAAGAAGCCCTGGAAGTCCTCCTCGGCGTCCCACACGTCGGTCACGTGCATGACGCCCGGCTCGAACCAGGCCGTGTGCAGGACCAGACCGTGGTCCTACGCCGTCCGGGTCAGGGCTCCACCACGTCCGCCACCACGCAGCTGACGTTGTCCGGGCCGCCCGCCGCGTTCGCCGCTCCGACCAGGGCCCGCACCGTCTCGTCGGGGGTGGCGGGCGAGGCGAGGAGCTGCTGGACGCGGGTGTCGGGGACGACGCCCGACAGGCCGTCCGAGCACAGCAGATACCGGTCGCCGGGGCGGGCGTCGTGCAGGCGGAGGTCCGGGGCCATGGAGGACCCGCCGCCCGTGAGGGCCTTCAGAAGCAGGGCGCGTTCGGGGTGCGAGGTCGCCTCCTCGGGTGTCAGCCGGCCCTCGTCGACCATCGACTGGACCATCGTGTGGTCGTGGGTGATGCGGAACAGATCGCCGTCGCGCAGGAGATAGGCGCGGGAGTCGCCGATGTGTACCAGCGCGAGCCGCGAGCCCGTCCACAGCAGGGCCGTCAGGGTCGTGCCGACGTCGTCGCAGCCGTCGGCGACGTCCCGGACGGCCTGTTCGGCGCTCCGTACCGCGTCCTCCAGGATGTCGAGGACACCACCGGCGGGGACCTCGTCCGTGTCCAGGAAGCGCAGCGCCTCCACCGCGGCACTGCTCGCGGGTGCGCCCGCCGGTCCGAAGCCGTCGGCGACGGCGAGCAGCCGGGTGCCCGCGTAGGCGGTGTCCTGGTTGGCGGGGCGCACGCGGCCGGTGTCCGAGTGGGCGGAGTAGCGCAGTTCCAGCATGGCGGTGTCCTTCCCGGGCCCGTCCGGGCCCGTCGTCAGGTGATCGACCAGGAACGCGGCGAGGTCCCGCCGGACCGCCGTCTCCGCCTCGACGCGCGCCCAGTAGGCGCGGATCTCGCGGGCGGCGGCCGACGGGTCGCCCTCGTGAAGGAGGCACACCCGGCGGATCTCGGCCAGCGGCATGCCCAGCCGCCGCAGCCACGCCACCAGCCGGGCCTGCTCCAGCTGCCCGGCCGCGTAGTACCGGTACCCGGTGTCCGGGTCCACGCGGGCGGGCCGCAGCAGGTCCAGCTCGTCGTACAGGCGCAGTGCCTTCGGCGAGAGCCGGCTCGCCTTCGCGAACGCGCCGATCGTGAGCATGGCCATACGTCCCCCCGCGGTCCTCGCGTCCTGGGTGTTCGTCCGTTCCGCCACCGATGCTGGGGCTTCACCGAAGGTGAAGGTCAAACGGGCTGTCGCGGTTCCGGACGGGATTGTTAGCCTGCGACGGACATCGAGTCGATCGTCGCCACATCGTCCGCACATCGTCCGTACGAGGAGGGAGTCGCCGTGGCCGGCACCCCGCGCATCGCCGTCGTCACCTACGACCCACGCGGCGAGCAGCACAAGGACCGGGACCTGCCGGTGCTGGTGGACGCGCTGCGGGAAGCCGGGGCCGATGCCGTCGCCGTCCCCTGGGACGACCCGGACGTGGACTGGTCCGGGTGCGATCTCGTTCTCCTCCGCTCCACGTGGGACTACAGCTGGCGCGCCGGGGAGTTCACGGCGTGGGCCGAGCGGTGCGCGAAGACGACCCGGCTCGCCAACCCGGTGGGTGTCGTGCGGTGGAACGCCGACAAGCGCTACCTCGGGCAGCTCGCCGAGGCCGGAGTGCCCACCGTGCCCACCCGGTACTTCGCACCCGGCGACCCGGTCGTCCTGCCCGCCGACCGCGAGTACGTCGTGAAGCCCGCCTCCGGCGCCGGTGCCCGCTACGCCGCCCGCTACCCGGCCGGGGAGCGGGACGCCGCCGTACGGCAGGTCGAGCGCATGCACGCCGAGGGGTTCACCGTCATGGTGCAGCCCTACCTGAGCAGCATCGACACGCACGGCGAGCGGGCCCTGCAGTTCTTCGGCGGGCGCCTGCTGCACGCCAGCGTCAAGGGCGCCGTCCTCGCGCCGGGCACGCCGTACGACGCCGACAAGGTCGCCCACCCCGACCTCCGCCCCTGGGAGCCGACCGCGGCCGAACTGGCCGTCGCCGAGCGGGCGCTGGCCGCCGTGCCCGGGGAGGCGGAGCTGCTGTACGCACGCGTGGACCTCGTCACCGGGCCGGACGGCGAGCCGTGCGTGATGGAGCTTGAGCTGATCGAGCCGAACCTGTTCCTGGGTCTGCACCCGGACTCGCTGCCGAGGGTCGTGCAGGCGGTGCTGGCGGCCGCCGGCTGAGCACGGCACGCGGGGCACACATCCCCTGATGTCCCGTGATGCGGCTTTTGGTGTAGTGGTAGGGCCATGCCCTCCGAGCGACAGTCCTGGGCGCCGCTGCTGGCGGTGTGCGCCGGGTACTTCATGGTGATCCTCGACGTGACGGTCATCAACGTCGCCGTGCCGGTGATCGGGCGGGAGCTGTCGGCCTCGCTCACCGGCATCCAGTGGATCACCGACGGGTACACGCTGGTCCTCGCCGGGTTCCTGCTGACGGGCGGGGCGCTGGGGGACCGGCTGGGCAACCGGCGGGTCTTCTGCTGGGGCGTGGCGGTGTTCACCGCGTCCTCCGCGGCCTGCGCGCTCGCGCCCGGCGCCTCCTTCCTGGTGGTGGCCAGGCTGGTGGAGGGGCTCGGTGCGGCGCTGATCGTGCCCGGCTCGCTGGCCCTGCTCCAGCAGTCCTACCCGAGGCCGGACGCACGCTCGCGGGCCTTCGGGCTGTGGGGCTCGATGGCGGGCATCGCGGCCTCGGCCGGGCCGCTGCTGGGCGGGCTGCTCGTCTCCACGGTCGGCTGGCGCTGGGTGTTCCTCATCAACCTGCCCGTGGGCGCCGCCTGCCTGGCGCTGACCCTGCGGCACGTGGCCCGCTCTCCCCGGCGCGCCGAGCGGGCCCTGGACTGGCCCGCGCAGGTCGCGGTCGTCGCGGCGGTCGCCCTGCTGACCGCGGCCCTCAACGAGGCCGGGCGGCGCGGCTGGGCCGACCCGGCCGTCCTCGCCGGGCTCGGTCTGGCCGTCCTGGCCGCCGCGGCCTTCGCCCTGCGTGAGCGGCTGGCCCGGTCCCCGGCCCTTCCGCTGGGCCTGCTGCGCTCCCGCACCATGAGCGGCGGGGCCGTCATCGGCCTGCTGTTCAACTTCGGTTTCTACGGCATGGTGTTCACCGCCAGCCTGGAGTTCCAGCACCAGCGCGGCTACAGCGCCTTCGGCACCGGCCTCGCGCTGTTCCCGGCGGTGGCGATGACCATGTTCGCCTCGGTCCTGTCCGGCCGGCTGTCCCGCCGTACGGGCGACCGCCCGCTGGTGATCTCCGGCATGCTCCTGGCCGCGCTGGGCCTGGCCGGCTGGGCCGCCGCGGGCTCCGACCCCGCCTACGGGCTCCTGGTGCTCCCGATGATGGCGGCCGGATTCGGCACGTCCTTCGCCCTCACCGGCTCGACCGCCACCGTCATGGGCGCCGCGCCCCCGGCCTACTCGGGAGCCGCCTCCGCCCTGTTCAACACCACCCGCCAGGTCGGCAGTGCCACCGGCGTCGCGCTCGGCGGCAGTCTGCTCGCCTCGGCCGCGAACTACGGGGCCGGGATCCGGACAAGCATGGGCATCGGCGCCCTCGCCTATCTGACGGCGGCGGCCCTCGCCTGGTGGTGCGTACCGGCGAAGACCCGGCACCCGGACAGCCGCTAGGACTCACGTATCCGGACGAACTACTGGCGAATATCCCCCACTTGGCCCAAAGTCACGATGTACGGTCATCGCCGACGCCGTCGAGCCGCACGGGGGAGTGGGCATGGAGCGCACATTTCGCTACTGGGCCGAGCGCATCGTGCTGGGCCTCACCGCCGCGGTCGGCGTCATCGTCACCCTCGCCGATCAGCTGGACCTGCTCGACGGCCTCGCGGGCGGCACGGTCGGCAAACTCACGCTGCTGACCCTCAGCACGGTCACGCTGTTCCTGCTGTTCGAGATCGACCGGCTGAAGGCGCTGGACAACATCAGCGTCCAGCTGTCCAAGCTGGACATCGACGCCCTCGCACGCGACCGCAAGCGCGCCCACTACGGCGGTGTGGTGCGGGTGCACCGGCGCTTTCCCGAGGAGGCCTTCGAGGGCTTCCTGAACAGCGCCGAGCGTGAGGTCACCATCCTGCAGACCTGGATCCCGAACGTGCACCGCTTCGAGTCGGCGCTGAAACAGGCCATCGCCGACCGCCGGGTCAGGGTGCGGGTCCTGCCCTCGACCGGGTCGGAGCGCCTCAGTCCTGACGTCCGGTGACGGACACCCGCTGCACCAGCCCCCAGGTGAACTCCGCGACCGCCTCCCAGCGCACGCCGTGCGCGTCCGGCGCGGTGAACGCCAGTCCCCACCGGGTCGGTGCCGTGCCCTCCAGGGGACGGGCGGGGGCGAAGGCACGGGCCGCCTCGTCGACCGTGCAGGACCAGGGGGTGAGGTCGTCCAGCGTGCGCAGCTCGGGGCCCTCCGCGCCCGGGGCGCGGACCAGCCACTCGTTCCACACCGCGCGGTTCGGGGCGGTCAGCACCTCGAAGCGCAGGGCGGGCCAGAGCGGCACGGGCCACAGCCAGGCCTCGCAGTCGAGGTCGCCGATCCGGCGGGGCGTACGGGACTCGGGCTCGCCCAGCACCGAGTGGTAGCGGGACAGGGGCGCACGGGAGCGCGGGGAGCGGACCATCGCCTGCCAGCGCTTGTTCGCCTCGCGCATGTCCGCGATCGACACCCCCAGCTCGTGGCGGGCGTCCTCCACGAGCCCGGGGTTGTGGTCGGCCATGCGGCGCAGCAGCACCAGCTGGAAGTCGAGCGGGGTGAAGGGGCTAGCGGGGTGCTTTCCGGAGGGCATGGGACCCATCGTCGCCCACCGGGGCCCTGCCGGGGCGTCGGCCGTCGGGCAGGAACAGGACGGAGTTGACGTAGCGCGGGCCGCGCAGGAGCGGGGAGGGCAGGACACGGCGGAGCAGGCCGTGGGAGACGACGTAGGACGCGTCCGCCTGGTGGTTCTCCAGCGGGAACTTCGCCAGCGGCACCCAGGTGTCGCCGGGCAGGACCCAGCCGTCGTAGCCGAGCAGGGACAGGTAGGTCACCACCGGCGCGATCGGCTGGATGCGGGACTCCAGCTCCACGAACAGGGCCGGCCGGTCACGGGCCAGCAGGCCCGTCGCCCCGCGCAGCACGGCGGCTTCGTTGCCGTCCACGTCGATCTTGATGAAGCCGACGTCGCGCAGCCCCAGCTCGTCCAGCGTCACGCAGTGCACGTCCAGCGCACGGCCGTGGATGTCGCGGCGGACCAGCGAGGACACGCCCCGGTCGCCCGAGTCGTCCGGCGGCAGCCACAGCCGGGCGATGCCCGGCCGGTCCGAGGCCGCCGCCCGGATCACCCGGACGTTCGGCGGGGCGGCGGCGGCCAGCAGCCGGGCCAGATGGGGCACCGGCTCGATGGTCACGACCTGTTCGGCCAGACCGGCCAGGCGGTGCGTCCAGGGCCCGTACCAGCCGCCCACGTCCACCGCCGTGCCGCAGCCCGGCGGGCACAGCTCGGCGAGCCGGGCCAGCTCCGGTTCGAACCGGGGGTACAGCGCGCGGGCCGTCGCGGCCACCAGACGGGTGGGCAGCAAGGGGGCGACACGGGCCGCCAGGCTGGTCACGGCGCCATCCTCTTCAGGAGTTCCTCGTGTTCGTCGTCCGGCACCTGTTCGCCCGAGGACGGCAGCAGCTGCGGAATGCCGTCGCTGATCGGGTAACGGCGGTGCAGACGCGGGTTGTACAGCGCCTCCTCCCGCCCGGCCTCCTCGGCCAGCAGGTGCAGCGGGCCCTTGTCGATCGGGCACGCCAGGATCTTCAGCAGCGGGTCGTCGGGCTTCACGGTGAGGTCAGCTCCTTGGCGGGTGGGGAGGGTTGGGGAGAAGCGTCGTGCTTCGGCATGGTCAGCAGCACGGCCACCGCCAGGGCCGTGCCCGCCACCCGCAGCGCGAGCCGCAGCGGCTCGTCCGGCAGGGCCTCGCCGAACGACAGCGTGCCGAGCACCGCCGTGAACAGACTGGTCACGGTCGTGCACACCGGCACGATCAGCGAGGCCCGGCAACGCTGCAGCGCCGCCTGCGACATCACCAGGCCGAACACACCGGTGAACGCCAGGAGATAGGGGTACGGGGAGCTCAGCAGGTCCAGGACCGCACCGCCGATGCCGTCGGTCGTCAGATGGCCGGCGACGCCCTTGATCGCCAGCGAGCTGACCCCGTACAGCAGGCCCACCGCCACGCCGTACTCGACGCCGGTCGTCGGGCGCCGGTGCCGGTTGCGGGTGCGCCGTTCGGCGGAGCCGTACAGCCACACCCCGGCCGCCAGCGACGGCACGCACACCAGCAGGACCAGCGGGTAGGGCGCGTCCTGGCTGACGGTGTCCGACCCTTCCCGCAGCGACAGCACCACCATCAGCAGCGCCAGCAGGATCGCGCCCAGCGCGTACCGCTCCCGGCCGGACGTCTCCTCACCGAGCAGCCGCGCCGACAGCAGTACGAGCAGCACCAGCCCGGACACGAAGATGCCCTGCGCGGCGGCGATCGGCAGGGTGCGGTAGACGACGAGTTGCGCGGCGAAACCCGCGGCCAGGGCGAGGGACCCGCCGATCCACAGGGGGCTGCCGAGGACGAGGCGCAGCAGCCGGGCCGGTTGCCGGATGCTCACCTCGGGGAGAGAGGTGAGCGCCCGCTTCTCCAGCACGAAGCCCAGGCTGTACAGGGTGTTCGCCAGCAGGGCCGCGGCCACTCCCCACCACATGGGTCACGTCCTCCTGGCGTGCAGCAGCAGGATCGACGCGAGCTGCGGCCGGGCGCAGGCCAGCCGGTCCAGCGGGCGCAGCGGGCGCGGCACGCCGTGGAAGGGAGCCCCTTCGAGCCGTTCGACCGTGAATCCGGACGCGGCGACGAACTCCTTGAGCGCGCGGGCGGTGTACAGCCGCAGATGCCCCACGACCTCCTTGCCCGGGCGGCCGTGGATGCCGCGCAGGCTCACCTCCGAGAACACGGGCTGCACCCCGGCCAGCAGCAGGCCGCGGTTGTACCAGGCGGCCAGGTTCGGCGTGGACAGCATCAGATGCCCGCCGGGGCGCAGGATCCGGCGGATCTCGTCGAGGGCCGCGTCCGGATCGACGAGGTGCTCGACGACCTCGCTGAACAGCACCGCGTCGGCCGAGCCGGACGCGAACGGCAGTCCGCCGCCCGTGAGTTCGCCGCGCACCGCGTACGGGATGCGGGTGCGGGCGCGGCGCAGGGCGTCCTGGGACCAGTCGACGCCGATGACGCGGTGACCGGGCAGGAGCGGGGCGGCGGTGGCGGCGGCGGTGCCGTCCCCGCAGCCGATGTCGATGATCGTCCGGGGGCCCGACGTCGCCGGGCCGCTCAGGGCCCGGGCCAGCATGCGGGCCTGGCGGAGGCTGCGCGGGGTGCCGGAGGCGACCGGCACGGCGGGGTTCTCGTAGAAGTCGCGCAGGTCGCGGGGCGGGGCGCCGGTCGTGGTCGGTGCCGTCACGGGGTCACCTCCGTGGTGTGCAGATAGTGCTCGAAGAGGTCGCGGAGGTGGGCGCCGTCACCGCTGCTGAGCAGCGCCTTCGACCAGCGCAGGGCCAGATGCAGCCGGCCGGCCGTGGAGGCGGTGGTCACGGTCAGGCCGCGCGGCATCCGGGCCGGGGCGGAGAACCAGACCGCGTGCGCCCGGCCCGCCTCCTCCCCGAAGTCCAGCGGGTACGGGATCCGGCCGATGTTGCTGAGCAGGGTCGTCGACGTCCAGGGCGCTGCGGCCCTGCGCAGGCTGCGGGTGAGGGCCGCCCGGGCCGCGACGGGCGCCCAGGGCGCGGTCAGCAGGGCGGCTCCGTGGCCGAGTTGGGGGCGGGGGAGGGATTTGAGGGCGCGGGTGCGCTCCGCGGTGCGGCGCAGCAGGGCCGGCATGTCGGTGACGTCCAGTTCCCGCGGCGCGAACGGGACTTCCACCAGGCGGGTGCCGTTGCCGATGGGCATCGAGGTGTCGCGGGGCCGGTCGTCCACCGGCATCGTGATGCGCAGGGGGCGGGGGCGGGCACCGTGCTCCCTGTTCCAGTGGGCGATGGTCAGGGCCGTGGTCACCATGAGCTGGTCGTTGACGGTGTACGGGGAGCCCTTGGGGCGGTGCGGGAGGGGCAGCTCGGTGACGAGCACGCCGTTGCCGGGAGAGGGCTCGGGCCTGCCGTGCGCCACCCGCGCGGGGGGCGACCAGCCGCCCGGCGTGTCCGGGACTTCCCGCCGGGGTTCGGCGGGGCGCGTCGGGGGCGCCGCCGGGGAGTTGTCCCGGCCCCCGTACAGCTCGGCGGCCGTGGCCAGGACACGGAGGCAGGCCGGGCCGTCCAGGGCGGTGTGGTTGATGGTGAGCAGCAGGACCGAGTCCACCACGTCCAGCCGGATCGGCGGGGACATCGACAGGGGAGGCGCGTGCGTGAGGGCCCGGGTCCTGGCGTCCGGCAGGGCTCGCGGGCCAGGAGGGACGAAGGTCACCACCTCCACGTCGGGCTCCGGCGTCAGCTCCCACTCGTACCGCCGCCGGTACCAGGGCCCCCGCGCCTCCCGCATCAGGATCCGCGGATGCCGATGCAGGGCCTCCAGGAACGCCTTGCGCAGACGCCCCTGGTCGAGGGGGCCCGGGAGGTGCACCTCGATGTGGACCGTCTCCGGTTCCGCCTCCTGGAGGCAGTGCCGGGACACCTCGTCCACCACCGGGAACGGGATGCGTACCGGTGCCGTCATACGGTTTTGCCCTCCCCGGCGTCCGTCCTCGGCAGTTCCCGCGTCGGCTCCTCCGCGGGCGGCGGCCCTTCGCGCAGGCTGACCAGTCCCGCGAACAGGCCGATCAGCGCCAGCAGTTGGGCCAGGTGCCCGAACGCCCCCTCGCCCGCGCCCACGGGTTCCCCGGCGCCGAAGGCCGCGACGATCCCGGCTCCCGCCAGGGCGGCGAAAGCGATCGGCACCAGCAGGGCGTGCCGCCGCGCGGCGAGCAGTGCCAGGGCCGGAACCAGCAGGGCGAACCAGCCCGCGATCACCACCCCGACCAGTGTCAGCGCCACCGTGCCCAGCCACAGCCCGGGCAGCGGCGGGGCCGGCTGCGGGGCGTCGGGGTTGGGGGCGCGGCGGCGCCACAGCGCCAGGCCCAGCAGGACCGCGATGCCGGCGCCGCTGCCGATCAGGGCGGCGTCGTACGTCGTGGCCGGCTCGTACGACAGCGTGACCTCGCCGCCCGCCCCGGCCGGGACCCGCCAGCCCTGCTGCCAGCCGTCCAGCCGCACCGGGGTCAGCTCCTTGCCGTTCAGCGTGGCCCGCCAGCCGTCGTTGTAGTTCTCGTACGTGGTGAGGTACGAGGCCGCGCCCGAGCCGACCGTCACCGCGCGCCGGTCGCCCAGCCAGTCCCGGATCCGCAGGTCACGCCCGGCAGCCGCGGCCTCCGGGACCGTGCCGCGGGTCAGGGTCACGTCCGTGAGCGCGAGCGGGCCCGAGTCGCCGCCCTCCAGGCGGTGCTCACCGGCGTCCAGCCGCACCTCGGTGCCGTCACGGCCCTCCTGGCAGAGCGTCACCTCCACACCCCGCCGCTCGACCAGGTCCCGCACGGTCCCCTTCGCGCCGGTCTCGTACAGCTCGCCGTCCAGCGCCACCACCGGGCCCTTGCCGCAGGGCAGGGAGAACTTCCGGGTGCCGTCCGGCTGCGGGGTGCGGTACTGGTCGAGGGACGGGACGTACGCCTCCGTGAGGCCCACCGGGAGGCGCAGGTCCTCGTCGGCGACCGGGTTGTGCAGCGTCAGCGGGGCCGTCTCGGTGATGGTGATGTCGAGCCGGTCGGTGGTGATCGGCGGGAAGCGCACCCAGCCGTTCTTGTCGGCACCGGCGATCGCCGCGCCGTCCGGGGAGCTGATGTGCACCTCGGTCGCGCGGGCGGACAGACCGCCCGCGGGGGCCAGGACCAGTTCGCCGACCGGCTGCTTGCCCTCCCAGCGCAGGTGGATCGTCGCCCGGTCGCCCGCGATCCACGCCGTCGTGAGGTCGCCGTCGGTGAGGTTGCGTGCCGCGAGGCCCGCGCCGAGGCTCGCCGTGGAGTCGGCGGTGGCGACGATCCGGGCCTGCTGCTCGGGCGCGACCTCGTAGAGCAGCTCGTCGAGTTCCGTGCCCGGCACGGGCACCGCGCTCGCCTTCACCTCGTACGTCCCGGCCGCCGGGGTCGTGAAGCGGCGGTGCAGACCCGCCTCGGTGCCGGCCGCGGACAGACCCGTCGGGTCCGCGGCGCGGTGCAGGGAGACGACGGTCGCGGCCGACGTGGCGTCCTCGGCGTCCACCGGGAGCCGCAGCAGCCGGGTCACCTGCACGTCCGGCAGGTCGATCTCGGAGAAGCCCGCGCCGGTCAGACCGGCCCGGCGCGCCACGGAGTCCACGATCGTCAGCTTCATCCAACCCGTCGCGCCCTCGGGCGCCTTGATCCGCTGCGTCTTGCCGTTCGACTGGAGGAAACTGGTCTTCTCGCCCTTCTCGGTCTCCACCCGCACCTTCGTCGCCGCCGCCCGCACGCTGCCCTGCGGCAGCGGCGTGACCTTGAAGGACGACGGCATGTCGTAGGAGCCCGTGAAACCGATGCGCAGCCACTGACCGTCCGGCGTGTCCGGCGCACCCTCCGCCCACGCGGTGTCCGGGTTGCCGTCGAAGGCGTTCACCGGGTCGTACTGCGGGAGGTGGAAGAGCCAGTTGCCGTACGAGGAAGCCGACACCGAGCGGGCGCCGCGCAGTTCGGCCACCGTCTGATGGTCCGTGCCCTCGGCGGGCAGGATCTGCCGCGGCTTCTCACCCGGGTCCTGCAGGGCGTCGGGCGCGTTGCGCTCGTCGCGCGTGTACGTGTACGACGTACCGGCGTTGACCAGCCCGAACCGGGTGTCCGCCCGCCGCAGCCCGTCACCCAGCACCTGCACGGCCGGGGTGCCGAGCCCCGGATGGTTGTCGCCGGTCAGGACGGTCGCCCGCCCGCGCAGCCGCTCCGCCAGCGGCAGCAGCGCCTCCGGCCCGCCGGACACCACGGCCGTGTCGGCGACCGGGGCGAGCCCGGCCTGCCCCGGCCGGACCACGTCCGCACCCGTCGGCCGGTAGACCTCCACGGCCCGCTGCCGCGGGTACAGTCCCTCGACCTGGAGCGGCGCGTCCTGCGCGATCCGGCCGCCGGTCATCACCGGCCCGAGTCCCGTCACCCGCTCGTACCCCGACTGCTCCAGGGTGCGCTTGACGGTCGTGGTGGGCACGTAACCGACCTGGTCGGGGTCGAGGTCATTGCGTACGACGACGTAGTACAGCCCGGCCCGGCTCAAGTAGTCGGCCAGTCCCGGGACTTCGGCCCCGGACATCAGCGCCTGCTCGACGGCGTCCATCGCGCGCCGGTTGCCGGGGGTGCCGAAGGGCACGTAGTCCCGCTGCGCCCACCGCGACTCGGCGAGCACGTCGAGCGGCTGGTCGACGGGGGAGCCCCAGGTGTAGAGGCCGTGCGCGGTCGCCGGCACGACCAGGGCACGTGAGTCGGGCGAGTACTTCTCCAGCCAGTCGGCCGTGGCCTGCCAGTACGTGGGGAGCTTCTGGAACGAACCCGGGTTCAGGATCGAACCGTTGAGGTACGGCCACAGCAGTCCGGGCAGGATCAGCACGGCCGCGACCAGCGGGGCGAAGCGCCGCCCGCGCACCCGCCGGGCCCCGTGCGGCTCGGCGGCCACCCCCACCAGATGGGCCAGTCCCAGTGCGAGCGCCAGCGCCACACCGGTCTGGAACTTGTAGATGTTCCGGAACGGCGACAGCCACCCGTCCAGCCAGCCCTGCACGACCCCGTGGAACGGCGCCCCGAACGCCCCGCCGTACCCGGCGAGCAGCACCAGCACGGCCACGACCACCGTCAGCACCAGCCACCGCCGCTCGGGCATGTCCCGCCGCGCGAGTCCGGCGAGCCCGAGTCCGGCGGCGAGCGCCGAGCACACGATGACGAGGACGGAGGAGGCCACGGCCCAGCCGGCCGGCAGCCACGCCTCACCGAGGTGCAGATAGGCGACCCAGTTCCCGGCACCGCGCAGCGCCTCGGTCGCCGCCATGGTGTCCGTCGTCGTCCGCGCGGTCTCTATATAGGGGAGGAAGTTCTCGCCGTAGACGCCGAGCAGCAGCAACGGCACCCACCACCAGGCCGTCACCACGATCACGGCGGGTGCCCACCAGGCGATCAGCTTGCGCTGCCGCGGCCCGGGCGGCCGGGACAACAGGTACAGCCCGACCGGCAGCAGCGAGGCCAGGGTCGCCGACGCGTTCACCCCGCCCATGAACGGCACGAGCAGCGCCGACCGCAGGGCCGCGACCCGGGCGGCGTACCGCTCGTTCGCCAGCGGCAGCAGCACCCACGGCAGGAACGCCCCGGGCAGCGCGGCGGCCGACGTCGATCCGATGACCGTGGTGAACACCGGCCACAGCGCATAGGCCACGGCCCCCAGCAGCCGGGACGCCCCGCTGCCCACCCGCAGCCGCTCCGCCAGCCGCAGCGCCCCCCAGAAGGCGACGGACACGATCAGCGACAGCCACAGCCGCTCCGCCAGCCACACCGGCAGCCGTACGAGGTCGCACAGCCAGTAGAACGGCAGCATCGGCCACAGATAGCCGACGTACTGGTCCTGGATCCCGCCGAACCCGGCCCGGTCGTGCCACAACTGGCCCAGATCGGCGAGGAACTGCCCCGGATCGACCGTGACACCGAGCTTGGTGTCGAAGGTCTGCCGCCCCGGCCGCACCGCGAGGAACAACACGAACACCACGGCCCAGAAACCCAGCAGCCAGCGCCGCGACCGCGGGCCGTCGGGCGGGCCCGCGGTGGTCGCGGTGGTGGGGACGGCTGCCGGGGGAGGAGCCTGGACCGTGGTTGTCATGAAGGACACCGCCGCAGAATGAGAAGGAGGTTCCAGGTGGCGAACTCGCGGATGCCGGGCGCCTTGACGACGGTCTCCGCGAGGAACGGCCAGTAGCGGGAGCGCGCCGAGACGATCGTGACGTCGTCGCGGGCGCGCACCTGCCGCAGGGTGGAGCCGATGTGCACCGCGAACAGGTTCTCGCCGAGCGTGTGCTTGGCGGGCCTACCCGTCCGCCGCAGGTAGCGGGCCCGGGCCCGCTCGGCGCCGAACCAGTGCCACGGGGCCCACTCGTGCCCGCCCCACGGCGACAGCCAGTTGGTGAACGACACGTAGATCAGCCCGCCCGGCCGCGTCACCCGGGCCAGCTCGCTGAGGAACGTCTCCGGATCGGCCACGTGCTCCAGCACGTTGGAGGAGAAGGTGACGTCGGCGACGCCGTCCCGCACGGGCAGCAGGTACCCGTCGGCGACGACGGCCGAGTCGGGGGGCTTCCCGCCGAGTTCGGCCGGGTCGGGCTCGAAGAGGAACGCGTTCGCCCCGCGGCGCCGGAACTCCTCGGTGAAGTACCCGCTGCCGCCACCGACATCGAGGACGGTACGCCCGGCGACGGGACCGTCGTAGGACTCGACCTGGTCGACGGCGTCGCGGGCGAGCAGCGAGTAGCAGGCCTCGGGATCGTCCTGCTCGTGGAGGAAGGCACGGAACAGGGCAACAGATCTTCGAAGGGAAGGGTCGTGGTCATAGGGGCGCGGGGCTGCACCATGTGCGGCTCCGCCGCGTGCGCGTGACCAGCCACGACGGGCCGTAAGCCGCCTCACGGCCCCCAGTCCCTCACCGCCTCGGCGGCCACCGCCCGGAACTGGCGCACCGTCCGGTCCCACCGGAACTGTGCGGCCCGCTCCCGCGCCGCCTTCCCCATCAACTCCCGCCGCCGCCCGGAGAGAGCCAGCGCGCACCATGCCGCGGCGAAGGAGGACTCGCCCTGCGCGAGGACACCGGTCTCACCGTCGACCACGGAGTCCTTGAGCCCCGGCACGTCGAAGGCGACGGCAGGCGTCTCGCGGGCCGCGGCCTCCGTCACGACCAGCCCCCACCCCTCCACCGCGGACGGGTGCAGCAGCAACCAGGCCGCACACAGCAGCCGGTGCTTCTCGGCTTCGGGTACGTACCCGGTGAACTCGACGCCAGGTCCGGCCAGTTGCTCCAGACGGCCCCGCTCGGGCCCGTCCCCGATGATCACCAGCCGTCCGCCGGTCACCGGCCGTACCCGCTCCCACAGCCGCAGCAGCAGATCGATCCTCTTGTACTCGACGAGCCGCCCGACGGCGACGAACAACGGCTCCGGCGAACGCTCGGCCCTGGGCCCCGGCTCCTCGACTCCGTTGTGCACGACCCGGATCCGGTCCCGTTCGACGCCGATCGCCCGCAGCGCGTGCGCGGTCGAGGAGGACACGGCGACGAGCAGACTCCGCTGTTGCGCCCCGGTCAGCGCCCAGTGTTCGAGTCTTCGGCCGATCCGTGCCGCCGGGGCCAGCGGCCCGCCGAAACGCATGGGCCACAGGTCCGTGTGGACGTGGTTGACCAGGGTCAGCGTCGGCCCGCGGTGCCACAGCGGCGCCAGGTAGGGCATGCCGTTGCACACCTCGACCAGCAGGTCACAGTCGCCGACGTGCCGGGTGAAGGCCGACCGGGCCCGCAGATAGTGGCCGTAGGGGCCGCCCGCGGAGACGACGCGGTAGTCGCGGAGGGGGGCACCTCCCTGCTCGAGCGAAGCCGAGAGCTTGGGGGAGGCCGGCCCTCCGCACAGCAGGGTCACCTGGTGACCCAGCCGGGTCAGGCCGTCGGCGAGTCTGTCGACCAGCAGCTCGGAGCCGCCGGCTGAGGGGTTGTCCAGATCACGATGGGCGAGAAAAACGATCCGGCGCGGATGTGGGGGGAGCGCCGGAAGGTGCTGCGACGCACTGGGGAGCGCGGCACGCAGCCGGGACGGTACGTGCTGGGGCATGGGTGCTCCAACTCGTGTCGGGGTGCGGAACTCAGCGTGGGGAAACGTGGGGGGTGTGGTCGTCACAGGGGGTCGGTCTGCGCGGAGCCTGAGCTCTTCCTGGGAGGGGAGTGTGGACGGGATGTGCTCGGGTGGGGTTGGACAGTTTTCGCCCGGACGTTCGCCACGGCTACTCACCGACGTGACAATTTCGGGCTTTGTTGGAGCTGACGTCACATCACATCGTGAGGGTGGGCTGGGGCGTATCGGACCTTTCTGCCGGAACGGGGTTCTCCGGCTCCTTCCGCCCACGCGCCACGAGAACGCCACCCACCACGGCGAGCACGAAGCCGGCCGCAGCGGCCCCGATCGGCAGCGTGGTGCCCACCAGTCGCAGCTGCCCGCTGTCCCGCTTGGCCTGCCGGACCGCTTCCTTCTGCGTCCCGGTGGTGAACGAGACCTTCCGGCTGTCCAGCAGCACCGCCGCGTCCTTCTTCCCGCCCGGCGCCCGCAGCGTCTGCCGCGGGCCGGTCTGCGCGTAGATCACGCGGCCCGTCGCCTGGTCCACGACCAGCTCGAAGCCGTGGTTGGAGTACCACTCCTCGGCCTGCACCTGCGGCCGGTTCGGCTGGTCGACGAGGCTGCCGGGCACCATGCGCGTGCCGGTCCTCGTCGGCGGCACGGAGCCGGTGAACCGGTAGCCGGTGTAGCCCTGGATCTTCGCGGTGCCCCGGTAGCGCAGCACGACCGTGTCGCCGAGCGTGTTGTCCCACCACTGGTAGGAGCGTTTCTGCACGTCGAAGGGGAACTTCAGATACGCCTCGCCCTCGATGTAGGGCTTCTCCCCGCAGCAGTGCACGGGCCGCGTGGTCTCGCGGTCCATCACCCAGCGGTGCGGCACGAAGTTCAGAGCGTCGTGCGGATCGGCGGCCGGCAGGGACTTGTCGGTGTCGACCGTGGTCGTCACGTCCCAGACGGCGTTGCCGCTGCGTTCGCTGTCCTCGACGTTGCCCCGCACCCGCTGGGTCACGGTGATCTTCCGGTCGGGCACCGTCTCGATCCGGTCGGTGTCGAAGACGCTGCCCCGGCCGGTGTAGACGGCGGTGGTGTCGATGTCGATCGGGTTGACCGCGGCACGCGGTTGCACGTACCAGGCGAGCAGCGGCGCCAGCACCAGCAGGAACGTGCCGAGACCCAGCAGGACCAGGGAAAAGGGAGAGGTTGTACGGCGCATCCGGGCACTCCAGTGGCTTGGGACGGCTCGACGTACGAGAGGGCCGGCACGGCGGCGGGATGCGCGCGTGCGGCTGGGCCGGGAACCGTAGGCCGCTCTTGACGGGGTGTCAATGCTTGTCGAGACTGGGCGCGACAGGCAGGGACGGGGTGCCGGGGTGGGGCAACCTCCGGACCATATCCGGACGAATCCGGACAGAGAGGCTGACCCTGCGATGTCCAGACTGCTCGCTGCCGCGCTGACCGTCGCGCTCGCCGCCGCCCTCGCCGTGGGCGCCGCGCTGGGCGTGGTCGCGCTGCTCGAAGCCACACCCGACCAGCCGAACACGCCCTTGATCACCTACGAGCAGGCCGGTCAGGGGAGCTGACGGATGACGGCCGCCCGCACCGCAACCGTCACGACGCGCTCCGCCTGGCACGACGTACCGCGCTTCCAGGTGCGCCGGTTCGCCGCCATCGCCATGGCCGAGGCGCCCGCACTCGCCGAGGAGATCCTCCGCGAGATCCAGCGCGAGTACCCGCACCTGCCCGTCGTCCTCGACGACTCCGGCGAGCCGATGGCGCTGGTCGGAATCCGCCGGGCCATCGAGGTCTTCGTGCAGCACCTGGAGCACTCGGAGGGACGCCCGACCGTCCCGCCCGGGGTGTTCCAGGACTTCGGCCGCGGGGAGGGCAGAGACGGCCGCTCCCTCGACTCCCTCCAGGCCATCTACCGCATGGGCGTACGGCTGGCCTGGCGCCGCTTCGCCGACATCGGCCAGCGCGTGGAGATCCCGCCCCCGGCGATGTACGAACTCGTCGACGCGGGCTACGAGTACCTGGACGGCCTGGTCGACCAGTCCGTACGCGGCTACGCCGAGGCCGCCGCCCGCCAGGCCGGTGAACGCCTGCGCCTGCAACGCCGTCTCATGGAGCTCCTCCTCGCCGAGCACCACCGCGGCGACCCCGCCGAGGCCCTGACCGAACGCGCCGCCCGCATCGGCTGGCCCTTACCGGCCAAGGTCGCGGTCGGCGTCCTGCTCCGCCCGGCCCGCGAGGCGATGGCCCCCGCGGTCGGCCAGGGCGTCCTGCTCGACATGGAGTACGAGCAGCCCCGCATGGTCGTGCCCGAGCCGGACGCGGCGGGCCGCCCCGAGCTCCTGCACCGGGCCCTGGCCGGCTGGTCCGGCGCGATCGGCCCACCGGTCCCGCTCACCGACGCGGCGAAGTCCCTGCGCTGGGCGGAGGCCGCGGTCCGCCTGATGGAACGGGACCTCCTGCCCTCCGGCGAGGTCCTCTACTGCACCGAGCACACCGAGGCCCTGGTCCTCCTCCAGCCCGAGGAACTCATCGACGACCTGGCCCTGAGGTGCCTGGCCCCACTCACCCACTGCGGCCCCACGCACGGCCGCCGACTCGCCGAAACCCTCCTGGCCTGGCTGGAGACCCGCGGCGGCGCCCCCGAGGTCGCCACCCGCCTCGGCGTCCACCCGCAGACGGTCCGCTACCGTCTGCGCCAGATCCGCGAACTGTGGGGCGACGAGATCGACGACCCCGACCGCCGCTTCGAACTGGAACTGGTGCTGCGGGCGCAGAGGTTGAGGGGGGAGCTGGGGGCGAAGCGGGGACGGCGGTGAGCCGGCCGGCTCACCCGGCGACGACCACCGCCGCCCCGGCGTCACACCGTGGCCCGCTCCTTCCCCGCGGAGCGCCCGGAAGCCGGAGCGTCCAGGTGCACCACCACGGAGGTGTAGAAGCGGTGCACGGCGTCGTCGACGCTGCGGATGAAGCCGGACTCGGCGCTGCCGCGGCCACTCCCCATGCCTTTGAAGAGAGACAGACGGAATCCGGTGATGCGGGTCGAGCCGTCCTTCGGGAGCAGGTCCGCGGGTTCTGGACGCAGCCGCTCCAGCGTGCCCCGCGGGCCGCCCGTCTCGCCCTCCACCAGGGTCTCCACGTGCAGGTCCGCCGGTGCCTCGGCGAGGCGGCGGACCAGACGCTTGGCCCAGGTGAGGGGGTAGCCCTGCTCGGGTGCCGGGATCTCCACCGACGTGCGCAGCTTCGCGGTCCGCAGATCGGCGCTGATGGTGAGCAGGCCGGGCGCGCCCTCGACACGCAACTCCGCCTGGAGCCGGCCTTCCGCGCACAACTGGTCGGCCAGGCGTGCGCGGCGGGCCCCGGGATCGGTACCCCGCCGGGTGCGCTGGGCGGGCAGTACCTTCTGCCCGAGCTCGCCCCCGAGCCGCAGGCACACCTGCCGGATGAGCCGCTCCCAGCTCTCCACGACCTCCAGGGCGCGCGGATCGCCCTGACAGAGGGTCTCGTCGCTGATCCCGTTGCGTACGGGGACCCAGGCCGCGCCCATGTTCTGGAAACCGTGACAGCCGGAGTTGTCGTGCTGGAGGTAGTGCAGCAGATCCTGGAGCAACCAGGTGCGCGCCGCGTTGCCTACGCCCTCGTGCCGGATGAGCATCTGGGCCTGGTGGGCCACTTCGGCCCACGAGAGGTGCCAGAGGGCCACCTGGTGCTTGCGGCGCCGGTCGATCTTCACGTCGACCAGCGGGCTGCCCTCCAGCGCGACGTCGTTCGACAGGGTGATCACGGCCTCGTAGCCACGCCGGGCCGCGATGTCCATGTAGGCCTGTACCTGGTCGGACTTCAGGGGGTTGCCGTTGGTCTTGGTCTCGACGAGCGCCGTCCACAACTTGCCGGCGCGCTCGACGCGGATCACCCCGTCCGGGCGCCGGGGCGTGTCGCCGTGCGGCAGGGAGACTTCGGTGAACGTCTCCATCCGGCCGGAAGGAGCGCCGAAGGGAGCGGTGATGCGTCTGCCGAACCGGGGCACCTGGGCCATCACCGACAGCAGCACCGACGTGGCCCGCGTCTCCCGGTCCCGGTCGTTCTTCAGCGCTGACACCGGAAACAGGCGAGCCTGCCTCCAGGACTCGTTCTCCGCGAGGCTCCTGGCGGGCGGCCCGGGTGGCGTGACCTTCTTCTTCGCGGTCCGGGGCCGGGCTGTCCGCTTCTTCGGCGCGGCCGCCTCCTCGGCCGGTGGGCGCGGTGCCGGAACGGCCTGGAGTGTCGCCTCCCGTGTCACCGCCGGTGGAGCTCCGGCGGCGCCGGCGGCGGGTTCCTCGGCCGCCTCCGTCGCCGGGTCCGCCTCGTCGTCCTCGATGTCGACGCCGAAGTCCGTCGCCAGCCCCGCAAGTCCGCTTTCGTAGCCCTGACCGACGGCCCGGAACTTCCACTCCGCGCCCCGCCGGTACAGCTCACCGAAGATGATCGCGCTCACCTGGCCGGCGTCCTCGATGACGAACCGGAGGAGGCTCTCACCGCCCGCGTCGGCCAGCGTCACCTGCAGGTCGTCCAGTTCGCCGAAGCGCGCCCCCTCATAGCGGCTCGCGGCGACGACGATCCGCTCCACCTCGGCCGGAACCGCGGTGAGGTCGAAGCTGATCCGGTCCTCACTGCCGTCCCCGGTCGGCTCCTTGCCGAGCAGCTGCACGCTGCAGTCGGCGGCCACCGGGTTGTTGTAGAAGTAGAAGTCGGCGTCGCTGCGTACCTTGCCGTCGCCGTTCAGGAGCAGGACGGACACGTCGGCGTCGCCCTCCCCGGTCGGGCTCGACCAGCCCAGACTCACGATCGCGGAGCCGACGTTCTCGCTCAGGGCCGTCAAGGACACGTTCGAGCCCATGGTCATGTCGCGCACAGAAATCCCCCCACCCTGCGACACGTGTGTGACGTGCCGCACATCCAGCACTTTAATGTGCACACAACGTGCACGTGGGGTGCTCGTGAGTTTCCGCGCCCGGGGCTCCGCCATTGCCCGGACATACCTCTATGGCTAGCCTGTGTTCGTCATGCCGATCGCCTGTTGATATCTCGAACACCGGGATCCGGAACACAGGCGCCTGAGACATATAGGGAGGGGGCCGGTCGTGGGACGCCTCGTACCAGCCGTGACCCGGGCTCTCGACATTCTCGAGCTCTTTCTCGACGGGGACGGGACGCTCTCCGCCCCCGACATCGTGCGCCGGCTCCAGCTGCCGCGCACCACCGTGCACGAGCTGGTGACCACGCTCGCCGCCCGGAAGTACATCGTTCCGGTGCCCGGCCAGCCCGGACGCTACCGGCTCGGCGTGCGCCCGTACCAGCTCGGTGCCCGCTACTCCGAGCAGCTCGACCTCGCGGCCGAGGGGCAGCAGGTCGCCCGGTCCGTCGCCGAGACCTGCGACGAGACCGTGCACGTGGCGATCCTGGAGGACACGGACGTCATCTACATCGCCAAGGTCGACTCCACGCACGCCGTGCGGATGGTGTCGGCCGCCGGGCGCAGGCTGCCCGCCCACTGCACCTCCGTCGGCAAGATGCTGCTGGCCTCCCTTCCGGAGCCGGAGCTCACCGCGCGCATCCCCGACAGCGCCGAGCTGGTCGCGATGACCCCCAACAGCATCACCGACCCGGCCGCCCTGCGCGAGGCCCTGGCCGAGATCCGTGAGCGGGGCCTCGCCGTGGAGAACCGCGAGTCCAACCCGGACGTGTCCTGCGTGGCCGCGCCGGTCCGCGACCGCACCGGACAGGTCGTCGCCGCCCTGTCGATCTCCGTGCCCATGATCCGCTGGAGCGAGGAGCGCCGGGCGGAGCTGGAGCAGCTCGCCGTCAAGGGCGCCGCCGAGCTGTCCGAGCACCTCGGCCACCGGAGCGTGGCGTGACGGCGCCGTACGAGGTCGCGGTGCGCGCCGAGGCCGAACTCGGCGAGGGCCCCACCTGGGACGCGGTGACCGGCCGGCTGCTGTGGATCGACATCCTGGGCTCCCGCCTGCACACCTACGACCCCGTCACCGGGCGCCGCACCCTGCGCCGCACGGAACAGCACATCGGCGCCGTCAAGCCGCGCGCCGGCGGCGGACTGGTGCTGAACCTGCGCGACGGGGTCGGCCTCCTCGACCCCGACGGCACCTTCCGCTGGCTCCACCACGAGCCGGTCCCCGGCCGCCGCGCCAA
Organism: Streptomyces sp. NPDC013187; assembly: GCF_042899705.1. Classification (NCBI taxonomy): domain Bacteria; kingdom Bacillati; phylum Actinomycetota; class Actinomycetes; order Kitasatosporales; family Streptomycetaceae; genus Streptomyces; species Streptomyces sp. NPDC013187. The sequence goes on along the minus strand of NZ_JBIBAF010000005.1, from coordinate 318,949 downwards.
CGACGCCGCCGTCGCGCCCGACGGCGCGCTGTGGGCGGGCACGATGCGCTACGACGAGGCGCCCGGAGGCGGCACGCTGTCCCGCGTCACCGGGGACGGCACGGCCGAGGTCGTGCTCGACGACGTGGCCGTCAGCAACGGCACGGGGTGGAGCCCCGACGGGCGGCTCATGTACTACGTCGACTCACCGACCCGGCGCCTCGACGTCTTCGACCACGCGGACGGGCGGATCTCCGGGCGGCGAACCTTCGCCGAGATCGAGGAGAGCGCGGGCTTCCCGGACGGGCTGACGGTGGACGCCGAGGGGTGCGTGTGGGTCGCCCTGTGGCAGGGCTCGGCGGTGCGGCGGTACACGCCCGACGGTGAGCTGGACCGGGTGATCGAGCTGCCGGTGCCGCTGGTGACGGCCTGTGCGTTCGGCGGGGACGGGCTGACCGACCTGTACGTGACGACGGCCCGGGTGGGCCTGACCGAGCCTCCCGCGCTGGCCGGATCCCTGTTCGTGGTGCCGGGGGCGGGCAAGGGACTGGCGCAGCCCGCGTTCGCCGGCTGACGAGGGAAGTCACAGCGGCGAGCAGCGGACGGGCGGCACAGGGGCCGGACGGCCCCTGTGCCGCCCGCACGCGAGGACGCCGACGGGGCCGCGGTACCCGGCCGGGCCGCCATCGAGGCCGGCGAGGAGCCCGTCGTGCTCGCCGCCCACTCCTACGGCGGTGGGGGCGCCACCGCCCTCAACGTCCCGTCCGGTCCAGCCGCCGCAGGACCGCCCGCTCGTCCTCCGTCAGCGGCGCCCCCACCGCCGCCGGCAACGGCGGCCCGCTCAGCGTCGCCAGGACCGTCGAGGGCCGCAGCAGCCGCGCCGGCCCCGTCGTCATGCTCATCACGTCCCAGAGCGCCGACGCCGCCGTGTACGAACCGGTCGCCGTGCGGATCATGCGACGGGTGTAGGCGGTGACCAGACGGTCGGCGATCCCGGGCGAGCCGCCACGCGTCCCGGGGTACCAGACGTCCTGACTCACCGCCATCGTCCACGCGGCCTCCACCGGCCTGGCCACCCGCCGCTGCACCCGCCGGGCGAGCCCGGGCTCGCCGAGGCCGGACCGCCGCAGCTCCCGATCCAGCTCCCCGGCGCCCAGCGCGGCCACCGACATGCCCTGGCCGTAGGCGGGGTTGAACGTGGCCAGCGCGTCACCGAGGACGACGAGGCGGTCGGGCCAGGAGCGGACCTTCTCCAGGTACCGGCGGTGATTGCTGGTGCTGCGGCTGACATGGACATCGGTGAGCGGTTCCGCGCCGGATATCAGCCGGCCCACGATGGGGTCGGGCAGGTCCAGGGTGTACCGGAGGAACGCGTCCGGGTCGGACGGCGGTTCGCCGCCGCCCCGTGTGCCGGCCAGGCTGACCATCCAGCGGTCGCCCTCGATCGGCAGCACCATGCCGCTGCGGCCGGGCCGCCCCCGATACGGATCGGCCTGCACCATGGTCAGCGGGAAACGCCCGGCCCCCTCGGGCGTGCGGTAGAGACGGGTGGCGTTCACCAGGCCGGCGTCCACCGTCTTCTCGCGCACGTCGTCGACGCCCAGCCCCGCCAGCCAGGTCACGATCCGCGACCCGCGTCCGCTCGCGTCGATCACGAAGTCCGCGGCGAGTTCCTCCTCCCCGGCGGCGGTCGAGAGACGGACCCCGGTCACACAGTGCCGTGACCCCGTCAGCTCCAGCACCCGCGCCTTGCGGACCACCACCCCGGTGCTGTCCAGCACGGCGCCCCGCACCGCCCAGTCGAGCAGGGCCCGGGTACAGGTCAGCATGTGCGGTCCGGAGTGACGCCAGCGCCGCAACCAGCCCTCGGGGGTGAGGGCCACCATGCCCGAGCCGAGCGGAATCTCGTGCGCCCCGGCGGCGAGCAGATGCTTGCGCATGCTCACACCCGGCACCAGGTCCTTTATGGAGGCCAGACCGCCGGCCATGAGGAGATGCGCGTGACGTCCCTGCGGCAGGCCCTTGCGGTGCTCCGGCCCCTCGGGCAGATCGTCGCGGTCGAGCACGACCACCTCGTCCGCTACGGCGGACAGGGCCGCCGCGGCCAGCATGCCGGCCAGACCCGCACCGATGACGACAGCTCTACGCGACATGCGACTCCTCGCACTCAGCCATGAAGGCTCCTTTGCCCTGAGGGCATTCCCCGACGCCCGGGCACAGCCGTGCGCCGCACAACACCCATGCGGAGACAGCGGTTTCGAGCCATGCGGGCCTCGTTCCGGACGGCTCTCACCGTACCTTCACGTTCCGTGCCCGCGGCCTTTCGTGCGGGGTCTCGTCCGCGCACCCGGCCCGGCGAGGAACCGGCCGCGACCCCCGAGCGCGCCGGGAGCCGCCCGGGCCGTCGTCAGCCGGTGAGCGACCTGCCGTCCGTGTGGTCACGCGCCAAGGCGCGGATCGCCCGGAGGTCCTCCGTGCGGCGCAGGGCCCGGGACACGGCGCCGATCTCGCGCAGCAGGTCCGTGGTGTCGCGGGCACCGGTGCCGTCGTCCTCCCGTGCCCGGCTCCTGGCGTCGGCCGCGTCCAGGATCGCCGCGGTGGCGGCGAGTGCCTTCGCCCGGTCGGGCGGGTGGCCGAGGGCGAGGGCGGCGTCGTGGAACCGTTCGCGCCGGTCCTCGTCGATGTGCCGGGCGAGCGGCAGCAGCACGTCGCGGATGAACGTCTCCCGGCGGACCAGGCGCAGTTCCGGCGTCGCACGCAGCAGGAACGGCACCCCCTCGCCGTTGACCGTCCTCATCAGCAGGTACAGCGGCCGCAGTTCGTGGTGCGCGAGCCGGACGTGCCAGCGGCCGTGCAGATACTGTCCGGCGTGCGGAAGGATGAAGCCGACCGCGATGAGCACGGCGGACAGGCAGGCGAGCGGCGGCGCGACGGCCGTGCTCAGCCAGTCCACGTCCCGCCCGGCCCAACGGGCCGCCACTGCGCTGATCTTGGCCGCGTCGAAGAGCAACTGCGCCGCGTAGCCCACGCCGAGGAACTTCAGCCCCCAGCGCAGCAGCGAGTCGAGCCCGTCCGTGCGGACCCAGTTCCAGATCAGCCCGTTGGTGACCAGCGCGGCCACGGTGTGCGCGAGCAGGTACAGCACGATCACCTCGCGCATGTACGGGGTGTTCGCGTAGTACGTGTCGAGGTCCCGCAGCCGCTCCACCGGCACGTCCGCGAGAGCGAACAGCACCCACATCGCGACGATCACACCCGAGTAGACCGCCACGACCCCGCGCATCGCGCGCCGCGTGCGGTCCGAGCGGTCCGAGAGACCGTTGCGCCAGGAGATGATCAGCAGCAGGCAGAAGGCGCAGAACGCGGTGAGCAGCGAGTACACCCAGGGGCCGGAGAAGTTCGCCACCCCGGTGAGCCGGTTGACCCGGGCGATCGTCGACGGCGCCACGAAGACGAACACCGCGCAGGCGAGCAGCAGCAGCCCGCCGACCGCGCGCAGCATCGGATCCTTCCAGAGCCGGATGATGCTCGGCAGCTTGATGGCCAGGGCGGCGGCCAGGACCCCCGCGGGGATCCACCAGAAGTTCGGATAGAACTGGTTGACGAACTCGGCCGGGGTCAGCGCCATCGTCGTCATGGTGCCGCACCTCCTCGCGGCCCCCGGTAGTACAGCGACCGCTGTACGGGTTCGAGGGGTACGTCCGGGTCGCGCCCGCCCGGCAGCAGCGCCCGGCACCCCGCCGCCAGCCGGTGCCCGAAGGCATCGGCCTCGGCCTCGTCCCGTTCCCGGGAGCCGTGGCGGGCGGCCACCGCCAGCGCGACGTCCTCCCACCCCGGCCGGTCGGCGAACGCGTGGGCCGCCGCCGCACCCGCCCCGTGGTGATGCACGTGCCCCGCGTGCAGATGCCACAGCTCGTGCCCGAGGATGACCAGCTGCTGCACGGCCTCGGCCCGCTCCTCCACGATGACGAGGTCGAAGTCCTGGAACTCCACCCACAGGCCGGTCACTTCTATCTCGTCGGGAAACCGCTCGAACCGCAGCTCCACGGGCCGTCCGCCGCGCCGCGCGCTCATCTCCTCGCACAGCGCCCGGCACAGCGACCGTACGTCGGTGGGGCGCTGGGGTCTCTTGCGGACCGCGGTGGCGAGTTCGGCGGCCAGGCCGCGCATGGCTGAGCCACTGCGTGAGCGCCTGAGCGCGGCGGTGACTCGGGCGGCCCTGACTCGCGCGCCCGCGATGTCCATCGCTCCCCCTTCTCGGCGCCGGCCGAGGCCTGCCGGCGCGTCCGAGACTACGCGCCCGAAAGTGTGCGCGTCATGCGATCCGACGTCCGATGTTCCATGAGGAACGACCGTTCCTGTCCGGAAAAGTCCCGACCGAAGTCTGGCCGGACCATTGACGCGCAAGCGCTTCGAATTTACGGTCCCGTTCGAAGTGACGAGCGTCATCCGAAATACCGAACGCATCTCCGTCATCGACCGTAAGGGCAGGGCATGGGACGACCTGACCTGAATCGCAGGCAGCTTCTCGGCGGGCTCGGCGGACTCCTCGTCGCCGGCGGCTTCGGCTTCGCCGCGCTCGGCACCGGAGCCGACGCACTCGCCGCCGGCGCACACCCGCGCGTGCGTTACTGGAACCTCTTCAGCGGCGGCGACGGCTCCAACATGATCGCGATGCTGGACGCCTTCCGCCAGGCCAACCCGGACATCGCCGTCAAGGACTCCACCCTCCAGTGGGGCAACCCCTTCTACACCAAGCTCGCCATGGCGGCCGCGGGCAACCGCGCCCCCGACCTCGGCGTCATGCACCTGGGCCGCGTCACCGGCTTCTCGCCCGGCCGTCTCCTCGACCCCTGGGACGTCGGCCTGCTGGCCAAGTACGGCGTCCGCCAGGAGGACTTCAACCCCGCCCTGTGGAAGCGCGCCGTCGTGGACGGCAAGCTCTACGCCCTCCCGCTCGACGTCCACGTCCAGCTCTGCTTCTACCGGAAGGACGTGCTCAAGAAGGCCGGGCTGCTGGGCACCGACGGCCGGATCGTGCCGGTCACCTCCGCCGACGAGTGGTTCGACGTCCTCAAGGAGGCCAAGCGGGCCACGAAGAAGGGACTCCAGACCATCGGCCTGTGGGCCAACGACCAGAACTTCCAGTGGTGGTTCTTCGTCGCCTTCTACACCCAGCTCGGCGGCACCTGGTTCAACGCCGGGAACACCGAGGTCACCTTCGACACCGACAAGGCCGCCCAGGTCCTCACGTTCCTGCGCCGGCACCTCACCGACGGCTACGCCGACCCGGGCTTCTCGGGCCCCGCAGGCGCCGAACAGTTCCTCAACGGCTCCCCCTTCGTCTGGGAGGGCAACTGGTCGGTCCCGGTCTACTCCGGCGCGAAGCTCGACTACGGCGCGACCCCGCTGCCGCCCGTCTTCGGCGAGCAGGCCACGCACGCCGAGTCGCACGCCTTCGTCCTGCCGCACCAGTCCGACCGCGGCGGCGCCACCGACGAGGCCGCCCACCGGCTCGCCGCCTACGTCGTCACCCACTCCCGGCAGTGGGCGGCCGGCGGCCACATCCCCGCGTACACGCCCACGCTGTCCACGGCGGCGTACCAGAAGCTGGACCCGCAGAGCGAATACGTCTCCGCCATGAACCACCAGGCCACCGAGCCGAAGGTGTGGTTCGCGGGCTCCACCGGCATCCTCGCCCAGCGCGTCGGCCCGATCGTCGCCGCCTCGACGATGGGCTCCACCCCGCCCGAGAACGCCGCCCGCCGCATGAAGGGCGCACTCACCCAGCTGCTGGCCATGAAGAACCCCATGGACGGCATGACCGCCGCGGAAGGAGGCGCGGCCGCATGACGACCAGCCCCCAGACCGGCGCGCACACCATCGCCCGGGCCATCGCCGCCCCCGCACCCGCACGCGCGAAGACCGCCGCCGCGAGCGCCACCCTGCGCCGCGGTCAGGGCTTCCAGCACGGCGGCTGGTTCGTGGCCCCGTTCCTGCTCCTCTTCGCCCTGTTCGTGATCTGGCCGCTCCTGAGGGGCGTCTACCTCAGCTTCACGGACGCCAACATCACGGGCGAGGGCGCGAGCTTCGTCGGCCTCGACAACTACCGCGAGGCCCTCCAGGACCCCCTGATGTGGGACTCCCTCGGCCACAGCGCGTACTTCACGCTCCTGGTCGTGCCGTGCATCACCGTCCTCGCCTTCCTCCTCGCGATGCTGGCGCACCACATCGAACGCGCCACATGGCTGTGGCGGCTGTGCTTCTTCGCCCCCTTCCTGCTGCCGTCCACCGTCGCGGGCAACCTCTGGCAGTGGCTGTTCAACCCCGGCACCGGCATGGTCAACCACGTCTTCGGCCTCGACACGCCCTGGCTGACCGACACGTCGTACGCCATGCTCGCCATCGTCATCACGACCCTGTGGTGGACGGTCGGCTTCAGCTTCCTGCTCTACCTCGCCGCGCTCCAGGGCATCCCGGGCCACCTCTACGAGGCCGCCAGGCTGGACGGGGCGAACGCCTGGCACCGCACGGTCCACATCACCCTGCCGATGCTCCGCAACATCACCGGCCTCGTCATCGCCCTGCAGATCCTCGCCTCGCTCCAGGTCTTCGACCAGGCCGTGGTGATGATGGACTTCGGCCCCGGCCCCGAGGAATCGACCCGCACCTTCGTGCAGTTCACCCTCGAAGAGGGCTTCACCAGCTACCGCGTGGGCTACGCCTCCGCGATCTCCGTCATCTTCTTCGTGATCATCGCGGCCGTCGCCCTCGCCCGGATGTGGCTGCTGCGCAACCGTGAGGAGAGCGCCCGATGACCACCAAGGCGTGGACGCCCGGCCAGATCCTGCTCACCCTCCTCGGTACGGCCGTGGCGGCCGTCTTCCTGGCCCCCTTCGCCTGGGGCCTGTTCACCTCGCTCAAGTCCGAGACCGAGGCTGTGCAGGTCCCGCCGCGCTGGCTCCCCGAGGACTGGACCGGCCAGGCCTGGCAGGCCCTGTTCGACTCCGGCAACATCACCAACTGGTTCGTGAACTCCCTGGTCGTCTCGGTCTGCGTGACGTCCGTCGTCCTGCTGGTGAGCGCCCTGGCCGGCTACGGCTTCGCCCGCACCGAGTTCCGCGGCAAGGGCGTCCTGATGGGCCTGGTCATGGCGGGCCTGATGATCTCGCCCGCCGTCCTCGGCGTGCCGCTCTTCACCACCGTCCAGCAGATGGGCATGGTCGACACCTACTGGGGCATGATCCTGCCGCAGTGCGCGCCCGCCGCGATGGTCTACATCCTCTACAAGTTCTTCCAGGGCATCCCGCGTGAACTGGAGGAGGCCGCCTTCATCGACGGCGCCGGCCGCTGGCGCGTCTTCTTCACCATCGTCCTCCCGCTGTCCCGCCCCTCCCTGGCGGCGGTCGGCATCTTCACCTTCATCGCCTCGTGGAACAACTTCCTCTGGCCGTACATGGTGACCAACAACCCCGACCTGATGACCATGCCGAACGGCATCGCCACCGTGATGAACTCCTACGGGATCCAATGGGCCCAGCTCATGGCCGGCGGCCTGATGGCGGGCCTGCCGCTGATCATCGTCTTCGTCTTCTTCCAGAGGCAGATCGTGGCGGGTGTCGCCCATACCGGTCTGGCGGGCCAGTAGACGATCGCCCTCCAGGGGCGCGGGGAACTGCGCGGCCAGCCCCCACGCACCCGCAGCCGCCCACGAAAGACGAACCACCCACCCCGAAAGGCGAACATGCAAAAGGCCCGCTTCACCCTCGACCCCGCATTCACGGTCGGCGAGGTCAACCCTCGCCTCTTCGGCAGCTTCGTGGAACACCTGGGCCGCTGCGTCTACACCGGCATCTTCGAACCCGACCACCCCACAGCCGACGAAGCCGGCCTCCGCCAGGACGTCCTGGACCTCGTCAAGGAACTCGGCGTCACCGCCATCCGCTACCCCGGCGGCAACTTCGTCTCCGGCTACAAGTGGGAGGACTCGGTCGGCCCGGTCGAGGACCGCCCCCGCCGCCTCGACCTCGCCTGGCGCTCCACCGAGACCAACCGCTTCGGCCTCTCCGAGTACATCGCCTTCCTGAAGAAGATCGGCCCCCAGGCCGAGCCCATGATGGCCCTCAATCTCGGCACCCGGGGTGTCGCCGAGGCCCTCGAACTCCAGGAGTACGCCAACCACCCCGCCGGCACGGCCCTGTCCGACCTCCGTGCCGCGCACGGCGACAAGGACCCCTTCGGCATCAACCTCTGGTGCCTCGGCAACGAGATGGACGGCCCCTGGCAGACCGGCCACAAGACGGCCGAGGAGTACGGCCGTCTCGCCGCCGAGACGGCCCGGGCCATGCGCCAGATGGACCCCGGCGTCGAACTCGTCGCCTGCGGCTCCTCCAGCCAGTCCATGCCGACCTTCGCCGCGTGGGAGGCGACGGTCCTGGAGGAGACCTACGACCTCGTCGACCACATCTCCCTGCACGCCTACTACCAGCCCGAGGACGGCGACCTCGACTCCTTCCTGGCCTCCGCCGTCGACATGGAGTCCTTCATCGAGAACGTGGTCGCCACCGCCGACCACATCGGCGCGAAACTGAAGTCGAAGAAGAAGATCAACCTCTCCTTCGACGAGTGGAACGTCTGGTACATCTCGGAGTGGCACGAGATCGAGAACTCCGGTGCGCGGGACTGGGCCGAGGCCCCCCGCCTCCTGGAGGACAACTACAGCGTGCTGGACGCGGTCGTCTTCGGCTCGCTCCTCATCGCCCTGCTCCGGCACGCCGACCGCGTCACGGTCGCCTGCCTCGCCCAGCTCGTCAACGTCATCGCGCCGATCATGACCGAGCCCGGCGGCCCAGCCTGGCGCCAGACCACGTTCTTCCCGTTCGCGCAGGCGTCCCGGTACGGCCGCGGCCGGGTCCTGGACGTCCGTGTGGACTCCCCGACGTACGAGACGAAGAAGTACGGCGAGACCGATCTGCTGCACGCCACCGCCGTGCGCGCCGAGGACGGCACCGTCACCGTCTTCGCCGTCAACCGCAGCCGCACCGACGCCTTGCCCCTCGAAGTCGCCCTGAGCGGCCTCGACCTGACGCGGGTCGTCGAGCACAGCGCCCTCGCGGACGCCGACCCCGACGCCCGCAACACCCTCGACGACCCCGACCGGGTCGCCCCCCACCCGGTCGACGGCACGGCCCTGAAAGACGGCACGCTCAGCGCCGTCCTGGAGCCGCTGTCCTGGAACATCATCCGGCTGGCGTGACAGGCTCCGGTCAGCGTTCGATGCGCGGCAGGGCGGCCGAGGAAGCCGAGGTCGAGGTCGTCCCGACCGCCCAGTAGCCGTCCGAACCCGGCACACCGGCCAGGGCGTTCATGACGACGGGGGCCGAGGCCACCGGCCCCCGCTCGCTCACCCAGGCCGCGCCGTCCCAGCGCAGGTAGTGGGCCCGGGTCTGGTCCCAGAAGTCCCAGCCGGCGATCCGGTCCGGACGCCCCTGCGCGTCGGCGACGATCCCGTTGAGCATGCCGACGCGGAAAGGCTCGGTGACGCCCTGCCAGGTGCTGCCGTCACCGTGCAGGAGCAGCACGCCCGGGGGCTTGCCGACCGGGCCGCCCACGCCGTAGTCGTAGCCGACCAGCCACAGGTCGTCGTCGGCGACCGGCAGCAGCCCCGTGACGGTCGCGCGGATGCCCTGGTAGGCGGACAGTTCGGTCCACGTGGAGCCGTTCCAGCGGGCCACGATGCCCACGCCGTACAGCCAGACGTCGCCGCGCGGGGTGAGCTGGACACCCGAGGGCGTGGCCGCGGGTGCGCCGGGCGGTGCGGGGAGCCAGGTCCAGGCGCCGCCGTCGTGGTGCAGGAGCACCCTGCCGTCGGCGTTGCGCCCGGAGAACCAGGCTCCGCCGCCCGGGTCGACCGCGACGCCGGTGAGGGAGGTGCCGGACCGGCCCCGGCCCGGGAAGTCGGTCTCCCGCCAGGTTCCGCCGTCCCACGCCAGCAGGTGCGTGATGCCGGCCGTGTCGGTGCCGATCGCCCATGCCGAGCGGGCGCACGTCCCGGCGACCGAGTGCAGATAACCGCGGAAACCCAGGTGGGTGAGGCCGGTCCGCGCCCATGCCGTGCCGTCCCACACCAGAGCCAGCGGCGAGCCGAGGGTGCCTCCGCTGCGGCCCTCCTCACCCACCGCCCACGCCAGGCCGTCCCCGGCCGCGGCGACGTCCCGCAACTGGGCGGCCGGTGCGCCGTCCGGTGCCGGCACGGCCTGCCACGCACGGGCCTCCCCGGTCACCCGGCGGGCCGCCGCGCCGACCGGCCCGGCACTGGCCGGGACGAGTCCCAGACCCGCCCCGACACCGGCTAATCCGCTGATGAATCGCCGTCTCCGCATCAGGGTCCCCTCCCCGTCGGCAGCGCTGAAGGGTCAACACGGTGAACCAGCCTGCCGCAGAAGGCAATGCGCGAGGACGGCTCGATCCGGTCACACCGGTTCGACGGGCACCCCTCCGGCCGCCGCGCCCAGCAGCGTCAGCCGTACCTCCCCGGGCCCGGACGGTGTGGTCCCGTCGGACAACACCGCCAACGCCAGTGTGTTGGCACCACGTGTGCGCAGGATTCCGTTCGGCAGCACGAAGGTGTGCTGCGGGCCTACGTCGTTGATGTACTGGCCCATGTTCCAGCCGTTGAGGAAGATCTGCACGCGGTAGGCGCGGCCCGGGTCGTCGTCGAGGACGAGCCCGACCGATGCGTCGACGCCGGGGGCGACGTCCAGCCGGAAGTCCGTCCGGTACCAGGTGACGCCCTGCCGCCGCTCGGACCGGGGAAGCCCGGCGTCCTCCCAGTCCCCGTCGTCGTACTCGGGCAGATGCCAGCCCTCGCGCTCCCCGTGCAGCCCGCCGTTGTTCATCGGACCGCGCACGGGATCCGGCATGGCGGCGCCCTGGATACGCCACGTCACCTCGGGGGAGTCGCCCTCGAAGGTGACGGCGGTCAGACCGCGCGCGGCCTTGTGCGTATCGAGCGCCTCGCCGTCCATGTCGTGCTGCATCCGCCGCACGAGCACGGACAGCACGTGCCGCTCCTCCCGGCTCTCCTCCCGGCTCTCCTCCCGGCTCTCCTCCCGGAACTTCTCGCGCAGCTTCTTCGGCAGGTCGAAGTCGGCCTTCGCGGTCCACGTCCCCTGCCGTGCCCGGTCGCTGTCCGGCACCGGCATCCGGTGCGTGCCCAGCGGCTCGCCGTCCAGCCAGGCCATCAGCAGGCCCTGCGTGCCCGTGCTGTAGGCGAGGGACACGGACGCGATGTCGTCGTCGCCGCTCCACTCGCCCCGGTACCAGACGTCGCCGTAGTGGAAGCCGTAGTCGTCGGCGAACAGCACGGGCTGCCCGTCGGGCACGGGCGTCGAACTGAACGACGTCGTGCGGTCGGCCGTCGTCCAGCCGGAGTCGTCGAAGCCGGGTTCGGCCTCCGGGTTCTCGGTCCGCCGCCGCCAGCCGCCGAGGGCGGGCAGGGCCGGCCTGGTCACACCAGGCAGCGGCCGGAGCGCCAGCAGACTGCCGGAGCCGCTGATCCGCGTGGGCACCGCCCGCCCGTTCCAGGTGACATGGGTGATCCCGCGTGGCCCCCACACCTCCAGGCCGGTCCGCTCGATGGTGTCGCCGGTGAGGTGGACCGTCGAACCCTCCAGCGTCGCCGACCGCAGCAGCGCCGGGCCGTAGACGAGGAGCTGACCCGACGGGGTCTCGTACGGCCACAGCCGCACGGACGTCGTGTCGTCGGCGAACAGCAGCAGCATCGGCGTGTCCACGCCGTCGCCCTCGACCATCACCCGGCTCAGCTCGCCGACGCCCAGCGGAACGCTGACGTTCAGCTTGCCGAGGTTGTACGCCCACGCCGGCTCCGGGTCCAGCCGCATGGGTGTCGGCTCGTCCGCGCACTCCAGCACGACCTGTGCGAGGTCGCCGTACCGACCCGCGAACACCGCGATGTCCTGCCGCCCGGCGGTCAGGCACATCATGGGCTGCGCGGTGGAGTGCACCATGGTCCGCTTCCCGAGCCGCAGCCCGGCGGTGATCAGCTTGGCGTCCCGCGCCGGGACGGTGACGGGCACGTCGATCCCGGCGTCGGGCAGCATCGAGGTGACCGCCTCGTCGGAGTCGTTGCGCAGGACGTAGACGTGGGCGCCGGTGTCGGGGTTGGCCAGGTGATAGACCTTGATTCGCTCGTCCGTGGCCCGTACGGTCTTCGCCCTGTTCAGTCTGGCCAGGTCCGGGACGTGCCGCAGCATCTGCCCGATCTGGTGCATCGTGGCGGACTTCGGCGTGGCGTTGCGGGCCTCGTCGAACGCCGCCCCGTAGTCGTACGAGGTGTAGACGACCGGCGCGGGCAGCCAGCCCCACGAGGTGCCCCCGTAGGTCATGTAGACGTTGTGCAGCGTGATGCCGTTGGCGAGGTTGGTGAGGTAGAAGCGCCGCTCGTACGCCGCGTCCCGGGTCCGGCGCGCCTCGGCGTACCCCTTGCCGTCGAACGTGGACCCGCCCCACGGGTCGAACCAGCCGCCGCCGAACTCCGGCACGAACCCGGGTGTGCGCGGACTGGCCGTCGCCCCGCCCTTCTTGCCGCCGGCCCCGAACGCCCCCCAGTCCGGCGGCACTCGGTCCGGCTCCGGGTACCCGTCGAACCCGTACAGCCAGCGCCCCTTCTCCCCGCCGGTGCCGAACGACCCCGGCGTCCAAGCGCCGTTGCGCCCCTTGTCGTTGTGGAACAGCGGCACGTCGATGCCGTCGGCGCGGACCTTCTCGTACAGGTACGACATGTAGGCGCGCCCGGACGGCTCGTCGACGTGCGCGTCGTACTCGTTCTCGATCTGGTAGAGCAGGACCGTGCCCGTGCCCCGGGTGAACAGGCGCTTGGCGACGATGGCGTTCACCGCGGTCAGCCACTCGTCGACATGGCGCAGATAGGTCGGGTCGGAGGTCCGGGCCCGGCCCTCGGTGGCGGTCAGCCAGCCGGGGAAGCCGCCGGCGTCGACCTCGGCGTTGATGTACGGCCCGGGCCGCAGGATCACGTACATCCCCGTCTCGGCGGCCGTCCGCAGGAACAGGTCCAGGTCGCGCACGCCGGTGAAGTCGTACCGGCCGGGGGCGGAGGAGTGGTGGTTCCAGGCGACGTACACGCTGACGGCGTTGTAGCCGTGCGCGCGCATCTTCTGCAGCACGTCCCGCCACAGCGACGGGCTCGGCAGCCGGAAGGGGTGCATCTCACCCGACCACAGGACCAGGCGACGGCCGTCGACGATCAGCGAGTGGTGGTCCAAGCCGATCTCGTGCGGCCGGCCGTCCGCGCTGGGCACGGGGGGCGGGGGGCCGGTGGGCGCGGTGCGGGCCGGGTTGGCGGAGGTCGGCGACCCGCTGCCGGTCAGCGCGAAGCCGAGCGCCGCCGTGCCGGCCAGAGCGTGGAAGGTACGCCTGCTGAGCTCCAAGGGAGCGCCTCCTGTTGTGCCTTTGCGATACGTGGTGCGAGGTGCGTGTGCGATGTGTGACGAGGTGCGTGTGTGCGATGTGTCGCGAGGTGCGCGTGCTCAATGTCTACAGGGTGACGGCGACAATGGTCCTATGAGGATCTCGGCACGTGCGGACTACGCGGTACGAGCGGTCGTGGAGCTGGCCGTCCGGCAGGGGGAGGGGTCGGTCAAGGCGGAGACCGTCGCCACCGCGCAGGACATCCCCCACAAGTTCCTGGAGGGGATCCTCGGCGATCTGCGCCGGGGCGGTGTCGTCGACAGCCGGCGCGGCGGGGGCGGCGGCTACCGGCTGGCCCGGGAGGCCGCGGAGATCACGGTCGCGGACGTGATCCGCGCCGTGGACGGGCCGATCGTCTCGGTGCGCGGCGAACGGCCGACCGGTCTCGCCTACTCCGGCACCGCCGAGCCGCTGCTGCCGCTGTGGATCGCCCTGCGGGCCAACGTGCGCAGGATCCTGGAGGGTGTGACGGTCGCCGACCTCGCGGCCGGGGCGCTGCCCGAGCCGGTGGAGCGGCTGGCGGCGGAACCGGCGGCCTGGGAGAACCCCTGAGCCGCCGGGTGCGGCGCTGTGCGTGATCCTCATTCCGTCCTCGGGGTGTCCTCGGTCTGACGCACTGGTGCAACGCACCCTATGCGCCCCCCGGCGTCCCGGGTGAATTCCCGCCAGTGTGAATGGCCGGAGAGCTACCTGGCCCGCTCGTGCCCCCCTGCGTACGATGCGACCGCTCCCGGCCTTCACAGCTCCTTCATGGAACGGTCACAGACCGGGGGTGCATGCACTGTCGCTTTGACATGCCCATGCAAATGCATCATGCCTGTCGCCTGATCCACCCCCCACGAACGGAATGGGAGAACCATGGCCGGTGGCCTGCTCCTGAGTGGCGCGATCGCCGCGCTGCTCACCAGCGCACTTCCCGCGCAATCCCCGTCCTCCGGGTTCGACGACCCGCCCCCGGACAAGATCGTCATCAAGGTCGCCACGGTGAACGGCTCCGGCTGCCCGCAGGGCACGGCAGCGGTCGCCGTCTCCGAGGACAACACGGCGTTCACGGTGACCTACAGCGACTACCTCGCCCAGGCCGGCGGGAACTCCGACCCGACCGCGTTCCGCAGGAACTGCCAGCTCAGCCTGATCGTCCACGTCCCCGGCGGCTTCACCTACGCCATCGCGAGCGCCGACTACCGGGGCTTCGCCGCCCTCCAGCCCGGCGCGAGCGCTTCCCAGCGGGCCTCGTACTACTTCCAGGGCTCGCCCAGCACGGTGTACAAGAACCACCCCTTCAGCGGCCCCTACAACGACAACTGGCAGGCCACCGACGAGACGGACTGGGCCCAGCTGGTCTACGCGCCCTGCGGAGTGCAGCGCAACTTCAACATCAACACCGAACTCCGCGTCAACGCCGGCACCCAGTCGGCCAACAAGGTCAGCTTCATGACGATGGACTCCACGGACGGGGACATCAGCACGGTCTACCACCTGGCGTGGAAGGAGTGCCCCCCGAAGAAGTCGTGACGGTGTGAGGGGCGGCCCGCCTGTCGGCGGGCCGCCCCTCACGGGGTCGCGGAGCCCCCTAGCCGCGGCGTTCCGAACCGCGCCCGCCCCCGGCCCCGCCCCCGGCCCCAGCCCCGGCCAGTCCCGTCCCGGCCAGTACGTAGAAGGCGAGGAAGGGCAGCGGCATGGACCCGTCCGGGCTGTCGATCTCGTCGACCAAGGACAGCGAGAGCAACGCCCAGAGCAGCCCGCCGCCGACCATCAGCGTGGTGTTGCCGCGCTCTCCCAGGGCGCGCATCCCGGCCCCCAGCAGGAGAGGCATGAGAGACCAGGTACCGGCCGTGGTCACCAGCGACTCGAAGGCGCCGGCGAAGATCGTCGCCTCTCCCGTCGCCGCCTTGGCGCCGGCCCAGGCGTAGCCGGCGGTCATCAGGGTGTGGCAGACGGCCGTGGCGACGGTCACGGTGACGGCGCCCTTGACGATCCGTGCGTGTCGCATGGCGGGGCTCCTCGTTCCTCGGGGAGGGCCGGTCAGTCCTGGGGCGTGAGCGCTGCCGCGGTGGCCGCCACGAAGGCCTCCGGGTTGTCCAGCATGATGTTGTGACCGCAGTCGGGGATCGGAACGACGGACACGCCGGCCTCCGTGAGGGCCTCGGTGCCCGGGAGCGGGCCGTCGGACTCCGGGAGCAGGAAGGTACGGGGGATCTTCAGCTCCAGCAGGAGTTCACGCATGGTCGGGTCGGAGCCCCGGGTGAGGTGGAACGCGCTGCGGTGCAGAGCCTCGCGGCCGGCCAGGCGCATCGTGGACCACCAGTGCGGGCCGACCCGGTCACGGACCTCCTCCCAGCCGCCGCCCGTGACGAACTCCTCCTCGGAGTAGGCGGCGATGCCGCTGCTGCCCGAGGCGCCGGGCGTACGCGGAATCGGGTCGAGATTGGCGTCGATGAGCACCAGCCGGGAGACGAGGTGGGGATGGCGGGCCGCCAGGACGATCGCGACCGAGCCGCCCATGCTGTGGGCGATCAGCTCGGCGGCCGAAACCCCCGCCGCCGTCAGGGCGTTGGCGAGTGTGTCGGCGTGCGACTCCAGCTTGTAGTCGAAGTGCGCCGGGCGGTCGCTGATGCCGTGGCCCAGGAGGTCCAGGAGCAGTGAGCGGTGACCGGACAGCCTGGGGTCGGCCGCTGCTTCCGTGAAGTAGGCCGGTGACGTGGCGCCCAGCCCGTGGACGTAGACCCGCGGCGGCTCCTGCCCCGGCAGTTCCACCCAGCGGATCCGGTCACCCTCGGGCGTTACGGCGGCACTGCGCACGGTCTGCTCTCCTGCGGTCACGACGACGGGAGACACGAGCGTAGCCACCGAGATTGGATGAGCCATGGAGTTTTTCTGCTACCACCGCGACCGGCCCGGCTCCCTGCCCCTGCGCGAGGAACTGGGGGAGGCGCACTGGGCGTATATGGACCGGTACGAGGCGGAGTTGATCGCCCGGGGGCCGACTTTTGCGGATGACGGGGAGACGGTCACGGGCAGCGTGCACATCGTCGACCTGCCGGATGCCGCCGCCGCCCGCGCGTTCGCCTTCGACGAGCCCAACTACCAGGCCGGGGCGTACCGGGATGTGCTGGTGCGACGGTGGCGGAACCTGCTGGGGCGGACCATGTGGGAGTTCCCCGGTGGCCGGACGGGCGGCAAGCGGTACCTCGTTCTCGGGCTCGGCCCGGGGGACGGTGCCGAGCGCGATGTGCCGGATGCCTGGCAGGACGAACTGATCGCGTACGGGCCGCTGCTGTCCGACGACGGTGCCGTGTGGGTGGGTACGGCGGTACTCGTGCGGGCCGCGGATGCGGAGGCGGCGCGTTCGGTGCTGACCTCGGAGCGATACGCCGCAATCGAGGTGCATGACTGGGAGTTCGGCGGGCGACGGTGAGGCGCAGCGGCACGTCCGTCCGTGTCCCTGCCGCCCCTAGGCTGTGTTGATCACCGTCGAGAGGAGATTCCCGTGTCCGGTCGGGTCGTACTTGAGGTGGCGCAGTGGCAGGGGTCGGGAGCGGCCACAGCCGGCCGGTTGCGCAGTGGGGCTGCCCGGCTTGCCGAGTTGATGCCCGAAGGCCGGCGGTGCGCGGTCGCGCTCGACGGCGGCGTCGGGAACTCGCGGGGCGGCGTACGGAACGCCGACGTGCTGGAGCGGCACCTGCGAGCAGTGCGCGAGGCACTGGCCGAGGTTCCGCCGGGTGACATGATCGTGACCGTCGGCGGCGACTGCGGAGTCGATCTCGCCCCCGTCGAAACCGCCCTCTCCGCGTTCGGGGACCGGCTGGCGCTGGTGTGGTTCGACGCGCACGCAGACCTCAACACACCGGAGTCGTCGCCCTCCGGGGCCTTCCACGGCATGGTGCTGCGCGCGCTCATCGGCGACGGACCGGAGGGCCTGCGACCCGTGCGGAGTGTGTCGCCCGACCGCGTGGTGCTGGCGGGGGCCCGGTCCCTGGACCCGGGCGAGCGGGACCTGGTCGAGCGTCGCGGCATTCGGCACGTCGGCGTCGAGCAGCTGGCCGAACCGGGTCCGCTCCTTGCGGCGGTGCGCGCGACCGGCGCCGAGGCGGTCTACGTCCACATCGACCTCGACGTCCTCGACCCGCGGGTCTTCCCGGCCGTCGGCACACCGGAACTCGGGGGGCTCGACGTCGACGGCCTGCTGGGGGCGGTGCGGGCGCTGACACAGGAGTTCACGCTCGCGGGCATCGCGCTGACCGAGTACGAGCGGGGGGAAGACACCGGTCAGGAGGAGGCCGTACTGCGGCGCATCGTCGACGGGCTGTTCGGGGCCGCCCGGAGCTGAGCAGCGAAGCGGGCGCCTCCGGCGGTTACTCGGCGGCGTGCGTGAGGAAGGCGGACCAGGCGGTGGGGGAGAGGCGGAGCTCGGGGCCCTGCCGGTTCTTCGAGTCCCGGATGTGGATGGTGTCAGGACAGGTGGCGACCTCCAGGCAGTCGCCGGAAGCGCTGCTGCTGTAACTGGACTTGTACCAGGCCAGTTCGCTGGTGTTCATAGGTCTCCTCGCATGCGCTGCAACAGGCTCACCGAGTCTTCGAGGGAGAGAGCCTGTGCACGCATCCTGGCATACCTCCTCTGGAGCACGCTGACCACTTTCCGGTCGGTGACGAGCTGGCCGCTCTCCTGCCCTTCGAGGTAGGCGAACCACTGGTTCTCCGGTGTTTCCAGGAGGTGGAACGGGCCTTGGAGGCCCGAGTGGGATGCGCATACCAGTGGCATCACCTGGATCTCGACGTTGCGTAGCTGGGAACTCTCCAGCACGTGGTCGATGACATCCCGCGTTACTGCCCTGCCGCCTGTGCATCGCAGGAACGCGTGCTCCTCGACGATGAAGCTGAACACGGTGTTCGGTCGCTCCCGCAGCAGCTTCTGCCGCTCGGCTCGTGCTGCCCACCGTTCCTCAATCTGCTGGTCGGCGAGTGGCGGAAGGTTGTCGGCGGCGAGGGCCCGGATATACGCCTGCGTCTGCAACAGGCCGGGGACCATGCGGCACTCGTACGTGCACATGGTGATGGCGGTCCGCTCCAACGCAGCCCACCGCCGAAACCACGCCGCCAGCCCCGGCTGTCGCTCCAGGCACCCCGCCGCCCTCTGCAACGCCCCCGTCCTCCCGAACACCTCCTCCGCACGCTGCACGAATTCCGCATCCGGCATCCTCCTCCCCAACTCCACAGACGCCACCGTGTGTTTGGAGAACCGCACCAGCTCCCCGAACTCCTCCCGGCTCAGCCCCGCGTGCTCGCGCAGGCCTTGGACCACCGCTCCGAACGTCCGCAGACTGTCGGACGACTCCGGCTCGCCACCCGTGCCCGTCCCCACCGCGCCATCGACCACCGTCGGTCACCTCCCGAAGGGATGGTCACGGGTAGTCACCGGTACTGTCCAGTCCGTCACCGCGTACGCTGTCGCAGCGTACGCGGCGGCAGCCTGGAGAATCGCCTCTCTCAGCCGTCAGATTGGGCGTATGACGCCACAGTCCATCTCCCGGAGCCCGGTCACCGTACGTGTGTTCAGGCAGCGCCTCAGTTCCACCCCGCGCGGTGCCCGCCTGGCCCGGCACCTCACGCTGAACCAGTTGCACACCTGGGGAATCCCCTACGGGACGGACGTCTCCGACGCGGCCGGCGCGATCGTGGCCGAGTTGGCGGCCAACGCCGTGACGCACGGGCGCGTTCCGGGACGGGACTTCGAACTGCGGCTGGCGATCGGCACGGGCAGCCTCCGGGTGGAGGTGACCGACACCCGCAGTGGGCCGCCGCGTCCGCCCGCTCCGGGGGCCGTGCGGCCACCCCGGTCCCTCGACGAGCACGGGCGGGGGTTCGTCCTCGTCGACGCGCTGGCCGACCGGTGGGAGGTGCTCGACCGCGAGCCGCCCGGCAAGACCGTGCGCGCGGAGGTTCATCTGCCGGAGTGGATCACGGAGCGGATCTCGAAATGATCGGCGCCTGACGGGTGTTGGTCATGGCATGACCGACAGACCGACACCCCGCCTCCTGTCCGACGAAGCCCTTTCCGATCTGCTCGCCGCGCAGCAGTTCGGCACGCTCGCCACCGTCAAGCGCAGTGGCCACCCCCATCTGACCACCATGGTCTACAGCTGGGACCCCGACTCCCGCACCGTGCGGTTCTCGACGACGGCCGACCGCGTCAAGGTCAAGCACCTGCGCCGCTCACCCCGTGCGGCGCTGCACGTGCAGGGCGGGGACGTCTGGTCGTTCGCCGTGGCGGAGGGCGACGCCGAGGTCTCCGACGTCACGACGGTCCCCGGCGACTCGGTCGGCCGGGAGCTGCTCGCGATGATCCCGGCGGGCGCCGAACCGGAGGACGAGGACGCCTTCCTCCGGCAACTGGTCGACGAGCGGCGCGTCGTCATCCGGCTGAAGGTGGAGCGGCTGTACGGGACAGCGCTCGACATCGAGGGATAGGGCTGCGGCACGATGAGCGCGTGAACGGACAGCGGGGCAGCGACGGGCTCGGCTGGGCCCGGGGCGGCACGGCGGACCATCCCGTCCTGGTCCCGGCCGGCCCTCGGGTGACGCCCGCCTGCGTCCCGTCGGCACGGAGGAACTGACCTCGGCCCTGGGACGGCCGTCCATCATGGGGTCGCACGGCGACATGGGTCCTTTCTACGACAGCGGGCCGTCGTGGGGCGCCCCCTTCCTGCGCTGGCGCGGCAGTACGGACACCCTGGAGCTGCGCGCCGGGAAGGCGGGGCCGGAGCTGGTCCTGCAGCCCACCGACCCGGCGGAGAACTGGTTCTGGCGTCAGGGCCACGGCGAAGAGCACGCGATCAGCGGCTTCTTCGGCAGCAACCGCGACCCGGCCAACGCCGGCCTCGGCTTCCCCGGCGGCTGGACCGCCCGCAGCTGGGAGACCGTCACCCGGTCGCTGGGCGACTTCCTGGGGGCCCTGCCCGCCGAGGCCGTCGCCCTCGGTGTCGGTTTCGGCATGCCGTTCTACGGGCGGACCGGCGGTGGTGCGCCCCTCCTCTTCGACGTCACGTGCGGCGACCGGCTGTCGATCGGCTGCTTCGCTCCGGACGGCGTCGACGCGGCTGCGCTCGGCTGGGGCACCGTCGCCGAGCACCCGGGTACGGCCTCGGTGTGGCGCGACGACGATCCGCTGTGGCGCGTGGACGCGGGAGGACCCGGCGAACCCAAGGGCCGCGCCCTCGCGGAGATGCTGGTGGCGACGGCCAGGGCGGCCGGGGTGACCGAGCCGGCCGGCCTGATCGTCGGCGGTGAGGCCGAGTACGTGGACGGCTATCACGTCAGGTACTACGGACTGGGACTTCCGACCGGATGACACCTCCGCGTCCCAGCCGAACTTCCGTGATCCGCGTGGTTGTTGCCGCGCGGACCATTGACGCGCAACGGGTTCGATTCTACGGTCCGTTCGAACTTGCGATCGCTGTTCGATGTGCCGGACGGCGTTGTCACCCCCACCGCAAGGAGGACCCGCATGAGCCGCTCCATCCTGCGCAAGAGAACCGCCCTGTTCGCCCTCCCCGCAGCCTTCCTGCTCGCCCTCGTTCCGGGCACGGCGTCCGCGTACCCCAACCCCGGCCGGGTCACCGGCGACGTCGTCACCCACGACCCGTCGATGATCCGCACCTCGTCCGGCCAGTACCTGCTCTACGCCACCGGCGGCGGCATCGCCGGCAAGACCAGCAGCGACCGCACCGCCTTCCGCAACGGCAGCGACGCCTTCTCCAGTCGGCCGGGCTGGTGGCGGACCTACTCGTCCGTGCCGGAGGCCTGGGCGCCGGACATCTCGTACCACGGCGGCAAGTACCTGATGTACTACTCCGCCTCGAAGTTCGGCTCGAACACCTCCGCCATCGGCCTCGCCACCTCCAGCACCGGCCAGCCGGGCAGCTGGACCGACCAGGGCACGGTCTACACGTCGAACTCCGCCAGCGACTTCAACGCCATCGACCCGAACCTCTTCGTCAATGACGACGGCAAGTGGTGGCTGTCGTTCGGCAGTTGGTGGACCGGCATCAAGATGATCCAGATCAACCCGTCCACCGGGAAGCAGCTCTCCTCCAACACCACCCGGTACTCGCTCGCCTCCCGCCCCACCGGGACCAAGGCCGTCGAGGCACCCTTCATCGTCAAGCGGGGCGGCTACTACTACCTCTTCGCCTCGTACGACACCTGCTGCGCCGGCACCGGCTCGACGTACAAGGTGAAGGTCGGGCGGGCCTCCAGCATCACGGGGCCGTACCGCGACAAGAACGGCGTCGACCTGATGAACAACGGCGGCACGCCCGTCCTGGAGTCGCACGGCAGCGTCATCGGCCCCGGCGGCCAGTCGATCCTGAAGGACGCCGACGGCGACCTGATCGTCTATCACTACTACGACGGCAACGACAACGGTACGCCCAAGCTGGGCATCAACCTCCTGAACTGGAGCAGCGGATGGCCCGTCGCCTACTGACCCTGCTGGCGGCCCTGCTGCTCGCGCTGAGCGTCGGCCAGCCCTCCGCGAGCGCCGCCTCCCTCTCCAACCCGGTCAAGTCCGTCAAGGGCGCCGACCCCTGGATCTCGTACCACGACGGCAACTACTACCTGGTGACGACCAGTTGGACCGACGTCATCACCATCCGCAAGTCCACCACCCTGGCCGGGCTCTCCACCGCGCCGAGCGTCCAGGTGTGGAAGGGCGACTCCGCCTCCCGCTGCTGCAACATCTGGGCGCCGGAGCTGCACCTCTTCAACGGCCGCTGGTACCTGTACTACGTCGCCGGGCAGAACGTGTCCGACTACAACCCGACGCAGCGCAGCCATGTGCTGCAGAGCGCGGGCTCCGACCCCATGGGCCCGTACACCTACAAAGGGCAGCTCAACAGCGCCTGGATGCTCGACCCGAGCGTGCTGAACGTGGGCGGCCGGCTGTACATGCTGGGCAGTGCCGTGACGGGTGGGACGCAGAACCTGGTCATAGCGCCCATGTCCAACCCGTACACCGTCAGCGGCTCCTACTCGACGATCTCGGCCCCGACGTACGCATGGGAGCGGCAGGGCGGCACGGTCAACGAGGGCGCGGAGATCCTTCAGCGGAACGGCCGGACCTTCCTGATCTACTCGGCGAGCGGCTGCTGGACGCCCGACTACAAGCTCGGGCAACTGGAGCTGACCGGCTCCGACCCGCTGTCGGCCTCCTCCTGGACGAAGAAGTCCACGCCCGTCTTCCAGCGCAGTGACGCCAACGGGGTGTACGGCCCCGGTCACAACGGCTTCTTCACCTCGCCGGACGGCCGCGAGAACTGGATCGTCTACCACGCCAACGACTCGGCCTCCGAGGGCTGCGACAACGGCCGTACGACCCGGGCGCAGAAGTTCACCTGGAACTCCGACGGCACGCCGGACTTCGGCACGCCGGTCCGGCTCGGGGCATCCCTCCCCGGCCCCTCCGGTGAACCGTCGGCAGCCTCGACGACCTACACCGTCACCAACCGCAACAGCGGCAAGTGCCTGGAGGTGGCCGGGAGCTCCTCGGCCGACGGGGCCAATGTCCAGCAGTACGGGTGCAACGGGGGTGCCAACCAGCGCTGGCGCCTGGAGGACCTCGGCGACGACACCCACCGCCTGGTGAACGTCGCCACCGGCAAGGTCCTCGACACCGCCGACTGCTCGACGGCCGACGGCGCCGACCTGCGCCAGTGGTCCTGGCTGAACAACACGTGCCAGCGGTTCCGTTTCGTGGCCACGGACAACGGCTACGTCCGTATCGCCAACCAGGCCACGGGGAAGGTGGCGGACGTCGCCGGTTGTTCAACGGCGGACGGTGCCGACGTACGCCAGTGGTCCTGGCTCAACAACAACTGCCAGCAGTGGAAACTGGCTGCGGCATAGGCAACTCAGGGGCGCGGGGCCGTGCTTCATGTGCGGCTCCGCCGCGTGGGCGCGACAGGCCACGTCGCGCCCGCACCCGCCGAACTACCCCGCCTGTCCCATCCCCGCCGCGTTCGGCCAGCTCTGCGCCGCGGGCCACCCCGTGGCCGGCGCCGGCGTCAGCCCGTTCGTCCCCCGCACCTGCGCCGCCGTCAGGCCCCCACGGGCCGGAACACCGGGCGGCGTGGGCCCGGTGAACGGAGCGGCCATGGGCGAAGGCGCGGGCACGGGGGCCGGAGCAGAGATGGGGGCCGGGGCGGGAACCGGCGCCGGGGCCTGGGCCACGGGCGCCAGGGGCGGCGCCGGGGCGGCCACCGGCTGGGGGGCCGGCTGCGGCACCGCCTGCGGCATCTGGGGCTGGGGTATCTGCGGCTGGGGCATCTGCGCCGCAGCCGGCATCGGCATCCCGCCGCCCGCACCCGCCGGTACGGCGGACGCGGCGGCGGGGAGCGGCATGCCGATGCCGGTGGCCGGAGCGGGCGTCGGCGCGGGAGCCGGGGCGGCGGCCGCCGCGGCGGGAGCGAACCCCACCCCACCCGTGCTCGCGGCCGCCGGGGCGAGCCCCGGCCCCCCGGGCCCCGTGGCCGCGGCGGGGGCAGGCGCGGCCATCCCCATCGCCTGCGCGGCGAGCCCCCGCATGCCCGACCCGTTCGTCTCGCTCACCAGCCGGTCCACGGCCGCCGTACCCGAGCTGTAGCTGGTCCCATTGCCCAGCTCGGGCACGGCGGCTCCCCTCCTGGACGTCCCGTAGAGCACCTGTTCCAGGCCGGACACCAGGCGACGCACGTCCACCTGGGGGCGCACCACGAGACGCAGGAAGCGGCTGGACGAACCGATTTTGTTGCCGCACTCGCGGACCAGGATCCGGTGCTCGGTGAGCATCCGGTCCCGGACCACCGTGCCCTCGGCGCCCACGGGGAGGCGCACGAAGAGGAAGTTGCCCTGCGACGGGTAGACCGTCAGCCCGGGCAGGGAGGACAGCTGGCCGGCCATGTCGAGGCGGTCGCGGCGCACCTGCTGGAGGCTCTGTGCGTACTCGGCGCCGTGCTCCTTCAGCATGAAGACGACGTGCTCGGCGAAGGAGTTGAGGTTCCACTTCGGGAGCATCGCGCGGACCCGGCCCGCGAGCGCCGGGTTGGCGACGAGGTAGCCGAAGCGGATGCCGTGCAGGCCGAAGTTCTTCCCCAGGCTGCGCAGCACGATGACGTTGGGCCGCAGCATCGCCTCCTGCACGACGGACGGTTCGGCCTCGGCGTCCGCGAACTCCAGGAACGACTCGTCGATGACGACCAGGTCGAGGTCCGCCATGGCGTCCATGAACTGCACGATGGCGTGCTTGTGCAGGAAGCCGCCGTCGGGGTTGTTGGGGTTGCAGATGACGGCGACGCGGGTGCCGCGGGCCCGGATGAACTCGGCGTACTGGGCGAGGTCCAGGGCGAAACCGCTGGACTCCTGGAGCGGGAACATGTCGACCCGCTTGCCGGTCTCCATGGGCTGGTCGGTCCAGCGGCCGAAGGTGGGGACGGGCACGGCGAGGGACTCGCGGACCAGCAGGTGGTCGATCCAGGTGATGAGCTCGGTCGAGCCGTTGCCCATGGCCACGCACTGCGGCGGCAGCTGGAGCAGGCTGCACAGCTCGGCCGTGATGGTGTCGGCGCTGCTCGGGTAGTACGTGATGATGTCGCGCAGCCGGCCCGCCATGTCCTCGAACATGGCCGGGGTCGGGAAGTACGGGTTGCAGGGGATACAGAAGTCCACGGGGCCGGCTCCCTCGCCGCCCTCACGTGTCAGAGCCGCCATCGACGGGCTGTGTGCCGCGGTACTGCGGAACAGCGACGTGACGTTGTCGGCCATGGAACCTCCGTATGGGGCGGGTCCGCTGGGGACGGACGGACCCGACGTTTAAGGGCGGCCCGCGCGGGGGAGCGCGGGCCGCCCTTTCATACGGAGGCCACGGGGACACTGTTCAACCGTCGGTAAAACGGTCGGGACGTGTGTCCTTTCCGTGAAGGACTGTCAGTGGTCTCAGCAGCCGAACGTGTGGATCGTGGTCGTGCGGTACGTCTGCCCCGGCCGCAGGACAGTCGACGGGAACTTCGGCTTGTTCGGCGAGTCCGGGAAGTGCTGCGTCTCCAGGCACAGCGCGTCGCCCTGCCGGTAGGTGCGGCCGGACGGGCCGGTCAGCGTGCCGTCGAGGAAGTTGCCGGAGTAGAACTGCAGGCCCGGCTCGTTCGTGGCGATCTTCATGGTGCGGCCGGAGGCCGGGTCGCGCAGAGTCGCGACGTGCTCGGGCCGGGCGGTGATGCCCTTGTCGAGGACCCAGTTGTGGTCGAAGCCCTTGGCGGTCACCAGCTGCGGGTGCGAGACGCGGATGTCCCGGCCGATCGGCTTGGCCTTGCGGAAGTCGAAGGGGGTGCCCGCGACCTTCGCCAGTTCGCCCGTGGGGATCAGGCCCGCGTCGGTGGGCGTGTAGCGGGAGGCGGCGATCTGGAGCTCGTGGTCCTCGATCGTGCCGCTGCCCTCACCGGCGAGGTTGAAGTAGACGTGGCTGGTGAGGTTGACGACGGTGGCCTTGTCCGTGGTGGCCTCGTAGTCGATGCGCCACTCACCGTGCCGGGTGAGCGTGTACGTCACCTTCGTCTTGAGCGTGCCCGGGTAGCCCATCTCGCCGTCGACGCTCGTGTAGTACAGGTGCAGGCCGACGTCGGAGCCCTTCACGAACGGCTCAACGTCCCACACGCGCTTGTCGAAGCCCTGGGTGCCGCCGTGCAGGCTCTGCTCGCCGTCGTTCACGGAGAGCTGGTAGTTCTTGCCGTCGAGGGTGAACTTGCCCTTGCCGATGCGGTTGCCGTACCGGCCGATCAGGGCGCCGAAGTACGGGGTCTTCGCGACGTAGTCCTCGAGGTTGTCGAAGCCCGCGGAGACGTTGGCGTACCGGCCGCGACGGTCGGGGATCTCCAGGGACTGGACGACACCGCCCCAGGACAGGACCTTCAGGCGGGTGCCGCCGTTCTCCAGCGACCAGCTGTAGACCTTGGTGCCGTCGGCCAGCTTGCCGAAGAGTGTCTTCACCGGCTTCCTGCCTCCCGTGGCGTGTGCCGTGCCGCCGAGCGTGGTGGCGGCTATGCCCGCCGCCGCTGCTCCCGCGATGACCGTGCGTCTGTTCAGTTCCATGTGTGCGGCTCCCGATAAGGAGAGGGCCCCGCCTGGTGGCGGGGCCCCGATCTGACTTACGAACCGACCTTGCGCTTGTTCCACACGTCGAACCCGACCGCCGCCAGCAGCACCATGCCCTTGATGACCTGCTGCCAGTCGGTGCCGATGCCGACGAGGTTCATACCGTTGTTCAGCACGCCCAGGACCAGGCCACCGATGATCGCGCCGAGGACGGTGCCGACACCGCCGCTCATCGACGCACCGCCGATGAACGAGGCCGCGATCGCCTCCAGCTCGAAGTTGAGGCCGGCCTTGGGAGAGGCCGCGTTGAAGCGGGCGGCGAAGACCAGACCCGCCAGGGCCGCGAGCATGCCCATGTTCAGGAAGACAAGGAAGGTGACCTTCTTGTCCTTCACACCCGACAGCTTGGCCGCCGGGAGGTTGCCGCCGATGGCGTAGATGTGGCGGCCGATGATCGCGTTGCGCATGACGTAGCCGAAGCCGACGAGCAGCACGCCCAGGATGAGCAGCACGATCGGGGCGCCCTTGTAGCTGGCCAGCAGCATGGTGAGCGTCAGCACCGCGGCGCCGATCGCGACCAGCTTCAGCAGGAACAGCTTGGCGGGCGGGACGTCCAGGTTGAACTCCTGCTGCCGCTTGCGGTCACGGACCTCCTGGAAGATCACGAAGGCGATCATCGCGAAGCCCAGCAGCAGGGTCAGGTTGTGGTAGTTCGTGTTCGGGCCGACCTCGGGCAGGAACCCGTTGGCGACCTTCTGCAGACCGTCCGGGAACGGGCCGAGGGTCTGGCCCTCCAGGAAGATCTCCGTCAGACCGCGGAAGATCAGCATGCCCGCCAGGGTCACGATGAACGACGGTATGCCGCCGTACGCGATGAAGAACCCTTGCACGGCACCCGCGACCGCGCCCACGGCCAGGCACAGCACCACCGCGAGGGGCCAGGGCAGATCCTGTTTGACCATGAACACCGCGGCCATCGACCCGACGAACGCCGTCAGCGATCCGACCGACAGGTCGATGTGGCCGGCGATGATGACCAGCATCATGCCGATCGCGAGGATCAGGATGTAGCTGTTCTGCAGCACCAGGTTGGACACGTTGCGCGGCAGCAGCAGGTCGCCGTCGGTCCAGACGGCGAACAGGACCACGATCAGGCCCAGCGCGATGAGCATGCCGTACTGCCGCATGTTGCGGCGCATGCCCTCCATCACCAGCTGCAACAGGCCGTCGCCCGCGGCCCCTCCGCTCTTGCCCGGCGGCGCGGGGGCCGGGCTCTTGGCGGTCACGTCCG
The DNA here is from genome assembly GCF_042899705.1 of Streptomyces sp. NPDC013187. Taxonomy (NCBI): domain Bacteria; kingdom Bacillati; phylum Actinomycetota; class Actinomycetes; order Kitasatosporales; family Streptomycetaceae; genus Streptomyces; species Streptomyces sp. NPDC013187. Next base: position 291,051 of record NZ_JBIBAF010000005.1, on the reverse strand, counting down.
TGCTCATCGGGTTACCTCTTTGTCCTTCGTCATCTGACGCATCAGCGATTCCTGGGAGGCCTCGGCCCGCGAGAACTCACCCGTCAGCCGCCCCGCGGCCATCGTGTAGATGCGGTCGCACATGCCGAGCAGCTCGGGCAGCTCGGAGGAGATGAAGACGACCGCCTTGCCCTGGGCCGCCAACTGGTCGATGACCGTGTAGATCTCGTACTTGGCGCCGACGTCGATACCGCGCGTGGGCTCGTCCAGGATCAGCACGTCCGGACCCGAGAAGATCCACTTGCTGAGGACGACCTTCTGCTGGTTGCCGCCGGACAGCTTGCCCACCGGCTCGAACACCGTCGGCGCCTTGATGTTCATGGACTTGCGGAAGCCCTCGGCGACCTGCCGCTCCTCGTGCTCGTCGACCACACCGCGCTTGGCGACCTTGCCCAGGGCGCTCAGCGAGATGTTCCGGTTGATGGTGTCGATGAGGTTGAGGCCGTAGTGCTTGCGGTCCTCGGTGACGTAGGCGATGCCGTGCTTGACCGCCTCCGGGACGGTCTTCGTACGGATCTCCTTGCCGTCCTTGAGGACCGTGCCGCCCGCGTACCGGCCGTAGGTCCGCCCGAAGACGCTCATCGCGAGTTCGGTGCGGCCGGCGCCCATCAGGCCCGCGATACCGACGATCTCCCCGCGCCGCACGTGCAGCGACACGTCGTCGCACACCTTGCGCTGCTGGTCGATCGGGTGGTGCACGGTCCAGCCCCGGATCTCCAGGGCCGGCGCGGCGCCCTCCTCGGGCTCGTGCGGCGACCGCTCCGGGAAGCGGTGCTCCAGGTCGCGGCCGACCATGCCGCTGATGATCCGGTCCTCGGTGGTCTCCGCGGCCTTCACGTCGAGGGTCTCGATGGTCTGGCCGTCGCGGAGGATCGTCACCGAGTCGGCGACCTTGCGGATCTCGTTGAGCTTGTGGGAAATGATGATCGAGGTGATGCCCTGCTTCTTCAACTCCAGGATCAGGTCCAGGAGTTTGCCGCTGTCCTCGTCGTTCAGCGCGGCGGTCGGCTCATCGAGGATGAGCAGCTTCACCTTCTTCGACAGGGCCTTGGCGATCTCCACGAGCTGCTGCTTGCCCACGCCGATGTCGGCGACGCGGGTGTCGGGGTGGTCGGCCAGACCGACCCGGCGCAGCAGTTCGCTCGCGTGCCGCAGCGTCTCGGTCCAGCTGATGATCCCCCGGGTGGCGTGCTCGTTGCCGAGGAAGATGTTCTCCGCGAGGGAGAGGTAGGGCACCAGGGCCAGTTCCTGGTGGATGATCACGATGCCGCGTTCTTCGCTGGCCCGGATGTCCTTGAACTGGCAGACCTCTCCCTCGAAGAGGATGTCGCCCTCGTACGTGCCGTGCGGGTGGACGCCGGAGAGGACCTTCATCAAGGTCGACTTGCCGGCGCCGTTCTCCCCGCAGATGGCGTGGACCTCGCCCTGGCGGACGGTCAGTGTGACGTCCGACAGCGCCTTGACGCCGGGAAAGGTCTTGACGATCGAGCGCATTTCCAGGACGGGTCCCGCCATGGTCGTGCCTTCCAATCAGTGGTGGAGCGTCGGTCGGTGGCGGGGACTACTTGAGGTCGCTCTCCTTGATGTAGCCGGAGTCGACGACCTCCTTCTGGTAGTTCGACTTGTCGACCGCGACCGGCTCCAGCAGGTAGGCGGGGACGACCTTCGAGCCGTTGTCGTAGGTCTTGGTGTCGTTGACCTCGGGCTTCTTCTTGTTGAGCAGCGCGTCGACCATGTTCGAGGACACCTTGGCGAGCTGACGGGTGTCCTTGTAGACGGTCATCGACTGCTGGCCGGCGATGATCGACTTCACCGAGGCGACCTCGGCGTCCTGACCCGTCACGACCGGCAGCGGCTTGCTCTTGGAGCCGTAGTCGTCGGACTTCAGGGCCGAGAGGATGCCGATGGAGATGCCGTCGTAGGGGGAGAGGACGGCGTCGACCCGCTCGCTCTTGTAGGCCGAGGTCAGGATGTCGTCCATGCGCTTCTGGGCGGTGCCGCCGTCCCAGCGCAGGGTCGTGACCTGGTTGAGCTTGGTCTGGCCGGAGCGGACGACGAGCTGCTTCTTGTCGATGTACGGCTGCAGGACGTTCATCGCGCCCTGGAAGAAGTAGCGGGTGTTGTTGTCGTCGTTGGAGCCGGCGAACAGCTCGATGTTGAAGGGGCCCTTCTTGGAGCCGTCCTTCAGGCCGAGCTTCTCGACGATGTAGGTGCCCTGGAGCTCGCCGACCTTCTCGTTGTCGAAGGAGGCGTAGTAGTCGACGTTCTGCGTGCCGAGGATCAGGCGGTCGTAGGAGATGACCGGGATGCCCGCGTCCTTGGCCTGCTGGAGCACGTTGTTCATCGACTTGTTGTCGATCGCGGCGATGATCAGCGCCTTGACGCCCTGCGTGATCAGGTTCTCGACCTGCGAGACCTGCTGGTCGGGGTCGTCCTCGCCGTAGACCAGCTTGGTCTTGTAGCCCTTGGACTCGAGGTCGGTGACGACGTTCTTGCCGTCGGCGATCCAGCGCTCGGAGGACTTGGTCGGCATCGCGATGCCGATGGTGGCGCCCTTGGTGTCGCCCTCGCTCTCCTTGCTGCCGCCCTCGCCGCTCTGGCCGCAGGCGGACAGGGTCAGGGCGAGGGACGCGGCTCCGGCTATGGCGGTGAGAGCGGCTCTGCGGTTACGCATGATCATCATCCTTGATCTGTGGCAGGGCTCGGTCTCAGGCGCGAAGTCGATCCGGGTGGTCGTGCCGGAAAGACCGAGAAGAGATGTGGTGGATTGTGGTCGGCTGTGTCTTCTTTTGTGAAGCCGAGTATCCGGAACGTTATGACGAGATTTCGAACCGTTGCAGATCACCCGGCAGCCGGGACCCGAGCGGCGCCATGTCGCCGTCCGCTCCGTGGCGGGCCAGGAGGTCCAGGGCGAGCCGGCCACGCCGCACCCGCTCCTTCGCGGTGGCCAGGGTCAGCTCCCGCATGTGGTGCCCGTAGGGGTAGATCCCGGGGGACTTGGACAGGCCGAACTTCAGGTACAACGGGGCCCCGCGTCTGATGAGTTCGGCCACCTCGTACATGCGGACGTAGCCGCCGAGGTCGTCGGGGGCCTCGATGTACATGTCCATCGGAGCGCCCGACACCCGGCGGATCTCGGTCAGGTGATCGAGCGTCAGGTCGCTGGGCACGTTGACCGAGTCGGCGCCGAGGCGTTCGTATACCGCGTACGCGGCCGGGTTGACCGGTCCGATGAGCGCGGAGACCTTGAGTGTCGTGTCGGCCGGGATGATGCCGGCCGCCCGCGCCCGGTGCAGCGTCCACAGCACGCCCTCGTCGGCGACGAGCAGGCACTTGACGCCCAACTCGGTCGCCCGGACGGCGTCTTCGACGCAACCGGCGACGGCGTCGTGGCCGCGGGCGCGCAGCCCGGCCCCCCGTGAGTCGGTGCGCGTGGACCCGCCGATGTCCCAGGTGCCGCGCGGGCCGGTGAACAGGCAGAGTTCGATGTCGCGTTCACCGGTCGACTCGACCATCTCGGTGATCTCGGAGTCGGTCAGCATCCACACGCCGCTGCCCTGGCTGATCCGGTGGATCGGCACGTCCAGCCGCGAGGCCTCCTTCAGAACCACCGCGAGCGCCTCGGGACCCTCGCAGGAGGGGATCTCGGTGCGCCAGCGGCCACCGCCGGGGAAGGAGTGCGCGGAGGCGTCGGCGGGGTCGGGGGCGGGCGCGCTCAGACCCAGCGCGGAGAGCGCCGGCTCACCGGGCCTGCGGGCTGCGGTGGCGGAAGCGTCGGTCACAGGACTGTCCTTCGGTTCGATATTTCGGACGAGGTTCGCGGCTCTGGGTGGGGCACGGCTGGGCTCGGGGGCCCGGCTGGACGGTGGGCACAGCCGGGCAGGGGGCGCAGCTGGGTGTACGCCGGTACGGGAGCCGTCAGGTTGCCCCCGTACCGGCGTACGTCTAGGGGCGGAGCAGGACCTTGCCCACCTTCGGATCACCGGCCCCGACCAGCTCGATGGCCTGCGAGAACTCGGTGAGCGGCAGCTCGTGCGTCACCAGCGGCAGCGGATCGAGCAGACCGGCGGCGAACACCCGCACCGTGTGCGCCCAGGCGTCCGGCGGCGCACCGAAGACGGTGTGCACCTCCAGCTGCTTCACGACGAGGTCGGTCGGGTCGAGGCCCTCGGCGCCCGGCGCCGGGATGCCGGTCAGGACCAGCCGCCCGCCGCGCCTGAGCAGAGCGGCGGAGATCCGGGCGGCGTCCGCGGACCCGGCCGTCTCGATCACCACGTCGATGTCGTCCGGGAGTTGCTGGTCCTTCGTCCGGAAGTCCGTCGCACCGTACTGACGCGAGAGCGCCTCACGGTCCCGGCGGGTGCCGATCACCAGCAGCTCGGCCGGTGAGTTGGCCTTCAGGAACTGCACGGCGAACATGCCGAGGGTTCCGGTGCCGACCACGGCGACGCGCTCACCGGGCTGCGCGTTGCCCTTCAGCGCGGCGGCCGCGATACAGGCGGCGGGTTCCAGGAGGGCCGCGGCCGTCAGGTCGCAGTCGTCCGGGAGGGCGTGCAGGAGACGGGCCGGGAGGGTCAGCGTGGCCGCCATGGCGCCCGGCTGCGTGAACCCGGTCTCCTCGTAGCCGGCCGTGCACAGGGTCGTGTCGCCCGCGTGGCAGCGGTCGCAGACCTGACAGTTTCGAAAGCCCTCACCGACCACCTTGCGGCCCACGAGGGACTCCGGGACACCGGCGCCCACGGCCTGAACCGTCCCGGACCACTCGTGGCCCGGGGTCAGCGGGTAACGCACGTAGCCCTCGGGGCGGTTGCCCTGGTAGACCTCGCGGTCGCTGCCGCAGATCCCGGAGGCGTGCACCCGGACCAGCGCCTCGCCGGCCTCGGGCCGCCGGGGCTCGTGCGGCACCAGACGGTGCTCGCCCGGGGCGTCGACGACGACGGCGGTGCTCACTGCGAGCCCTTCGGCTTGCGCTGTTCCCAGCCCTCCGCCCAGAGGTCGAAACGGGCCTGCTGCTGCGGGAACTCGGCGGCGGCGTCGACGTCCAGCTCCACACCGAGGCCGGGGGCGTCGGAGAGGTGGAAGCAGCCGTCCTCCGGGTTCACCTGCGGGGCGCCCTTGACCACCTTCTTGATCTCCGCGTCGGCGAAGTCGTTGAAGTGCTCCAGGATCTTGAAGTTCGGGGAGGTGAAGCCGACCTGGAGGGACGCGGCGGTCAGCACCGAGCCGCCCACGTTGTGCGGGGCGACCAGCATGTAATGCGTCTCGGCGGTCGCCGCGAGCTTCCGGGTCTCCCAGATTCCGCCGATGTGGCCGACGTCCGGCTGGATGATGTCGACGGCCTGGCTCTCGAACAGCTCGCGGAACTCGATCCGGTCGTGGATGCGCTCACCGGTGGCGACCGGCATGTCGACCTTGGCGGCGACCTTCTCCAGCGCCTTGAGGTTCTCCGGCGGGACCGGCTCCTCCAGCCACGCCGGCTTGAACGGCGCCAGTTCCTTGGCCAGGCGCACGGCCGTGGCGGGGGAGAAGCGGCCGTGCATCTCCAGCATCAGCTCGGCCTCGGGGCCGATGGCGTCGCGGACGGCCTCGATCAGGGAGACCGCGTACAGGGTCTCCTGGTGGTCCAGCTCGAAGTGGCCGGTGCCGAAGGGGTCGATCTTCAGCGCCCGGTAGCCGCGCTCCATCACGCCCTGGGCGGCCTTGTGGTAGGCCTCCGGGGTGCGCTCGGTGGTGTACCAGCCGTTGGCGTACGCCTTGACCTTGTCGGTGACCTTGCCGCCCAGCAGCTGCCAGACGGGGACTCCGAGGGCCTTGCCCTTGATGTCCCAGCAGGCCATCTCGATCACGGCGATGCCGGACATGACGATCTCGCCCGCACGGCCGTAGTCGCCGTACTTCATGCGCTTGACGAGGTCCTCGACGGCGAAGGGGTCGGAGCCGAGGATGTGGTTGGCCTCGGCCTCCCTCAGGTAGCCGAGAAGGGCGTCGGTGTGTCCCAGCATCCGGGTCTCGCCGACTCCGGTGATCCCCTCGTCGGTGTGCACCTGGACGTACGTCAGGTTGCGCCACGGCGTCCCGACCACGTGTGTGCTGATTCCGGTGATGCGCACGGCGGTTTTCCCTCGCAGCTTCGTCGGCTCGTTCTGTCAGTTTGTTCCGTCAGCGTCCCGTTCGCGTTCCGGCGCCTCGGCCTGTTCGAGATTTCGGCACACGTTCGAAATGCTGGCGTGACAGTAAGGATCGGGCGGTGGGGGTGTCAATGGGTCGCGCGCATAACGGTTTCGACAGTTTCGAAACCAGGTGGCGGCCGTGTCCGTACAGAACCTTCACAGGCGGCTCTAGGAACGTGACCGGCGCGGAACTTAATCTTCCCGCGTCATGGACTACTGCGACCCGTGCCGACGGCACCTCAACGGCGCCCTCGCCTGCCCGGGGTGCGGCACCTCGGCCGAAACACTGCGTCGGCGCGACCCGGTGTACGGCGGATACGATGCCACCGCGTCAGGACACGTCGGCGGCATGCCGGAGGGGGCGGCGGGATCGCACGAGTCGCACACCCCCTACGACGGACACGACGACGCGTACGGCGACGACGCCAGTGACGCGTACGGCGATGACGACGACGGCACGTACGGCGACGACGCCAGTGACGCGTACGGCGATGACGACGACGGCACGTACGGCGACGACGGCGAGCGCGCGGGGCGCGCGGCCCGACGGCGCGGACGCGGGCGCGGCCCGGCCCCCGACGGCCCGGGAGGGTCGAGCCGGCGGGACCGCAAGGCCGCGGCACATCGCCGCCGGCGCCGCCGCACCCTGTTCGTGGCCGCCGGGTTCGTACTGGCGGCCGGCGGCCTGAGCCTCGCGGAACTCGGCATGGACGCCCCCGGCTCGAAACCGAGACCGGCCGCGGCCGGGGGCGAGTCGGCGGACGGGGACGCCTCGCCCGAGGCGGGGGAACCGGGCAGCGGTTCGGGCGGCGGGAGGGCTGGGACCGACAACCCCTCAGGCTCCGCTTCACCGACGGCATCTGACACGCCGTCCGCTTCCGCGTCCCCGAAGGACGAGAGCTCGGAGTCCCCGGAGAGCGGCGAACCGTCGAAGGACCCCGAGTCGGCGGCGGGAGGCGCCTCCAGCGGCCCGGCGCCCGCCCCCACGGCCGCCCCGCCGACCTCCGGCCCGGGCCCCGGCCCGACCGCGGATCCGACCACTCAGCCCCCGGAGCCGGAGCCGTCCGCCTCCGAGCCGTGCAAACGGTTCCTCTGGTGGTGCACGTAGCGGCCGCTCGGTCGGTTTCGCCCCGGGGCCACGACAATGAGGCGCCGATGGCGAGTGCGGACGGGGTGTCGCGCCCCGTCGCGGAGCACCGACTCTCCTGACGGCGCCGGCCGCGTACCGTCGCGTCGCGAACAGGCCGCCGCCGTACCCGGTCCCGGGCTGCGAGGCCTTTTGACGGCCGGGTCCGGCCTCAGCCCAGCATGCGCCGCAGCGTGTCCCGCAGCGCCACCCGCTCCTCCTCGGAGAGTCCGGCCAGGGGCTCCCGGGCGAACCGCAGTGACTCCCGCAGGCTCCGGGCCACCTGTCGCCCCTCCGTCGTCGCCGCCGCGACCTTCACCCGGCGGTCGGAGGGGTTCGGCTGCCGCTCGACCAGGCCCCGCGCCTCCAGCCGGTCCACGATCCCGGTGACGTTCGACGGCTCGCACTTCAGCTGCTGCGCCAGCCTCCGCATCGGCAGCGGCTCGAGGCACAACAGGCTGAGCAGCCGCGCCTGCGCGCCGGTGAGGGCGTGCTCCGCCGCCGCCGACTCGTAGTCCTCGTGGAACCGCGCCACGACCTCCCCGATCAGCTCGACGACGTCGAGAGTCAGCTGATCCGGGCGGGTGCCCGTCATTTCGGGCGTCGGTGTGGTAGAAGCCATGCCTTCGAGGGTACCCGGTTATTTGACAACCTGAAATATTCAGGAGCATGGTTGTTTCAGGTACTGAAACATCGAGCCAGTGAGGTAAGGCGCACCATGACCGACACCCCCACCCTCCCCGCCGTCAGCCGCGAGTGGCACCTGGCGAGCCGTCCCGTCGGCTGGCCGAAGCCCGAGGACTTCGCCTTCGTCGAGGTGGACGTACCGCAGCCCGGTGAGGGTCAGGTCCTCGTCCGGAACAAGTACCTCTCCGTGGACCCGTACATGCGCGGCCGGATGAGCGACGCGAAGTCCTACGTCGCCCCGTTCGAGATCGGCAAGGTCATGCAGGGCGGTGCCGTCGGCGAGGTCGTGGCGTCGAACGCCGAGGGACTGTCCGTCGGGGATCACGTGCTGCACTTCTTCGGGTGGCGTGAGTACGCGGTCGTCGGCGCGAAGAGCGCCGTCAAGGTGGACCCGGACGCCGCGCCGCTGTCGACGTACCTCGGGGTGCTGGGCATGACGGGCCTCACCGCCTACGCGGGCCTGCTGCGCACCGCCGCCTTCAAGGAGGGCGACACCGTCTTCGTGTCCGGTGCCGCCGGCGCCGTGGGCGGCCAGGTCGGCCAGATCGCCAAGCTGAAGGGCGCCTCCCGCGTCATCGGCTCCGCCGGTTCGGACGAGAAGGTGAAGCTCCTCACGGAGGAGTACGGCTTCGACGCCGCCTTCAACTACAAGGACGGGCCGGTCGCCGAGCAGCTGCGCGCCGCCGCCCCCGACGGGATCGACGTCTACTTCGACAACGTCGGCGGTGACCACCTGGAGGCGGCCATCGGCTCCCTCAACGAGGGCGGCCGGATCGCCGTCTGCGGCATGATCTCCGTCTACAACAACACCGAGCCCGCCCCGGGCCCGAAGAACCTCGCCCGCCTGATCGCCACCCGCGGCCGTATCCAGGGCTTCCTGGTCGGGGACCACTACGACCTGCAGCCGCAGTTCGTGCAGGAGGTCGCCCCCTGGGTCGCCTCCGGCGAGCTGAAGTACCGGGAGACCGTCGTCGAGGGCATCGAGAACAACCTGGAGGCGTTCCTCGGTGTGCTGCGCGGCGACAACACCGGGAAGATGATCGTCAAGCTCTGACGCCTTCCTTCGGGATTCCGGCATGCGGTAACTTGTTTCCGAATCCGTCCCGGCCCGGGCGCGAGCCGCGGCGGACCACCTAAGGAACCCAACCGCATGCCGATCCAGCAGTCCGACGTCCTGTACACCGCCGTCGCCACCGCCGAGAACGGTCGCGACGGCCGGGTCGCCACCGACGACGGCAAGCTCGACGTCGTCGTCAACCCGCCCGAGGAGATGGGCGGGAGCGGCGCCGGCACCAACCCGGAGCAGCTCTTCGCCGCCGGGTACAGCGCCTGCTTCCAGGGCGCTCTCGGTGTCGTCGCCCGTCAGGAGAAGGCCGACCTCTCCGGTTCGACTGTCACCGCCAAGGTCGGCCTCGGCAAGAACGGGGACGGCTTCGGGATCATCGTCGAGATCTCGGCCGACATCCCGAAGGTCGACCGGGGCACCGCCCGGTCCCTGATCGAGAAGGCCCACGAGGTCTGCCCGTACTCGAAGGCGACCCGCGGCAACATCACCGTGACGCTGGTCTGACCCCGCTCGTTGCGTACGCGGAGGCCGCACCCTTGGACGTGGGGTGCGGCCTCCGCCCGTGCCCGGGCCCCAGCGGTCCTTCACCACACCACCCGATCGGGCGCTCGTGGTGAAAGAAGCCCTCAGAGGGCGAGCGCCGCCGTGTGGACCGCCCGTGCCAGCCGGCCGTTCTCCGGGGCCGCCCCACCGGGGAAGGCGTACCGGCGGCGCGTGTAACCGTAGGAGAGGCCGCTCCACGGGTCCGCGAAGGCCTGGGAGCCGCCCGCGCCGCCGTGCCCGATCGTCCCGGCACCGAGGAACGGGTACCACGTGTCAGCCGTCATCTGGAAGCCGAGCCCGAAGGACCTGTGGGCCCGGGCCACCAGGTCGTAGCCGACCGAGTGGACCTGCCCGAACTCCGCCACCGTGTCCGGCTTCAGCAGCGCCGGCTGTTCGCCCACCCCGCTGATCGCCGCCGCGTACATCCCCGCCAGGCCCCGCGCGGACGCCACCCCGCCCACCGACGCCGGGCCCTTGGCGCGGATCAGCGGCATGTTCGGAAGGGAGACGAGGTCGGTCGGCTCGGCCGCGTTGCCGTTGAACGCGATCGAGGCCAGCGTGTGCGGGCCCGTGGGCGTCGCGTCGAGCACGGCCTGCTGCTCGGGGGTCGGGGCCATCGGCTGGGTGCCCCGGAAGCGCGGTTCCTCGGGCGCGGGCAGGCCCAGGTGGAAGTCCAGCCCGTACGGGGTCCTGATCCGCTCCTGGTAGACCTCTTGGAGGGTGCGGCCGGTCGCACGGCGCACCACCTCCCCGGCCAGGGCACCGGCGACCAGCCCGTGATAACCGAACGCCGTGCCGGGGCGCCAGAACGGCCGCTGGTCGGCGAGACGTTCGGCGAGCTGGCGGTCGTCCGCCAGCTCCGCGAGCGTGAAGCCGGTGTCGGTACCGACCACGCCCGCCCGGTGCGCCAGCAGGTCCCGCACCGTCAGGGCGCCCTTGCCCTCGGCCGCGAACTCCGGCCAGTAGTACGTCACCTTGCGGTCCAGTTCGAGCGTGCCGTCCTGGACGAGCAGGGCCACGACCAGGTAGGCGGCGCCCTTGGTGGACGAGAACACACCGTAGAGGGCGTCGGCGTCGGTCCCCGCCCACAGGTCGACGACCTTCCGGCCGCGGACGTAGGCGCACAGCTGCCCCTCGTAGTCGGCCCGCTCCCCGGCGACGAACGCGGTGAACTCCTCGCGCACCGCCTCGAAGTCGTCCGCCACGCTGCCGTGGATCTCCTGCGTCATCCGCTCTCCTTGACTGAAGCGCTGTGTGCCACTGTGAACAATGCCTTTGCCACCTGCGGGAATTCTCCCTTGGGGTGGCCCCGGAAGAGTGGTTCGGTGCCGAACAGGACCGTGTGGTCCCCGCTCACGACCGAGGCCTGCCCGGCGGCAGCGGCGGGACCGCCGGAGCCGTCCCGCAGCGGCCGCCAGTGCCCGGCAACCAGCGGGTTCCCGGTCGCGTACGACTGCTCCACGCGGACACCGGGGCCCGGGTCGGTGAACCAGAGCGGGGCGTAGACGAAGCCGCGGGCCAGTGCGTCACGCGTGATGCCGTCGGCATTGCGCACCCGCACCACGCCGTTCGCGTCCGCGTTGCCCTCCACCGGCTTGACCGCCAGCCGCCCCGCCGCCGCGTTCAGGGCCGCTCCCGCAGCACCCCGGCCGACCAGGCCGTGCCCGTCCAGGAAGGTGTCCAGGGCCTGCCGGGCGGGTTCGGTGAGGTCCGCGCGGTCCAGGCCGGCGGACACGAACAGCACGTCCGCGCCCGACCAGTCGAAGCCCGCGTTCAGCACGGCCGTCGAGACCGGCGTGACGTCGAAGCCCATCTCCCGCAGGGCGAACAGCTCACCCGGCGTGACGGCGGCGGCGACGCGGAGGCGGTGGAGCGGTGCCGTGCCGTCCCACGACTGCCGTGTGGCTATGAAGGAGACGTCGTGGACACGGGCGGCCGTGCGGGCCTCGCGGCGGGCCGACGCCGGGACGATCGCGCTGCCGTCCGCCGCCCGCCGGACCGCAACGCCCTGCCGGAGCAGGGAGTTGAGGGCGGCGATCTCGCGCGGATCGGTCAGGCGCAGTCGCAGGTCGCCGTGCGCGGGCACGTGCGCGACCGGTGCGGCCCCGACGACCGGGCGCAGGGGCGCGCCCCGCAGACTGCCCGCCGGCACCCGCTCGACCGTGGCGCCCCACAGGCTGCCCAGGCTCCAGCCGGAGATGTCGTACATCACCGAGACCTTGCCGCTGATGTCCCGGCCGTCGGCCAGCAGCGCGTTCGCCATGCCGCGCTTGGGCTGGTGCAGGTCGACGACGTACGAGCCCCGTGGGTACGTCCGGCCGGCGATCCGGAAGGCGCGGGTGGCGCGGGTGACGCGGACGTCGTTGGCGATGAGGTGGTCGACCAGACGGGCGGCGGCGGGCCCCGAGCGCTGGGTGCGGGCGTCGCCGGGCGGGATGACGTAGGCGCGCGGGAACCTCGTCGTGTAGACGTCCTCCGGGCCGATGCCGGGGACGCCGGGAACCGTCTCCGCCGACACCGGAACCTGCGCGGCGCCCGCCGCGCCGCGCCGGAACACCTCGATCTGGTCGGTGATCAGGGTGCCGCGGTGCTCGCGCACGTGGTCCAGGGTCGCGCGGATCGCCGCGCCCGCCACGGCCGTGTTGATCGCCGAGCGGCGGCGCAGCTCGGGGACGGGCAGCTCGTCGTACTCCTCGTTGTTCACCGCCAGCGGGATCTCCACCGTGTGGGCGGCCACCGTGCCGTGGAAGGCCGCGTACTGCGGGGTGAAGATCGGCGGCCAGTCGTCCCAGCCCTCCTCCTGGTCGCGGAACGGGATCTGGGCCGCCTCCACGCCGTCCTTCGCGGGCGTGTAGCCGAGGGCGTTGACCGCGGACTCCATGCCGAGGGCGTTGGCGTAGCTGTTCTTCAGGAAGAGGTCGTACTCGTAGTTCTCGCCGTGCGGGGGAGTGGTGGGCTCGATGAGGGTGCCGTTGACGTAGCCGTGCAGGTCGAGCAGGACGGCCGGCTGTGTGCCGAGCTCGATCTGCCGCATCGCCCGGGTCTCGGGCTGGGAGGCGGTGACGAAGTCGCGGTTGAGGTCGAAGCCGTTCGCGTTGGCGCGGGTACCGGCGATACGGCCGTCCGGATTCGCCGTGATGTTGAAGTACAGGCGGCTGTGCGTGAGGAGGTCCCTGGTCCTGGCGTCCTTCGCGGTGGCGAGCTGCTCGATGACCTTCAGGGAGGCGTCCGTGCCCTCCCACTCGTTGCCGTGGATGTTGCCGTTGACGAAGACCGGTGCCTTGTAATCCCGTGTGATCTCACGGGACTTGGCCGCTGTGGCGGGCGCGTTCTCGATCAGCTCGCGCATGCGCTCCTGGGCGCGGGTCTGCCGGGTGGTCTCCGGGGCGGTGACGGTGACGAGGTAGAGGCGGTGGCCGCCGGCCGAGCGGCCCGTCACCTCCACGCTCACCCGGTCGCCGAGGCGCTGCAGGGCGTTCAGCTTCGGCGCGATCGCGTGGTACGGCGTGAGGCCCAGCTTCAGGGACTTGTCGCCGGGGTTCTCCGGGTCGGGGGAGAGGACCAGGCGGCGGGGGTAGGAGCGGGTGGGGGCGGCGGTGGGGGCGTCCGCGGTCAACGCGCGTCGCGCGGCGCTCGCGGGAGCCTGTGCCGCCAGGTCGTCCACGGCGGAGCCCTCACGGGTGACGGGTAACGGGTCGGCGCCCGCCGGGCCGGGGGAGAGCAGGAGCGAACCCGCCGCGGCGAGGGCCAGGGCGGCGATCAGTACAGGTCTCGCAGGAACGCTTCTCTCGGTGCGCACGCGTACCTCCTCCTGGGGCTTCCTGAGATCGGTACGGCGAGGTGTACCGGTTCGACTCAACGGCAACAAGAGCGCGTTGGTGTCACCCGTGACCCGGATGGCTCTCACCGGCGCGTCCGGCCTGACCTGGGCGACCCGTGACAGCGGTGTGACCGGAGCGCGTCAAGAGCGCGACACGGGCCCGGATAGGGTTCCCCCATGCGCGATCTAGGGACGGGTTTCCGGTACCTCCTGAAGGGCCAGCGATGGGTGGCCCGGCACGGCAGGCAGTACGGCTTCGGGCTGCTCCCGGGGCTGATCACCCTCGTTCTCTACGCGGCGGCGCTCGTCGCACTGGCCCTGTGGGGCGAGGACCTCGTGGGCTGGGCGACGCCTTTCGCGGACGACTGGTCCAGCCCGTGGCTCGGACTCTTCCGCGGCTTCCTGACCGCCGTGCTGTTCGCCCTCGGCCTGCTCCTCTCCGTCGTGACCTTCACCGCGGTGACCCTGCTGATCGGGCAGCCCTTCTACGAGAACCTCTCCGAGAAGGTCGACCGGGACGTGTCCCCGGACGGGCACGCCCCCGAGTCGGGGCTGCCGTTCTGGCGTGAGCTGTGGATCTCCGCCCGGGACAGCCTCCGGATCGTGCTGCGGGCCGCCCTGTGGGGGGTGCTGCTGTTCGCGTGCGGCTTCATCCCCGTGGTCGGGCAGACGGTCGTCCCCGTGATCGGGTTCGTCGTGACCGGGTTCTTCCTCACCGAGGAACTGACCGCCGTCGCCCTCCAGCGCCGCAGCGTCGAACTGCGCACCCGCCTCACCCTGCTGCGCTCCCGCAAGACCCTGGTCTGGGGCTTCGGCACGCCGCTCGCCGTGGCGTTCCTGGTGCCGTTCGTCGCGGTGTTCCTGATGCCGGGCGCGGTGGCCGGCGCCACCCTCATGGCACGCGACCTGCTGGGCGAGGACATCAGTGAGGGCGGCAAGGGCGGCGAGGAGGGCGACGGGGCCGCTACGACGCTTCCGCAGCCACCTTCAGGATGGCCCTCACCTGGGCGATGATGTCCAGCCGGTTGCGCACGAACTCCGGGTCGGTGATCTCCGTGGTGTTCCCGGTGCCGAACTGCAGTACCGGCGTGTGCACATGCCCGCCCGGCAGCGTGTCGTGCAGCCCGAGCCGGTCGCGCAGCAGGGTCGCGCGGTAGGCGATCTCGTTGGAGAGGTAGTCCCCGCCCCCGCCCGCGCGAGCGGTGGAACCGGGCGTCGGCCCGTCGGGGCGTACGACGGGCTGGGAGCCGCCGGCCGGGATCTCGCTGACGCTCGTGTTGTCGTACACCGGGAAACGGCCGGTCTGCGCCGCGACGATCGCCGCGTGGGGCAGCGTGGTCGTCGTCCACTGCGGCTGCGAGGCCGGGTCGGAGACCGGCACGGTCTCGGTGCGGCCGATGTTCTCGTTGTCCGCGAAGCCGCCCCGCCAGGCCCCGTTGGTCCGCTCGATGTCGAACCGCCCGACCCGGCCCTGGCTCACCGTGGTGAACAGGTCGACCTTCGGCAGGTACGGCCGCAGGGTCCGCTCCACCGTGCCCTCGGTGAAGTCCTGCCAGCGCACCGGGAACACGGCCGTCTCGATGCGGGCCGGGCCGTCCGGCGTCTCGATCACCGTGCCGTCGAGGGCCAGCGCGGTGGCGCCGGACGGGTTGGAGATCCGGATGTCCCGGTCCAGGGTGAACGGGTCGAAGCCGGTGAGCAGGATCCGCTTCAGGCCCTTGCCGTGCGGATACCGGATGGCGTCCTGGCCGCGCGAGGTGCGCTCCAGCTCGTCCAGCAGCGCGGCCCGCTGCCCGTCCGTCAGACCGAACGCGGGCTCCCAGGTGCGCACTTCACGCGTCATGCCGAGCCGCGCCCAGTACAGCGGCCGGTCGTCGTCCCGGCTCATGCCCGCCCGTCGCCCACCACCACCCTTCCAAGGAAGCGCTTCGCGCCCTTCGTATTCGGCCGGTCCGCGCCCCTGCGCCCGGTCGACCGCACGCTGCCACAACCGCGCACCCTCGCGCCTGACCGCCCGGCGGGCCTCCCCGTAGGAGCGGGCCGAGTCGAGGGACCGGGCCAACCGCGGGGCCAGGGTGCCGAATCCGGAGCGGCGCAGGATCTCCTGGGGGACGGCCCGGTCGAGCCGCTGCTCCTCGGCGGTGGGAGACGGGGCCGCCGGGGCGGCGCTCGCGGCCGTCGGGGTGGCGAAGCCGGTCAACAGGGCGAGACCGAGCACGCCGAAGCGAACGCGTAGGGATGTCAAGGGTGTTCAGGCCTTCCGTCGCGGTGGGGGGTCGGTGCCGGACGGCCGCAGTATCGCGTGACGCGTGGGGTCCACGCCATGGGTGGGGCTCAGGCGGGGAATCTCGCCGTCGCCTCCCGCACCGCGTCCAGAAACCTTCGAGGCGTCCCGGCTCTTCCGCCCCGAGGCCCTTGTCGAGGTGGAGGTGGTGGCCGCCGTAGCGGCCCGCTAGGCGGTGGTCTCGCCCAGCAGGGTCGGGAAGTCGCGGAACACCGACGCCACCGTGGGACTGCCGCCCCGTCCCTTCGAGATCTGGGACGAGGCGACCGACTCGTGGTCGTTTGTGAAGGGTTCGTACGAGATCCGGGCCGGGCCCTCGATCACGGACCGCGGGATC
This sequence comes from Streptomyces sp. NPDC013187, assembly GCF_042899705.1. NCBI lineage: Bacteria > Bacillati > Actinomycetota > Actinomycetes > Kitasatosporales > Streptomycetaceae > Streptomyces > Streptomyces sp. NPDC013187. Next base: position 274,979 of record NZ_JBIBAF010000005.1, on the reverse strand, counting down.
ACCGTGACGATTAACGTCTGATCCGGGACACGTTCCCCACTGAGCAGCCCCGGCCCGGGACCTGACCTCCGGACCGGGGCTCTTGGTCTGTCACGGGCCCCCTCAGCGGGTGCCGAACCCGTACACCGTCTCCGAGCGGAACACCTCGCCCGGCCGCAGCACGGTCGTCGGGAAGTCCGGCCGGTTCGGCGAGTCGGGGAAGTGCTGGGTCTCCAGCGCGATGCCGTCACCGGGCGCGAAGGGCTCGCCCAGGTGGTCGGCCGTGTACAACTGGAGGCCGGGCTCGGTGGTCGCCACCGTCAGCACCCGCCCGGACGCCGGGTCGTGCAGCTCGGCGACCTCCACCGCCGTGTCCGTCACGCCCTTGTCGAGCACGAAGTTGTGGTCGTAGCCGGAGCCGGTCTTGCGCGCCTCTCGGAAGTCGAACCGTGTACCGGTCACCTCCTCGGGGCCGCCGGCGGGGATCAGGTCCGCGTCGGCCGGTGTGTACCGGGAGGCGGCCAGCCGCAGCTCGTGACCGCCCGCGTCACCGGAACCGGCCAGGTTGAAATAGCTGTGGTTCGTCAGGTTCACCACGGTCGGCGCGTCCGTCACCGCCTCGTACGCGATCCGCAGCGAGCCGCTCCCGTCGAGCGTGTACGTCGCCGAGACCTCCAGCCGCCCCGGGAACCCCTCCTCGCCGTGCGGGCTGATCCGGGTCAGCCGCACCCCGTGCTCGACCGGCTCCGCCTCCCACACCCGCTTGTCGAAGCCGCGTGTGCCACCGTGCAACGAGTTCGGCCCGTTGTTCGGTTCCAGCGCGTACGTCCGACCGTCCAGGGTGAACCGGCCGCCGGCGATCCGGTTGGCGTATCTCCCGACCAGGGCGCCGAGGTACGGCTCCGGATGGGCGAGGTACCCGTCGAGATCCGGGAACCCCAGCACCACGTCCCCGGCCCGGCCCTCCCGGTCCGGCACCTCCACGGACTGCACGATCCCGCCGTACGACAGGACCCGCACCCGTACGCCCGCCCGCTCCAGGGTCCAGCGGTGCACCGGGGTCCCGTCGGAAAGTGTTCCGAAGAGTTCGTTCATGTGCGGAACTCTAAGTCAGGGGCCGGGTCAGGGCTTCTTCGCGGTCACGGTGCGGTACGCGATCTCCGCCAACCGGGCCTGTCCGTTCACACTGGGGTGGAAGTAGTCCCAGCGGCTCAACTGGGCCGTGCCGAAGCGGTAGTCGTACACCGCGCCCCCGTCGTACCGGCACCGCTCGTCCTCGGCGCAGACCTCCTTCAGGACCTTGTTGTAGTCCTCCACCCGCTTCTGCACGGTGTCCCGCCGCAGGGTCGCCGCCGGGTCCAGGGCGTCCGCGTCGCCCAGCATCGACGGGCAGATGCCCAGCTTCCACACCTGCTTGCCCATCGGGCTGGTACGGCCCTCGGACCACAGCCGCTTCAGGTTCGGCACGCTCGCCACGAACACCTGCGCCTTGGGCAGGGCCTCACGCAGGGAGCGCAGCGAGTCCTCGAAGTCGGCACGGAAGGCGGAGACCGGAGTCATCGCCGAGGGAGTGGACCGGCAGGCGTCGTTGGCCCCCACCATCACCGTCACCAGCTGCGGCTTGCGCCGCACCGCCTGCGCCATCTGCCCGGGCAGATCGGCCATCCGCGCCCCGGTCACGGCGTAGTTCCAGCTCCGCCGGGCGGCCCCGGACCTGCCCAGCAGCCGCACCGCGAGCGAGTCGACCTCGGGGCTGGCGCCGGTCGCCCAGGACGCCTCCGGACAGTCCGACAGCACGTCACAGGCGTCGAACCCGCGCGTGATGGAGTCCCCGACGGCGGCGACGGAACCCGGGCTGCGGTCCCACAGGGGCGTGGGCTTCGGCGACGGCTTCGCGGATTCGGACGGGGCGGCGGAATCACCCCCCACGGCATCACACCCGGCGACACCCAGCACGGCCGCCGCGACCGCGGCCAGAACGCCCCGTGTGCGACGGCTTCGCTTCCGCATCCCTGGTCCATCCCCTCGCCACGCCGTGCCTGTCTCCCCAACCCATGACAACGCACGAGGGTTCCCGGCCGATCAGATGCAACGGCTCACACCCGTACAAGCGTCCCCATGGGTGAATGGCAGGCGTTTCCCGGCACCTGGACCGACCGTACGTCACACTCCTTGCGCCCTCGCACGGTAGCCTCGCCATCAACGTGACCCGCCCGGTCACAGCCGTTCCGCCCGTTTGCACCATGTCCCGCTCTGCCCGGAGGTTCCGGTGACGACACGTGGAGTTCTGTACGTGCACTCCGCGCCGCGCGCGCTGTGCCCGCACGTCGAGTGGGCCGTCGCCGGGGTGCTCGGCACACGCGTCAGCCTGGACTGGATCCGACAGCCGGCCGCCCCCGGCACCTGGCGCTCGGAGTTCTCCTGGCAGGGCCAGGCGGGCACGGCGTCCAAGCTGGCCTCGGCGCTGCGCGGCTGGCACCTCCTGCGCTTCGAGGTGACCGCGGAGCCCTGCCCCACCGCCGAGGGCGAGCGCTACAGCTGCACCCCCGACCTGGGCATCTACCACGCCGTCACGGGCATCCACGGCGACATCCTCATCCCCGAGGACCGCCTGCGCGCGGCGCTGCACCGCAGCCGGCGCGGCGAGACCGACCTGGAGGCCGAGATCGGCAAACTCCTGGGCAAGCCCTGGGACGACGAACTGGAACCGTTCAGATACGCCGGGGAAGGCGCCCCGGTCCGCTGGCTCCACCAGGTGGTGTGAACGCCCCCAGGGACACACCCTGAAGGGGCGCGCACCAGGTGGTGTGAACGCCCCCGGGGACACACCCTGAAGGGGCGCGCACCAGGTGGTGTGAACGCCCCGAGGAACACGCCTTGAAGGGGCGCGGGGAACTGCGCGACAAGCCCCCACCCGCCCGCACCCGGCAGGCGACGCGACACAAAACGGCGATCGGCCCGAACCCCCACCGGGAGTTCGGGCCGATCACCGCTCAGGATCAGATGGTCCGGAACGCCAACACCACGTTGTGCCCACCGAACCCGAACGAGTCGTTCAGCGCGGCGATACGGCCTTCCACGGGCAGCTTCCGAGCCTCACCCCGAACGACATCGGCGTTCGCCTCGGCCTCGGGGTCGAGGTTCTCCACGTTGATCGTCGGCGGCGCCACCCGGTGATACAGCGCGAGCACGGTCGCAACCGTCTCGACACCACCCGCACCACCCAGCAGATGACCGGTCATCGACTTCGTCGCGGACACCGCGAAGTGGTCGGCGTCGTCGCCGAACACCTTCCGCAGCGCCTTCAGCTCGGCGATGTCCCCGGCCGGCGTGGACGTCGCGTGCGCGTTGACGTGCACGATCTCCGCCGGGTCCAGGTCGTTGCGGTCCAGCAGGTTCTGCAGGGCGTGCGAGATGCCCCGCCCCTCCGGCTCCGGCTGCACGATGTCGTGCGCGTCGGCGGAGATGCCCTGCCCGACCGCCTCGGCGTACACCCGGGCACCGCGCTTGGCGGCGTGCTCGGCGGACTCCAGGACCACGACACCGGCGCCCTCACCGAGCACGAAGCCGTCCCGGGCGGTGTCGTAGGGACGCGACGCGCCCTGCGGGTCGTCGTTGTTCTTGGACATCGCCATCATGTTGCCGAACGCGGCGATGGGCAGCGGGTGGATCGCCGCCTCCGTGCCACCCGCGACGACGACGTCGGCGCGGCCGGTGCGGATCATCTCGATGGCGTAGCCGATGGCCTCGGCGCCCGAGGCGCAGGCGGAGACCGGCGTGTGCACGCCCGCCCGGGCACCCACGGCCAGACCCACGTTGGCCGACGGGCTGTTGGGCATCAGCATGGGCACGGTGTGCGGGGAGACGCGGCGGACGCCCTTCTCCTTCAGCACGTCGTACTGGTCGAGCAGCGTCGTCACGCCGCCGATACCGGAGGCGATGACCGCGCCGAGCCGGTCGGGGTCGATGTTCGGGTCCTCGCCGGCCTTCGCCTCGAAACCGGCGTCGGCCCAGGCCTCCTTGGCCGCGACCAGCGCGAACTGCGCCGAGCGGTCCAGTCGGCGGGCCTGCGGCCGGGGGATGACCTCGGTCGGCTCCACGGCCACCGGGGCCGCGATCTTGACGGCCTGGTCGGCCGCCCAGTCCTGCTCCAGGGGCTTCACGCCGGACTTGCCGGCGATCAGGCCCTCCCAGGTAGAGGCTGCGTCGCCACCCAGCGGTGTGGTTGCGCCGATACCGGTGACGACCACGGTGCGATTGGTCGAGCTCACGGGAATTCTTTCTCCAACGGATCCGAGGATTAAGCGGCGCCACCGCCGGGTGGCGGGGCAGTCAGCCCGAAGGGCCAGATCGGCTGATCAGCCCTGGTGCTTGAGGATGTAGTCGGTCGCGTCACCGACGGTCTTGAGGTTCTTGACGTCCTCGTCGGGGATCTTGACGTCGAAGCGCTCTTCGGCGGCGACGACGACCTCGACCATGGACAGCGAGTCGACGTCCAGGTCGTCGGTGAAGGACTTGTCCAGCTGGACGTCCTCAACCGGGATGCCGGCGATCTCGTTCACGATCTCGGCGAGACCGGCGACGATCTCTTCCTGAGTGGCGGCCATGTTGGCGCTCCTTCGTAGATATCCAGAGGGTGTGGCAGGTGTTTCCTCCCGTGCCGGATCGCATGATCCGGCACGGAGTGCCTAGGGGAGGGTAACGACAGTCGCGGCGTAGACGAGACCCGCCCCGAAGCCGATGACGAGCGCGGTGTCGCCGCTCTTCGCCTCGCCGGTCGCCAGGAGCCGCTCCATCGCGAGCGGAATCGAGGCGGCCGAGGTGTTGCCGGTGGTGCGTACGTCACGTGCGACCGTGACCGACTCCGGCAGCTTGAGAGTCTTCACCATCGAGTCGATGATCCGCTCGTTGGCCTGGTGCGGAATGAAGACATCCAGTTCCTCCGCGGAGATGCCGGCGGCGTCCAGCGCCTCCTTGGCGACCTTCGCCATCTCGAACACGGCCCAGCGGAACACCGCCTGGCCCTCCTGCGTGATGGCGGGGAACTTGGCGACCTCGCCGGAACGGTAGTCCGTCCACGGCACGGTCTGCTTGATCGTCTCGGACTTGTCGCCCTCGGAGCCCCAGACGGTGGGGCCGATGGCGGGCTCCTTGGCCGGGCCCACGACGACCGCGCCCGCGCCGTCGCCGAACAGGAAGGCCGTCGCCCGGTCCTCCAGGTCGGTCAGGTCGCTCAGCCGCTCCACGCCGATCACCAGGACGTACTCGGCCGAACCCTCGACGATCATGCCCTTGGCGAGGGTGAGGCCGTAGCCGAAGCCCGCGCAGCCGGCCGAGATGTCGAAGGCGGCGGCCTTGGCGGTGCCCAGCTTGTCGGCGATCTCGGTGGCGACGGCAGGGGTCTGCTTGAAGTGCGAGACGGTCGAGACGATCACGCCGCCGATCTGCTCGGCGGAGATCCCGGCGTCGGCGATCGCCTTGCCGGACGCCTCGATCGACATCGCGGCGACCGTCTCCTCGTCGTTCGCCCAGTGCCGGGTCTCGATGCCGGAGCGCGAGCGGATCCACTCGTCGGACGAGTCGATCGTCTCGAGGATCACCTCGTTCGGCACGACCCGGGTCGGGCGGTAGCCGCCGACGCCGAGGATGCGCGCGTACGGGGCGCCCTTGCTGGGCTTGATCTTCGCCATGCGGTCGGCTCCTTGGGGGCGGCGGTCAGGCGTGCTCGGCGATGAGCTCGCGAGCCGCGTCGAGGTCGGCGGGGGACTTCAGGGCCAGCGTCTTCACCCCGGGCAGGGCCCGCTTGGCGAGGCCGGTGAGGGTGCCACCGGGGCACAGCTCGACCAGGGCCGTGACGCCGAGCTCCTTGAAGGTCTCCATGCACAGGTCCCAGCGGACCGGGTTGGCGACCTGGCCGACCAGGCGGTCCAGCACCTCGCTGCCGGCGGCGACGGTCCGGCCGTCCTTGTTGGAGACGTAGGTGACCTTCGGGTCGCCGGGCGCCAGGGCCTCGGCGGCCTTGGCCAGCGTGTCGACCGCGGGGGCCATGTGGTGCGTGTGGAAAGCGCCGGCGACCTTCAGCGCGACGACCTTGCGCACGCCCTCGGGCTTGTCGGCCTCCAGAGCGGCGAGCTGCTCCTTGGTGCCGGCCGCGACGATCTGGCCCGCGCCGTTGATGTTCGCCGGGGTCAGGCCCAGCTTCTCCAGGTGCGGAACCGTCACGGCGGGGTCGCCGCCCAGCAGTGCCGCCATGCCGGTCTCCGTGACCGCGGCGGCCTCGGCCATGCCGAGCCCGCGGGTGCGGACCAGGCGGAGCGCCTCCTCGTGGGGGAGGACTCCGGCGAGCGACGCCGCGGTGATCTCGCCGACGCTGTGACCGGCGATCGCGCCGACCTTCTGCGCGAGCTCGGCCGGGTCGTCGAACAGCAGGTTCGCGGACGCGAGTCCGGCCGCGACCAGCAGCGGCTGCGCCACCGCGGTGTCGCGGATCTCCTCCGCGTCGGCCTCGGTGCCGTAACGGATCAGGTCGAGTCCCGCGGCGTCCGACCAGGCCTCGAGGGCACCGCGAACACCGGGGAGGTCGAGCCATTCAGTCAGGAAGCCGGGCGTCTGAGCGCCCTGGCCGGGAGCGACGAGTACGAGCACTCTCACACTCTCTCTTGGTGACGGGCACAACCGCCCGTGGGGACAGGGACGAAGAACACGGAGGGGTTTTGTCGAGCCTCCACAAAACCTTAGGGCTGAGGATCTCCATCGACCAGACGCCCCAGGATCAGTGCGATCCGCAGGGTGAACGCAGAGCGTACATCGGAGGGTGACCAACCGGTGACGTCAGTCACACGTCGAAGCCGGTAGCGGACGGTGTTGGGATGGACGAACAGCATCCGGGCGGCGCCCTCGAGACTGCTCGCCTGTTCGAGATAGACGCTGAGGGTTTCCAGGAGCGCGGCCCCGGCCTCCTCCAGCGGTCTGTAGATCTCCTCCACCAGTTGCTCCCGGGCCGAGGGGTCCCCGGCCATGGCCCGCTCCGGGAGCAGGTCGTCGGCCAGGACCGGGCGCGGGGCGTCCTGCCAGGCGGAACACGCCTTCAGCCCCGCCGCGGCGGCCTGTGCGGACCGGGTCGCGGCCTGCAGGTCGGGCACCACCGGGCCCGCCACGACCGGCCCGGCCGCGAACGGGCCGATGAGCGACTTGGCGACGGCCAGCGGGTTGTCGCTGCCGCCCGCGATGACGACCAGCCGGTCGCCGAGCACGCCGGTGAGCACCTGGAGCTTGGCGTGCCGGGCCGCGCGCCGTATGGCCTCGACGGTCAGTTCACTGTCCCCGTCGGGCGCCGTCCCGAGCACCACGCACACGTGCTCCGGCGAGTTCCACCCGAGGGCGGCGGCCCGGGACACGGCACCCTCGTCCGCCTCGCCGCTGAGCACGGCGTTCACGACCAGGGACTCCAGCCGGGCGTCCCAGGCACCGCGCGCCTCGGCGGCCTGGGCGTACACCTGGGCCGTGGCGAAGGCGATCTCCCGGGCGTAGACGAGCAGCGCCTCGCGCAGCACCCGCTCGTCGCCGGGGGCCGCGACCTCGTCGATCGCGCTCTCCATGACCTCGATGGTGGTGCGCACCATCTCCACGGTCTGGCGCAGGGTGATCGCCCGGGTCAGCTCGCGCGGCGCGGTGCCGAACACGTCGGTGGAGATGGCCTGCGGGGCGTCCGGATGCCGGAACCACTCGGTGAACGCGGCGATACCCGCCTGCGCGACCAGACCGATCCAGGAACGGTTCTCCGGGGGCATGGCCCGGTACCAGGGCAGCGTCTCGTCCATCCGCGCGATGGCCTGCGCGGCGAGCGATCCGGACGACTTCTCCAGCCGCTTCAGCGTCGCGGCATGCGGATGGGCGTCGTGGGCTGCGGCTTCGTTCTTGCTGGTTTCGGGTTCGGGCACGGGGACAAGACTGCCTTATCCGGACGGGAAGGTGGGCCGCCGGGGTCTACGGTGGACCACGTGATGGACGTACGGCGCGCGGGTGAGCGCTACCCCGGAGGGGACGCGACCGCAGGGATCGAGACGTGGCACGCCTTCTCCTTCGGGCCCCACTACGACCCGGACAACCTCCGTTTCGGTGGGATGCTCGCGTGCAACGAGGAGCGACTGGCGCCCGGGGCGGGCTTCGACGAGCATCCGCACAGCCACACCGAGATCGTGACGTGGGTGGTGGAGGGTGAGCTGACCCACCGGGACTCCACCGGGCACGAGTCGGTCGTACGCCACGGGGACGTGCAGCGGCTCAGCTCGGCCGGCGGCGTGCGGCACGTGGAGCGCAACGACGGCCCGGAGCCCCTGACCTTCATCCAGATGTGGCTGGCCCCGCTCAGCCCCGGCGGCGTCCCGTCCTACGAGGTCGTCCACGGCATCGCCGACTCGACGCCCTACGCCGTCCCCGAGGCCGGAGCGATGCTGCACGTGCGGCGCTTGGGGCCCGGGGAACGGACGGCGGTACCCGACGGGGCGTACGCGTACGTCCATGTCGTACGCGGTGCCCTACGCCTGGACGGCACCGAACTGGCGGCGGGTGACGCGGCCCGGATCACGGACGTCAAGGGCCTGGAGGCCGAGGGCGTGACCGACACGGAGCTGCTGATCTGGGAGATGACCGAGGGGCCCGGCCGGTTCTAGAGCTCCGCCAGCACCGCATCCGTGAACGCCGGCCACGCCTCGATCGCCCACGGCCCGAACGCCCGGTCCGTCAGCGCCACACAGGCCGCTCCCGCGTCCGGGTCGACCCACAGGAACGTACCCGACTGCCCGAAATGCCCGAAGGTGCGCGGTGAGGACGAGGAGCCCGTCCAGTGCGGCGACTTGGAGTCGCGGATCTCGAACCCGAGCCCCCAGTCGTTGGGGTTCTGGTGGCCGTACCCCGGCAGGACGCCCTTGGTGCCCGGGTAGTGCACGGTCATCGCCTCGGCGACCGTACGCGGATCCAGCAGCCGCGGCGCCTGCACCTCGGCGGCGAAGCGCAGCAGGTCCTCCACGGTCGACACCCCGTCCTTCGCCGGAGAGCCCTCCAGTGCCGTCGAGGTCATGCCCAGCGGCTCCAGCACGGCCTGCCGGAGGTACTCCGCGAACGGGATGTCGGTGGCCTTCGCGATGTGGTCGCCCAACTGCTCGAAGCCGGCGTTGGAATACAGCCGCCGCTCCCCGGGAGGGGCCGTGACCTTGTGCTCGTCGAAGGCGAGGCCCGAGGTGTGCGCGAGCAGGTGCCGGACCGTCGACCCGGCGGGACCCGCCGGCTCGTCGAACTCGATGGCGCCCTCCTCGTACGCGACCAGCACCGCGTAGGCGGCCAGCGGCTTGGTCACCGACGCGAGCGGGAACCGCTGCCCGGCCGGTCCGTGGGTGCCGAGGACGGTGCCATCCGCTCGTACGGCACCCGCCGCAGCGGTGGGAACCGGCCAGTTCTCGATCAAGGCGAGGCTCTTCAGCGACATGCGTTCGAGCCTATGCGCTCAGAGCGCGAGCTCCAGCAAAGGGTCGGGCTTGGGACGGAAACCGAGGGAGATGTACAGCGGCTCGGCCTCCGGCGAGGCGGTGAGCTGCACGCGCCGGGCGCCGCGCTCGCGGAACCACTCCAGCAGCGTGTTCATGCAGGCCCGCGCGTAACCACGCCGCCGGGCGTCCGGGTCGGTGGCGACGCTGAACACGAAGCCCACCATGCCCTGCGGGTCGCCGGCCTTGCCGATGCGGTAGTCGATCGTCCCGGCCACCAAACAGGCCAGCGTCCCCGGCCGCTCCGGGTGGTCGACGACGAACGCCGTGAAGTCCCCTTGCGAATCGCCCAGTTTGGCCCTCAGGGTGGGGAGCGACTCCCCGTGCCAGGCGATGGAGGGGTCGGAGGCGAACACCGAGTCGATCATGATTTGGCGCAGCCGGAGGACTTCCTCGGCGTCCTCGGGCAGGGCGCGGCGTACAACACTCATGAGTCCGTACGCTAACCAGACGGATCAGGAAACGTCCTGCCGATTTCTTACCGTCGGCGCTTGCTTGGAGTGCACTCCAAGGTTCTAGCGTGGGGGCCATGACGGTGATGGAGACCACGGGGAGCAGGACCGACACCTGTGCCGGCCTGCCGCAGCAGAATCGGCGCCCGGACGGCGACGACCACTACACGATCAGCGAGGTCGTCGCCTTCACCGGGCTGACGGCACACACCCTGCGCTGGTACGAGCGCATCGGCCTGATGCCGCACATCGACCGGTCCCACACCGGTCAGCGCCGCTACACCAACCGCGACCTCGACTGGCTCGACCTGGTCGGCAAGCTCCGTCTGACGGGCATGCCGGTCGCGGACATGGTCCGGTACGCGGAACTGGTGCGCGAGGGCGACCACACCTACGTCGAGCGCTTCGAGCTGCTGAAGACGACCCGCGAGGACGTCCTGGCCCGGATCGACGAACTCCGCGGCACGCTCGCCGTGCTCGACCGGAAGATCAGTTTCTACGCGGACGCCGGGCGTGCCCTGGCGTCGGAGAGGTCCCGATGACGGACGGCAGGATCACGACGGCGAAGCTCGGCGACCACGGTCCCGAGGTGAGCGTCCAAGGCCTGGGCTGCATGGGAATGAGCTTCGGCTACGGCCCCTCGGACGCCGACGCGTCCCGGGCCACCCTGGAGCGGGCGCTCGAACTCGGCGTCACCCTGTACGACACGGCCGACGCGTACGGCGCCGGTGAGAACGAGCGGTTCCTTGCGCCGTTCTTCAAGGCCCACCGCGACGAGGTCGTCATAGCCACCAAGTTCGCCCTGTCGATCCCACCGGACGACCCGACGCGCCGCGTCGTGCGCAACGACCCGCCCTACATCCGCCAGGCCGTCGAGGCGAGTCTGAAGCGCCTGGACGTCGAGGCCATCGACCTCTACTACATGCACCGGCGTGATGTGAACGTGCCGATCGAGGAGAGCGTCGGCACCATGGCCGACCTGGTCCGCGAGGGCAAGGTCAAGCACCTCGGTCTGAGCGAGGTCACGGCCGGTGAACTGCGGGCCGCCCACGCCGTCCACCCCATCGCGGCCGTGCAGTCGGAGTGGTCGCTGTTCAGCCGTGACATCGAGACGCACGTCGTCCCCGCGGCCCGTGAGCTGGGCGTGGCCCTCGTCGCGTACTCACCTCTCGGCCGGGGCTTCCTCACCGGCTCCTTCACCGATGCCGACCAGGATCTGACCGCCGGTGACTTCCGCCGCCAACAGCCCCGCTTCACGGGCGACAACGCCACGGCGAACGCGACGCTGCTGGAGCTGATCCGCTCGGTGGCGAAGGCCCATGACGCGACCCTCGGTCAGATCGCCCTGGCCTGGGCCCAGCAGCAGGCGACGGTCCACGACCTCCCGGTCATCCCGATCCCCGGCACCCGCAAGCCCACCCGGGTGGAGGAGAACACGGCGGCGACCAGGATCGTCCTGACGGACGAGGAACTGGACCTCCTGGACGGCATAGCGGCCCAGGTGGCAGGCACCCGCTACGCGGACATGGCTTTCACTTCGGCAGGCAGGGAGTAGACCTCGGGGTTCTACGTCAAGGAAACCAGCTGATCAATGCGGGCGCCGGCGACCTCCGTGAGAGGTCGTTGGAAGACGCTGAGCCTCCAAGCGTCGTCATCGAGGCGAGTGCACGCCTGCCTCAGGAGCATACGGACCGCCCTGACAACCTCGAACACCGTGATCTGGCCGACCACCACAGGCCGGGGGTCGGCCATCGCGTCACACAGGAAAACCTCCAGCCCATCGGCGTACTCCACGACGGGCCAGTCGCACATGCGGGTCAATAGAGTGAAGCGTTCGACGGTGGGTTCGAAAAGGACGGTGTCTGTCTTTGTCTCTGCCTGAATCAGGAAGAAGCGGACAGCGGTGTGAGTCAAGCCTCCGACGAGCGATTGTTCAAGGAATCGCAGATCACCGTCCGTCAACAGATCACTCGCTTCCCGTTCACCCCACTTCCGGGCAGCGGCGGCATTGCCCAACATCACAGGACGCCTTGACATGACGGGTGTACCGAGCAGGGCGGAGGCCTGGCCCCTGATGGTCAGCGCATTGCGCATGATCACTCGCAGCCTCAGCGCGTCGTCCATGTCGGCGTACGTCTCAGGGCCTTGTTCCTCCATCATCGCGAGGGCATCCGCAGACAACGCCACGTCCTTGAGCGCCGTTTCGTACCGCGAGTACGGCAACATGCTCTCGATGTAATCGGACGGCGGTGGAAGGCCCGGGATGTCGGCGAACTGCTCACCGATCGCCAGGTCCGCCAGCTGCAGCAGGCATCGGGTGTCGAGCTCCGGCAGTTGTCGCAGCGAAAGCCGGGCGGCCTGAGTCAACTCATCGAGGGCCTTGTACAGGTTCACTCTGTTGCGCCGGCTGTAGTCGTCGAGCCATGGCGCGGCAGCTGTCGCGGAACACGACCGCAGAAGTTCGATCGCATACGCGGACGCGTGACTCTCCATGATGCCGCGCGTCGTACGTTCCATGATCGGCCTCCCATCGGGCCGATACGTGACGTTCTCCGGGCTCCATGATTCGAAGTTCCCGAACGACAGTGGGGAAAGGCGAATCAGCGCCTGCCGCGCCGCTTCGACAGCAGGCTTGAACTCATCGAGAGGGCGACCAAGCGGTACGCCGAGCAGAAATCTCTTGAGTGTCTCCAACGCGTTGATGGTGCGCAGATCACCCGCGAGGGGCGCGGCGAGGCTCCTTGAGTCGGACCCGTACCACGGCGTGGGCAACCGGAGAGAGGGATCGGCCGCGAGCGTGCTGAGAATGCGCAGACCGATCCGCGTCTGTACCAGGGCGGCGGTTCGATAGACCAGCCCGAATGGCGTCGCTGCCCACTGACAACGGTGAAGAAACTCCTCGATGAGCACGGCGCGGTCCGGAATGTCATCGACTCCACGCACCTCGTAGTCGATGAAAGGGAACTCGTCAGGTATGCGGAGATTGAAGCGTAAGTGGTCCGTGGGTGGCTGGTAACTCCCGCTCAGGTGCTGCGGGCCCATCAACCGGCACCGGCGCATCCGCAGAGTCGGTTCAGGCCGCGCTTCACGATGAGGGCGGTGACGACCGATACCGGCAGGCCGCCCACCACGGTGGTGATGAGGTCGGCCACCGCGACGGCGACCTCGATGTTGTCGTTGAAGGCTCCGTTCGCCTTCTTCTCGCAGTAGCGCCATTCGGTGCAGATGCGTTGGTGCAGGAGGGGCGTCAACTGCTGAAAGCGGCGTCGCCCTTCGTTCCTCGCCTCCTCGGCCGAGAACATCGTTTCGGCGTGGTCCGGGTCGGACAGCGCCAAGAGAACGAGCAGTTCGTCGACATCCTTGTCCAGCAACCTCGTCAACTCTGCACGCTCGTGCGGATCCTGCACTCCCGACACCTTTCCCCCGATATCCCCGGCCTGGTGGCGCCATCGTAGGTGTTACGAACAGCACCTGTCCGGATGGTCGGAAAAGTGGAACATGTGTCTGGATTGGTTGCCTGGCATACGACTGGCCGCCATGTCCCGGCGGACGGGGAACGCGTCGGAAGCCGGCCGTTCGGCGGCGTGCCCGGTGGCCGGCGCGGGTCGGCCTTCAGGTCGTGTCTGACGAGGCAGGGCCACGTGGCACCCCGTACACGCTAAAGCTCCGCCAGCAACTCGGCCTTTTTGACCGAAAACTCCTCATCCGTCACGAGCCCGGCCTGATGCAGCTCACCCAGGTGACGAATCCGCTCGGCGATGTCCGCGGGATCCCGACGCGGCCCGCCGGCCGGCACGGCCGGCACCGGACTGGACGTCCGCACCGCGGCCAGCACGGCCGCCGCGAACGGCAGCGACTCGTGTACAGGGCCGTACCCCAGCCCGAACACCACTGCCGCGGGATCCTGATCGGCCTGCGTCCCCGATGCCCCCGCATCCCGGAGCAAAAGCCGCAAATGCCCCTCGAAGACCTCCGGCGACCGCCACTCGACGCCGTTCAGCTCGCCGACGGAGAAGCTCTGGTCGCCGGCCTTCCACTTCGCCGACGACGCCCCCGTCCAGAACCACCGGAAGTTCACGGTGCGTCCGTCGAAGGTCGCCTTCCCGTCGTACGCCTTGAACGACAGCGGCCCCTCGGGCGCCTTCACCAGGAACCGGTCGGCCGGGCCGGACTCCGTCAGCAGACCCCGCAGTTCGTCCGCGTAGTACTCCGCGAGGACCTCCCGCTCGGCGGGCAGCACCAGCCGGTAGGGGTCGACGTTCTCCTTGAGCTGCCCGGCGGCCGCCTCCAGCAACGGATCCGCCCCGGGGCGCGGCTCGACGCGCAGCACGACCGTGCCGCGCTTCCCGTGGGTCAGGGTCACCCCGGCGATCGCCTCCAGGGGCACGCGACGTTCCCCGAGGGCCTGGAAGAGCTTGGGTGTTCGAATCCCCCGTTCGTAGCGGATGAGCACGGAGTCGGACTCGAACTCCCAGGCGGCATGCAATCCGGCCAGTACGTCACCCATGCGGCTCATCGTATGCGGCACGCGCTCCTCCGTCCCCCTCCCGAGCAGACCGCAATTTCTGCGCCTCTACGCGCGTCAGGCCGCCGCCGTGCCGGACATACCGGTACGGCAGACGCCGTCTTCGTGCGCGCAGTGCACCGAGCGGTATGCGCCGACGCCGATCTCTGCGAAATTGAACAGACTTGCCGTTCCGGGCTCGAAATAGCCCGCGTGACCCTTCGCGCCCGCCGCCGACAGCACCCGCGCGCCGAACCCGGCGGACACCGGATCGGCTCCGTGGCCCAGTCCGCCGACCTCCAGATAGGGCACGTCCTGGATCCAGTCGTCGGAGTCCCGCATCGCCCACACCCGGGCGGTGGTGTGCAGCTGGGCGGCCTTCTCGACGCGCATGCCGGGGCTGCCGGCCACCGCGATGTCGGACACCCGGCCCGGCAGCGAGTGCGCGGCGACGCCGCACACCACGGAGCCGTAGCTGTGGCAGAACAGCGAGACCGGCGACTTGCCCGGCAGGGCCCGCACGAGCGCGTTCAGCCGTACGGCACCCTCCTCGGCGCGCATCGCCGTGGCCGAGTCGATGCCGAGTCCGCTGGGCGCCGTGTAGTCGGCCCAGGCGATCACGGCCGTCCGGGTCGACGGGCTCACCTGCCGCTCGGCCGCGTACAGGGACTTGGCCATGCCGACGGGCGCGGAGTACTTGCGGTGGGTGCGCTGGAAGGTCAGCAGGTCGGTGTCGACGCCGGGGACGACGACCGAGACCCGCTCCGCCCTGCGCAGGTTGCCGAAGACCTCCGCCACCCGGCCCGAACCGTCCGGGTCGAAGGCCAGGATGTGCCGGCCCTGCTCCATGAGGTCCTCGAAGCGGTGCATCCTGCGGCCCGCCTCGTGCTGCCCGGCCGGGGTGAGGCGCTTGTCGTGCATGCGTTCCCGCTCGACCTTGTGTGCCTGGGCGAGCGCGAGGTGATTGGCGCGGTAGCGCAGCTCGACCGGCGCGCCGTTCATGTTGCCCACCGCGAGCGAGTACTTGCGGACCAGCGTCGAACGGTCCTGCTCGGTGAGCGAGGAGAAGAAGCGGGCCAGCTTCGCCGGCTCGGACTGCGGGTCCGGCAGCCGGTGCCCGCCGATCCGGCCGTGCTCCCAGGCGGAGAGCGAGGCCTGGAGCGGCGTGGCGCCCCGCTGAGTGCGCAGGGCCGTCCAGCCGGTGGTCGCCAGCATCACGAACACGACGGCCAGAGCGAGCAGTGCGCGCCAGACGTTCAGTTGCGGGGAGGTGTCGAAGGAAGTCACTGAAAGGACACACTAGGAGAACGAGAGGGTCTCGCGTTAACCAAGTGACCGGGATCACGTTTCGATGGAGAGGCTAAGGGGACTGCTCCGCACGCCAGTTTCCGGCCAGTGCGGGACCCACCTGATCCAGGTATGTCGTGGTGAGTTGGCGCATTCCGTCGAGGGTGACGTCGTCCCCCGTGGACCACAAGCGTTCGGTGACACGAATCACCCCGCCGAAGAGCGCGACGACGATCCTCGGCCGGGGGTCCAGGTCCACGTCGAGCCCCTCGCGCTCGGCGATGATGCGCGCGAGCTGCTCCTCCAGCTCCGCCGACCGCCGCAGATGGGCGGCGAGCAGCGCGGGCGTCGACTCGATCACCCGGTAGACGCGCATGTGGAGCTCGAGCGGCACGAGTTCCACGACGGCCTCGTTGATCGCGTCCCAGCTCTCCAGCACGGACCGGCGCAGCGCCTCCAGCGGCGCCTCGTCCGGCGGGCGGGTGCGCAGGGCCTCGACGACGAGCGTCTCCGCGAGGCGCGGCACGAAGAACGCCGTCTCCTCCTTGCCGGCGAAGTAGCGGAAGAAGGTGCGCTGCGAGACGTCCACGGCGGCGGCGATGTCGTCGACGGTCGTCTCCTCGTACCCGCGCGTGGCGAAGAGCTCCAGCGCGGCCCGCAGCAGTGCGTCCCGGGTGCGCCGTTTCTTGCGTTCGCGCAGGTTCAAGTCAGGCCTCTCGTCTGCAGTGTTTGCCCAGCTCAGGCTATACGGAGATGTCGTGTCAGTTACCGACTAGTGAATCGGTTTGTCAACTGTCAGTGGCTGACACTAACCTCCCGGTATGACTAGTCAGACCACCATCGACAAGACGGGGTCGGGGGGCGGGGCACCGGCGGATCCGCCGGACGCGACGCCGGGCAAGGGCCTGCGAGGGCACCCCTGGCTCACCCTCATCACCGTCGCTGTGGGGGTCATGATGGTGGCCCTCGACGGCACCATCGTGGCCATAGCCAACCCGGCGATCGGCAAGGACCTGGGGGCCTCATGGTCGGATCTCCAGTGGATCACCAACGCCTACTTCCTCGCCCTCGCTGTCTCTCTGATCACCGCCGGAAAGCTCGGTGACCGTTTCGGTCATCGGCAGACCTTCCTCATCGGCGTGGCGGGCTTCGCCGCCTCCTCGGCCGCCATCGGGTTGTCCAAGGGCATCACGGCGGTCATCGTCTTCCGCGTCTTCCAGGGCCTGTTCGGCGCGCTGCTGATGCCGGCCGCGCTCGGCCTGCTGAGGGCCACCTTCCCGGCCGAGAAACTGAACATGGCCATCGGCATCTGGGGCATGGTCATCGGCGCGTCCACCGCGGGCGGCCCGATCCTCGGCGGTGTGCTCGTCGAGCACGTCAACTGGCAGTCGGTGTTCTTCATCAACGTGCCGGTCGGTGTCCTCGCCGTCGTCCTCGGTGTGCTGATCCTGCTCGACCACCGCGCCGAGAACGCCCCGCGCTCCTTCGACCTGCTGGGCATCGCCCTGCTGTCCGCCGCGATGTTCTGCCTCGTCTGGGCATTGATCAAGGCCCCCGAGTGGGGCTGGGGCGACCTGAAGACCTGGGCGTTCATCGTCGCTTCGCTCGTCGGCTTCGGGCTCTTCGCCGTGTGGGAGACGAAGGTGAAGGAGCCGCTGATCCCGCTGGCGCTGTTCCGCTCCGTCCCGCTGTCGGCGGGAGTCGTCCTCATGGTCCTGATGGCCATCGCCTTCATGGGCGGCCTGTTCTTCGTGACGTTCTACCTCCAGAACGTGCACGGCATGAGCCCGATCGACGCGGGTCTGCACCTGCTGCCGCTCACCGGAATGATGATCGTCGGCTCGCCGCTCGCCGGCGTGATGATCACCAAGTTCGGCCCGCGTATCCCGCTGGCGGGCGGCATGGCGTTCACCGCGATCGCCATGTACGGCATGTCCACCCTGGACCCCCACACGGGCAGCGGCGTCATGTCCGTCTGGTTCGCCCTTCTCGGCCTCGGCCTCGCGCCGGTCATGGTCGGCGCGACCGAAGTCATCGTCGGCAACGCCCCGATGGAGCTCTCGGGTGTCGCGGGCGGTCTCCAGCAGGCCGCCATGCAGATCGGCGGCAGCCTCGGCACGGCCGTGCTGGGCGCGGTCATGGCATCCAAGGTCGACAGCGAATTCGCCGGCAACTGGGCGGGTGCGGGGCTGCCTCCGCTCGACCCGGCCCAGTCCGAGCAGGCGAAGCTGGTCGTCCAGCAGGGCATCGCCCCGGTGCCCGCGGGAACGCCCGAGCAGATCGCCGCGAAGATCACCGAAGTCGCGCACACCACGTTCATCGACGGTATGAGCCTGGCCTCCCTGACCGCCGCGGGCGTGGCGGCCGTCGCCGTGTTCGTCGCGTTCCTCACCAAGCGCGGTGAGAACGCGGAAGCCGGCGCGGGCGCGGCGCACATCTGACGGTGCGGTTCGTTCCCTCATCAGGGTGAACACAACCGCCGAACCCTCCCCTCCGGCACGCGCCGCAGGTCACAGTGGGTCAAGTCCTCCGCAGGGCTGGAGGACGGACGCTGCGGCGCGCTGCCGGAGGGGGGTGGCGCGCAGGCAGCGGGATTAACCCGCACCGACGGGGTACCCGCCATGTCATACCCGAAGAGAACCCCAACCGATCGAGGGTTTACGGGAGTTGATGATGGCGAGCTTCGGACACGGTACGCGCAGGCACCCCCGCTCACGTGGCCGGACGTGGTCACGGGCCGGGACGGATCGCGCGACGCTCGGACTCATCGGAGTCATCTGCGCCGTTGCAGGCTTCTTCGTGCTGGGGATCGTTCTCGGTCCCGCCGCGATGGTCTGCGGCTGGCTCGCCATGGGCCGCGCGTGGTCGGGCTCCCGCCCCACCGCGGCCGTCGTCGCCCTGGTCCTGGGCGCCATCGACACGCTCCTGGCCATCATCTGGCTGTCCGGAGCGGCCACACCGGGCATCGGCATGTTCTGACCCGGGTGAAGAGTGTGGGAAGAGCCCCCGGCCTCCCGGCCGGGGGCCCTCTCATTGCTCCACCCGGGTCCCCTTGAGCTCCGCCAACTCCCCCCGCAGCGCCCGCACCTCCTCCGTCAGCTCCCGGATCGCCTCGGTCTGCCGCCGCTCCTCGACGTCGTCCTTGTCGAAGCGGGCGATGAACCAGGCGGCGATGTTCGCCGTCACCACACCCAGCAGCGCGATCCCGGACAGCATCAGCCCGACCGCGAGCATCCGCCCCAGGCCGGTGGTCGGTGCCATGTCCCCGTACCCCACGGTGGTCATCGTGGTGAACGCCCACCAGACCGCGTCCCCGAGGGTGTGGATGGAGGCACCGGGCTGGTCCCGTTCCACCTCCAGCACGGCCAGCGCACCGAAGACGAGCAGTCCGAGACACGACCCCGCCACGTACGTGGTGACCCGTACCTGCGACGCCATCCGCGCCCGCTGCCCGGCGAGGAACAGCATCGACACCAGCTTCAGCAGCCGCAGCGGCTGGGCCAGCGGCAGCACCACGGCCAGCAGCGCCAGCGGATTGCCGCGCACGAACCGCAGCCGGTCCTCGGCCAGCCACAGGCGGACCAGATAGTCGGCGGCGAAAGCGGCCCACACCGCCCAGTTGGCGACATGGCAGGCGGTGAGCAGGTCCTGCGGAGCCCTCGGGGCCACGATCGGTATGGCGTAGGCGATCGCGAACAGCACGGCCAGCGCCAGCAGCGGGCCCTGGGTACGCCGCTCCCAACGGGCCAGAGTGGTCGAGGCGGTCATCGGGAGCGTCATGGAAGCATGGTAGGAAACGCGTGGGGCGGCACCTCTCGGGTGCCGCCCCACGGGAACGCCCTCGACGTCCTACGCGTCGCCGCCCGCGGCCCCCGGGTCGGCGGCCGACACGTCGAGCAGCTGGTAGCGGTCGATGGCCTGCTTGAGCACGGACCGGTCGACCTTGCCCTCACGGGCCAGCTCGGTCAGCACGCCCACCACGATCGACTGCGCGTCGATGTGGAAGAACCGCCGGGCGGCGCCCCGCGTGTCGGCGAAGCCGAAGCCGTCCGCGCCGAGCGACTGGTACGTCTGCGGCACCCAGCGCGCGATCTGGTCCGGAACCGCCCGCATCCAGTCGGACACGGCCACGACCGGCCCCTGCGCGTCCGCGAGCTTGCGCGTCACGTACGGCACCCGCTGCTCCTCCTCGGGGTGCAGCAGGTTGTGTTCCTCGCAGGCCACGGCCTCGCGCCGCAGCTCGTTCCAGGAGGTCGCCGACCAGACGTCCGCCTTGACGTTCCAGTCCTCGGCCAGGATCCGCTGCGCCTCGATGGCCCAGGGGAGCGCGACACCGGACGCCAGGACCTGCGCCGGGATCGAGCCCGCCGTGCCCTCGCTGAACCGGTAGAGGCCCTTGAGGATGCCGTCGACGTCCACGTTCTCGGGCTCGGCCGGGTGCTGGATCGGCTCGTTGTAGACGGTCAGGTAGTAGAAGACGTCCTCGCCGTGCGGGTGCTCCTCCGAGCCGCCGTACATCCGGCGCAGGCCGTCCTTGACGATGTGGGCGATCTCGAAGCCGAACGCCGGGTCGTACGCCACACAGCCCGGGTTCGTGGACGCCAGCAGCTGGGAGTGGCCGTCCGCGTGCTGGAGGCCCTCACCGGTCAGGGTCGTACGGCCGGCGGTCGCGCCCAGGACGAAGCCGCGCGCCAGCTGGTCGGCCATCTGCCAGAACTGGTCGCCGGTGCGCTGGAAACCGAACATCGAATAGAAGACGTAGACCGGGATGAGCGGCTCGCCGTGCGTCGCGTAGGCCGAGCCGGCGGCGATCAGCGACGCCGTGCAGCCCGCCTCCGAGATGCCGTCGTGCAGCATCTGGCCGTTCGGCGCCTCCTTGTAGGCGAGCAGCAGGTCACGGTCGACCGACTCGTACTGCTGCCCGAGCGGGTTGTAGATCTTCGCACTCGGGAAGAACGAGTCCATGCCGAAGGTGCGGTACTCGTCCGGCGCGATCAGCACGAACCGCTTGCCGATCTCCTTGTCCCGCATGAGGTCCTTGAGGAGCCGGACGAAGGCCATGGTCGTCGCGATGGACTGCTGGCCCGAGCCCTTCTTCACGGTCGCGTACGTCTTGTCCTCGGGCAGCGCCAGCGGCTTGGAGCGGACCACGCGCGTGGGCACGTAACCGCCGAGACCCTTGCGGCGGTCGTGCATGTACTGGATCTCCTCCGAGTCCCGGCCCGGGTGGTAGTACGGCGGCACGCCGGACTCCAGCTCCTTGTCCGGGATCGGCAGGTGCAGACGGTCGCGGAAGCGCTTGAGGTCGTCGACCGTCAGCTTCTTCATCTGATGCGTGGCGTTGCGGCCCTCGAAGTTCGGCCCGAGCGTCCAGCCCTTGATCGTCTTGGCGAGGATCACCGTCGGCTGGCCCTTGTGCTCCACGGCCGCCTTGTAGGCCGCGAAGATCTTCTTGTGGTCGTGGCCGCCGCGCCCCAGGTGCAGGATCTGGTCGTCGGTCATGCCCTCGACCATCGCCCGCAGCCGGTGGTCGTCACCGAAGAAGTGGTCGCGGATGTACGCGCCGGTCTCCGTGGCGTACGTCTGGAACTGCCCGTCCGGCGTGGTGTTCATCTTGTTGACCAGCACGCCGTCGCGGTCCTGGGCGAGCAGCGGGTCCCAGCTGCGGTCCCAGACCAGCTTGATCACGTTCCAGCCGGCGCCGCGGAAGACCGACTCCAGTTCCTGGATGACCTTGCCGTTGCCGCGCACCGGGCCGTCGAGGCGCTGGAGGTTGCAGTTGACGACGAAGGTCAGGTTGTCCAGGCCTTCGCGGGCGGCGAGCGTGAGCTGGCCGAGCGACTCCGGCTCGTCCATCTCGCCGTCCCCGAGGAACGCCCAGACCTGCGACTTCGAGGTGTCCGCGATCCCGCGCGCGTGCATGTAGCGGTTCATCCGCGCCTGGTAGATCGCGCCGATCGGGCCGAGGCCCATCGACACCGTCGGGAACTCCCAGAAGTCCGGCATCAGCCGCGGGTGCGGGTACGACGACAGACCGTGCGGCGCCTTCGACTTCTCCTGGCGGAAGCCGTCGAGGTTCTCCTCGCTGAGCCGGTCCAGCAGGAACGCGCGGGCGTAGATGCCCGGCGAGGCGTGGCCCTGGAAGAAGACCTGGTCGCCACCGAGGCCGTCGTCCTTGCCGCGGAAGAAGTGGTTGAAGCCGACGTCGTAGAGGGACGCGGAGGACGCGAACGTGGCGATGTGGCCGCCGACGCCGATGCCCGGGCGCTGGGCCCGGGAGACCATCACCGCGGCGTTCCAGCGGGTGGCGTTGAGGACCTTGCGCTCGATGTCCTCGTTGCCCGGGAAGAACGGCTCGCTCTTGGTGGGGATGGTGTTGACGTAGTCCGTGCTGCGCATCTCCGGCACGGCCACGCGCTTCTCGCGGGCCCGCTCGATCAGCCGCAGCATCAGGTAGCGGGCCCGCTCGCGGCCGCGCTCGTCGACGGCGGCGTCGAGCGAGTCGAGCCACTCCTGGGTCTCTTCGGGATCGAAGTCAGGAACCTGACTCGGAAGGCCGCCAATGATGATCGGGTTGCGATCGGATGCGGAAGCCACGCTGTTCCTTACCTGTCAGAGGGCCTGCGAGGGCCGCTGTTTCGCTGTCGTCGCCGGGGCGTCGTCGCTGGGGGGCGCGCCGCTGTCCATGGTCCACCTCAGGGCCGGGAAACGTCATCTCTACCGATCGGTAACCCAGACGTGAGATCGACTCCGTGACGTATGGGGCGAATACCTTCGAGTCTCGTACCCACAGACGATTCCCAAACGCCCAAACAGGGCAGAAAGGTGTGGTGTGCGTCACCTCGGACCATGATGGTGTGCCTGAAGTTGCGGTGACACCGCCAGGATCGTCACCGTTTCGGCGGTCTGAACGGCCGGGTACTTGCGCGATCGGTCCCGCCCGTGTGGACTACGGCCAATGCTTCGCGCACGCGCGTGGCTGAGTTATTCCCAAGACATGATCAGGAGGCAACCCGTGAGCGCGACCGCGGACCACGCGGAGGAGCGGACGAACCCTGCCGCCAGGCTGGGGTTCCAGCCCGGGCAGGTGGTCCAGGAGATCGGCTACGACGACGACGTGGACCAGGAACTCCGCAAGGCCATCGAGGGCATCATCGAGGCCGACCTGGTGGACGAGGACTACGACGACGTGGCCGATGCCGTTGTGCTGTGGTTCCGTGACGACGACGGCGACCTGACGGATGCGCTGGTGGATGCCACCACGTACATCGAAGAGGGCGGCGCGATCCTGCTCCTGACGCCGAAGACCGGGCGTTCGGGGTACGTGGAGCCGAGCGACATCTCGGAAGCCGCCACCACGGCGGGTCTGACGGCGTCCAAGAGCGTCAGCGTCGGCAAGGACTGGAGCGGCAGCCGGCTGGCGACGCCCAAGGCCGCCAAGTCCAAGCGTTAGTCGTACGGCGGGGCGGGTCGGCGTCTGTCGGCCCGCCCATCGGCCTGCCCCGGTGCCTGCGTAGGGTGGTCCCACCCGAGAAGCCCCACGAAGGGACACCCACAGCGATGGCGATCCAGGCCGGCGAGAAGGCCCCGGACTTCGAGCTCAAGGACAACCACGGCGCGGCCGTGAAGCTGTCCGACTTCCGGGGCCGCAAGAACGTGGTGCTGCTCTTCTACCCCTTCGCCTTCACCGGGGTGTGCACCGGCGAGCTGTGCGAGCTGCGCGACAACCTGCCGCAGTTCTCCGACCGCGACACCGAGCTGCTCGCCGTCTCCAACGACTCCATCCACACCCTGCGCGTCTTCGCCGAGCAGGAGAACCTGGAGTACCCGCTGCTGTCCGACTTCTGGCCGCACGGCAACGTCTCGCGCGCCTACGGCGTCTTCGACGAGGACAAGGGCTGCGCCGTGCGCGGCACCTTCGTCATCGACAAGGAGGGCGTCGTGCGGTGGACCGTCGTCAACGGCCTGCCGGACGCGCGCGACCTGAACGACTACGTGAAGGCGCTCGACTCCCTGTGACCCGGTCGGGCGGCATGCGCCCGACACCCGCTGAATTCCAGGCTTCAGGGCCTGGGTGGGGCGGGAACCCGTCACTAGGATCGACTCGTTGATCCGACATCCGAGCACAACGGGGCATCCCGCCCCTGGACACCAATGGAGGACTCGTGGGAGTCAGCCTCAGCAAGGGCGGCAACGTATCGCTGACCAAGGAGGCGCCGGGCCTGACCGCGGTCATCATCGGTCTGGGGTGGGACGTCCGCACCACGACCGGCACGGACTTCGACCTGGACGCCAGCGCGCTGCTGCTGAACAACTCCGGCAAGGTCGGCAACGACCAGCACTTCATCTTCTTCAACAACCTCAAGACCCCGGACGGCTCCGTGGAGCACACCGGTGACAACCTCACCGGTGAGGGCGAGGGCGACGACGAGCAGATCAAGGTCAACCTCGCCACCGTCCCGGCCGACGTGGAAAAGATCGTCTTCCCGGTCTCGATCTACGACGCCGAGACCCGCCAGCAGTCCTTCGGCCAGGTGCGCAACGCGTTCATCCGCGTCGTGAACCAGGCCGGCGGCGCCGAGATCGCCCGGTACGACCTGAGCGAGGACGCCTCCACCGAGACCGCCATGGTCTTCGGTGAGCTCTACCGGCACGGCGCGGAGTGGAAGTTCCGCGCCATCGGCCAGGGCTACGCCTCGGGCCTGCGCGGCATCGCGCAGGACTTCGGCGTGAACGTCTGAACCGACCGCCTGAAGGGTCCTGACGCTGGGGCCCGAAGGTCTTCTCGTCCGGCGCCGCACGGTTTACGTGCGGCGCCGGACGCGCAGGACCACCTCAGTAAGACCATCGGGCCGGTGGCCCCAAGGGGAGGGACAGCATCATGGGCGTCACGCTCGCCAAGGGGGGCAATGTCTCCCTGTCCAAGGCCGTACCCAACCTCACTCAGGTGCTGGTCGGGCTCGGCTGGGACGCACGCTCCACCACCGGAGCGCCCTTCGACCTCGACGCCAGCGCTCTGATGTGCAGCAGCGGGCGCGTGCTCGGGGACGAGTGGTTCGTCTTCTACAACCAGCTCAAGAGCCCGGACGGCTCGGTCGAGCACACCGGCGACAACCTCACCGGCGAGGGCGACGGCGACGACGAGTCGCTCCTGATCGACCTCTCCAAGGTGCCGCCGCAGTGCGACAAGATCGTGTTCCCCGTCTCCATCCACATGGCCGACGAGCGCGGCCAGACCTTCGGCCAGGTCAGCAACGCCTTCATCCGGGTGGCCAACCAGGCCGACGGCCAGGAGCTCGCCCGCTACGACCTGAGCGAGGACGCCTCCACGGAGACCGCGATGATCTTCGGCGAGCTCTATCGCTATCAGGGCGAATGGAAGTTCAGGGCCGTGGGGCAGGGGTACGCGTCGGGGCTGCGGGGCATCGCACTGGACTTCGGGGTCAACGTCTCATAACGCGTTATGAGCAAAAACCGGGGCCCACTGGGGTGCTGAGGGGGGACGACTAGACTTCGGCTTCAAAGTTTCGTAAAGCCGGGTACGGCGCGGGGGAGCCCCGTACACACACGATTGGGTAGCCAGTGGTTCTGAAAACCTTCGGGTGGTCGTTCGCGGTCACCGCGCTCGGCCTGGTCGCAGCGGTTCTCTACGGAGGGTGGACCGCGTTCGGCGTCGTAGCGATCCTGTCCGTCCTGGAGATCTCGCTGTCCTTCGACAATGCGGTGGTCAACGCCGGGATCCTGAAGAAGATGAGTGCCTTCTGGCAGAAGATCTTCCTCACGATCGGCATCCTGATCGCCGTCTTCGGCATGCGGCTCGTCTTCCCTGTCGTGATCGTCGCGATCAGTGCCCAGCTCGGGCCGATCGAGGCCGTCGATCTCGCGCTCACCGACAAGGACCAGTACCAGCAGCTGGTCACCGACGCGCACCCGGCGATCGCCGCGTTCGGTGGCATGTTCCTGCTGATGATCTTCCTCGACTTCATCTTCGAGGACCGGGACATCAAGTGGCTCGGCTGGCTGGAGCGCCCGCTGGCCAAGCTCGGCAAGGTCGACATGCTGTCGGTCTGCATCGCGCTGATCGTCCTGCTGATCTCGGCCATGACCTTCGCGACCCACGCCCACCAGCACGGCGGCACCCACGTCGACAAGGCGGAGACCGTCCTGCTCTCCGGCATCGCGGGCCTGATCACCTACATGATCGTGGGCGGTCTCTCCGGTTACTTCGAGGACAAGCTCGAAGAGGAGGAGGAGCGCGAGCACGAGGCCGAGGAGAAGGCCGCGCGCGAGGGCAAGCCCAAATCCGCGGTGGTCGTGGCCGGCAAGGCCGCGTTCTTCATGTTCCTCTACCTCGAGGTCCTGGACGCGTCCTTCTCCTTCGACGGCGTGATCGGCGCCTTCGCCATCACCAACGACATCGTCCTGATGGCCCTCGGCCTCGGCATCGGCGCCATGTACGTCCGATCGCTGACGGTCTACCTGGTCCGCCAGGGCACCCTCGACGACTACGTCTACCTGGAGCACGGCGCGCACTACGCCATCGGTGCGCTCGCCGCGATCCTGCTCGTCACCATCCGGTTCGAGATCAACGAGATCATCACCGGCCTCATCGGCGTCGTCCTGATCGGTGCCTCCTTCTGGTCCTCCGTACGCCGCAACCGCGCCATCGCGGCGGCCGAGGGAGACGCCGGCTCGGACTCGAAGACTGAGGTCTCGTCCGGGGTGTGACAGCCCTCCGAGCGAGGAACGCTCTGTGCGGGGCGGCCACCGAGGACTCCTCGGCGGCCGCCCCGCCGGTCTTCATGGACCGTGGGTACGGCGGTGACCTGCGGTCTCCGAGTGAAACGTGGGGGCGGAAATGGGCCTGTTCGACGGACTCCGGCGTGGCGATGTGCAGTTCGACTCGGGCCACGCGGCGACGAACGCGATCGAGTTGACCAAGCGGCGCGCGCAGATATCGCTCACCAAGCAGGACGCCGCCACCGGCCATCTGCGCGTCAACCTCAGCTGGCGGATGCGCACGTCCGACATCGGCGGAAACCAGCGCGAGAGCCTGCTGCGCCATCCCTTCCGGGCCCTCAAGCCCCCCGAGGTCGTCGGGCACAGCCAGAGCATGGTCAACGTCGACCTCGACCTCGGCTGCCTCTACGAACTCCAGGACGGCAGCAAGGGCGTCGTCCAGCCCCTCGGCGGCTACTACGGCGACGTCAACGCCCCGCCGTACGTCAAGCTCAGCGGCGACGACCGGTTCGGCTCCGGGTCCGGCGAGACGATGTACATCAACCTCGACCACCGCGACAGCATCAAGCGGCTGCTGGTCTTCGTCTACATCTACGACCAGACCCCCGCCTTCGACCGCACGCACGCCAGCGTGACGCTCTATCCGAGCAGCGGCCCGCGGATCGAGATCCACCTCGACGAACGCCAGCCGCAGGCCCGCTCCTGCGCCGTCGTCATGATCGAGAAGGTGAAGGACGAGATCGTGGTTCGCCGCGAGGCGAAGTTCGTCTACGGCTTCCAGGCCGAGCTGGACCGGCTGTACGGGTGGGGACTCCAGTGGGGGCGGGGCTACAAGACGAAGGTCGACCGCTGACCGGAAGACCCGGCGAACGCCGGGGCAGGGTCCGGCCGGCTAGCGGCCGATGAACTGCGGACCCTGCGGCGGCAGGTGGAAGTCCGGGTCGGGGGCCGTGGTGGCCGCCGGCGGGTAGCCGTAGCCGGTCTGCCCCCCCGCTGCGCCCGCCGCGGCCGGTGCCTGGGGGTAGCCGTACGCGGGACGGCTCGTGGGCTGCGGGTAGCCGTAGGCCGGCTGCGTGGTCGGCGGCTGCTGCGGATACCCGTAGCCGGGCTGCGTGGGCACCGCGTTCGGCTGCTCCGGGGGCAGCGGCAGGGAGACCTCGGGGGTCTGCTGCGCGGCACCGCCGGTCGTCGGCTGCGCGGGCGTGTTCGTGGTGGGCGGCGCGGGGACCGTCGTGGTCGGCTCCTCCAGGGCCTCCGACTCGTCCACCGAGATGCCGAAGTCGGTCGCGAGCCCCTTCAGCCCGTTCGAGTAGCCCTCGCCCAGCGCCCGGAACTTCCAGCCCTCCCCGCGGCGGTACAGCTCGCCGCAGATCAGCGCGGTCTCCTCGCCCGTCTCCGGCTTGACGTCGAAGTACGCCAGCGCCTCGGCACCGGTAGCCGCCGCGTCGTACAGCAGAATGCGCAGCGCCTGTACGCGGTCGAACGTCACGCCGTCCGCCGAAGCGACCAGCAGAATCCGGCTGACCTCCGACTCGACACCGGTGAGGTCTGTCTGGATCGTGTCGGTCAGGCCCTCGG
Source organism: Streptomyces sp. NPDC013187 (assembly GCF_042899705.1). NCBI lineage: Bacteria > Bacillati > Actinomycetota > Actinomycetes > Kitasatosporales > Streptomycetaceae > Streptomyces > Streptomyces sp. NPDC013187. The sequence goes on along the minus strand of NZ_JBIBAF010000005.1, from coordinate 246,897 downwards.
CGACGCGCTTCTTGCCGAGCCGCCACACCTTTCCGGCCGGGTGCCGGGGCTGGTTGTAGAAGACGAAGTCCTCGTCGGAGCGCACACGGCCGTCGGGGCCGAGGAGCAGCGCGGAGGCGTCGACGTCCGGAACCCCCTGCCCCGGTGTCCAGCGCAGCACGGCGCGCACCGTGGTGGCTTCCAGCGGGACGTTCGACCCCTTCAGCATGGCGTGCGTCATGCGGTCATCCTGCCCTCTCGGTCCTGCTCACGACAACGCGGGGGCCGCGGTCACGAGCGGCGCGGACGGCCGTCGCGGACTACCGTCGTCATGGCCGGGTACTGGCTGTGATTGCCCGCGTTACCTGAAATTCATGCCTCATGGGAACCTGTGACATGGACATCTACGTACTATTACCGGCCACGTTTCATCGATTCGCAGGCCGCACCATCACCACGGGGGAGTTTTATGCGTCATTTCGGGCACGTCGCCCCTGAGGTACGGAAGCGTCTGTTCTTCCGCGAGCCGTGCGCCTTCACCCCGGACTCCCCGGCCCGGCTGCTCGCGGCCGCCCTGGGCGCCACGCTGTACAGCCCGGCCACGAGACCGCGCCTCGCCGACGACGTCCTCAAGCAGGCCGGGCGTGGTGTGGTCTCGATGGTGCTGTGCCTGGAGGACTCGATCGACGACGCCGATGTCGGCCCCGGCGAGGAGAACCTGGTCCGCCAGCTCACCGCCCTCGACGACCTCCCGGACGCCGACCTGCCGCTGCTGTTCATCCGGGTCCGCACCCCCGAGCAGATACCCGACCTGGTACGACGTCTCGGCCCCGCCGTCCGCCGGCTGTCCGGATTCGTGCTGCCGAAGTTCACCGAGGAACGCGGCATCCCCTTCCTCGAGGCCCTGGCCACCGCCGAGAGTGAGAGCGGCCGTCGGCTTTTCGCCATGCCCGTGCTGGAGTCCCCGGAGCTGCTCTACCGGGAGTCGCGCGTGGAGACCCTGGAGGGCGTCTCCCGCGCGGTCGACAAGTACCGCGACCGCGTCCTCGCCCTGCGCCTCGGGGTGACGGACTTCTGCTCCTCCTACGGGCTGCGCAGAGGCCCCGACATGACGGCCTACGACGTGCAGATCGTCGCCTCCGTGATCGCCGACGTGGTGAACATGCTGGGCCGCGCCGACGGCACCGGCTTCACCGTCACGGGGCCGGTGTGGGAGTACTTCCGGGTCCAGGAGCGCATGTTCAAGCCGCTGCTGCGGCAGAGCCCCTTCCTGGAGGTGCAGGCCGCGGAGCTGCGCGAGAAGCTGATCGAGCACGCCATGGACGGCCTGCTGAGGGAGATCTCCCTGGACCACGCCAACGGACTGCTGGGCAAGACCTGCATCCACCCCTCGCACGTCCTGCCGGTGCACGCCCTGTCGGTCGTCAGCCACGAGGAGTTCTCGGACGCCCAGGACATCCTGCGCCCCGAGCGCGGTGGCGGGGGTGTGCTGAGATCGGCGTACACGAACAAGATGAACGAGGTGAAGCCGCACCGGGCCTGGGCCGAGCGGACCCTGCTGCGGGCCGAGGTGTTCGGCGTGGCGAACCAGGACATCGGCTTCGTGGAACTGCTGGCGGCGGGATTGCCGGGCTGACGCCACGACGCCACCCGCGGACCTGCGGGGGGCGCAGGGCCGAGCCGAGGGATTCTTGAGAAGGCCGACAGGGCCGACAGGGCCGACAGGGCCGAGAGGCCGAGAAGTCGAAGAAGGCGGAGAAGGCAGTGAACGAGGGGGAGCACCACGAGGTGCGCGCCGATGCGGCGGACGGGCCGGCCGACCGGGCCGACGGCGTCTGGTCCGGCGACTGGGTCGCCGAGCGGCTCGGCGTCGAGCTCGTCGGCGACGACGGGCTCACCGGCCTGCTGGGGCTGGCGCTGCGCCGCAACCCCAAGCGGGCCCACCTGCTCGTGTCGCACGTGCTGGGCAAGCACGTGCCGCAGTCGCCGTCCGTCGTGTACGGCTACGGCTGGGAGCTGGGCCGCCGGGTTCGTGAGCTGCTGGGTGACGACGAGGCCCGCAGGGCCGTCGTCCTCGGCTACGCGGAGACCGCGACCGGCCTCGGCCACTGTGTCGCCGACGGGCTGGGCCTCGCCCCCTACCTGCACTCCACGCGCCGCCCGATCGCCGGTCTCGACCCGGCCGGCGGTTTCGAGGAGTCCCACTCCCACGCGACCTCGCACCTGCTGCTGCCCGAGGACCCGGCCCTGCTGGCCGGTGACGGACCGCTGGTCCTGGTCGACGACGAGTTCTCCACGGGCAACACGGTGCTGAACACAGTCCGTGATCTGCAGGGGCGGTATCCGCGGCGGCGGTACGTCGTGGTGGCGCTGGTGGACATGCGGTCGGCGGCGGACACCGGTCGGCTGGAGGAGTTCGCCCGCGAGATCGGAGCGCGGGTCGATCTGGTGGCAGCGGCTTCTGGGACCGTTCGGCTGCCCGAGGGGGTGCTGGAGAAGGGGCAGGAGCTGGTGGCGCGGTACGAGTCGGAGAGTGCGACCGGGAGTGCGGCGGGGGGTTCGTCGGCGGGTGCGGCGCCGTCGGGGCTGGTCGCGCAGTTCCCCGCGCCCCCCGACAGCGGCGTTGCCGTCGGAGCCGACCAGGAGGCCGACCCCTCAGGGGCGCGGGGAACTGCGCGAACGACCCCCACCGGCCCGCACCCGGACGACGACCGCACCGACCCCCACGTCACCCGCATCGACCTGCACTGGCCCCACGACCTGCCGGACGGCGGACGCCACGGCTTCACCCCCGCCCATCGAGAGCGCCTGGAGGACGCCCTGCCGGCGATGGCCCGCCGCCTGGCGCACGCTCTGCCTCACGACGCCCGCCGCGTGCACGTCCTCGGCTTCGAGGAGCTGATGTACGCGCCGCTGAGGCTGGCCCGCGAGCTGGAGCGCGACACCGACCTCGAGGTCCGTTACTCGACCACCACCCGCTCACCCGTCCTCGCCGTCGACGACCCCGGCTACGCGATACGCACCCGCCTCGCCTTCCCCGCCCACGACGACCCCGCCGACGGACCCGGCGAGCGGTACGCCTACAACGTGGCCGGCGCCGGATTCGACGCCGTCGTCGTGGTGGTCGACTCGGCCGCGGACACCCCCGCCCTGCACGCGCCCGACGGCCTGCTGGCCCGGCTCGCCGCGCACACCCCCGAGGTCCTCCTCGCCGTCGTACCGTCGTACGCCCCTGAAAGGCCCCGCATGCTGCCCGAGCCCCTCCGCGGCCCCGACTTCTCCTCGTACGCGCCCGAGGAGGTCGGCTGGCTGCTCCAGGACCTCTCGGACGTGACGCTGGAGGCGCCGACCGAGGAGCGCGAGGAGGCGATCCAAAGCGGCGGCGCGCACTATGCGGAGTCGCTGCCCGTGGAGTACCAGCCCAGCGAGCAGTACCAGGAGCTGTTCCACGCCGCGCTGGAGGAGTCGGCGGCCCGTATCGCCCAGGCGGTCGGCGTCGTCACCGAGACGGTCCTCGCGGAGCGGTCCCCGCGTCCCGTACTGGTCTCCCTGGCCCGTGCCGGGACACCCGTCGGCATCCTCATGCGCCGCTGGGCCCAGCACCGGCACGGCTTGGACCTGCCGCACTACGCCGTGTCGATCGTCCGCGGCCGGGGCATCGACGCCAACGCCCTGCGCTGGCTCGCCCGGCACCACGACCCCCGGGACGTCGTCTTCGTCGACGGCTGGACCGGCAAGGGCGCCATCACCCGCGAACTCGCCCAGGCCCTGGAGGAGTTCGAGAAGTCCGACGGCATCACCGGCTTCAGCCCCGAGATCGCGGTCCTGGCCGACCCGGGCTCCTGCGTGCGCACCTACGGCACCCGCGAGGACTTCCTCATCCCCTCCGCCTGCCTCAACTCCACCGTCTCCGGCCTGATCTCGCGGACCGTGCTGCGCGCGGACCTCGTCGGCCCGCACGACTTCCACGGCGCGAAGTTCTACCGCGAACTCGCCGCCACCGACGTCTCGGTGGCCTTCCTGGACGCCGTGTCCGCGCGCTTCCCCGAAGTGGCCGACGCGGCCGGCGCCCAGGCCAAGGAACTGCTCGCGGCCGACCGCTCGCCCACCTGGGAGGGCTGGGCAGCCGTCGAGCGCATCAGCGAGGAGTACGGCATCCACGACGTGAACCTCGTCAAGCCGGGCGTCGGCGAGACCACCCGGGTCATGCTGCGCCGCGTGCCCTGGAAGGTCCTGGCGCGCGCCGGGGCGGGCAGCGACCTCGACCACGTGCGTCTGCTGGCCGAGCAACGGGGCGTGCCCGTCGAGGAGGTCGACGGACTGCCCTACACCTGCGTCGGCCTGATCCACCCCCAGTACACCCGGGGCGCGACCGGCGCCGACGGCAAGGCGGTGGCCCTCTGATGCCCGCAATCGTCGCCAGCGACCTCGACCGCACCCTGATCTACTCCGCCGCGGCCCTGGCCCTGACCATGCCGGACGCGCGGGCTCCCCGGCTGCTGTGTGTGGAGGTGCACGAGAGCAAGCCGCTGTCGTACATGACGGAGACGGCCGCCCGGCTCCTCACCGACCTGGGCGACGCGGCCGTGTTCGTGCCGACGACCACCCGGACGCGCAAGCAGTACCAGCGCATCAACCTGCCGGGTCCCGCGCCCACGTACGCGATCTGCGCGAACGGCGGCCATCTGCTGGTGGACGGCGTGTCCGACCCCGACTGGCACGCGCAGGTCACCGCGCGGCTGGCCGACCAGTGCGCGCCGCTGGCCGAGGTGCAGGAGCACCTGCTGAGGGCCGCCGACCCCGTATGGGTGCGCAAGCACCGCGTCGCCGACGACCTCTTCGCCTACCTGGTCGTGGAGCGCGAGTTGCTCGACGAGGACTGGGTGAAGGAACTCGCCGTGTGGGCGGAGAACCGCGGCTGGACCGTGTCCCTCCAGGGCCGCAAGATCTACGCCGTTCCCAAGCCGCTCACGAAGAGCGCGGCGATGCGCGAGGTGGCCCGGCGGACCGGGGCCGATCTCACGCTCGCCGCGGGTGATTCCCTGCTCGACGCGGACCTGCTCCTCGCGGCGGACCGGGGGTGGCGGCCGGGGCACGGGGAGTTGGCCGACACGGGCTTCACGGCACCCGGTATCAGGGCGCTTCCCGAGCGGGGCGTTCTGGCCGGGGAGCGGATCCTGAGGGAGTTTCTCGGGGCAGTGAGGGGCGCCTGAGCGTTCGGGTGGGGTGGTCGTCGTGCGGGTGCGGCGCCGTCGTGGCCGTTCGCGCAGTTCCCCGCGCCCCTTCACGACGTCGTAGCAGACGTACTCCGATGAACACCGCCACTGCCACCACCGCTACGGCCAGGACCACCTTCGAGTAGGCGGAGACGATGTCCGAGACCTGGTGCCAGTTCGCGCCGAGGAAGTAGCCCGCGAGCACGAACGCCGTGTTCCAGATGGCGCTCCCCAGGGTGGTCAGACCCAGGAACACCGGCAGGCGCATGCGCTCGACGCCCGCCGGTACGGAGATCAGGCTGCGGAAGATCGGGATCATCCGGCCGAAGAACACGGCCTTGGTGCCGTGCTTGAGGAACCACGCCTCGGTCTTCTCGATGTCCGCGACCTTCACCAGCGGCAGCCGGGCCGCGATCGCCACCGTCCGGTCACGGCCGAGCAGCGCGCCGACCCCGTACAGCGCGAGCGCGCCGATCACCGAGCCGGCCGTCGTCCACAGCAGGACGGCGAGCAGGCTCATCCGGCCGCTGCTCGCGGCGAACCCGGCCAGCGGCAGGATCACCTCGCTGGGCAGCGGCGGGAACAGGTTCTCCAGGGCGATGGCGAGACCGGCACCCGGCGCGCCCAGCGCGTCCATCAGGTCGTTCACCCACTGCGGCCCGGCGTCCGCTGCGATGGCTGTCATGCCACCACGCTAGGAAACCGAAGCTGAAGGACTCCTGAGGAGACGCGTCAGCCGCAGCAACCGCCTCCGCAGCAGCCGCCCCCACCGCCGCCGCCCGCGCGGGGCGCCGGTGCCGGGGCGGCGGCAGAGCCGCCGACCGCGACCGTGGAGAGGAGCTTCACCGTGTCGTCGTGACCGGACGGGCAGGCCGCTGGGTCGGAGGACTCGGCCATGGGACGGCTGAGTTCGAACGTGTCGCCGCAGGTCCGGCAGCGGTACTCGTAGCGAGGCATGGGGACAGGTTAATCCGCGCCGACGGAAGTGACGTGCTTCCGGGATCGCTTTGATCACTGTTGCCGTACCGGTGTGGAGGACCTGTAAAGGCCGCTGATAACTTTCGAACGTCGCGAGGAGCCGTAAAAAGCGGGGGAACGCAAGGGCTCGCTGCCGCTCACCACGGCGGTCACGCCCTTCCGCGCGAGCACCATGGTGAGCGGGAGGGAGACAGCCGTGTCCAAGGCTGGGCGGGAATCGGACGAGACCATGCAGTTGAAGGTCCCCGATGCCATGAACGCGGACGAGACCATGCAGTTGAAGGTCTCCGATGCCGGGAACGCGGACGAGACCGTGCTGTTGCGCGTCGTCGAGGTGGCCGCGACCGACAAGGCGAACGCGTCCTCCGGCAGGGCCGCGGACGGGAGCGGTCCCGGCCGGTCGCCCCGTCGGCGCAGGGCCCCCCGGTCCTCCCCCCTGTCCCGGATGTCCGCCGCGGCCCCGGGGCCCGCGCGACTCGCCGCCCGCGTCGCGTCCGAAGCCCGCCGCCTGCGGCCCCGTTACCCGCACGCCGACCGCACCGGCTGGCGGCGCTGGGCGCCCTCCTGGCGGCAGTGGCTCGGTGCCGTGCTGACGTTCACCGGCCTGAGCGTCGTCCTGCTGGGCTCCGCCTACGCCGCCACCGACATCCCGGAGAACCTCAACTCCTACGCCACCCAGCAGGACAACGTCTACTTCTGGTCCGACGGGACACCGATGGCCCGCACCGGCTGGGTGCGGCGGCAGGCGATGCCCTTGCAGGACATACCCGAGGACGTCCGCGGCGCGGTGCTGGCGGCGGAGAACGCGAGCTTCTACAGCGACCCCGGCATATCCCTCAGTGGCCTCGGCCGCGCCCTGTGGCGCACCGTCGGCCAGGGGGAGACCCAGGGCGGCTCCACCATCACCCAGCAGTACGTGAAGAACGTCTACCTCAACCAGGACCGGTCCGTTGGCCGCAAGTTCACCGAGGCGATGCTCGCCCTCAAGCTCGACAACGAGATGAGCAAGGACGACATCCTCGAGGGCTACCTCAACACGAGCTGGTTCGGCCGCGGCACCTACGGCATCCAGCGCGCCGCCCAGGCCTACTACGGCAAGGACGTCGGCGAACTCGACGCCGGCGAGGCCGCCTTCCTCGCCTCCCTCCTCAAGGGCGCCGGGCTCTACGACCCGGCCCTGAGCCAGGCCAACCACGCCCGGGCGGTGGAGCGCTGGTCCTGGATCCTCGACCGCATGGTCGACACCGGCGCCCTGTCGAAGTCCGAGCGCGCCCGGTACAAGGCGTTCCCCGAGCCGCTGAAGCGGGCGCCCGGTTACGACACCGGCAAGCAGAGCGACTACCTCGTGGAACTGGCCGCCCAGTACGCGAAGAAGGCGGCGCACCTGACGGCCAGGGAGTTCGACCTGGGCGGCTACCAGATCTACACGACCTTCGACCGCAAGCAGGAGACCGCCCTCACCGACGCCGTGGACAAGGCCCGCAAGCGGGCGCGCAAGGACGACCCGGCCAAGGCCAAGGCCCTGCACTTCGGCGCCTCCTCGGTGGCCGCCGACGGGCGCATCCTCGCCGTCCACGGCGGCCCCGACCACCGTGAGCAGGGCTACAACGAGTCGAACGCGACCACCGTGCCCGCCGGTTCGGCCTTCCTGCCGTTCGTCTACGCCGCGGCCCTGGAACACGGCGTGCACCGGACCCGTGACGGTGCCGCGACCGAGGTCACCCCGCAGACGCTGTACGACGGGGACGACGGCATCGCCGTGCGGACACCCGAGGGCCCCTACTGGGACCGTGGCGGCAAGCAGGTCACCTCCCGCAACGACGGCGGGAAGTCCTACGGGCGGATCGGCCTGGGCCGGGCGCTCGCCCTGTCGGTGAACACGCCGTTCATGCAGCTCGGCATGGACACCGGCCTGGACAAGGTGCGGGACACCGCCCAGCGGGCGGGCCTGCTCTCCTCCAGCTTCGGCCCGCAGGTGCCCGCCCTGTCCCTGGGCAGTGCCACGCCCAGCGCGATCCGCATGGCCAGCGGATACGCCACGTTCGCCGCCGCCGGCAAACACGTCGAGCCGTACTCGGTGGCCCGGATCACCCGCAACGGCTCCAAGGTCGCGCTGACGAAGCCGGCGGCCCGCCGTGCCGTGAAGGCGAGCGTGGCCGAGGCCGTCCAGTCCGCCCTCGCGGACGGCTTCCGCACCGCCCACCCGGGAGCGGCCACGACCGCCGGGGTGGCCGGGAAGGCCGGCACCACGCAGAACGACACGGCCGCCTGGTACGTCGGCACGGCCAATTCCGTGTCGACGGCCGTGGTGGCCTACCGCATCGACCTCACCAAGAGCCTCGAACCCCTGCCGCTGGACGGGATCGCGGGCTCTCCCGGCGACAGCGTCCCGTACCGCATCTGGTCCGGTGCCCGCGGTATCGGCTGATCCCCGAGCCCGCCCCCGTTCCGTCCCCCCACCCCCCTCGCAGAATGAGCCGCGCATGAAATCGCCGTCCGGCCGCCGCCGCCGACCTCGCGCACCCCGTCGCGCCGTGCCCCCGGGGGTGCTGGCCCTGGCGGCCCTCCTCGTCGTCGCGTCCCTGGTGGCGGGCTACGTGGTGCTGACCCGCTCGGACACCACCACCCCGACCGCCTCCTCCGGAGCTCGCAAGGGGGTCTCCCCGAAGCCGGACCAGGAGCCCGGGTGGGACGGCAGGACGAAGGTCCTCGGGGACGGTTCCACCTCCTACACCGGCCCCCCGAAAGGCCAGTTGAAGCCGGTGCCGCTCAAGCCGGGGCAGAAGCCGCCCCAGTTCGTCGTCTTCTCCTGGGACGGCGCGCTGCAGGGCGACGACGGGCTCTTCTCGCACTACCGGGAGCTGGCCGAGGAGTACGACGCCCACATGACCTTCTTCCTCACGGGCATCTACCTCCTGCCCAAGAGCAAGAAGAACCTCTACGCCCCGCCCCAGCACGCCAAGGGGTCGGCGGCGATCAGCTTCGCCACCGACGAACACATCCGCACCACACTGGAGCAACTCGGCAAGGCATGGCAGGACGGGAACGAGATCGGCACCCACTTCAACGGCCACTTCTGCGGCAAGAAGGGCGGCGGTGACTGGAGCGTCGCGGAGTGGAAGAGCGAGATCGACCAGTTCTACGACTTCACCGAGAAGTGGAAGACCAACACCGGCTTCCAGGACGTCGATCCCCTGCCGTTCGACATCAGGAAGGAGGTCACGGGAGGCCGCGCGCCCTGCCTGGAGGGCCAGAAGAACCTGCTGACGGCCGCCAAGGACTACAAGTGGCGTTACGACGCCAGTTCCGCGGGCGACTTCCAGATATGGCCCGCCAAGAAGAACGGCATCTGGGACTTCCCGCTGCAGATGCTCCCGTACGAGGGCGGCAAGTACCAGGGCCTGTCGATGGACTTCAACTTCCTCTACAACCAGTCCGAGGGCGAGACCGAGGGAGACCCGGCGAAGTACCCCGAGTGGGAGGAGGAGACCGTCGCCTCCTACATGTCCGGCTTCAACCGCGTGTACTACGGCAGCCGTGCCCCGCTGTTCATCGGAAACCACTTCGAGGACTGGAACGGCGGCATCTACATGCGGGCCGTCGACCGGGTGATCAAGGAAATGTGCACCAAGAAGGACGTCAAATGCGTGTCCTTCAGGGAACTGGCCGACTGGCTCGACGTGCAGAAGCCCGGGACCCTGCAACGCCTGCGCGGCCTGGACCCGGCGCAGTCGCCCGACTGGTCGACGGTCGTGAAGTGATCAGGCCCGAAAGTAACAGGCGCAACACCCTTCACAGGGGCCGCACGCTTCGTGCAAAGATCTCCTACCCCGGTCACCCTTCGGCCGGGGCAAGAGGGGAAACACCAGTGAAATCAAGGAAACTGAGCGGGACGCGCCGTCGCGTCACGATACTCGGGGCCGCGGCGACCTCGGTCGTCGCGGGAGTCGCTCTGCTGCCCAACTGGAGCGCGGGCGCGGCGGTCAGCGACGATCCGACGGTGGACGCGCGGACCAAGGCCACCTTCCAGCGGCTGGCCGACGCGGTCTTCACCGACCGCACCAACGCCCTGGTCGACGGCGGGCGGGCAGGCGCCGACAAGCCGCTGACCGACGGCTTCTCCGGCGATGTCGCGCTGTCCTCGGGCACGGCACGCACCGAGGACGCCACGCTGTCCGAGCTGGGGCAGCGCAAGGAGAGGCTGGCGAAGGCCGGCGAGACGTACGGCAAGGCCAGCACCACCGTCACCCTGAACGCCACGCGGGTGACGGGCCGTACGGCCAAGGCGGACGTCACCGAGACCACGACCCTGACCTACGCCGGGGCCCGTGGCGACGCGCCGAAGACCACCGGATTCCAGGCCCGGCACGAGCTGACCTTCAAGGCCGACCGGCACGGCGACTGGCGGCTGACCGGCATCCGCGACACCGACGAGGGCGGTCTCGCGGTGAACACGCTCTCCAAGCCGGCCCCGGTCAAGGCGACCACCGCCGCCGACAACACCACGCCGAACGCCCCGCGCGCGGCGACCACCCGCAACCCGGCCGCCGCCCCGAAGACGGGCACGACGTACGACTACAAGGCCATGGCGGCCTACGCCGAGAAGTACTGGAACGTCTACAACAAGGACTACCCGGACTTCGGCGGTCACGGCGCGGGCGGCGACTGCACCAACTTCGTCAGCCAGTCCCTGAAGGCGGGCGGCTGGAAGCACGCCCCCGGCTACGTGTACGACTACACCAAGTGGTTCGGCAACGCCGACATCCAGTCGGACTCCTTCGTCGGCGTCAACGAGTGGTCCTGGTTCGCCCAGAACTCCAAGCGGACCCAGCCGCTCGCCAACGTCTTCCAGCTCGAGGTCGGTGACGTCCTCCAGATGGACTTCGACCGGGACGGGTCCAAGGACCACACGATGATCGTCACGTACAAGAGCGGCGGTGTGCCGTACGTGACCTACCACTCCAACAACACCCTCCGCAGGTCGGTGGCGAGCCTCGTCGCGTCGTACCCGAGCGCGTACTACTACGCCTACCGCACCTGAGCACGGGCCGGGGCCGGGCTCAGTGTCCGGCCCCTCGCTCCTCGCGGATCTCGGAGACCACGTGGGCCACGGCCCGGCGGACCGCTTCCGTCTCCGTGAGGAAGTGCCAGTAGTCGGGATGGCGGCCCTCGAGACCGGCGACGGCACGGTCCAGGCGGGCCACGGCGTCGTCCAGGGGGCGGGCGTGGCGCGGGTCGGGGGTGTTGCGGCCGGCCATGGCGAGGCGCTGGGCGTCGCGGATGGCGAAACGGGTGCGGTCGATCTCCTGCTGGGGGTCCTTCTGCACGGCGTTCAGGCGGTGCAGCCGGTCGCCCGCGGCGGAGACGGCCTCGTCGGTGCTGTTCAGCAGGGCGCGTGCGGTCGACAGCAGGGCCGTCGCGTCGGCCCAGCGCTGTTCGCCCCGGGCGGTGCGTGCCTCGGCCAGTCTGGTCTCGGCCCGGCGGACGTTCTCGGCGGCGGCGTCGGGGACGTGCTGCAGGTCCTGCCAGCAGGCCGCGGTGAAGCGGCGGCGCAGTTCGCTCAGGGTCGGTTCGACCTGCTCGGAGCGGGTGGTGAGGGCCTGGGCGCGGGTGCGCAGGGAAACGAGGCGGTGGTCGATCTCGGCGGCCCGGTCCGGCAGCCGCTCGGCCTCCACGCGGACCGCCTCGGCCTCACGCGTGACCCGCGCGGCCCGCTCCAGGGTCTGCGGGACGCCGTGCTGTCCGGCGCCCTGGTTGAGCTTGGTCAGCTCGGGCGAGAGGGCGGCGAGCCGGGCGGCGAGGTCGTCCGCCCTGAGCCCGGAGGCGCGCACCGAGTCGAGGGCCTCGGAAGCGGCGAGCAGGGCCTGGCGGGCGCGTTCGACCGCGGGGGCGAGACGCGCCAGCTGGGTCTCGGCCTTGCCGAGGAGGGGCCCGAGGCCGTCGGTGAAGCGGTCCAGCTCCTGTTTGACCCGGCCGAGTTCCTCCTTGGCGGCGGTCAGCTCGGCCCGGGCGCGGGAGGCGGCGGACGCCTCCAGATCGTCGCGGTCGAGGTCGTGGGCGTCGACGGCGTCGATGTAGCGGTGGCTGACCTCGTCGATGCGGTGGCCGAGGGCGTCGAAGTCGGCCACGGCGCGGCGGGCGGCGGGCGAGTCGTCGACGGCGGTGATCGTCTCGATCGAGATGCGCAGGTCGCGCTGGGCGGTGTCGAGCTCGTAGAACGCGGCGGCGGCGGCGTCCTTCGCCGCCTGGGCCTCGGCCCGCTGGTTCTCGGCCCGCCCGCCGAACCAGCGCCGGGTGCCCCCGCCCGCGAAGGCGGCGGGCAGCGCCAGCGCGGCCACCAGCGGCAACGCCATCAGGGTGAGCGCGTCCCGGAGCGGGCGCACCGGCGTACGGGAAGCGGGGCGACGCGGGCGTCCCGGCGTACGGGGGGCGGGGCGACGCGGGCGGTGTGCGCGCGGCACCGACGGCGAGTCCGGCTGTCCTGGTGTCGCCGTCACATCCCTCTCCCGTGCCGTGGTCCGCCCTGCCCGGTGTCATTCTCCCACCGGTTAGGGACGAACACACGGGCCGGTCAGTTCGCTGTTCGGACCGTCACTTTGCCGTCGCCGGTCCGGGCGGACACCACATGGGCGCTGCTCTCGTCCCGGGGCACGGACACATCGACGCCGCCGTCGCCGGTCTCGGTGGTCACCCGGTAGGCGGCCCGGGGCACCGTGATGGTCACGGAGCCGTCGCCGCTCCGGGACTCCACGCGGTCCGGTACGACGCCGAGTTCGAGGCGGGCCGAACCGTCGCCGGTGTGGGTGCGCACGTCACGGGAGGAGACATCCGCCCGGATGGATCCGTCGCCGGTGCGCATCCCCAGGGGACCGGTGGTGTCGCTGACCCGGATCGACCCGTCGCCGGTGCGCAGCTCGACGGGGCCGGTGGTGTCCGAGACGTGGACGGAGCCGTCGCCGGTGCGGATGTCCAGGGGGTCGTGGAAGCCGCGGGCCCGCACGCTGCCGTCGCCGACCCGGACCTTGACGGTGACGCCGCGGGGTACCTCGATGCGGTGTTCGGCGGAGCAGTCGACGACCATGCCGGAACACTTCAGCCGCAGGACCAGCCGGTCGTCCCGCAGGGACCAGGTGGCCTCGGGGGCCGTGCCGACGGCGACCTTGCCCTGGAACCAGCGGGTGACCTCGATCTCGCCCGCCGGGTTGCCCTCGGCGGCGACGATCTCCAGGGCCGAGTCGTCGGAGTCGACGGTGAGGGTGCGGCCCTGGAGGCCGAAGGACCGGTGGTCGGGGTCCGTGTCGTCCCCGGCGGACGCCCCGCAGGCGCTGAGCCCGGCGACGAGCACGACGACGGCACCGGCGAGGACGGTGGCACGGGCGACGGCGGTGTGTGCGGTCATGACGATCTCCCCCTGGACGGACGACGGGCGCCTCGGGGCGCTCTACGACCGTATGGATCGGGGGCCGGCAGGGGGATCCGGCCCACACCCGGACCCGGGGTGGGGCCAGCCCCAGGCGCGGGACCCGCCGCGGCGCCGCGATACGGGTTTGCGGGACCGTGCCCCGGGCAATGTAGGCTGTCGACTCGTCCTGGGCGTGCCCCGGGACACGGGTGCGTAGCTCAGGGGTAGAGCGCCTGCCTTACAAGCAGGATGTCGGCGGTTCGAAACCGTCCGCGCCCACCACGCCGAGTTTCCCGGCAAAGGCCCTCCAGGGATGTCCCCGGGGGGCCTTTCCCGTGCCACGCCCCGGCGGCGGGGATCAGTAGTTCGCGTTGGCGAGGAGTTCGCCGTCCTTGTCGTACACCGTGACGAGGCCGTTCTCCGACTCGTAGCAGGAGGTGAACGCTGAGGCGATGAGTTTGCCCTCGCCCTGGTGGGGGCCCATCAGGCCGCCGCTGAAGTCCGTGAAGACCTCCGCGGCGTCGAGGATGTCGTTGCGCTTGTCCGCGCCGGTCACCTTCGTGACGTGTTCGACCGCGGCCTTCTCCGTGTCCGTGCCGTTCTCGGCGACACAATCCCTGAACTGCTCGGCCTGGGGCTTCTCCTCAGCCGCCCCGGCCTTCTTGGCGCTGTCGCCCCCGGGCTTGCCGTCGGCGGTGACGGCCTTGTCCTTGTTCGAGGTGTCGCCGCTGTCGTCGCCTCCGCCGCCCGTGGCGACGGCGGCGATGACGAAGAGGGCGAGGATGCCCGCGCAACCGAGGCCCGCGATCTTGCCCACGCCGCGCTTCTTCGGCGGCTGGGGCGCCGGGGCGTGACCGGGCTGCGGCGGGTGGGGCTGGGTCGGCTGCTGCGGGTACTGCTGGCTCATGGGTCCCCCTCGGGATCATTCGTGTCGTACGTACGACATGCCGGGGGAGGTACGTGGTTGTAGAAGGCTGAACGAGTTCACCTGATGGGGGTACGGGCGGTCGTACAGCCGCAGTCGAGCCGTACGCGCGTCCGCCCCGGCTCGGTGGCGGCTCCGGGCCCTCTCTACGATGAGCGCGTGAACATCCCCGGGCAGCGTGTGCGGCGAACCGTCGAGCGGCGGTGGCATGTGCTGTGTGTGCTGGGGCTGTTGGTGGGGTTGCTGGGGATGCACGGGCTGGCGCCCGGTGGTGGTCTGCCCCGGCAGGGGCACGGGGAGCGGGCGCACGCCTCGCAGGCGGCCGTGCCCCGGAGTCATGTGTTCGTGACCCATGAGGCCCGGTCCCAGGTCATGCCCTGCGGGCACTGCGGCGACGGGCACGTCCAGCACGCCGACGCGACCTGTGCCTCGGGTGCGGTGGGCGGTGGGCCGGTGCTGCCTCCGCTCGTCCCGGACCCGGTCCCCGCGGGCGTGGGGGAGAGCGCCGTTCGGGCGTATGCCGTCGTGGACAAGGAGGGTGCCAGGGCCCCGCCTTCCCTCTCCGAGCTTCAGCTTCTGCGGATCTAGACACCACGCGTCACGCCGGCCGGTACCGACCGGTGGCGGCGTGATGCCTCCGTCGTGTCCGCGATCCTCAGTTCCTCGCAGAAGCAGGAGTTCACGCATGAGCAACAGCATTCGTACCCTGACGCGCCGTACCGCCCTCGTGGTGGCGGCGGGCGCCGCGGCCGTCGTCCTCGCAGCCTGTGGCGGTGACGGTGCCGACCGTGCGGCCGCCGGTCACGGTGACGCCGGGAGCCACAGCCCCACGGGGGCCCCGTCGTCCGCCGGTGCCCACAACGCCCAGGACGTCGCCTTCGCGCAGGGCATGATCCCGCATCACCGGCAGGCGCTGGAGATGGCGCGGCTGGCCGGCGACCGGGCCTCCTCGGACACGGTCAAGGACCTCGCGGGCCGGATCGAGAAGGCGCAGGATCCGGAGATCCGGACCATGACCGGCTGGCTGAAGACCTGGGGCGAGGACGTCCCCGCGGCCTCCGGCGGCGGCATGGACCACTCCGGGGCGGGCCACTCCGGTATGCCCGGCATGATGGGCGCAGAGGACATGGCCGCGCTGGAGAGGCTGACCGGCAAGGCCTTCGACGTGCAGTTCCTGACGCTGATGGTCGAGCACCACGAGGGGGCCGTGGAGATGGCCCGGACCGAGCAGAGCAAGGGCCGCTACGGCCACGCCAAGCGCATGGCCGACGACATCGTCACCGCTCAGCGAGCCGAGATCGGCGAAATGAACAAGCTCCTGGGCAAGAGCGAGAGCGAGAGCAAGAGCTAGAGCTGGAGCTGGAGCAAGTTGTGGAGCGGGGGCGAGTCCTGGAGCGGGGGCAAGGGCTGAGCTGACAGCCCGGCCCCGTCATGAGGCTCCGCCGGTCTCCTCCGGCGGAGCCTCATGCGCGTGCTTCAGCTCCGAGCGGGCCGCCACCCGCTCGGAACCCGCGAGTTCGGACCAGTAGCGGTGGGTGCTGACGAACACGGCGAGTTCGTGTTCCCGCTGCCGGAGCTTCTCCACCTCGGCCTGTTCGTCCGCGCTCCAGCCGGGGGAGGCGGGCCGTTCCACCTTGCGCCAGCCGTTGTCGTCGCTGAAGCCGTCCAGTGGCTCCACCGACCACGGGAGCCGCTTCAGCAGGGCCGACAGCTCGGCCCGGACCTGATGGAGTTCCTCCTGGCCGGCCAGGAGGTCACTCGGAAAGTCATAGGTCGCAGCCACGACCCAATGATACGCCTGTTCGAATTTGGCAGGCGAGTTCCTTCCTGGGGTTCATGCGAACGGGCGCAGCTCACCCACCACCCGGGCCGCCACCGGAGCCGGAATCCCGTGCCGCTCGGCCGCGCGCAGCAACGCGCCGCCGATGGCGTCCAGTTCCAGGGGCCGGCCGGCCTCGGCGTCGCGCTGCATCGAGGACTTCATGGACGCCGGGAAGGTGTCGTACCGGGCGAGCGCCCGGGCCGGGTCCGCCGGGCCGCCGCACGCGCGGCTGATCGCGGCCGTCTCCTCGACCAGGGCGGTCAGCTCGTCGCGGTGGCGGGTGCGGACCTCGCCCATGGGGAGGCCGTAGCGCGTGGTGAGCAGGGCGAACGGCGCCAGGAACGACATCTTCGCCCACAGGGCAGCCGTCTCGTCCTCCAGGACGCGGGTGTCCGGACCGGCCGCGGTGAAAGCCTCGGCCAGGGCGTCGAGGCGGGCCCGGGGCACGGCCGTGCCGGTGAGGTCGATCTCCGCGAAGGGGCTGCCGTGTTCGATGTCGCCCGGAGCGACACGGGTCGACTCGACGCGGATCACGGCGGGAGCCACCCGGTCGGGCCGGTAGCGGGCGCGCAGGGCCGCCGGGTGTTCGACGCCGTTCAGGAACGGCACGAGGAGGCCGTCGGACAGCACCGGCGCGGGGACCCGGGCCAGGGCGGCGTCGAGGGCCGTGTGCTTGACGGTGACCAGGCACGCGTCGACCGGCTCACGCAGCTCGGTGTCCGCCTCGACATGGGCCGTGAAGTCGCCGAAGCGGGCGCTGCGCACTCGGATGCCGTCGGTGCGCAGGGTCTCGGCGGTCTTCTCGCCGGACAGGCAGATCACACGGTGGCCGGTGCGGGAGAGCAGGGCGGCGAGCAGACCGCCCACGCCGCCGGGGCCCAGAACGGCCACGGTGAGTTCGTTCGTCACGAGGAGTTCCTCTCGTCGGTCGGCCCCGGAATGGTGGCCGCCTCGGAGCGATCATGGCAGGCATCGCTGTCGTACGAGGGCCGAAAGGGTGAGACTGGGGGCATGTGCCGGAGTATCAAGACGCTGCGCCCGCCCGCGATGCCCGAAGAGGCCACCGAGGCGGATGTGCGCGCTGCCGCCCTGCAGTACGTGCGGAAGGTTTCGGGATTCCGCGCCCCCGCCGCTCACAACCAGGAGGTGTTCGACCGCGCCGTGGAGGCCGTCGCGCAGGCCACGGCCGAGTTGCTGGACGGTCTGGAAGTCCGCGGGGCCGCGGCCCGGAAGGCGAGCTAGCCGGGCCCGGGCGCGGAGGGCGAGCCGGCGGGGCCGTGGTGTGGAAGGCGAGCCGGCAGGCCCAGGGCGCGGAAGGCGAGGCCGTCGGCCCCGGCGCCTCAGACCGCCGGTTCCGGCTGGGGCTCGGAGCGCGGCGCGGGGATGGACGTCGCCTCCCACAGCCTGATGGTCCGCCGGTAGCCGTAGACCACCGAGGCCATCGCCAGCAGGAGCAGAGGCGCGAAGAGCCACGGGTACGCGGCCATCTCCAGCGGCAGGAAGCGGTAGGACGCGAGCAGCACCGCGAAGACGACCGTGCCGTAGCCGACCAGCCGGAGACCGGCCCGGTCCCAGCCGCGGTCGTATGTGCGCAGCGCCGCCTCGACCGTGTACGCGAACACCACGCCGGCGATGAGGTCCACGCCGTAGTGCCAGCCGAATCCCAGCGTCGCGGCGAGGGTGGCGATCAGCCAGAACGTGCCGGCGAGACGCAAGGCGCGCGGTCCCGTGCGGGAGTGGATGAAGATCGTGGTGGCCCACGCCGTGTGCAGGCTGGGCATGCAGTTGCGCGGGGTGATCCCGTCGAACGGCATCGCGTACGGGGTGGTGATCGGCGGCAGCGTGTCCGGCCACAGGTCGGCCGCAGCCCAGTGCCCGCCCTCGGGGCCGTAGGCGAACATCGGCCCGACCACGGGGTAGATCATGTAGACGGCCGGCCCGAGCACGCCGATCAGCAGGAAGGTGCGTACCAGGTGGTGGCGTGGGAAGCGCCGCTCGGCCGCCACGTTGCGCAGCTGGTACAGCGCCACACACACGGCGGCCACCGCGAGCTGGGCGTAGACGTAGTCGAGGGCGTGCTCGCCGACCGGGCCGCTCGCCCTGAGGAGCCGGCCCGCCAGCCACGACGGGTTGCCCAGCGCGTGATCGGCCATGGCGATGTACGGGTCGAGTACGAGCGGTCGGGTCTTCGACGTGATCAGCAGCCAGGTGTCCCCGGTCTTGCGACCGGTCACCAGCAGCAGGCCGAGCCCCACGCCCTTCAGCATCAGGACGCGTTCCGGGCCGGTGCGACGGGTGAGGGCGATGACCCCGATGCCCAGGATCACCCACAGCGCGCCGTTGCCGAACGGGTGGCCTTCGTCGGGATAGGCGCCGATCGTCCAGCGGACCAGCAGGAACACCAGGTCGATGCCGATCGCGGTGCCGAGGGCGACGAGCCGTTGCCGCCAGGTGAGCACCACCATCGTCAGCGCGAGGCTGGCGTACAGCAGGAATCCGGACTTGGGTGCGTAGATCACCTCGCGTGCCTGGGTGGTGATCGGCCCCGGTATGCCGAGGTGGTACGCGGTGATCTGGAGGGCGACGAGGAACCCGAGAGTGATCACGCCTGCCGCGGCCCACAGCATCGCCCGTGGGTGCCGTCTGGCGGCGGAGGTGATCCGTTCCGTTCGGGAGGCTTCCCGCGACGCCGTCGTCGTCAATGTCTCAGCCGCTTCCAGGTCGTGATGGTCGGGGGTGGGGTGAGCCGGAGCCCGGACTACGACGTCCGCGGCTCTCGCCGCATCAGATACGCCGCTCCTGCCCCGGCGGCGAACAGCGCGCCCACCGACACCGCCGTCGCCAGCCAGGTCGCGCCCAGCCAGTGGGCGCCGAACCAGCCGAGGGCGACGCTGTACACGGCCCAGGTGAAGCCGGCCAGGGCCGACCAGGGCAGGAAGTCACGGGCGCGGCGGTGGGCGGCGCCCGCGCCGAGGGAGACCACGGAGCGGCCCGCGGGGGCGAAGCGGGCGACGACGACGAGGGCGCCGCCGCCCCGGGCGAGCGCCGCGCCGAGACGTTCCTGGGCGGTGGTCAGCCGCCGGGAGCGGGAGATCGCCCGGTCCAGGCGGGCGCCCCCGCGCCAGGCGAGGCGGTAGGCGGCCAGGTCGCCGAGGACGGAGGCGGTGGCCGCGCAGAGGGTCAGGGCGAGGATGTCGGGCACGTCGGTCGCGGTGCCCGCTGCCGCCGCCGTGGCCGCCGTGATCACCAGCACGCCGCTGGGCAGCACCGGCAGGAACACGTCGAGCAGGACGGACAAGGCCACCACCGCGTAGATCCATGGGCTGCCTATCGGCAACCCCACTTGCTCCAGCACCGCGACTCCCCGTGACTCCCCCGTGGGCCAGACCGTGCCGCGATGGCGCGGGGGGAGCGGCAGGAGTGGCCATGACAGCCATAGAGCGTACGCCCGGGGTGTGACGGGCGGTTCACGGGGGGCTCATACGTTCGGTGCGGACTGTTCACCTCGCCTCGGCTTGTCCAGAGTTGTCGGCATATCTGTGCATGACGTCCTTCTTGCCTGGCAGTCTCGCCCGGCAGCGGGTCGTCGCAGACAGAACGGCGCCCTCCCCGAGGGGAAGGCGCCGCTGTCGTGTCCGAAGGGCCGGGCGGCTCAGGCGGCCACCGGGGTCTGTCCGGCGGAGCGCTGCTCCTGCGTCGAGGTGCGCTTGGCCAGCAGCCGGTCCACGCCGAACGCGCCGGATCCGGTGAAGATCAGCAGGAACATGGCCCAGCAGTACATGGCCGCGCCCTCGCCGTTGTTCTCGATGGGCCACAGGCCCTCCGGCTGGTGGACCTTGAAGTACGCGTACGCCATCGCGCCGGACGAGATGAACGCCGCGATGCGGGTGCCGAGGCCCAGCAGCACCAGGATGCCGCCGACGAGTTCGATCACGGCCGCGTACCAGTTGGGCCAGGCGCCGGTCGCGGCGGTGCCGCCCTTGCCGTCCGCACCGCCGAGGACGCCGAAGAGTGCGACGGCGCCGTGGCAGGCGAACAGCAAGCCTATGACGATCCGGAACAGTCCGAGCGCGTACGGCTGGGCGCCGTTGAGGCGAGCGGTCATGTGGGGGGTCACTCCTTCGGTTGGCCGGCCTGGGGAGACCGGTCGGGGACGGATACCGCGGAGTAGCCCACGTTAGGTGCGCCTAATTGATGCTTGCAAGTTCAACATTTGGCCACTGCTTTGCCTCCTGTTTGGGCCGAATCTCTGGCCCAGTCGCACGTAGAACGGCTCTCGCCACCGCGTCCGCGTCCGAAAGAGTGACCGAATCCACCCCTGGCCGGGCCCCCGCGGCGGTCACCCAGTGCACGCCTTCTGTCGGCACGCCGAGCGCGAACCGCCTTTTGTGTGCAAGACCTTGACGATCCATCAGGCGATAGGGGCGCGGAGTGACGTCCAATCCCCCTGTCTCATAACCGTCGACGGTGTGCGGGCGGCACTGCCCGCTGCGCAGCAGACCGGCCAGAAGGGCGTCGGCGGTGTGCCGCAGGTCCGGTTCCGGCAGGCGGGCCTCTATGAGGGTTGTCACACGCACGGCCGACCCCGGCACGTCGGGGGAGTGTGCCACCCAGCCCCCGTCCTCGTCCGTCACCCGCAACCGCGGCCCGAGAACCCGCACCACCCCCGCCTCCACCAGCGCCGCGAGTTCCTCGATGCGGCGGCGCGGCGGGCCGATGGACAGGAACGCGTTGAGCGGGGTGTACCAGCGGTCCAGGTGGTCCCGGCGGGAGGCACCGGCCAGACCTCCGTGGTCGACGATCAGCCGCAGTTCGTTGCGCAGGTCGCGCAGCACGTCCAGTGCCGCCTTCAACGGGCCGTGCACATTGCCCAGAGCGGCCTGCGCGGCGTCCTCGCGCAGATACGACAGCAGCCAGTCGTCCCACTCGCCGGGACGCCCGAAGTCCCGCCCGGTGTACGGGCGGGAGATCCGCTCCCAGCACCAGCGCTCGGCGTCCGGCACCCCGAACTCCTCCAGCAGCGGCGCCTCCACGGGATCGCCGTGCGGGAGGGCCAGGAAGCGGTCGGCGAACTCCCGCTCCCGCCCCGAGCGGGACGCGGCCTGCCGGATCAGGGCGCCGTAGTAGACCGTCTCGACCTCCTTCGCCACCAACGGCCATATCTCCGTCAGGAAGTCGGGCGCCTCCCCGGAGTCCGCGCGCTTGCGGAACCCGGCGATCACCTCCGGGGTGAGGACGAGCGGGACGTGCCGGCCGTACGGCCCCTTCGCGTTGTCGCCGCGCGCCTGGTACGGGACGCCGCGCCTGGAACCGGCGAAGAGCCGCGGCTCACGGCCGGAGGGCAGATACCGCAGGCCCTCGGCGTCCCGTACGAAGCGGCCGCCCCGGCCGGTCGTCAGCAGGGCCGTGTGGTCGAAGAAGTTGAGGCCGAGGCCGCGCAGCAGGACGGGCTCGTCCGGGGAGACGGAGGACAGGTCGACGTCGGCCGGGTTGGCGGGCGGGACATGACGCAGGCCGTGCCGCGCGGCGTGGGCCGCGTGCCGCAGCAGATCCGGGCCGGCGGTCCTCGGCAGATGCCCCTGGGCCAGGACCACCGCGGACAGGCCGGTCAGGGTGCGGCCGTCGTCGAGGGTGAGGGCCTGGCGGTCGCCGGGGCAGTCGTCGAGCCGCAGCGCGCGGGCCCGGTGCGTCTCGACCCGTACGGAGGGCGGCGCTTGCCGTACCACCTCGGCGAACACCCACTCCAGGTAGCGGCCGTAGTCGGCCCGGGTCGGGTACTCGTCCGGGCCCAGCCTGCCGCCCGCCCACTCGTGCAGGCTCGGACCCGGGCGGATCGGGCCCGAGCAGTCCACGCTGTCGTCGGTGAACAGGGTCACCTGGCAGGCCACGGTGTTCATCAGCAGCTCGGGCGACTGGGCGGTGCGCCAGACGCGGCCGGGGCCGGGCGGGTCGGAGTCGATCACATGGACCGTCAGCCGGGCGCCGGGAGCCAGGAGTTCCGGGGCGGAGGCGCACAGGCGTTCCAGGACACTGGTGCCCCGTGGCCCGGCGCCGACCAGGGCGACCGAGACACCCGCGGGTCTCGTGGCCGGTCCGGGGCCCTCGGCCGGTACGGATTCCCCGGTCTCTTGGGTCTGCTGCGTTTCCTGTATTTCCTCGTGCGACGCGGACAAGGGTGGGACTCCCGGGCGTGGGGGGCGCGTTCGGCGGTCCGCCGGGCAGGAAGCGGACGGTCCGCCTCATCATGCCGTCGCGGGGGAGGGGTACCGGGGTTCGTGGGGAAGGATTGACGATCGCTGTGGGATGCCTCACGAGCATCACGGGACATCCCGAGCACAGCGCGACAAACGGGTGGAACGGTTGGGTTACGGGGCAAGCTCCGAATCCAGCAACGTCGTCAGGCGGGGCCCCGCCCCCTCGCGGGCCTTGGCGTGCTCCAGTCGCAGCCGGGCGGAGCGGTCGCGCAGGGTGAGGGTCATGAGCTGGTTCCCGAACCAGGGGCCGCCCGTCTTGCGCCAGCCGACCGGCGGGCTCGGGAGGCGGCCGTGCCGGGCGAGGCCGCGGCCGAGACCGCGCGCCATCGCGCTCCAGCCGATGCGGAACGCCAGCCGCATCGACAGCGGCACCGAGTTGTGGACGGGGGAGCAGACGAGCTGCACGACCCGGGCGTCCGGGCTCCGGCCGGGCCACGAGGGCTCGGCGATGTAGGCGTGATGCACGTCCCCGGACAGCACGCACACCGTCGCCGGCGCGTCCGGCCCCGAGCCCGCCTCGGCGATCAGCTCCGCCAGCCCCGCGAAGGACTCGGGGAACGCCGACCAGTGCTCCAGGTCCGCGGCCCGCCGCACCTTCTCCCCGAACCTCGCCCAGCGCTCGCCCCGCTCGCCGCCGCACAGCGCCGCGTTCCACCCCTCGGCGTCGTGCACCAGGTGCGGCAGCAGCCAGGGCAGCGAGGTGCCGATCAGGAGGTGGTCGTAGGTCCCCTCCCGCACCTGCTCGCGCAGCCAGGCCTCCTCGCCCGGGTCGAGCATCGCGCGCTCGTCCTCGGCGAGGACCCGGGCGGCCCTGCTGTCCACCATCACCAGACGTACCCGCCCGAAGTCCCGCCGGTAGCTCCAGCGGACCGTGGCCGCGTCGGCGTCGGCCCGGGCGGCGAAGGCGCGCAGTACGTCGGTGCCGTCGGGGACCTTGCACACCGCCTCGTACACCGGGTCGGCCGCCAGCTCCTCCAGGGAGAGGTTGCCCAGGTGCTGGTGGACCCAGTAGGACATCAGGCCGCTCAGCAGCCGCTCCCGCCACCAGCCGGTGGAGCGCATGTCGGCGAGCCAGGCGGCGGAGGTGTTCCAGTCGTCGATCACGTCGTGGTCGTCGAAGATCATGAAACTGGGCACGGTGGACAGCAGCCAGCGGATACGCGGGTCGAGCCACGACTCGTAGTAGAGGTGGGTGTACTCCTCGTAGTCCGCGACCCCGCTGCCCGGCCCCTCCTTCAGGTCGCGGCGGGCCGCCAGCCAGCGCTGCGTCGAGTCGGAGGTCTCGTCGGCGTACACCTGGTCGCCGAGCAGCAGCAGAACGTGCGGCCGCTCGCCCTCGGGGTCGGCGGCGAGGCGGGTGGCGAGGGCGTCCAGGGCGTCCGGGCCGACGGGGTCGTCGCCGCCCGCCGGCGGGGAGGCCCAGCGGCAGGAACCGAAGGCGACGTTCAGGCCGCCCTCCGGGCCCGGCGCGTGGATGGCCGAGGGCGGGAAGGGGGAGCCGGGCAGCGGCCACACCCGGGTGCCGTCGAGCAGCACCTCGTACGTCGTGGTCGTACCCGCCGTCAGGCCGGTCACCGGGATCAGAGCGTA
Organism: Streptomyces sp. NPDC013187; assembly: GCF_042899705.1. Lineage (NCBI taxonomy): Bacteria > Bacillati > Actinomycetota > Actinomycetes > Kitasatosporales > Streptomycetaceae > Streptomyces > Streptomyces sp. NPDC013187. The sequence goes on along the minus strand of NZ_JBIBAF010000005.1, from coordinate 222,731 downwards.
GTGGTGGCCCGCGATCTGGAAGCTGCGGGCCGTGCCGCCGGCGCCGTCGGCGCAGCGCACCTCGGCGGTGCACGGACGGCTCGTCTCGACCCACACGGTGGCGGACGAGCCGTCGGTGTACCTCAGCAGCGGTCCGAGGCGCAGTGCGCTCATGTCGTTCCCCTCTCCGTCGCCCCGTACGGTACGCAGCGATGGAGGCCGGCGGGGAGGTCCCGGCACCGATCAGCGTGTCAGCAGCTCGCGAGGTGGTTCGTCAGCGCGGACTTCTCGGCCGAGTCGACCGAGAGGCCGTAGTAGTACTTCACCTGCACCCAGGCGCGGACGTAGGTGCAGCGGTACGCCGTCCGGGAGGGCATCCAGGTGGCCGGGTCCTGGTCGCCCTTGGCCTGGTTGACGTTGTCGGTGACCGCGATGAGCTGCGGGCGGGTGAGGTCGTTGGCGAACGACTGGCGGCGTGACGTCGTCCAGGAGTCGGCGCCGGAGTCCCAGGCCTCGGCCAGCGGGACCAGGTGGTCGATGTCCAGGTCGGAGGCGGCGGTCCAGGTGGCGCCGTCGTAGACGGAGTACCAGCTGCCGCTGGTGGCGGCGCACGAGGAGTCCTGCTGGACGTTGGTGCCGTCGCGCTTGAGGACGACCTCGCGGGTGTTGCAGGCGCCGGACTGGGTGATCCAGTGCGGGAAGAGGTCGCGGTCGTAGCCGGTGCGGTCCTCGGGCGCCACGGTGAGCGAGGCGAGGTAGGTGCGGGCGGTGGCGGCGCTCACGGGGGTGGGGAGGGCGGCGGAGGCCGTGGGGGCGTTGAAGAGGGCCACGGAGGATATGAGCGCGGTGGCCGCCGCGGCGATGCTCAGCCGTCGACGCGCGTAGAACCTGGGCATGCGAACTCCCTGGGGAGAGGGGGGTGTTGGCTTGCGAGCGAGGGAATGCTCGCGCTGCCGTGTGACGCACAGATGTGCGTCCGGTGAGAAGTTAGTGACGCGGCCATGACATGACAAGATTCAAGGCGGAACTTTTCACTCCAGACGCGTCCCGTACCATGGACGGCGCAGAAGGGGAGTAGCTCTTCGCCGGACCGTCGACATACTGCTCAGCCCGTCTGAGCCGGCGCCCGGAGGCCGGTCCTTTCCCGGACCTGCCAGCGAGACCTTCGGCAAAGCAGTGCACGCCCGTGCTCCCGGCACGGGTACCGATGTGCTGCCGTGCCGAGGTGTCGCGTGCGAAGGTCCAGCACTCTCGGTGGGGCAGCCCCGACCGATTGAGGAACCCTTGATCAGCCTGACAGTGACGGCCGTCGTCTTCGGCGTCGTCTTCCTCGCAGAACTGCCGGACAAGACCGCCCTCGCGGGCCTCGTCCTCGGCACCCGCTACCGCGCTTCCTACGTCTTCGCCGGTGTCGCCGCCGCCTTCGCGCTGCACGTCGCGCTCGCCGTCGCCGCCGGCAGTGTGCTGACGCTGCTGCCGCAGCAGATCGTGCAGGCCCTCACGGGTGTGCTCTTCCTGGGCGGGGCCGCGGTGCTGCTGCTGAGGAAGGGTGAGGACGAGGAGGAGGTCCGCAAGCCGGAGAACCAGTCCTTCTGGAAGGTCTCGGGTGCCGGGTTCATGCTCATCCTGGTCGCCGAGTTCGGGGACCTGACCCAGATCATGACGGCGAACCTGGCCGCCCGCTACGACGACCCGCTCTCCGTCGGCCTGGGCGCGGTGCTCGCACTGTGGGCGGTGGCCGGGATCGGCATCGTCGGCGGAAAGGCCCTGATGAAGAAGGTGCCGCTGCGGCTGATCACGCAGATCGCGGCGCTGGTGATGCTGGCGCTCGGGCTGTGGAGCCTGTGGGAGGCCGTGACCGGCTGAGGCGGGCGGGCTGAACACTGGGTGAACGACCGCGGGGCCCCCTGGCGCGAAGGCGCCCTTGTTTTGTACCGTGGGGGAACAAAGTGGCCTCCGCCCGTTTTCCCTGACCGGCGGGCGGGGCCGCCTTGTCTCCCCCGGGGCGTGCCGGTCGCGATCCGTCGTCAGCCCCCTCCCGCGCTGGAACGCGCCCCGAGCCTTGGAGCTGCCGATGACGGCCACCGCCGTGCTCACCGCCCGCGCCCTCCTGCTGGACATGGACGGCACCCTTGTCAACTCCGACGCCTCGGTCGAGCGCGTCTGGCGGCGCTGGGCCGAGCGTCACGGGCTGGACGGGGACGAGGTCATGAAGGTCGTGCACGGCCGGCAGGGCTACGCCTCCATGGCGCTGCTGCTGCCCGAGCGGCCGATGGAGCAGAACCACGCCGACAACGCCCGGATGCTCGCCGAGGAGACGGCCGACACGGACGGTGTCGTCGCGATCCCCGGGGCGCCGGAGTTCCTGGCCTCGTTGCGGGGGCTGCCGCACGCGTTGGTCACCTCGGCCGACGTTCCGCTCTCCACGGCGCGGATGGCCGCCGCCGGTCTGGAACTGCCCGGGGTGCGGGTGACGGCGGAGTCCGTCGGGGCGAGCAAGCCCGACCCGGAGGGTTTCCTGAAGGGTGCCGCCGAGCTGGGGATCGCTCCCGCCGACTGTGTGGTGTTCGAGGACTCCGGAGCGGGGATAGCGGCCGGGCGCGCCGCCGGGATGACGGTGGTCGGGGTCGGGCCCCGGGCTTCGGCGCACGAGCCGGACGTCGTGGTGGAGGACCTCACGACGGTGCGTGTGGAGCCGGTAGGCGACGGGACGATCCGCTTGCGCATCGGGTGAGCTCCTGCTGCCCGTGTCACCGCCCGGCTCACCCGGAGTAAGAAGGGGAGCGCGTCACATGGGCAGCGATCACGCGCGCACACTCCAGGGACTCGGTGTGTGTCGTGTCCACCTCCACGTCGTAGTTCATGCCCTCGTGCACCACGCGGGCCTGTGACGCGGCCATGCCCCGCACCCGGTCTCCCCGGGCGATCTCGCGGCCCGCGGCGACCGCGCTGTCACACCGGACGCCCACCCACAGCACGGTGAGACCGGACAGGACCTTCTCCCAGCGCTGCCTGGACGCCGGGCCGCCGAGGAAGACGTCGTCGACGACGATCTGCGCGCCGGCGCGGGCCATGGCGGCGATGCCCTCGATCCAGGCCGCGTCCAGGGCCCGGAACTCCGCGCCCACGCTCACGCCGCCGTCCGCCGCGAATGTGATCCCGCCGTCCGAGTCCCGCAGCCTCGCGGGCAGCGCGTCGACGAACGAGTCGACGCCGAAGGCCAGCCACGGATCGGGCAGGACCTGTTGCAGGCACCGGACGATCCCGGACTTGCCCGAGCTCGAACCGCCGTTGAGGACGATCACCTGAGTAGTCACCGCGTCACGGTAGGACGGCCGGGCCGGTCACGGCTCCCGGGTTTCCGACTCCAGCTTGGTCCGGGTCTCCCGGTCGTAGACGCCGAGGTCGTCGCTCTGGATGCCGCGTGACCACTGGTAGGTGCGGACCGCTTCCTGGAGGCGGTCGTCGAAGGTGCCGTCGGTGTCTTCGTCGTAGAGGTACAACTGGCGCAGGCGGAGCTGGAGTTCGGTGACCTCCGGGCCGCTGTCACCGAGGCGCAGGACGGCTGGGCCCTTGTTCTGGCGGGAGTTGGCCGGAGGTGACTGCCCGGGGCCGGTCGCCGATGCCGACGGCTGGGACGCCGACGGTGACGGCGACTGCGACGGGCTCGCCGAGGCGCTCGGCGCGGACGGCGACGGCGAGGCGGACGGGCTCCCGGTGCGGGACGGCGACGGCCGTGGTGCAGCCGGGGCCGGGGGAGCCGCCGGGGCGCTGCCCTCCGGGGGCACGGACGCCGCGCTGCTCGACGGGACGTCCGGCACACTCGCGCGGATGTCGTCCGGCAGCGCGGTGTCCCGGGAGGGGCTCTCGTAGGAGAACAGCCCACTCGCGTACCCGGCCGCCGCGACGACGGCGACACAGGCGCCGGCGGTGGCGAGCAGCAGGGTGCGCCGCCGTCGCCCGGACCTCCGCGCGCCGCTCCCGCCCACGTCCGGCGCGCCGCGGCCCGCCCGCGCCGCGCCGTCGAACAGGCGCAGGTCGGTGACGCTCGGCTCGGTCGCGGCGGGCGCCGGGGGCGTCGAACCCATCGAGACGGTGGCGGCCGGAAGCACGGCGGTCGCGTCGGGGCCGACCGGGCGCAAGGGCATCGTGGCGTCGGCGGGGGAGGGCGGCGGGGCGGCACTCCCGACGGGCCCCGACTCCGCGTGCCGCGGCGAGGCGGTGATGCCCGCCGCGGTGTGAGGGGACGGGGCGGTGGTGTCCGTCGCCGTGTTTGTGGGCGAGGCAGTGGTGCCCGTCTCCGTGTGCCGGGGTGCGACTGCCTCGGCCGTCGGTCCGTGGCCCTGGACAGGCGGCGATGCCTGGGCGGGGCGGGGCCCGGCAGTGCCGTCCGCGTCGGCGGCGATCGGGCTGTCCTCGACCGGCCCGGCCGGGGGCAGGGCTGGTGACGTCGTCGTGGTGGGGTCGATCTCCACGTACGGGCGAATCCGCAGCGGGTCGAAGTCCTCCGCTGCCGCCGCCTGGGCCGTGCGGGTGTCGCGCAGGGCCTCGGCGGCTCGGTCCGTGCAGGCGCAGGCGGGGGTGTTGTCCCGCTGTCTGGGCGCGCCGCACTCCGGGCACGGGTGGCCGTTCGGCGGTTCCACGCGTTCCTCCCTCCCCTCGCGAACTCCAGAGATTATCCAGATCTTCTCCACAGTGCGGTCGAGGAGCCCCCGGAAGCGCGGCTTCCAAAAGGGCCCGGCAGGCCATAACAGGTCACAGCGGTCACGATGGAAAATGTCACAGCAGACGCGGGAGGTCGGATGGCCGAGGACGGGAACGCCACCACGCTGACGCCCCGGGGCGCGGCCCCGCGGGAGCAGGTGCCCGGGAACGTCCTGGTCTCCATCGGCGCGCTGCTCCTCGGCCTGCTGCTCGCCGCCCTCGACCAGACCATCGTGGCGACCGCGCTGCCCACGATCGTCAGCGATCTCGGCGGGCTGGACCACCTGTCCTGGGTGGTCACCGCGTATCTGCTGGCCGCGACCGCCGCCACCCCCCTGTGGGGCAAGCTCGGCGACCAGTACGGGCGCAAGAGGCTCTTCCAGACGGCGATCGTGATCTTCCTGGTCGGGTCCGCGCTGTGCGGGGCCGCGCAGGACATGGGCCAGCTGATCGCGTTCCGGGCCCTGCAGGGGCTCGGCGGCGGCGGGCTGATCGTGCTGTCGATGGCGATCGTCGGCGACCTGGTGCCCCCTCGCGAACGCGGCCGCTACCAGGGGCTGTTCGGTGCAGTCTTCGGCGCGACCAGCGTGCTCGGACCGCTGCTCGGCGGGCTGTTCACCCAGCATCTGAGCTGGCGCTGGGTGTTCTACGTCAACCTGCCCGTCGGTGTGGTCGCGCTCGCCGTGATCGCCGCCGTCCTGCACATCCCGCGAACGGCGCGACGGCACGTCATCGACTACCTCGGCACGTTCCTCATCGCCGCCGTCGCGACCTGCCTGGTGCTGGTCGCCTCGCTCGGCGGGACGACCTGGGCGTGGGGATCCTGGCGGATCGTCGGCCTCGCGGTCCTGGGTGTCGTCCTCGCCGTCGCCTTCGTGGCCGTCGAACGGCGGGCCGCCGAACCCGTTCTGCCGCTCAAGCTGTTCCGCGTACGCACCTTCACGCTCGCCGCTCTGATCAGTTTCGTCGTCGGGTTCGCCATGTTCGGCGCCATGACGTATCTGCCGACCTTCCTCCAGCTCGTGCAGGGCATCAGCCCGACCATGTCCGGCGTGCACATGCTGCCGATGGTGCTCGGCCTGCTGCTGGCCTCCACGGCCTCCGGGCAGATCGTCAGCCGCACCGGCCGCTGGAAGGTGTTCCCGATCGCCGGCACCGGCATCACCACCCTCGGGCTGCTCCTGCTCCACCAGCTCGACGAGCACAGCTCCACCGCAGAGCTGAGCGGCTTCTTCTTCGTCTTCGGGTTCGGACTCGGCCTGGTCATGCAGGTCCTCGTGCTCATCGTGCAGAACGCCGTCCCCTACGAGGACCTGGGCGTGGCCACCTCCGGCGCGACCTTCTTCCGCTCCATCGGCGCCTCGTTCGGCGTCGCCGTCTTCGGCACGGTCTTCGCGGGCCGGCTCGGCGACCAGCTCACGGACGCCTTCCGGGGCGTCCGGCTCCCGCCCGGCATCTCCGTGGACGCCCTGGAGGCCGACCCGCGGGGCATCGCCGCCCTGCCGCCCGGACTGCGCCCGCCGGCCCTGCACGCCTACGCCGTCTCCATCACGGACGTCTTCCTGTACGCCGCCCCCGTCGCGCTCCTCGGCTTCGTCCTGGCCTGGTTCCTCAAAGAAGACCGGCTGCGCGGCTCGGTCACCGCACCGGACGCCACCGAGACCCTCGCCAGCAACCCGGTCGAGCGGTCCTCGTACGACGAGGTGTGCCGGGCGCTGTCGGTACTCGGCACCCGCGCGGGGCGGCGCGAGGTCTACCGGAAGATCACCGCCCGGGCGGGCTACGACCTGCTGCCCGCCACGAGTTGGCTGCTGCTGCGGATACGGCGCCACGGCTCCGTGGAGCCGGGCGTGCTCGCCGACACGATGCCCGTGCCGCTGACCGTGGTCATGGAGGCCGCCCGCCAGGCCGAGGAGCGCCGCCTCGCCGTGCGGCGGGGCCTGGACATGGTCCTGACCGACGAGGGACGCGAGGTCGCCGGCCGGCTGGCAGAGGCCCGTGAGGAGTCCCTCGCCGAGCTGCTCGGCGACTGGTGGGGGCCGGACCGGCCGACCGACCTGGAGCGGCTCGTGCGGGAGCTGACCGGCGAACTGTGCGGCTCGCGCCGCGAGCGGCCCTACCGGGTGCGCTCCGCGCGGGAGCCGTCCTGAGGCCGTGCCAGTTCCTTGCTGAACCAGTGCTCCGCGTACCGCTCGTCGTTGTGCGGTTCGGTCTCCGTGTAGCCGAGGCGGGCGTAGAGGCCGCGGGCCTCGACGAGGTCGCCGCGGGTGTCGAGGATCATCCGGGTGGCGCCGAGCGCGCGTGCGGCGTCCTCGGCGGCCCTGACCAGGAGCGGCGCGCCGCCCCGACCGCGCATCACCTCGTACAGGAACACCCTCGTGAGCTCGGCGGTCGTGCCGTCCACCAGCCGTACGCCCGCGCTGCCGGCCGGCTCACCGCCGTACCGGGCGACGAGCAACCGCCCGCCCGGCGGGGCGAGATCGGCACCCGGCTGGGCGGCGATCTCCCGCTCCAGCTCGGCCGGGTCGGTCCGGCGCCCCTCGTGCAGCAGGTACCAGCGATCGCTGACCTCGGTGTAGTACGCCCGCCACAGAGCGGCGGCGACGGGTGAGTCGTACGGTTCCGGCGTCACGGTCCACATCACGAACCGCATTCTCCGCAGCCGGCCCACCGGACACGCAACCGAATAGTTCCGGCCACCTGTTCGCACCCGGGTGCGGCCGGGCGCCGTTTGGAGACGGGCTTTGGGGCTACCCGACGGGCGAACCGGCTCGCGAGGAGAGCCGGTTGGGCCGAGAACCCGGAAGGCATTCATGTCCACTGGCCTGATCATTGCTCTGATCGTGATCGCGGCGGTCGTCATCATCGCGGCCGTCATGACCCTGCGTGCCCGCGGCCCTCGGCGGGGCCCGAGCCTGAAGCGGCGCTTCGGACCCGAGTACGACCGGGCCGTCGCCCGGCACGACGGTGACGCCAAAGCGGCCGAGCGCGAACTGACCGAGCGCGTGCAGCGCCACGGCGATCTGCGCGAGCGGTCGCTGGAGCCGGTACAGCGCGAGCGGTACGAGGCGCGCTGGACGGCCGCCCAGGAGCGGTTCGTCGACTCGCCGCGCGAGGCCGTCGCCGAGGCGGACCGGCTGCTCGCCGAGCTCGCCGGTGCCCGCGGTTTCCCGGACGGCGGGCAGTACGAGGAACAGCTGGCCGCGCTGTCCGTGCACCACGCCCACCACGTGGACGGTTACCGGCGCGTGCACCGCGCCGCGCACCTGCGCGCGGAGGACGCCCGTGACGGCGGCCAGGGTACGGAAGACATGCGTGAGGCCTTTGTGGCGGCCCGCGCCCTGTTCGAGGAGCTGGTGAAGCCGGCCCGCCACGACGGCGGCGGCCACACCGGCGGACGGCACGACAGCGGCCGCGAGCGCGCCGCTCTGAACGGTGGCCGCAAGGCCCCGGCCCGCGGCGGGCACCTGCCGTGGGCGATGAACCGACGTCAGGCGAAGGAGAGTTGAGGCAATGACCGACATGACCCGACCGCCCGGCGACCAGACGCCGACCGCCCCGGACGCCCGCGGCGAGAGCGCCCTGGGCACCGGCCACCGCCCGACCGCACCGGGCACGGACCGCCGCGAGACGGCCCGGGACCTGGAACCGGACCGCGGCGCGGGCCGTGACCTAGAAACGGACCGCGGCGCCACGCACGGCACCGACGCGGACCGCGCCGCGGCACACGGCACGGACCTGCCCGGCACCGACCCGCACGGCACCGACCGGAACGGCCTCGACCGGACCGGCACCGACCCGCACGGCACCGACCGGAACGGCCTCGACCGGACCGGCACCGACCCGCACGGCACCGACGCCCGCGGCGACCACGGCACCGGCCCCGACAAGGTCGGCTCCGCCAAGAACCGGGCCCATCTCCTCGCCCACGAGGAGTGCGACAAGCTCGGCTCGCAGCTGCAGCACGCCGTCGCCGGGTTCGTCGACGGGCCCAGGGCCGCCGTCGAGGAGGCCGACCACGTGCTGGAGGAGATCGCGGCCCGCTTCACCGAGGCCGTGACGCAGCGCCGCCGCACCCTGCGCCACTCCTGGCAGACCGTCGAGGGCGGCGAGAGCAGGTCCGTCTCGTCGGCCGACACCGAGCAGCTCCGGCTGGCCCTGAAGGACTACCGCGAACTGGCCGAGAGGCTGCTGCACGTGTGAGCCGGGGGAGATCCCCCAGGTCACCTCACCGGTCCGCCCGGCGCTCCCGCCACTGCCGTACGACGTCCTCGACGTCGTACGGCTTCTTTCCCAGCGGGGGGCCGGGCGGCGGCTTGAACATCATGTCGCGGATCTTGACGTTGACCTCGTCGACGATCTTCCGCACGATCCGCTCCGAGGGGGCCGCGAGCGCGGCCTCCAGCGCGTCCTCCGCCTCCTTGCGCAGGGCCAGCGCCGGCGGCAGGACGGAGAAGCCCTCGCGGGCCATCTTCCGCTTGACCCACCACAGTTCGTCGTAGGTGCTCTCGATCTCGCGGGGGAGCGGTTCGCCCGCGCCCGGCAGCCGGTCGAACTCCCCGCGCGTCTCCGCGTCACGGATCTGCTTGTCGACCCAGGACTCGAAATCGACGCCCGGTGGCTTTCGCTCGGTCATGAGTCCATTGTGCCGGACACCGCGTGGCCGGGCATTTTATCATGCGGCGGGTCAAGAACCTGGTCGACCCACCAGGACGTCTCAGGAGGAGCGCACGTGCTCGAACTCACCATGGCCACCGTCGCGGAGGCCGAGGCGGGCGCCACGGCCGGCATGCTCATGGCCGAAGCGCCGAGCGAGCCGGGCGCGGTGCTGCGGGTGGGCCGCGACAAGTCCGTGTGCCGGCTGAGCACGCCGGACGACTGGCTGTTCGTCTCCCGTGTCCACCTGGAGTTCCTGTGCGGGCCGGAGGGCACCTGGCAGGTCACCTGGCTGCGAGGCTCCCAGCCCGACCCGTCCTCCGAGGTACGGCTGATGATGGGGGAGTACGCCCAGCCCCTGACCTACGGCGGCACCGTCCCACTGCCCCGGGGCGGCAGCGGCGAGCTCATCGTCCAGGACCGCACCGCCCCGCGCAGCGTCAACGTGGGCTTCTACCACGAGGTCTGACGGCGGGCCCGCACGCCGTGTGAGGGCGCGGCCTCACGCCAGCACGCGGGCCAGCGCGAACCCGTCGTAGCCTTTCATCCCCACCGTCTGGATCGCGGTGCCGCTCAGCCGCGGGTGGCCGGCGATCAGCTCGATCGCCGTGCGGGTGCCCGTCACGTCCGGGGCGGTGCTGTCCGCGTCGATGACCCGGCCGCCCCTCACGACGTTGTCGAGGACGATCAGGCTGCCCGTGCTGGTGAGTCTGACCGCCCACTCCACGTAGTGCGGGTTGTTGGCCTTGTCGGCGTCGATGAAGACCAGGTCGAACGGGGGCGGGTTCTCGTCGGCCAGCTTGGGCAGCGACTCCAGGGCCGGGCCCACCCGTACCTCGACGACTTTTTCCAGGCCCGCGCGGGCGATGTTGCGGACGGCGACCTCGGCGTGCCGGGGGTCGTACTCCAGGGAGACCAGCCGCCCGTCGGCGGGCAGGGCTCGGCCCAGCCAGATGGTGCTGTAGCCGCCGAGCGTGCCGATCTCCAGGATGTGCCGGGCGCCCTGGATCTGGGCGAGGAGCTGGAGGAGCTTGCCCTGGTTCGCGGCGACGTTGATGTGCGGAAGCCCGGCGGCGTCGCTGTCGCGCAGGGCGGCCGCCAGGGCTTCGTCGTCCGGGGCGAGGTGGGCGGTGAAGTAGGCGTCGACCTCGTCCCAGACGTGCGACTCGCTCATGCACCTCTACCTTTCGTCAGCATAGTTAGCATTCCTAACTACTGGCGCTGACGAAGATAGTTCGTACGCGGGTCGCTGTCAGCGGGATTTCACTCGGCGTGTCGGCCCGCCACCGAGGGCGCCGAGCCGGGCAGCGGACGCCCCGCCGACTCCGCCATGCGCCACACCGCGAAACCGCCGATCACGGCCGCGGCCATCATGTAGTACGCGGGCATCATCATGTTCCCGGTCGCGCCGATCAGGGCCGTGACCACGAGCGGGGTCGTGCCGCCGAACAGGGACACCGAGACGTTGAAGCCGATCGACAGCGAGCCGTAGCGGACCTTCGTCGGGAACAGCGCCGGCAGCGCGGAGGGCATCGACGCCGTGAAGCAGACCAGCAGCAGGCCGAGGGCGCCCATGCCGAGCGCGACCGCGAGCAGGCTGCCCTGGCGGATCAGCAGCAGGGCCGGGACGGACAGCAGCAGGAAGCCCGCACAGCCGGTGGCGATCACCGGGCGGCGGCCGACGCGGTCGGTCAGGGCGCCGGCGAACGGCTGGACGATCATCATCACGGCCATCACACCGAGGACGACCAGCAGACCGTGCGTCTCGTCGTAGTGGAGCTGACCGGTCAGGTAGCTCGGCATGTAGGACAGCAGCATGTAGTCGGTGACGTTGAAGACCAGCACCAGGCCGATGCAGAGCAGCAGCGCGCGCCACTGGCCGGTGACCATCTCGCGCAGAGGGGTCTTCGGGCGGTTGTTCTCGGCCTTCTCCGCCTCGGCCGCGAAGGCCGGGGTCTCCTCCAGGCGCAGCCGCAGGTACAGGCCGATGATGCCCATCGGGCCCGCGATCAGGAACGGGATGCGCCAGCCCCAGGAAGTCAGGTCGTCGGCGGAGAGCAGGGCGGTCATGATCGTGACCAGACCGGCGCCGCCGATGTAGCCGGCGAGCGTGCCGAACTCCAGCCAGCTGCCGAGGAAGCCGCGCCGCTTGTCGGGGGCGTATTCGGCGATGAACGTGGAGGCGCCCGCGTACTCACCGCCGGTGGAGAAGCCCTGCACGAGGCGGGCGACCAGGAGCAGGATCGGCGCGCCGACACCGATCGTCGCGTACGACGGGATCAGACCGATCGCGAAGGTGCCCGCCGCCATCATGATCATGGTGAGGGCGAGGACCTTCTGGCGGCCCACGCGGTCGCCGAGCGGGCCGAAGACCATGCCGCCGAGGGGGCGGACCAGGAAGGCCGCGGCGAAGGCGCCGAACGTGGAGAGCAGCTGTGCGGTGGGGTTGCCGGAGGGGAAGAAGACCTTGCCCAGCGTGACGGCGATGTAGCTGTAGACGCCGAAGTCGAACCACTCCATCGCGTTGCCCAGAGCGGCCGCCTTCACGGCGCGCTTCACGAGCGCGGGGTCGGTGACGGTGGGGTCGGGGGTCTTCGCTTTGCGGTTCTTCACGAGAGAAGCGGGGGCGACGACTGAGGCAGTCGACAAGGCTCGCTCGCCTACCTTTCGACGGGGACAGGGACGCGGTCCCGCGCGGCGGCGCTGTCGTACGGGCCGAATGAGCGACGATAGGCGGATTTGCTCTGCTCACGGGTCGTACGGAAGTCGTTGCACGCTGCACGTAAACCGTCGCTGTACAGGTGCTTCTGCCCCCTCCGGAGCGGTTCCCGCATGATCTTCATGTGATCCTTCTCGCTTCCCGGTGTGCAATCGCCAACTAGTGCGTGGTTGCCCGCGCCTTCTTTCCCGGGGTCGCGCGATCCCCATAGGGTTCGCAGGAGATTCCCCGCATTCTGGACATGTGGGATGAACTGCTGCGGAAGGCCGATGAGGCGTGGCGAAGGCGGATCACGGCGGACGACCGGCGGAGGGCTTCGGAGCGACGGCCGTCGGCGGGGTCCGCACACGTCTGCGCGCCGCCCGCCTCGGCCTGTGGCTGATCGCCGCCGTCCTCGCGGCCCGGCAGGTGGCCGCGGTCCTCGCCACCCCGCGCGGTGAGCGGCTGACGGACCTGGAGACCTGGGTGGGCCCGAACGGCGTGCTCCATGTGAACGGCTCGCTCTACGACTCCACCCGCTTCACGGGCACGCCCTTCGGGGGCCTCGCCCTCAAACCCCTCACCCGTTCGGCCGAACAGGCCCTCGGCTGGGGCTGGACCTTCGGCACGCTGCTGCTCGTGGTCGCCCTCGGCCTGATCGCCGCCCGCGCCCTGCCCCCGCCGGTCAGCCGCCGCACGGCTCTGCTGGCCGCGCCGGTCGCCGTCAGCCTGCTGATGCTGTCCCTGCCCGTCCGCGACACCCTGTCGCTCGGACAGACCAGCATCATCCCGGTCCTGCTCGTCCTGCTGGGCTGCTTCACCGTCCACGGCCAGCGAACCAGCGGCCTGCTGATCGGCGTCGCGGCGGCGCTCCAGCCCACGCTGCTGCTGTTCACGCCCCTGCTGTGGTGCACCGGCCGCAGACGCGCCGCGCTCGCCACCGGCGGCACCTTCGCCGCCTGCACCGGGCTCGCCTGGGCGGCGATGCCGCACGACTCCTCCCGGTACTGGGTCCACCACCTGGCGGGCGCCGGTCTCGGCGGCCGGGCCGACGACCTCGCCAACCAGTCCCTGCACGGCGCCCTGCTCCGGCTCGGCCTGGACGGCCCCGTGGAGATCGCGCTCTTCCTGACGCTCGGCGCGGCCGTCACCGTCCTCGCCCTGCGCCGGGCCGTGCGCTGCTTCCGGGACGGCCGACTGCTGCTCGCCGTCGCCATCACCGGCTGTGCCGCGATCGTCGTCTCGCCCACGGCCTGGCAGCACCAGCTGCTGTGGGTGCTGCTCGCGATCGTCGGCCGGGTCGGCACCCGCGCCTCGGACCGCTACGTCTGGCCGGTCACCGTCGTCCTGGTCATGACCCTGCCGGCACGGATGCTGCTGCCGGACATGGCGCTCCTGCGGCCGCTGCGTGACAACGTCGTTCTGCTGGCCGCCCTGGCCGCCGCCACCGCCGTGCCGTTCCTGTCCCGCTCCTCGCCCGCCTACCGGTCACCGGCACCGCCCGCCTACGCGCCCACCACCCCGGCCCGCTTCCGGCACGTGCCGCTGACGCCGTTCCTGCGCCGGGTCCTCAGCCGGCCCAACCTCCTGCTCGAACTGCTCCTCCTGCGCGTCACCTACGCCGCCTACTCCCAGGTGCGTCTCGCCGCCACCGGCGGCAGCAACTCGGCCGGGCGCGCCGATGCCGAGGAACACGGCATGCAGATCTACGACCTCGAGCGCACCCTGCGCCTCGACGTCGAGCACTGGCTCAACCACACCGTCGTCGCGATCGGCTGGCTGCGGGACTTCCTCGACTTCTACTACACGTCGCTCCACTTCGTGGTCCCCCTGGCCGTCCTCGCGGTCCTCTACTCGCGCCGCCCCGGCGACTACCGCTGGGCCCGCTCCGCCCTCGGTTTCGCCACGCTGCTCGCACTGGCGGGCTTCTGGCTCTACCCCCTCGCCCCGCCCCGTCTGATGCCGACGCTCGGCTTCATCGACACCGTGCACGGCACTCAGGATTTCTCCCGGCCCGACTACGGCACGCTCACGCACCTGACCAACCAGTACGCGGCCATGCCCTCCCTGCACTTCGGCTGGTCGCTGTGGTGCGGTGTCATCATCGCCGTGCTGGCGTCACGGTGGTGGATGAAGGCGCTGGGCCTGCTGCATCCGCTGCTCACCGGAGTCTCGATCGTGGCGACCGGCAACCACTGGGTGCTGGACGCGGCCGGGGGAGCGGTGGTGGTGGCGGCGGGGTTCGGACTCACGTACCTGCTGTCCGGCCCCCGGGCCGCCACCGCCGCGGCGGCCGGGCACGAACGCACACCGGCCCGAAAGCCGGTACGCGGGTGACGAGTTGACGCCCGAGATGCAACCCCGGTGAGGGCCGCGCACGATGAGAGGAAGAGCACCCTCTCTGGAGGTGAACGGCATGCGACGTGTGCTCATCGCCGTAGCGGCGCTGGCTCTCCCGGTCTCCCTCGCGGGAGCACCGGCGGTAGCGGCATCACAGGGAACCTCTTCGACCGCCGTGGTGGAACAGGCCCCCGCCGCAGACAAGTTGAACGGTCCAACAATCCTCGTGGCCCAGGGGCCGGACGACGTCTGCGACTTCACCGACAACCGCCCGAGCCTTCGTCTCGGATCGTCCGGGGCGGCGGTCCAGCAAGCCCAGTGCTACCTGAACCAGGCGATCGATGCGCGCCTCGACCAGGACGGGGACTTCGGCCAGATCACGCAGTCCGCGACCAGGGCCTTCCAGCAGTGCGCCGGCATCGTCGTGGACGGTCGCATCGGAGCGCAGACCTGGTCGTTCCTCTCCTTCTGGGCCAACGCGCCGGGCGCCCCGTTCTGCTAGCGGGCCCCGCATTCGAACCACACGGTCTTCCCGCCCCCGGACCACAGCGACACGCCCCACTTGTCGGTCATCGCGTCGAGCAGGAGGAGCCCACGGCCGTTCTCGGCCTGTGCGTCCAACGCCTCCGGGGTGCGGGGCAGTTCATCGCTGCCGTCCGTGACCTCCACCCGTACGCCCGTACGCTGCCGCAGCAACAGCAGCGCGCAGCGCCGGTCCGGGACGTGCCGTACGACGTTGGCGAGCAGCTCGGTCACACCCAGCTCCACGGCGTCCGACAGCTCGGGCATGCGCCACTCCTCGAGGAAGGAGCGGACGATGCGGCGGATATGCCGGGGGGCGTGTTCACCGACGGTGAGGCGCATCGAGTACTGGGCGGGAAAGTATTCGTTCACGAGACGAGGCTGACGTGTGGTGACTACTCTCGGCAACGGAACGGATACAACCCGTCCCGTGGTGGACGGGGTTGCGTGAGAGGGGCTCTGCGTGACCAACATCAACGCCCTTGACCCGGGTGCGTCCCCGCTCGACTACTACGGCTATGAGCTGCGGCGGCACAGGGAGGCGGCCGGGCTGACGCAGCGGCAGTTGGGGGACATCCTCAACTACACCGGCTCTCTGGTGGGCCAGATCGAGACGGCCCGCAAGATCCCGACGCCGGAGTTCAGCGAACGGGCGGACGCGGCGCTGGGGACGGACGGAATGTTCTCCCGGCTCGTGGCACTGGTGCTGCGGAGCCGGCTTCCGGCGTGGTTCCAGCAGGTGGCCGAGCTGGAGATGCGGGCCACGGAGGTCTGCTCCTTCCAGACGCACATGGTCCTCGGGCTCCTCCAGACCCCGGGGTACGCGCGGGCTGTGCTCGGTGCGCTGGACCAGACGGACCTCGACGACCGTACGGCAGTACGTCTGGCTCGCCAGCGGGTTTTCGAGCGGGCACAGCCGCCGGTCTTCTGGGCTGTCCTCAGTGAAGCTGCTCTGCACCTGGAGATCGGCGGTCCGGAGGTGATGCGGGAGCAACTCGCGCACTTGTTGTCGTTCCAGGGCAACCCTCGGATCAACATTCAGGTGCTACCGCTGTCGGTAGGGGCGCACGCGGGCCTGACAGGCTCATTCGACGTCTACCACTTTGCGAGCGACCCCACCATCGTCTACACGGAGAGCTACGGAAGCGGGCTCACGACGGCCAATCCGGACACCGTGAAGAACTGCTCGCTCCGTTACGATCATCTCCGAGCCGCCGCGCTCTCCCTCAAGGACTCGGCAAGGCTCATCCGGCGCGCGATGGAGGAACGCTATGGAGATGCAGTGGCGTAAGTCGTCCTACAGCAGTGACCAGGGCGGCCAGTGCCTCGAAGTCGCCGAAAGCCCGGAGGCCACCATCGCGGTACGCGACAGCAAGAACCCGGCGGGACCGATCCTCACCCTCGACCCCGCCGCGTTCACCACCTTCGTCGACTGGACGTCTACAACCGCTGAATGATCGTGCCGGTGGCCAAGCCGCCCCCCGCACACATGGTGATCAGCGCGAACTCCTTGTCCGCGCGCTCCAGTTCGTGAAGTGCCGTCGTGATGAGCCGGGCCCCGGTCGCTCCCACCGGGTGCCCGAGCGCGATCGCGCCGCCGTTGACGTTCACCTTCGACAGGTCCTGGTCGAAGACCCGCGCCCAGCTCAGCACCACCGACGCGAACGCCTCGTTGATCTCCACGAGGTCGATGTCCTTCAACGACATCCCGGCCTTGCCCAGCACGGCGTTCGTCGCGTCGATGGGGCCGTCGAGGTGGAAGTGCGGGTCGGAACCGACCAGCGCCTGGGCCACGATCCGGGCCCGGGGCCTCAGCTTCAACGCCCGGGCCATCCTCTTCGACGCCCACATGATCGCCGCCGCCCCGTCGGAGATCTGGGACGAGTTGCCCGCCGTATGCACCGCCGTCGGCATGATCGGCTTCAGGGCGGCCAGCGCCTCCGCCGTGGTGTCACGCAGACCCTCGTCCCTGTCGACCAGGCGCCACATGCCCTGTCCGGCGTGCTGCTCCTCCTCGGTCGTGGGGACCTGGACCGCGAACGTCTCTCGTTTGAAACGCTCCTCCGCCCAGGCGTGGGCGGCCCGTTCCTGCGAGGCGAGGCCCAGCGCGTCGACGTCCTCACGGGTCAGGCCCCGGTGGCGGGCGATCCGCTCGGCCGCCTCGAACTGGTTGGGGAGGTCCACGTTCCACTCGTCGGGGAACGGCTTGCCCGGCCCGTGCTTGGAGCCCGACCCCAGCGGCACCCGGGACATCGACTCCACCCCGCAGGAGATGCCGACGTCGATCACGCCCGCCGCGACCATGTTGGCCACCATGTGCGAGGCCTGCTGGGAGGACCCGCACTGCGCGTCGACGGTCGTCGCGGCCGTCTCGTACGGGAGCCCCATGGTCAGCCAGGCCGTGCGCGCGGGGTTCATGGACTGCTCGCCGGCGTGGGTGACCGTACCGCCGACGATCTGCTCGACGCAGTCCGCGGGAATGCCGGTGCGGCCGAGGAGTTCGCGGTAGGTCTCGCCCAGGAGGTAGGCGGGGTGCAGGTGGGCGAGCGCGCCGCCGCGCTTGCCGACGGGGGTGCGTACGGCTTCGACGATCACGGGTTCGGCAGCCATGGGTGCGGGTCCTCTCCGGGAGGCTCAGCGGAACTAGTACGCGTTCTAGTTCTGCAAGCAGTGTGCTGAGGGCCGCTCGGTGACCGCAATAGTCGTGCGGGCAATTGGCGGGCCCGTGCCTCTTGCCACTTGTAGAACCCGTTACTACCGTCACCGCAACTCCGCACAGCTGATGGGCCGTCAGACCGATGAGTCGGAACGAGTGGTGGGAGCCGCCCATGCCCTGTCCCGCGCTGCCCGACGGGTTCGACTTCACCGACCCCGACCTGCTGCACCACCGCGTGCCCCTGCCGGAGTTCGCCGAGCTGCGCCGGGCCGAACCGGTCTGCTGGGTGCCGCAGCCGGCCGGTCTCGCCGGCTTCCAGGACGAGGGCTACTGGGCCGTCACCCGGCACGCCGACGTCAAGTACGTCTCCACACACCCGGAGCTGTTCTCGTCGTCCCTCAACACGGCGATCATCCGCTTCAACGAGCACATCGAGCGCGACACCATCGACGCGCAGCGGCTCATCCTGCTGAACATGGACCCCCCGGAGCACACCCGGGTCCGGCAGATCGTGCAGCGCGGGTTCACGCCCCGGGCGATCCGGGCGCTGGAGGAGCGACTGCGCAACCGGGCCCACTCCATCGTCGCCTCCGCCCGCGCGCACACCGGGCCGTTCGACTTCGTCACCCAGGTCGCCTGCGAACTGCCCCTCCAGGCGATCGCCGAGCTGATGGGCGTCCCCCAGGAGGACCGGGACAAGATCTTCGACTGGTCCAACAAGATGATCGCCTACGACGATCCCGAGTACGCCATCACCGAGGAGGTCGGCGCCGAATCGGCCACGGAGATCATCGCCTATGCGATGAACATGGCCGCCGACCGCAAGCAGTGCCCGGCCCACGACATCGTCACGCAGCTCGTCGCGGCGGAGGACGAGGGCAACCTCAGCTCCGACGAGTTCGGCTTCTTCGTCCTGATGCTGGCCGTCGCGGGCAACGAGACCACCCGCAACGCCATCACCCACGGTATGCACGCCTTCCTCACCCATCCGGAACAGTGGGAGCTGTACAAGAGCGACCGCCCGGAGACGGCGGCGGAGGAGATCGTGCGCTGGGCGACCCCGGTCGCCGCCTTCCAGCGCACGGCCACCCAGGACACCGAACTCGGCGGCAAGCGCATCCGCGAGGGCGACCGACTGGGGCTGTTCTACGCCTCCGCCAATCACGACCCCGAGGTCTTCGACGACCCCGACACCTTCGACGTCACCCGCGATCCCAACCCGCACCTCGGTTTCGGCGGCGGCGGCCCCCACTACTGCCTGGGCAAGTCCCTCGCCGTGCTGGAGATCAACCTCATCTTCAACGCGATCGCCGACGCCATGCCGGGTCTTCGACTGGTCCAGGAACCGCGCCGGTTGAGGTCGGCGTGGATCAACGGGGTGAAGGAACTCCGGGTTCGGTCCCAGTAGGTCACTGCGGTCGGCGTAGTCCCGCGACGAGGAGCGCCACCAGTCGGCGGGCGTCGTAGCGGGGGTCGGTGTCCGCGCCGACGCAGAGGTTCCCGATGCCGCGCATGAACTGGTAGGCGTCGAGGTCGGAGCGGATCTCGCCGGACTCGGCGGCGGCGTCGAGCAGTTGGGCGCACACCGGCAGGAGGCGGTCGAGGAAGTAGGCGTGCAGCGGCCCGAAGCAGGTGCTGTCCCCCTGCATCGCGGTGGCGAGGCCGTGCTTGGTGACCAGGAAGTCGACGAAGATATCGATCCACCGCACCAGGGCGGCATGGGGCGTCGGGCCGGCCGCCAGCAAGGCCGGGCCGGCTTCGGCGCAGGCGTCGACCTGATGCCGGTAGACGGCGATGACGAGGTCCGCCCGGGTGGGGAAGTGGCGGTAGATCGTGCCCGTTCCGACGCCCGCCCTGGCCGCGATGTCACGTACCGGCGCGTCCACGCCCGAGCTGATGAAGACCTCGGCGGCCGCGTCCAGCAGGGCCTGCTGGTTGCGCCGGGCGTCCTTGCGCTTGGACCGGGCTGAGCTTCCGGCGCTCTGGCCGCTGTCGTGCACCGCGTCTTCCTTCCGTCGGTCTTCCGTCGGTCCGTCGGTTGTGAAGCGGAACGCTGTTCCGTATCGTAATCGGAACGAGGTTCCGCTTCATTCATGATGGCAGACCCGAACGGAAGGCACTCCCATGCCCGGCACTCCCCTGCCCGACTCGACCATGGTGATCTCCGCGAAGCCGGTGGTCCTGCCCGCCCCCGACCGCGGTGAGGACCTCCAGGTCCGGGTGTCCGCCCCCGCGACCGGCGGCGATCTGCCCGTCATCGTCTTCTCGCACGGCTTCGGCTGGTCGATGAACGGCTACGCCCCGCTGGCGGACTTCTGGGCCGCCCAGGGCTTCGCGGTGGTGCAGCCCACCCACCTGGACTCCAGGATGCTGGGCCTGCCTGCGGAGGACCCCAGGACGCCCCGGATCTGGCGCTTCCGTATCGAGGACCTCAAGCGCGTGCTGGACGGACTCGACGTTCTGGAGGCCTCCGTGCCGGGCCTCGCCGGGCGCCTCGACCGCGACCGCATCGCCGTGGCGGGCCACTCCTGGGGAGCCCAGACGGCGGGCACGCTGCTGGGCGCGCGCGTCCTCGACTCCGACGGCGTTCCCGGTGAGGACATGTCCGACCCCCGCGTCAAGGCGGGCGTGCTGCTCGCCATGGCCGGCCTGGGCGACGACCTGACCCCGTTCGCCGTCGAGCACCTCCCCTTCATGAGGCCGTCCTTCGACACCATGGCCACGCCGGCGCTCGTCGTCGCCGGGGACCGCGACGACTCCGCGCTGTCCACGCGCGGACCGGACTGGTTCACCGACCCCTACACCTACAGTCCGGGAGACAAGAGCCTGCTCACGCTGTTCGGGGCGGAACACTCGCTCGGGGGCATCCCCGGCCACGAGGTGGCTGAGACGACCGACGAGAGCCCCGCACGCGTCGCGCTGCTCCAGCGCCTCACCACCGCGTACCTGCGCAGCGCCCTCTACCCCGGGGACACCAGCTGGAAGGCGGCGGCCGTCGCGCTGGAGGAGGACCCCGAGCCGCTGGGGAAGCTCCAGAGCAAGTAGACGAAGGCGGAAGGCAGAGGCGAAGGCGACGGCCCCGGGGATCAGGGGGCCGCCGCCTTCGGTCCATGGGGGGTGGGCTCGGGTCTGGGGGCCTGGCCAGACAAACAGGCGCGCCGGATGCCCGCAAGGAACCCGATTACTAGGGGTGGCCGCATGTGCGCGGAAGGCCTGTCCTGTGACCGGGGATTGTCCCTACGGCCCCGCTTCGTAGGTGACGGGGGTCATGTGGGGGGCTTCACGTCCGTGGCGCGTCGAACGTGACCGGCGTCTCGAAGGCCGCCCGGCGGGTGGCGCGGCGCAGCGCCCGCAGGACCGCGGGGCCGAGGGTGAGAGTCAGGACGACCGTGACGACAGCCCGGCCCAGGTCCCAGCCCAGCGAGGTGGCCAGGCAGTACGTGAGGAATCGGGCCAGGTTGGCGGCGACCGCCGCGTGCGGGTCGAAGGCGACGTTCGAGGCGAGGGCGCTCATGAAGGGCCAGCCGGCCAAGTTCATCACCGTGCCGTAGGCGAAGGCGGCGAGGAAGCCGTAGGACGCGAGCAGCACGAGCTCCGCCCGGCCGCGCAGCCGGTCCGGGCCCGGGAGCAGGCCCGCGCCCATCGCGAACCAGCCCATCGCCAGCATCTGGAACGGCAGCCACGGGCCCACACCGCCCGTGAGCAGCGCGGACGCGAACATCGTCACCGAGCCGAGGACGAATCCGAAGCCCGGGCCGAGGACCCGACCGCTCAGCACCATCAGGAAGAACATCGGCTCGATCCCGGCGGTACCGGCGCCGATCGGCCGCAGGGCCGCCCCCGTCGCGGCCAGCACGCCGAGCATCGCGACCGCCTTCGGACCGAGACCGGACTCCGAGATCGCCGCGGCCACCACCGCCACGAGCAGCACCAGCAGGCCGGCGAAGAGCCAGGGCGCGTCCTGCGCGTGCGCGCTGATCCGCGAGGTGGGCGGGGTGAGGAAGGGCCAGCCGAAACCGGCCACGCCTACCGCGCTGACCAGGGCCAGGGCGGCGAGGGAGCGAGGGCCGAGGCGGACGGCCCGGGCCTGTCGCTGGGGCTTCGTCGGGGTGTCCATCAGCCGGCCTCGGGGTGCAGGGCCGCGCGGACCTGGCTGACCGTGAGCCAGTGCTGGGGCGCCAGGATCTTGGTGACCTGCGGTGCGAAGGACGGCGAGGACACCACGATGTCGGCCGTCGGGCCGTCCGCGATCACCTCGCCCTCGGCGAGCAGCACCACCCGGTGGGCGATCTCGGCCGCGAGTTCAACATCGTGCGTGGCCAGGACGATGGCGTGCCCCTCGGCGGCCAGCGCGCGCAGCACCGCCACCAGCCGGGCCTTCGCCGCGTAGTCCAGGCCCCGGGTCGGCTCGTCCAGCAGGAGCAGTGGCGGCCGGGCGGTCAGCACCACGGCCAGGGCCAGTGCGAGCCGCTGCCCCTCCGACAGGTCCCGGGGGTGGGTGCCGTCGGTGACGCCGGGCAGCAGCTCGGTGACCAGGGCCCGGCAGGTGCCGGGGGCTGCGCCCGCGTCCCTGTCGGCGGCCGCGCACTCGGCGGCGACCGTGTCGGCGCAGAGCAGGTCGCGGGGCTCCTGGGGGACCAGGCCGACCTTGCGGACGAGGTCCTTCGGGGTGGTGCGGTGGGGTGTGGCTTCGCCGAGGCGGACGGTTCCGGAGCTGGGCTTGACGAGGCCGACCAGGGCGTTGAGGAGGGTGGATTTCCCGGCGCCGTTGCGGCCCATGAGGGCGATGGTCTCGCCGGGGGTGACGGTGAGGTCGATGTGGCTGAGGGCTTGGACGCGGCCGCGGGTCACCGAGAGGGCCCGTACGTCGCCTACGGGTGTGGGGTGTGCGGAGTGTTGGCGGGTGCGGGTCGTTCGTGGCTGATCGCGCAGTTCCCCGCGCCCCTTGGGGGCGGCGTTTTCCAACTGTTGCTTCAGATCTCCTGCCCGGCGGCGGGCGTCGCGGACCGTCAGGGGGAGGGGGGTCCAGTCCGCCAGGCGGCCCAGGGCCACCACCGGTGGGTACACCGGGGACACGGCCATCACCTCGGCCGGGGGGCCGAGGACCGGGGCGGCGCCCGGGCCGGGCAGGAGGACGACCTGGTCGGCGTACTGGATGACGCGTTCCAGGCGGTGCTCGGCCATGAGGACCGTCGTGCCGAGGTCGTGGACGAGCCGCTGGAGGACGGCCAGCACCTCCTCGGCGGCTGCCGGGTCGAGCGCGGAGGTCGGCTCGTCCAGGACCAGGACGCTCGGGTGCGGGGTGAGGACCGAGCCGATCGCGACGCGCTGCTGCTGGCCGCCGGAGAGGGTGGCGATCGGGCGATCACGCAGGTCGGCGAGGCCGAGCAGGTCGAGCGTCTCCTCGACCCGGCGGCGCATCACGTCCGGGGCGAGACCCAGCGACTCCATGCCGTAGGCGAGTTCGTCCTCGACGGTGTCGGTGACGAAGTGCGAGAGCGGGTCCTGGCCCACCGTGCCTACGATGTCGGCCAGTTCGCGCGGCTTGTGGGTGCGGGTGTCACGGCCGGCGACCGTGACCCGGCCGCGCAGGGTGCCGCCGGTGAAGTGCGGGACGAGTCCGCTGACCGCGCCCAGGACCGTGGACTTGCCCACGCCGGACGGGCCGGCCAGCAGGACGAGTTCGCCTTCCGGGACCTCGA
The DNA here is from genome assembly GCF_042899705.1 of Streptomyces sp. NPDC013187. Lineage (NCBI taxonomy): Bacteria > Bacillati > Actinomycetota > Actinomycetes > Kitasatosporales > Streptomycetaceae > Streptomyces > Streptomyces sp. NPDC013187. The sequence continues at coordinate 199,474 of NZ_JBIBAF010000005.1, read as the reverse complement.
AGTCGATGCCCCGCACGGTGGGTCCGGTGGCCCCGTCGTAGGTCACGGAGACATCCTCGAAGCGGATCACGACGGCTCCTGGGGGTCGGGGGCGACGAACGCGGGCAGCAGGCCGAGGAGTACGGCCGCGGCCGGCCAGAGGGGGAGGGTGGGGGCGACCAGCGGGACCACGCCCGGGTGCAGGGCCGCGGGGTCGCGGGCCGCGGCGAGGGCGAGCAGGGCCGCGACCGCGACGCCGGAGCCGACGACCAGCCAGGCGCGCACGTCCCAGCGGTCCGGGCGGTAGCGGGTGCGGAGGGACCGGCGGCCGCCGAGTTTGAGGCCCGCGAGGGCGGCGGTGAGACCCGCGAGGAGCACGGGGAAGCCGTATCCGGCGCCTTCGGCCGTGAGCAGGCCGTACGTTCCCGCGCAGACGCCCAGCAGACCGCCGAGGGTGAGGGCGGCGGTGGTACGGCGTACGGCGGGCGGCACCTGGGCGGTACGGCCGTAGCCGCGGGCGTCCATCGCGGCGGCGAGGGAGACCGAGCGCTCCAGCGCGCCCTCCAGGACCGGGAGCCCCACCTGCAGCAGGCCCCTGATGCCGCTGTCCGGGCGGCCGCGCAGACGGCGGGCGGCGCGCAGGCGCTGGACGTCGGCGATGAGGTTCGGGGCGAAGGTGAGGGCGACGACGACCGCGACGCCCATCTCGTACAGGGCGCCCGGCAGGGACTTCAGGAGGCGGGAGGGGTTGGCGAGGGCGTTCGCGGCGCCGACGCAGATGAGGAGCGTGGCCAGTCTCAGCCCGTCGTAGAGGGCGAAGGTGAGGGCCTCCGCGGTCACATCGCCGCCGAGGCGGATGCCCTGGGCCCAGGAGGGGAGGGGAAGTTCGGGCAGCGTGAGGAGGGTGTGCGTGCCCGGGACGGGGGAGCCGAGGACGATCGCGAAGACGAGGCGGATCAGGATCACCGCGAGGGCGAGTTTGACGAAGGCGCCGTAGGAGCGGGACCAGGGGGTGTCGGGGCGGCGGGTCGCCACGACGTAGGCGGAGACCGAGATGAGGAGCGAGAGGAGCAGGGGGTTGGTGGTGCGGGTGGCGGCGGTGCCGAGGGAGAGGGACCAGAGCCACCAGGCTCCCGGGTGCAGTTGTGCCCGGCGTTGCCCCCCCGGCCGGGGCGGCTGCGCGACCCGGCGCTCCGGAGTGCCGGCACGACGGCCCGCAGGCCGGGCGGGACGGCTAGCCACGCCGTCGTACCTGCCAGACCGCCGCGCCGCCCAGGACCACGACCACGGCGATACCCGCGAGCAGTCCGAGCGACGGCCCGCCGTCCGAAGGGGAGTTCTTCTCCGCAGCAGGCCGCTCCTGCTGCTCCTTGGAGACCTGTTCGCCGCAGCCCTTCTCCGGGTAGCCCGAGATCGCGCACAGCAGGGCGTCGGTGTCGTAGCGCAGTGGCTTGGCGACCGATGCCAGGGCCTCGGCCGTGGTCGCGTCGGGGGAGACCCGGGCGCAGGCCGTGCGGGTGGCGGGCGGGGTTTCGCCCGCCGGGGCGTCCGAGGGTGTGCCGAAGTCGAGGACCAGGGCCACTCGCTTGCCGCCGTCCCGCGCGGGCGTCTTCGCGCAGATCGTCGCGAAGTCGGCCTTGCCGCGCGGCCGGGCCGCGTCCGCGGAGTCCTCGCTCACCGCGAAGCGGAAGCCCTGGACGTCGCCGTCCGAGGGGCGGGCCAGGGACGGGCCCTGGGTGGCGTACACCCAGTGGCCCGCGTCGCGCTCCCAGAACGACCAGTACCGGTAACCGGCGGCTTGGGCCTGGCCCGCGCCCGCGCACAGCAGGAGCGGGACCAGGAGGAGGAGAAGGGCCCGGCGGATCACAGCTGCTGCTGCTTCTTGCGGCCGGTGAAGAGGAAGCCGATGCCGATGCCGGCGACCAGGCAGACGCCGACGTACCACCAGACCCCGAAGAAGTCCGGGCCGGACCCCTCCTTCTCGTCCGAGGCCGTGGTCTTCGCGGCGGTCTTCCCGGCGGACTGCGGGGCCGGGCCCGTGGCGTTGAGCTGCTTCACGAGGTCCGCGCCGCCGAATTCGCGCGGGTTCGTGCCCGTCGCGTGGGCCGCGAGGATCAGCTGGGCGTAGGCGGCCGGACCGCTCCGGGCGGCCCAGGACGCGGAGGTCTTCTCCAATCGGCGCACCGACTTCTCGGCCTGCGCGGTCTCACCCAGCGCGGCGAGCGCGACGACCGTGTCGGCGGTGTTGCCGTAGTCGGGCTGGGGCTCGGCACCGGCCAGGGCGGACATGAGATGCCCGTCGCCCTTGGCGAGAGCGGTGGTGAGGTAGGCGGCCCCGTTGGCCGCGGCCTGCTCCGGCGTCCCCGCCTTCGCGCAGCTCGCGCCGGACGTCCCGCCGGACTTCTCACCGGCCGTCTCGGCGGGCCTGACCACCATGCCCTTGCCCAGCGCGCCCAGCACACCGGCGGCCGTGGCGTCCGCGTTGGCGGCGAGCTCGCCCTTCTTGTCCGGCTGGAACGCGAAGGCGCCGCCGTCGTCCCCGCCGCAGGGCAGGGCGAGCTTCAGCAGCGCGTCGTAGGGCGACTTGCCGTCCTTCTCGACCTGACCGGGCTTCTCTCCCGTGGCGGCGAGCGCGCCTATGACGATCGACGTCGAGTTGGTGTCACTGGCACCGCCGGGCGAGTAGCCCCAGCCGCCGTCCTTGTTCTGGACGGACTTCAGCCAGTCGACGGCCTTGCCGGTGACGTCGTCGTGCCCGCCGAGCGCGGTCAGGGCCTGGACGGCGGCGGACGTGGCGTTGGTGTCCCGCATGGTCTTGGCGTCGCACGCGGTGGCCGGGTCGGGGCGGTACGAGGCGAAGGAGCCGTCCGCGCACTGCTGACGTGCCAGCCACTGCACGGACTTCGCCGCCGGCTTCACCCCCACCGTGTCCTGCGCGAGCAGCGCGAGGGACTGCCGCCAGACCCCGTCGTACTTCGGGTCGCTGTCGCCGTACAGGGCTGAGGGGAACGCCTGGGAGGGCGACGGGGACGGGGCGGCGGCGGCCGGTGTGGCGGCGCCGATCACGGCGACGGCGGCCAGGACCGCTGCGCTGCGGCGGACGTTCATGATCGGCGGGTGCCTCTCCCTGTGGGGGAGCCGGGCAGCGCGGGACACCCCCGGGCGGCTCGGCTCCGTATACCTCGACGGTGCCGCGCACCGGCGGGCTGCCGGGCACGCGAGCCGGTCACGAACCGTACGAAGCGATCCGGCTTCCGCCTGCCACGGCGGTCACGATAGGGGCCTCCCCCGCTCGAGCGAAGTCGAGAGCTTGGGGAAGGCTCAGCGCCGGAATTGCACCGGCTTCCCCCCGTACGGTGTGATGACGACCCGCTTACTGTACCCGCACGTAGGAAACGGGCCGAGAGGGTGCCGCGGGGGCGCCCCGGACGAGGCGGAGGCGGGCCCGGGCCTCGCCCGGCTGCTGCGCAACCTGCACGCCGGCCCCTCCCCGCTCACCCGCCCGGCATTGACCGAGGCCTCACGTCGTCAGGGCGCGAGCCCGATCGCGAGTGGGGCGGAGGCGAACTGCCGGGAGCCGACAGGGAGTTGCTCCTCCTTCGGGGGCAGACCGGCTAACGTGGGCTCCCCGACCACAGGCAGGAGCGTCCATGACCGACCCGGTGGAGAACTCCGAGCAGGAGCCGTTCCCCAAGATCGACACCTCGGTGCCGCACTCGGCCCGGATCTGGAACTACTGGCTGGGCGGCAAGGACAACTACGAAGTCGACCGGGTCGCCGGTGACGCGTTCCGCGAGGTGTTCCCCGGGATCGAGACCGGTGCCCGTGCCGCCCGTTACTTCCTCGCCCGCGCCGTGCGCCACCTGGCCGCCGAAGAGGGCATCCGCCAGTTCCTGGACATCGGCACCGGCCTGCCCAACGTGGACAACACCCACCAGATCGCCCAGCGGGTGGCGCCGGAGAGCCGCATCGTCTACGTCGACAACGACCCGCTGGTGCTGGCCCACGCCCGCGCCCTGCTCACCAGCACCCCGGAAGGCGTCACCAACTACGTGGACGCCGACCTGCGTGAGCCCGACACCATCGTCCGGGAAGCCGCGAAGACACTCGACTTCGACCAGCCCGTCGCCCTCATGCTGATGGGCATCCTGGGCCACATCGAGGACCACGAGGAGGCCCGCTCGATCGTCCGGCGGCTGGTGGACGCCCTGCCCCACGGCAGCTACCTGGTGCAGTACGACTCCACCGACACCAGCGAGGACTACGTCCGGGCCATCCAGACCTACAACGACGGCGGTTCGATTCCGTACATCCTGCGCAGCCCCGAGCAGATCGCGCGTTACTTCGAGGGTCTGGAGCTGCTCGATCCGGGGGTGGCGTCCTGCTCGCGCTGGCGTCCCGACGCGGCGGCCCTGGGCCTGCCGGCCGAGGTGCACCAGTACGGCGGCGTCGCCCGCAAGAACTGAGCCGTCAGGGCTGAGCCGTCAGGACTGAGCCGTCAGGTGTGAGCCGTCAAGGTCTGAGCCGTCAGGACTGAGCTGTCAGGTCTCCTGAAGGATGCGGTGCAGGATGGTCGGAGTCTCGTCGGGTGACTCGGCTTCGACCACCAGCCGGTTCATCGCGTCCCAGTAGCACTCGATCTCGGCCGGCCGGTCGGGGTAGAGGGCGCCGGTGAGCTGCTCCAGGTAGACCACGTCGGGCAACTGCCCCCCGGGCAGCCGCAGGATGGTGACAGGACCGCCCTCCGCGGCGTGCGCGCCGGTGGTGAACGGCAGGATCTGCACCGTGACGTGCGGCAGCCGGCAGCTCTCGATGAGATACCTGAGCTGCTCCCGCATCACGCGGACTCCGCCCACGGGGCGACGCAGCGCCGCCTCGTCGATCACGGCCCACAGCCGGGTCGCCGGCTCCCGGTGCAGGATCCGCTGGCGGGCCATCCGCAGGGCGACCCGGCGGTCGGTCTCCGCCGCGCCGGCGCCGGGGTGCGTGAGCCGGACGGCGGCCCGCGCGTAGTCGGCGGTCTGCAGCAGGCCGGGGACGCGCTGGACCCGGAAGCAGCGGATGACACTCGCCGCCTGTTCGGCTCCGAGGTAGGTCTGCGTCCAGACGGGCACGACATCGCTGTACGACCGCCACCAGGCGGGGGTGTTGGCCTGCTCGGCCAGCGCCAGCAGGGTGGCGCGCTCGGCCTCGTCCGTGACGCCGTAGAGGGTCAGCAGATCGGCGACGTCGCGCAGTTTGAAGCCGTGGCGGCCCGCCTCCATCCGGCTGATCTTGGAGGAGGAGGCGCGGATGACATGCCCCGCGTCCGCCCGGCCGATACCCCGCTCCTCCCGCAGCCCGCGCAGCCGGGCGCCCAGGGCCAGCCGCGGCACCATGGGCCCGGCGCACCCGCCGTCCAGGACCCCGCTGCCGGTCGTCGTGCGTGCGGCTTCGTCGGTGCCCATGGGCGTCTCTCCCGGTGCGAGCGTTGCTTCCGACCATCCTAGGGGGTGCCCGACAACGTCAAGGGCCTTGTGACGCGGGCACATTCGGGCGTGGTGTGGGTCCGCGGAAGGGAAGGTGGAGGGTCCTGAGGCGAGCAGCCAGGCCCCGTCGCCGGCCCGGTGGAACGCGTTCGGCGAGCAAGCGTTCCCAGGCGTTCCATGGGGTCCAGCGGGGCTGTGGGGTCACATGAGGGTTTCGTAGCACCCGGGCGGGCCGTCCGGCGACGCAAGCGCCTCGCGGACCGCGCTCTGAGACCCCGTCCTCACACCGCCACGTACATCACCGGTTCGCTCCCCGGCACCGCCTCCGCCCGCCCCAGCTTCACCAGTCGCCGCAGGTGCGCCTCGGCCTCGGACACCGCGATGGTGCGTGAGCCGTACGGGATCTCGGCCCAGGGGCGGTTCCACTCCATGCGTTCGGCGAGCTGCCAGGGGGTGAGGGGCCCGGCGAGCAGGGTCAGCAGGTCGGTGAGGCGGGACTCGTGGTGGGTCAGCAGCTCCCGTACCCGGGTCGCGGCGTCGGAGAAGGGGTGCTGGTGGGCCGGGAGGATCTCGGCGGGGGCCAGACGGCCGACGCGTTCCAGGGAGTCGAGGTAGTCGCCCAGGGGGTCGGTGACGTCCCCCGAGCTCTCGGCTTCGCTCGAGCAGGGGGGACCCCCACTGTCCTCGGGATCCTCGTAGAGGCCGATGTGCGGGCTGATCCCGGGGAGCAGGTGGTCGCCGGAGAACAGGCGTCCGCGGCCGGGGAGTTGTGAGGGGTGGGCCTCTTCGAGGTGGAGGCAGACATGGCCGGGCGTGTGCCCCGGGGTCCAGATCGCGCGCAGCCGGCGGCCGGGCAGCGCCAGGAGTTCGCCGGGGACGATGTCGCGGTCGGGCAGCGCGGGGGAGAGGCCGGGCAGGGCGCGGGGCCGGGGCGCCCGCAGCGGGGCGATGTGCTCCTCGGGAGCGCCGGCCGCGGCGAGCTTGGCCGCCATGTACGTGAACCAGTGCTCGGGACGGGCCGCCCGGGTCCGCCGTACGACCGCGGTGTCCGCCGCGTGCATCGCGATCCAGGCGCCCGACGCCTGACGGACCCGGCCGGACAAGCCGTGGTGGTCCGGGTGGTGGTGGGTGACGACCACGCCGTGGATCTCGGCGACCGAGGTGCCGCAGGCCGTGAGGCCCTCCGCGAGGGTGTCCCAGGACTCCGGGTCGTCCCAGCCGGTGTCGATCAGCACCGGGCCGCGGTCGGTGTCGACGACGTACACCAGCGTGTGGCCGAGCGGGTTGTCCGGGATCGGGACCCTCAGGGACCGGACGCCTCCGCCGTGATCGGTCACCTGTGTCATGGGCTCCCCCGTCGCCGGCTCCCCGTCACTATAACTAGAACGGGTTCCAATGGGGGGTCCCCGGTGCTGCGCGGTCCGTGGACTCCTCGGGGCGGGGCTGGTATCAGTGGGCATATCTGATGCACCGTCAGAGAATGCTCCCGGGGAGGCAGTCGGCCATGACCGAGCTCGTGGAACACGGACAGCTGTTCATCGGCGGGGAGTTGACCGACCCCTTGGGCCAGGACGTCATCGAGGTGATCTCGCCGCACACCGAGGAGGTCATCGGACGCGTCCCGCACGCCTCGACGGCGGATGTGGACCGGGCCGTGGCGGCGGCCCGGCGGGCGTTCGACGAGGGGCCCTGGCCACGCATGAGCCTCGACGAGCGCATCGAGGTCGTCGGCCGGATCAAGGACGCCATCGCCGTCCGGCACGACGAGATCGCCCGCCTGATCTCCGCCCAGAACGGCTCGCCGTACTCCTGGAGCGTCCTCGCCCAGGCCCTCGGCGCGGTGATGGTCTGGGACTCGGCGATCACCGTCGCCCGGAACTTCACCCACGAGGAGCGGCGCGACGGCGTCCTGGGCAGGATCCTCGTACGTCGCGAGCCCGTCGGGGTCGTGGCCGCCGTGGTCCCCTGGAACGTCCCGCAGTTCGTCGCCGCCGCCAAGCTCGCCCCCGCCCTGCTCACCGGCTGCACGGTAGTCCTCAAGCCCTCGCCCGAGTCGCCGCTCGACGCCTACCTGCTCGGCGAGATCGCCCGCGAGGCCGGGCTGCCGGAGGGCGTGCTGTCGATCCTGCCCGCCGACCGGGACGTCAGCGAGTACCTGGTCGGGCACCCCGGCGTCGACAAGGTGTCCTTCACCGGGTCGGTCGCGGCCGGCAAGCGCGTGATGGAGGTCGCCGCGCGCAACCTCACCCGCGTGACACTCGAACTGGGCGGCAAGTCCGCCGCCGTCGTGCTGCCCGACGCGGACGTCGGGACGGCCGTGGCGGGCATCGCCCCGGCGGCCTGGATGAACAACGGCCAGGCCTGTGTGGCCCAGACCCGCATCCTCCTGCCGCGCTCCCGCTACGACGAGTTCGCCGACGCCCTCGCCGCCGCGGCGGGCGCCCTGACGGTCGGCGACCCGCTGGACCCGGCGACCCAGGTGGGCCCGTTGGTGGCCCGGCGGCAGCAGCAGCGCAACCTCGACTACATCCGCATCGGCCAGGAGGAGGGCGCCAAGATCCTCACCGGCGGCGGACGCCCGGCCGGCCTGGACCGCGGCTGGTACGTCGAGCCGACCCTCTTCGGCGACGTCGACAACTCCATGCGCATCGCCCGCGAGGAGATCTTCGGCCCGGTGATCTGCCTGCTGCCCTACGACGACGAGTCCGACGCCGTGAAGATCGCCAACGACTCCGACTACGGGCTGAGCGGCAGCGTGTGGACGGCGGACGTCGAGCACGGCATCGACATCGCCCGGCAGGTCCGCACGGGCACGTACTCCGTCAACACCTTCAGCCTGGACATGCTGGGCCCCTTCGGCGGCTACAAGAACTCGGGCCTGGGGCGGGAGTTCGGGCCCGAGGGGTACGGCGAGTACCTGGAGCACAAGATGATCCACCTCCCGGCACAGGGGTAGCGATGGGCGACCGCTGGCGCGTCGAGGTCGACCGCTCCCTGTGCATCGGCTCCGCGCAGTGCCTCCACCACGCGCCGGACGGCTTCCGCCTCGACGCCGCCCGCCAGTCCCGTCCGGCGGCCCCGGACATGGACGCGAACGAGCGGGTGCTGGAGGCGGCGGAGTGCTGCCCGGCGGAGGCGATCGTGATCACCCTGAGGGACAGCGGGGAGGCGGTGTTCCCGCCGGAGGAGTAGGGCCCGGGCGCAAGGAGAAACGTGCCCGGAAAATCATGGTTGAGGGGGTTTCTTTCCTCCGTGGGCGTTCTATCCTGGAAATCGGCCTACGAGGCGAGTGAGGGAGTCCGACCGGAGTAGCCGACGTCGGCGGGAAGTGAAGTTCCGGCTTCCGCGGGTGCCGACTGCGACGGTAGGGCTGAGAGGCCGGAAGGGCGCAGGGCCGAAAGGCCGGGCGACCGGAAGGCGACCCCCATCACCTGATCCGGACCATGCCGGCGAAGGGAACCCGTCTCGTAGGTCCTTCGCGCGTCCGGGGCCCGCGGCGTCCCTACGGGGCGGTCGGCGCCGTCAGGTCGATCAGGCGGCACACCGTCTCGATGTCGATCTTCACCTGGGCGATCGAGGCCCGGCCGGACAGCCAGGTGATCAGTGCCGAGTGCCAGGTGTGCTCGATGACCCGGACCGCCGAGAGCTGCTCGGGAGTGGGGTTCTCCTGGCCCATCGCGTCCAGGATGATCGCCGTCGTCTGACGGGAGACCTGGTCGACCTCAGGGCTCACGCTGCGGTCGGCGAACGTCAGCGCGCGGACCATCGCATCGGCCAGATGCGGCTCGCGCTGCAACGCCCGAAAGGCCCGCATCAGCGTCTCCGCGACCCGCTCGGCCGCCGTCTCGCCCTGCGGCGGCTTCTTCCGCAGCGTGCCGTGCATGTGCTCCAACTGGTCCTGCATGGTGGCGACCAGCAGGTGGATCTTGGAAGGGAAGTAGCGGTACAGCGTGCCGAGTGCCACCTGGGAGGACTCCGCGACCTCCCGCATCTGCACGGCGTCGAAGCCGCCCCGGCTGGCCAGCTGCGCACTCGCGTGCAGGATGCGGCGACGGCGGGCCTCCTGCCGCTCCGTGAGGGGCGGGGAGGCGGGGGCTGCCGCTCTGGCTTCCACCTTGGCCGGCTTGTTCACCTTGGCGCTCACCTTGGCTTCTGCGGGCATGTGTCGGTCCCGTTCCGTGACCGTCCGTGAGGACGAGTGATCACACAGCATGGCACGGTGCCGGCCGTGGCGTGAATCACCTGATCCACTGCTCACAGCACCCTTACCTGCCGGTAGATTCAGAGCCTCCGAACGATCAAGTCTGAAACTTGTTCTAGATTAGCGTCCCGGCGTAATCTCGCGGGACAGTGCAGGGAGAAGGGGGCCCAGAGTGACCGCTGAGGCCAGGGAGGCCGGGGCTCCACAGGCCCCCGCTGCCGACGGCTTGCGACCGCTCAACATCGCGCTCCTCACCTATAAAGGGAACCCGTTCTGCGGCGGCCAGGGCGTCTACGTCCGGCACCTCTCGCGCGAGCTGGCCCGCCTCGGCCATCGGGTCGAGGTCATCGGCGCCCAGCCGTACCCCGTCCTCGACGAGGGCCACGACGGGCTGAGCCTCACCGAGCTGCCCAGCCTCGACCTGTACCGCCAGCCGGATCCTTTCCGCACGCCCGGACGCGGCGAGTACCGCGACTGGATCGACGCGCTGGAAGTCGCGACGATGTGGACGGGTGGCTTCCCGGAACCGCTGACGTTCTCGCTGCGCGCCCGCCGCCATCTGCGCGCCCGCCGCGGTGAGTTCGACGTCGTGCACGACAACCAGACCCTCGGCTACGGCCTGCTGGGCGATGTCGGCGCCCCCCTGGTGACGACCATCCACCACCCCATCACCGTCGACCGGCAGTTGGAGCTGGACGCGGCGGACGGACGGAAGCGGCGCCTGTCGGTGCGGCGCTGGTACGCCTTCACGCGCATGCAGAAGCGCGTCGCGCGCCGCCTGCCCTCCGTGCTCACCGTGTCCGGCACGTCGCAGCAGGAGATCGTCGACCACCTCGGAGTCCGGCGGGACCGCATCCACGTGGTCCACATCGGCGCCGACACCGACCTGTTCTCGCCGGATCCCTCGGTGCCCGTCGTGCCGGGCCGCATCGTGACGACGTCCAGCGCGGACGTGCCGCTGAAGGGCCTGGTGCATCTGGTCGAGGCGCTGGCCAAGGTACGCACCGAGCACCCCGGCGCCCATCTCGTCGTCGTAGGCAAGCGGCCCACCGAAGGACCGGTCGCCCAGGCGATGGAGCGGTACGGCCTCGCCGGTGCCGTCGAGTTCGTCAAGGGCATCTCCGACGCGGAACTCGTCGACCTCGTGCGCTCGGCCCAGGTCGCCTGCGTCCCGTCGCTCTACGAGGGTTTCTCGCTCCCGGCCGCCGAGGCCATGGCGACCGGCACGCCCCTGCTCGCCACGACCGGCGGTGCCATACCCGAGGTCGCCGGCCGCGACGGGGAGACATGCCTGGCGGTACCGCCGGGCGACGCGGACGCCCTGGCCGCAGGCCTGGTCCGCCTGCTGTCCGACGCGGACCTGCGCGCCCGCCTCGGCACGGCCGGACGCGAGCGCGTGCTCCGGCACTTCACCTGGGCCAGGGCGGCGGAGGGCACGGTGGCCCGCTACCGCGAGGCGATCGACCGGGCCGGGGTCCACGACGTGCAGCGGGTTTCCGGCCGTTCAGGCCCCACGACAAGTGCTGTCCCCACAGCCCCCGCAGACACGGCGGGTGCTGTCTCCGCAGCCCCCGCAGTCACGGCAGGTGCTGTCTCCGCAGCCCCGGCAGATGTAGAAGGCGTCAACTCCGAAAGCAGGGCCACGTGCTGACCGTCGACTTCTCCCGGTTCCCGCTCGCCCCGGGGGACCGGGTCCTGGACCTCGGCTGCGGGGCCGGGCGGCACGCGTTCGAGTGTTACCGGCGCGGCGCGCAGGTCGTGGCGCTGGACCAGAACGCGGAGGAGATCCGCGAGGTCGCGAAGTGGTTCGCGGCGATGAAGGAGGCCGGTGAGGCCCCCGAGGGCGCCACCGCCACGGCGATGGAGGGCGACGCCCTCGCGCTGCCCTTCCCCGACGAGTCCTTCGACGTCGTGATCATCTCCGAGGTGATGGAGCACATCCCGGACGACAAGGGCGTCCTCGCGGAGATGGTGCGGGTGCTCAAGCCCGGAGGGCGCATCGCCGTCACCGTCCCGCGCTACGGTCCCGAGAAGGTCTGCTGGAGCCTCTCCGACGCCTACCACGAGGTCGAGGGCGGCCACATCCGCATCTACAAGGCGGACGAACTGCTGGAGAAGATCCGCGAGGCCGGCCTGGAGCCCTACGGCACGCACCACGCCCACGCCCTGCACTCGCCCTACTGGTGGCTCAAGTGCGCGTTCGGCGTCGACAACGACAAGGCGCTGCCGGTGCGGGCGTACCACAAGCTGCTCGTCTGGGACATCATGAAGAAGCCGCTGGCCACCCGGGTCGCCGAGCAGGCGCTGAACCCGCTGATCGGCAAGAGCTTCGTGGCGTACGCGACCAAGCCGCACCTGCCGCGTCTGGCCGACACCGGGGCGGACGCCACGTGACCACTCCCCGGACGGAACATCTGGTCCTGCCCGGGGTCCTCACCGCGGAGGAGGCCGCCGCGACCGTCGCCGGCATCCTCGCCGTGCAGCGCGAGGACGGTGCGATCCCGTGGTTCCGGGGGCACCACCTCGACCCGTGGGACCACGTCGAGGCGGCCATGGCCCTGGACACCGCCGGCGAGCACGAGGCCGCCGAGCGGGCCTACCTGTGGCTGGCCCGGCACCAGAACGAGGACGGCTCCTGGTACGCGGCCTACACCGACGGCGAGTTCGACGCGGTCACCGACCGGGGCCGGGAGACCAACTTCGTCGCCTACATAGCCGTCGGCGTCTGGCACCACTACCTCTCCACCGGGGACGACGCGTTCCTGGACCGGATGTGGCCGGCGGTGTACGCGGCGGTGGAGTTCGTGCTGCGCCTGCAGCAGCCCGGCGGGGAGATCGGCTGGCGGCGCGACGACGACGGCACGGGGACGGCGGACGCCCTGCTGACGGGAAGCTCCTCCGTCCACCACGCGCTGCGCTGCGCTCTCGCCATCGCCGAGCAGCGGGAAGAGGCCCAACCGGACTGGGAGTTGGCGGCGGGCGCGCTGCGGCACGCCATACGCCATCACCCCGAGCGGTTCCTCGACAAGAACCGGTACTCGATGGACTGGTACTACCCGGTGCTCGGCGGTGCGCTGACCGGCGCGGAGGCCAAGGCCCGCATCGAGGAGGACTGGGACCGGTTCGTCGTCCCCGGGCTGGGCGTGCGGTGCGTGGTGCCCAACCCGTGGGTGACGGGTGGGGAGTCGGCCGAACTCGCGCTCGCGCTGTGGGCGATGGGGGAGTCCGACCGGGCGTTGGAGATCCTGCAGTCGATCCAGCACCTGCGTGATCCGGAGAGCGGGCTCTACTGGACCGGGTACGTCTTCGACGACGACGCGATCTGGCCGCGGGAGTTGACGACGTGGACCGCGGGGTCGGTGTTGCTGGCGGTGGCCGCGCTGGGCGGGCACGAGGCGACGTGTCAGGTCTTCGGTGGTGCGGACTTGCCTGTCGGGCTCGAGTCGGACTGCTGCGCCTGAGGGCCCGGGGGCTCGCCTGGTTTCGCGGGTGCGGGTTGTGTGTGGTTGCTCGCGCAGTTCCCCGCGCCCCTGAGGCGAGCCCCTGAAGGCGTTCTCAGTGCCGATGTGAAACGCGGTTGGCGATGGCGTGGCCGATGAGCAGGTACACCACCGCTGCCAGGCCGTAGCCGCAGACCACTCGGGCCCATGCCTCGTCGAACGTGAACAGGTCGTGCGACCAGCCGGCGAGCCAGCGGGCCGCGTCGTGGATGAACTGGACGAACGAGTTGCCGGGGTTGGCGTCCAGCAGGTACATGAGGATCCAGAGACCCAGGATGAGGGCCATGATGTCGGCCACGACCGCCACGATCGTGCCGGCTTGAGTCGCACCGTTGCGATATCGAGGGGACATACCTTCCGGATTGCCCTTGAACTCTGGATGAAACCCGGGGATTCGCTCAGGAGTTCAACTCGGCGAGGACCCGCAGCGTGTGCGGGTCCGGACTGAGCACGAGGAGGTCCGTCACCGGGCCCTTGCGCCACGACTCCAGCCGCTCGGCGATCCGTTCGCGCGGGCCGACCAGGGAGATCTCGTCGGCGAAGGCGTCGGGGACCGCCAGCACGGCCTCCTCCCGGCGGCCGGAGAGGAACAGCTCCTGGATGCGGCGGGCCTCGGCCTCGTAGCCCATGCGGGCCATCAGATCGGCGTGGAAGTTGCGGGCCGCGTGGCCCATGCCGCCGATGTAGAAGCCGAGCATCGCCTTGACGGGCAGCAGGCCCTCGGCGACGTCGTCGCAGACCCGGGCCCGGGCCATGGGCGCGACCAGGAAACCTTCCGGCAGCTCCGCCAGGGCCGGGCCGTAGACCTCCGGCCGGGTCGGCGCCCAGTACAGCGGCAGCCAGCCGTCGGCGATCCGGGTCGTCTGGGCGACGTTCTTCGGACCCTCCGCGCCGAGCAGGATCGGCAGGTCCGGGCGCAGCGGATGCGTGATCGGTTTCAGGGGCTTGCCGAGGCCCGTGGCGTCCGGGCCCCGGTAGGGGTGGGAGTGGAAGCGGCCCGCCAGTTCGACGGGGGCCTCGCGGCGCAGCACCTGCCGCAGGACGTCGACGTACTCGCGGGTGGCGGTGAGCGGCGAGGCGGGGAACGGGCGGCCGTACCAGCCCTCGACGACCTGCGGGCCGGAGAGACCGAGGCCCAGCATCATCCGGCCGCCGGACAGGTGGTCCAGGGTGAGGGCGTGCATCGCGGTCGTGGTGGGCGAGCGGGCCGCCATCTGCGCGACCGCCGTGCCGAGGCGGATGCGGGAGGTGTGGGCCGCGATCCAGGTGAGCGGGGTGAACGCGTCCGAGCCCCAGGACTCCGCCGTCCAGACCGAGTCGTAGCCGAGCCGCTCGGCCTCCTGAGCGAGGCGCACGTGGTCAAAAGAGGGGCCGCGGCCCCAGTAGCCGAGCGCGAGACCGAGCCGCATGCCTGCCTCCTGACGGTACGTCAGCTGACGGGGACGCCGACTGTACGACAACGGCCCCCCGCCCGGAAGGGCGAGGGGCCGAGAGGCGCTGCGGGCTCAGCCGCGCTGGATGCCCGACGTGTCCTGCAGGACACCGCGGCGGCCGTCCTGCGTCTGGGCGACCAGGGCCGCGCCGCGCTGCTCGACGGCCAGGTACCAGGTGCCCGGGGCGAGTTCGGCGATCGGCGTGGGCGAGCCGTCCTCCGCGAACAGCGGCCGCGGCACCGGCACCGCGAACCAGAACGGGGAGAAGTCCCCGGCCGGCGGCTGCGGCGCCTGGGCCTGCTGGGGCTGGGGCTGGCCGCCGTACGGCTGACCCGGCTGCGGCTGGCCGTAGCCACCGGGCTGCTGTGCGCCCGGGTAGCCGTAACCACCGGGGGGCTGGGCGCCGTAGGGCTGCGGGGCGGCCGGGCGGGGGGCCGGGACCAGGGCACCCTTGAGAGCCGGGACGAGGGGGGTGGCGAGGGCGGCGGCGGCCATCAGCAGCGTCGCCACGAGGGCGAGGATCATGCCGATGCCGGGGCTCGGGAGGAAGTCGCTGTTGGTCCCCTCGATGTTGTCGTAGCCGCCGGTCACGTCGAAGATGTTGCCGAGCGCGCTCCACGCGGCGAACACCGTGAAGGCGGCGCCGAACTGGCCGAGCTCGATCCCCGCGACCTTCGGGGCCTGCGGCAGGCCGTGGGAGACGACGACGAGTGCGGCGCCGATGATCCCCGCCAGTACGACGCCGAACACGACCGGACCGCTTCCCCACAGGCTGGGGAGGTCGACGCTGTCCGGGACATTGTCGAACGAGTAGAGGTCGAGGAACGACGCGATCAACAGCAATACCGCTGCTCCGATCACCACGCCGTCGCCCCGAGTGAGGGAGCGGATATTCACTTCAGGTCCTTCGTAGGTCGTCTCATCGTCGGTAGAGGCGTCGCTGTCACCATGCCGCCGTCCGGACTCGGTGTGAAGCGTGGGGGTGGCCCCTCATCGTAAGGAGGACCCTATCGTCCGCCAGGTCAGGGTGTCCGCCGGGATCTGCCGGTCCGGGACTACCCGCGCAGAAAACTCACGATTCCCTCGGAGATCCCTTGCGCCGCCTTCTGTCGCCACGCGCCGCTGGTGAGCAACGCCGCGTCCTTGCTATCGCGCATGTTGCCGCACTCGATGAACACCTTGGGAACCGTTGACAGATTGAGACCGCCCAGGTCCTTACGCGTGACGAGACCGCCGCCGTCGCCGACGTAGTTGGAGGGCGCGCTGCCGGTGACCGCCACGAAGCGGCCCGCGACGCGCTCGCCGAGATCGCGGGACGGGCCGACGATCGCCCGGGTGTCCGCGGCGCCCGCGTGGACCGCGCCGGGCAGGATCACATGGAAGCCGCGGTTGCCGGCGCCCGAGCCGTCCGCGTGGATCGAGACGACGGCGTCGGCCTTCGCCTGGTTGCCGATCCGGGCCCGCTCGTCCACGCACGGCCCGAACGGCCGGTCGCCGTCCTGCGTCAGCTTCACCGTGGCGCCCTGCTTCTCCAGCAGCGTGCGCATCCGGTGCGCCACGTCCAGCGTGAACTTCGCCTCGGTGTAACCGTCGTTGGTGGACGTGCCCGTGGTGTCGCACTCCTTCGAGTTCGTCCCGATGTCCACCTTGCGGTTGATCTCGGACGCGTGCTGGAAGTTGCCCGGGTTGTGGCCCGGGTCGATCACGACGACCTTGCCCTTGAGCGGGCCGGAGGCGGCGGGTGCGGAGGCCGAGGGCGTGGCGGTGGCCTCCGGTGAGGCGCTCGGCTCCTTGGCGTCGTCGGAGGGCGCGCTCGACGCGGCCGGCGAGGAGGACCGCACGCTCGCCCGCCCCGAACCCCCGTCGTCCCCGGAGCCGCCCACCGTCTCGTACACCAGCCAGCCGAGCAGCGCCCCCGGCACCAGCGCGGCGAGCGCGACGGTCAGGGGGCCGCGGCGGGGGCGGCGGGGCTGGGGAGGTTCGAAGTCCGGGCCTACGTACGACACGCCTGCCACCCTAGCGGCCGGCGGTGGGGGCGGCGGGCCGAGGAGGGCCCGCCGGGTGGTGCTACGCCCCGTTCCCGCCGTCGTCCCCGTGCCGTACCGCCTCCTTCACCCGTGCTTCCACCTCCTGACGCGGTGTGCCCTCCTGCTTCGCGTACCCGGTCACCGCCGCCTGGACGTCCCGGGCGAGATCGCGCCAGGCACGCCAGGCCGTCTCCCAGGTGGTGGTCTGCTGGTCGCTCCACTTGGTCTGGGTGGGCGGCCCGTACGCGTCCTGGAGGTGACGCACGCGGGCGTACGCCTCGTCCGCCGCGCGCTGCTTCTCCACGAGCTCTTCGAAGGTGTGTGCCACGCGCCCGGATCCTTGGGCAGCGACGGTCACCCGCCGACGCGCCACGCCGCCGGTGGGCCGACCGGGCGGGGGTGCGGAGGGCGCAGTTCACCCGCCCAGCCGCCGGAGGAAGCGCCGTGCGTCAGATGCCCGGGCCCGTGCGCCGCAGCACCCGCAGCGAGTCCGTCGCCGAGACCTCGGTGAACGCGCCGGAGGCGAGGGCGCGGAGGTAGACGCGGTAGGGGGCCTGGCCGGTGAACTCGTCCTGAGGGTCGGGGAAGACGTCGTGGATGAGCAGCAGACCGCCCTCCGCCACGTGCGGCGCCCAGCCCTCGTAGTCGGCGCCGGCGTGCTCGTCGGTGTGGCCGCCGTCGATGAAGACGAACCCCAGCGGCGTCCGCCAGAACGCGGCGATCTGCGGGGAACGCCCGACCAGCGCCACCACGTGCTCCTCCAGGCCCGCCCGGTGGAGCGTGCGGCGGAACGTGGGCAGCGTGTCCATCAGGCCGATCTCGGGGTCGACCGTCTCGGGGTCGTGGTAGTCCCAGCCCGGCTGCTGCTCCTCGCTGCCGCGGTGGTGGTCGACCGTGAGCGCGCTGACCCCGGCCGCGCGGGCCGCGTCGGCGAGCAGGATCGTGGACCGGCCGCAGTAGGTGCCGACCTCCAGCAGCGGCAGCCCGAGCCGCCCGGCCTCCACGGCCGCCGCGTACAGCGCCAGGCCCTCACCGGCGGGCATGAACCCCTTCGCCGCCTCGAACGCGGCCAGGATCTCGGGCTTCGGCGCCGCGGGCATGGGGTTCCTCTCGGTCGTACGACGGTCAGGGCGCCATCGTGCCGTACCCCCTGCCGAGGGGACGACAGGGGGTACCGGTGAGTAGTCGGGGCGGGGGCGGGTCAGGCGGAGACCGTCTCGCCCGGCAGCGACAGGTCCAGGTCGACCGGGCGCTCGTCGCCCGCGTGGGTCGCGGACGAGGCGAGCGGACCGTGGCCCGTGGCGCGGGCGGCCACGACGTAGGAGCCCCGGTCGGGGACGGTGAGCGCGTAGCTGCCGTCCTCGGCGGAGAGCGTCGCGCCGGCCTGACGGCCGCGGCGGTCGATCAGCGTGACCTTGGCGCGGGCGACGGGGGAGCCGTCGGCGCCCAGCACCCGGCCGCGGAAGCCGCGCAGCACCTGCTCGGCACGCTCCAGCGCCGCGTCCTCCTCGCTGCTCGCGCGCAGCTGCGGCTTGTTCGACGGACGCCGGCCCGGCAGGAACAGCGCCAGGAGCAGGCCCACGGCCACCGCGCCCGTCGCGATCAGGAAGGAGACCCGGAAGCCGTGCATGGTCGGGATCTCGACGCCGCCGACGTTGTTCGCGGTGTCGGCCAGCACCATGCCGATCACGGCGCTCGACACCGACGTGCCGATGGAGCGCATCAGGGTGTTGAGGCCGTTGGCCGCACCCGTCTCCGAGGCCGGGACGGCGCCCACGATCAGCGCGGGCAGCGAGGAGTAGGCGAGGCCGATGCCCGCGCCCAGCAGGACCGAGATGACCAGGCTCTGCCAGGCGGCGCTCATCAGGCCGAGGCCGGCGCCGTAGCCGATCGCGATGATCAGCAGGCCGAGGATCAGGGTGAACTTGGGGCCGTACTTCGCGGACAGCCGGGCGTAGACGGGCGCCGTGAACATCATCGTCAGGCCGAGCGGCGCCACGAGCAGACCCGCGACGACCATCGACTGGCCGAGGCCGTAGCCGGTGGACTCCGGCAGCTGGAGCAGCTGCGGCAGGACCAGGGAGACGACGTAGAACGAGACGCCGACCATGATCGAGGCGAGGTTGGTGAAGAGCACCGCCGGGCGGGCCGTGGTGCGCAGGTCGACCAGCGGGGCCTTCAGGCGCAGCTCCATCACGCCCCACAGCACGAGCACGACCGCCGAGGCGCCGAACAGGCCGAGGGTGGTGCCGGAGGTCCAGCCCCAGTCGCTGCCCTTGGTGATCGGCAGCAGGAACAGCACGAGCCCGGCGGACAGGCCGAGCGCGCCCGGCAGGTCGAAGGAGCCCTCGGCGCGCATCGGGGACTCCGGTACGACGAGGAGGGTGAGGGCGATCGCGATCAGGCCGAGGCCGGCGGCGCCGTAGTAGAGGGCGTGCCAGTCGCTGTGCTGGGCGACCAGGGCGGCGGCGGGCAGGGCGAGGCCGCCGCCGACGCCTATCGAGGAGCTCATCAGCGCCATCGCCGAGCCGAGTTTCTCCCGGGGCAGCATGTCGCGCATCAGGCCGATGCCGAGCGGGATGGCGCCCATCGCGAAGCCCTGCAGCGTACGGCCGGCGATCATGAGCAGCAGATCGCTGGTGAGCGCGCTGACCAGGGCGCCGACGACCATCACGGCCAGGCTCAGGATCAGCATGCGGCGCTTGCCGAAGAGGTCGCCGAGGCGGCCCATGATCGGGGTGGCCACCGCGCCCGAGAGGAGGGTCGAGGTGAGGACCCAGGTGGCGTTGCTGGGGGCGGTGTCCAGCAGTTGCGGCAGATCCTTGATCACCGGGACGAGCAGGGTCTGCATCACCGCGACAACGATGCCCGCGAAGGCGAGCACCGGGACCACGGCCCCGCTCGCTCTGCCGGCGGGGCGGTCTGTCGTCGTCTGCGTCATTGAGGAGGGCCTCCAGGCCGGGGAGCGTCGGGTTACGTGGAATCTGAACCTTGTATGTCCAGGCAACTATTCCGTTGCTTTGGCACCCTAACGAAAACTTGACCTTTCCTTGGTCCTGGTGGGGGATTGCGGGGGCTTCCGCGGGGGTTTGTCCGCAGGTCTAGGTCCCGGGACGGGGAACCGGGCCCTGCGAAATCCCGATGCAAGGGGTGCAAGCGGGTTGAGAGCATGACACCCATGCTCGAATCCGCCGATGCCGCCACCGTCCGACGCCCCCGCATACCCCGGCTCCCCCGACTGTCCCGGCTGCGTCCGCGCGGAGCGCCGCCGATGTGGCTCGTGGTGGCGCTCACGTGCGCCGGGCAGTTCCTCGTCGTGCTGGACGTGTCCGTCGTCAACGTGGCGCTGCCGTCGATGCGGACCGGACTGGGGCTCAGCGAGCAGGGCCTGCAGTGGGTGGTGAACGCCTACGCCATCGCCTTCGCCGGATTCATGCTGCTCGGCGGACGCGCCGGCGACCTCTACGGCCGCAAGCGGATGTTCCTCATCGGGCTCGGCCTGTTCACCCTGGCCTCGGCGGCCGGCGGGCTCGCCCAGGACGACTGGCAGCTGCTGACGGCGCGGGCCGTGCAGGGGCTCGGCGCGGCGGTGCTGGCGCCCTCTACGCTGACGATCCTCACGGCGTCGGTGCCGGAGGGCGCCGCGAGGGCCCGGGCCATCGGGACCTGGACGGCCGTCGGGGCCGGCGGCGGCGCGGCGGGCGGCCTGGTCGGCGGGCTGCTGGTGGAGACGTTCTCCTGGCGCTGGGTGCTGCTGATCAACGTGCCCGTCGGGGCCGTGGTGCTGTGCGCCGCCGCCTGGTTCCTCACCGAGGGCCGCGCCGGGGACGGCCGCCGGCTCGACCTGCCGGGCGCGCTGCTCGTCACGGCCGGTCTCGGCACGCTGGCCTACGGCATCTCCCAGACGGAGGCGGCGGGCTGGACGGCACCGGCCACCCTGCTGCCGCTGCTCACCGGACTTGCCCTGCTCGGGGCGTTCCTGGCGGTCGAGGCCCGCACGGCGAGCCCGCTGATGCCGCTCGGCCTGCTGCGCGTGCGCTCGGTCTCCTCGGCCAACACCTCGATGTTCCTATGCGGTTCGGCGATGTTCTGCATGTGGTTCTTCATGACCCTCTACGCGCAGAACGTCCTCGGCTACACCCCGATCGAGGCCGGCCTCGCCCTGGTCCCGAGCTCCCTCGCCGTCATCCTCGGCTCCAAGCTCGCACCGCGCCTGATGCGTCCGGTCGGCCCGCGCAACGTCGCCGCGCTGGGAACCCTCGTCGCCGTGGCCGGATTCGCCTGGCAGTCCACGATGACCTCCGACGGCTCCTACGCCACGGCGATCCTCGTCCCCGGCGTCCTGATGATGCTCGGCGCGGGCCTGGCGGCGACCCCCCTCGCCTCCCTGGCCACGTCCGGCGCCGCCCCCGAGGAGGCGGGCCTGGTCTCCGGCCTCGTCAACACGTCCCGCACGATGGGCGGTTCCCTGGGCCTGGCGGTCCTGTCCACCCTGGCGGCGGCCGAGTCGGCGGGCAGCACGACTCCTCAGGCCCTCACCGAGGGCTATGCACTCGCGTTCCGGGTGGGGGCCGGGGTCCTGACGGCGGGGGTGGTGCTGATGTGGGTGTGGCTGCCACGTCGGGCGGCCCAGGCGCCGTGAGCGGCTCGGGGCTACAGCCAGCCCTGGCGGCGGGCCTCGCGGAGGGCTTCCATGCGGTTGCGGGTGGCCGTCTTGCCGATCGCGGAGGAGAGGTAGTTGCGGACGGTGGACTCCGAGAGGTGGAGCCTGGCGGCGATGTCGGCGACCGTCGCGCCGTCCGCGGAGGCCTTGAGCGCGTCGCTCTCGCGGGCCGTGAGGGGGTTGGGGCCCGCGCTGAGGGCGGCGGTGGCCAGGGCGGGGTCGACGACCGTCTCGCCCGCCAGGACCCGGCGGACGGCGGCGGCGAGTTCCTCCACGGGGCCGTCCTTGACCAGGAAGCCGGCCGCTCCCGCCTCCATGGCGCGGCGCAGGTAACCGGGGCGGCCGAAGGTCGTGAGGATCAGCACGCGGCAGTCGGGGACCCGGGCGCGCAGGTCCGCTGCGGCGTCCAGACCGCTCCTGCCCGGGAGTTCGATGTCGAGGAGGGCGACGTCCGGACGGTGGGCGAGGGCCGCGTCCAGGATCGCGTCTCCTGTCGCCACCTGAGCGACGACCTCGATGTCGTCCTCCATCCCCAGCAGCAGCGCGAGCGCACCGCGCATCATGCCCTGGTCCTCCGCGAGCAGCACGCGGATGGGCCGGGCGGTCATGGGCCCGGGGTGGGACGGGCCGTGTCCAGCAGTGAGGCCAGCGTCCGCATGAAGGACGCCGCGGAGTGGTCCGCGTGGTCGCGGATGCGCGCCGCGACCGTATCGGCGCCGCCGCCCTCCAGGAGGCCGGCGATCCGGTCCAGGTCCTGCCCGTGCCCCTCCTGGGTGGTCAGGTAGAAGTCCGTCGCGTCGTACGCCATGTGGAAGACGTGCTTCTTCACATCGCTCAGCGTCAGGTAGTCGTCGTGCGTCTTGGGGGTCGGCTCGGGCGCGCCGACGCACACCGCAGGGGTACCGGCGCCCCAGGCGTTGACGGCCAGGTGGTACGTGTCCGTGATGACCAGCCGGTAGCGGGGCAGCACCCCGACCAGATCGCCGACGGTGGGGCTCCCCGGTCGGGCCGCGATGTGGCTCACCGCGGCGGGGACGTCCCGGTCGAACCAGGGCAGCCACTCCAGCGGGGCGCCCAGACGGTCGGACAGGCCCTGGCAGAAGGCGGGCAGCCAGTCGGGGATCGGCGTACGGGCACCGAGGAAGACGCCGATGGCACCGCCCTCGGGCACCGAACGGGACCACTGCGAGGTCGGGAGGTGGCCGAGGTCGCCGGGGCGGGACAGCAGCGCCGCGTCCGCACCGAAGTGGTCGGTCGTACGGTCCCGGCGCAGATGCGCGATCTTCGCCGCCGAGAGCGGATCCCGCACCCACATCCGGTGACTGCGCGTCACCAGGCGGGAGAACAGCGGGCCGTACTCCTTGTCCTCGTAGTCGGACTGCGTGTTGTGCAGGATCGTCCCGCCGTAGCTGAGGGTCCGTGCGAGGATTTCGTCCGGCTGGTCGGCGAGGAGCAGGGCCCGGTTCAGCTGTGCCCGGGCGTCGTCCCGGTCCGTGGCGAAACCGAAGTCGAGCAGGCGGTTCGTCGCGTCCTGCGCCAGGTAGTGCCGGGTGTGCAGGAAGTCGCCCCAGAAGACGACGGCGTCATGGTCGCGGAGTGCGCCGAGGTGCTCGGCCAGCGGATGGAAGCGGAACGGGAAGGCGGTGCCGCGCGCACCCTCGCGCAGCGGCACGGTCTCCGGCGTGTGCAGCGTGTACCAGGTGGCGTCGAACGCGGTGTCCATCCGCCGCCGCAGGGACTCGAACGCCAAGTCCACGGTCAGCATGCCCGTGTTGCGGTACCCGATGTTCGGCGCGGTGATGACGGCGACGCGTCCCATGTGCTCCCGTTCCCCTGGAGTCCTTACCCGTTGCCGGCGGCCTCGACGTGTGGCCGCGCGGACCACCGGCCAACGTACACGTCCGGGTCGCCGCGGAAGCCCGCCGCCCCCGGCCCCTCCGGCCGCCCCTCCGGCCGCCCTTCCGGCCGCTCCTCCGCGGCGTCCGCCGGAAGCTCCGCCGCCACCGCGAAGCCGCCCCTGGTCCGCGGCCCCGCGGTCAGCGAACCACCCGCCGCCGCGAGCCGTTCCGTCAGGCCGGTCAGCCCTGTTCCGGCGGAGCCGACCCCTGTGCGGGCGGAACCGGCCCCTGTGCGGGCGGAGTCGCCCCCTGTGCGGGCGGAACCGGTGAGCCCCGTGCCGTCGGAGTCCGCCCTGCCGCCGGAGTCCGTGAGTGCCGCGCCGCAGGAGGACACCGTGTCCCCGGCGGCGGCCCCGCCCCCGTCGTCCGACACCGTCAGCCGCACCCGCTCCCCACTTCCCGCCAGGGTGATCTCGCAGCGGCCCGCACCGCTGTGCCGGACGACGTTGGTGACCGCCTCCCGGACCACCCAGCCCAGCAGTGCCTCCGTCTGCGGCCCGAGAGGCGGGCCGGAGCGGCTCACCACGAGCGTGACGCCCGCCGCCGTCAGGGCCGAGTGCGCCCGGTCGAGCTCCGCGGCCAGGCTGCCCCGCCGGTAGCCGCTCACGGCCTCGCGGATCTCCGTCAGGGCCTGCCGGCCCACGGCCTCGATGTCCGTGATCTGGGCCAGTGCCGCGTCCAGGTCCCGGCCGGCCAGCCGCCGGGCCGCCTCCGACTTCACGACGATCACCGACATCGTGTGCCCGAGCAGGTCGTGCAGGTCGCGGGAGAAGCGCAGCCGTTCCTTCTCGACCGCCCGGCGGGCCAGCTCCTCACGGGCGGCGCGCAGTTCGCGCACCGCCTCGGAGAGTCGCATGATCGCGGCCGTCACCATCGTGGAGATCCAGGTGGCGTACGCGATGTCGAGGCCGCCCCAGCCGTCGTGGAACCAGGCCACCGCACCCGCCAGCACCGCCAGGACCGTACCGGCGGGCCGCAGGTGCCTCAGCCGCAGGGCCGCGCCAGTCGCCAGGCCGAGCAGGGGGAAGAACGGCAGCCAGTTGCCGCCGTAACCGGCGGCGAGCGCGCAGGTCACGGCCGCCAGCAGGGCGAGTGCGACCCGGGTGGACGGGGCTTCGCGCTTCCGCTTGTCGAACGAGCGGAACGCCACGTAGATGTACAGGCTGTTGAAGGTCAGCAGGCCCAGGCCACCGATCCACGGATCCGCGGCGCGGCCCTGGAAGAGGTTGGAGAACGCGCCCATCCCCATCAGCAGCCACGGCAGCAGGGTGAAGCCGGTGGGCGGCGGGCCGGCGGCGGCCGCGTCGGGCCCGCCCGCCTCCCGGGCCGCCCGCCACTCGGCCTTGAGCCGGTCCTTGTTCGCCCGGTAGTAGCGCTGGTGCTCCCGGGCCTCGCGGACATCCGACCGCATCGCCTCGAACCGGCACCTGACCTTGTCCCTCCAGGACATCTCCCCCTCCTTCGTCCCGACCGCGCCGGCGAACGGCACGACCGCCGGGCCCGCGTGTCACGGCGACGACGTTACGGACCCGCCGCGCCGCGCGGCAGGTGCGCTTGTACGGACCGCGGCAGGACAAATGTCATCACCACGCCGATCTGACACGACGTCAGGAGCCTTCACAACTGATGGGGCCTCAGCTATACAGAGGGCGCGGCACTGGAACGCGTTTCAGTTCGCGTCCCGGTCCGGTCCCAGACGGCCTCGGTGCGGCCGACGGTGCGGACGGCCGTACCGAGGTCCTTCCTCCGGCGATCAGGAGCCCCATGCCCATCGACGCAGCCAAGGCGCTCGCCGCCGCACCCCGGACCGGTGAACTCTCCTGGGACGCCAAGGACGTGCAGCTCTACCACCTGGGCATCGGCGCGGGCAGCCCCGCCACCGACCCCGACGAACTGCGCTACACCCTGGAGACCCGGCTGCACGTCCTGCCGAGCTTCGCCACCGTCGCCGGCGGCGGAAAGCCCGGCGTCACCGGCGGGCTGTCCATGCCCGGCATCGACGTCGACCTGGCCCGCGTCCTGCACGGCGGCCAGAGCCTCGCCATCCACCGGCCCATCCCGGCGACGGGCACCGCCACCGCGACCAACCGGATCGCCGCCGTGTACGACAAGGGCACCGCGGCCGTCCTCGTGCTGCGCACCCAAGTCGCCGGCACCGATGGTCCGTTGTGGACCAACGACGCCCAGATCTTCATTCGCGGCGAGGGCGGCTGGGGCGGCGACCGCGGCCCCTCCGCCCGCCTCGAACCCCCCGCCGGGGAACCCGACCGGACCCTGGAACGGCCGACCCGCGACGACCAGGCCCTGCTCTACCGCCTCTCCGGCGACTTCAACCCGCTGCACGCCGACCCGGAGTTCGCCAAGGTCGCCGGATTCGAGCGGCCCATCCTGCACGGCCTGTGCACCTACGGCATCACGCTCAAGGCGGTCGTCGACACCCTGCTCGGCGGGGACGTGACCCGGGTGCGGTCCTACGCCACCCGTTTCGCCGGGGTCGTGTACCCGGGGGAGACCCTGCGGATCCGCATGTGGCACATGCCCGGCTCCACCCGGGTCACCGTCGGTGCCGTCGAGCGTGAGGACGCTCCCGTCCTCGCCGACACCGTCGTCGAACACACCTGAACCACCACGCCGTACGAGGGGAGCCCGCACCATGCGCGCAGCCGTACTGCACGAGATCGGCCAGGACAAGCTGGAGGTCCTCGACGACGTCGAGGCGGTGGGCTTCGGGCCCGGCAAGGTCAGGATCCGGGTGCGCGCCACGGGGCTGTGCCACTCGGACCTGTCCGCGATGAGCGGGGTGCTCCCGCAGCCCGGGCCCTTCGTACCCGGCCACGAAGGGGCGGGAGAGATCCTCGAAGTCGGCGAGGGCGTCGGCCGGCTGAAGACCGGCGACCGGGTCGTGGTGTGCTGGCTGCCCGCCTGCGGCGCCTGCCCCGCCTGCAAACGCGGACAGACCCAGCTGTGCCTGGCCGGGTTCATGAACGCCGGCACCCCCAACTTCAAGCGCCCCGGCGGGGACGTCTTCGGCTTCGCCGGGACCGGAACCTTCACCGAGGAGGTCGTCGTCGACGCCGGCTGCGCGGTGCCGATACCCGACGACGTGCCCTTCGACATCGCCGCCCTCATCGGCTGCGGGGTGACCACCGGCCTCGGCGCCGCGCTCAACACGGCCGATGTGGAGGCCGGTTCGTCGGTCGCCGTCATCGGCTGCGGGGGCGTCGGCATCTCCGCGATCCAGGGGGCCCGGCTGAAGGGCGCCGCCGAGATCGTCGCCGTCGACCCGGTGGCCTCACGCCGCGAGTCGGCACTGAAGTTCGGCGCGTCGCGCGCCGTCTCCCCGGAGGAACTGCCCGACGCCAAACAGCAGGTGACCGGCGGCGAGGGCTTCGACTACGTCTTCGAGGTCGTCGGCAGGTCCGCCACCGCCCGCACCGCCTACGAGAACACCCGGCGCGGCGGCACCCTCGTCATCGTCGGCGCGGGCGCCATGGACGACTTCCTCCAGCTCAACATGTTCGAGCTGTTCTTCGACGAGAAGCGGATCCTGCCGTCCATGTACGGCGGCGGTGACGTGCTGACCTCCTACGAACGCACCATCGCCCTGTGGCGCGCGGGCCGCATCGACCTGGCGGGCCTGATCACCCACCGGGTGCCGCTCGCCGACATCAACGAGGCGCTGGACCAGATGCGCACCGGGACCGCCCTGCGTACGTGCATAGAGATCTGAGGACTCCACCGATGTCACTGCCACTTCAAGGGCTGTCCGCCGTCGTTACGGGCGCGGGTCGCGGGCTCGGCCGGGCCGAGGCGCTGGAGCTCGCCCGGCTCGGTGCCGCCGTGGTCGTCAACGACTACGGGCAGCCCGGCCGCGACGGTTCGGGCGAGGCGTCCGCCGGGCCCGCCGAAGAGGTCGCCGCCGAGATCCGCGCGGCGGGCGGAAGCGCCCTCGCGCACACCGGCGACGTCTCCGACTTCGCGCAGGCCCGCGCGCTCGTCGAGTCGGCCGTCACCGCGTACGGCAAGCTCGACATCCTCGTCAACAACGCGGGCATCCTGCGCGACCGCATGGTCTTCTCGATGGCCGAGGAGGAGTGGGACTCCGTCGTCCGTGTGCACCTCAAGGGTCACTTCAACACCACCCGGTTCGCCGCCGCGCACTGGCGGGAGCGGTCCAAGCGGGCCGGGGAGCCGGTGTTCGGGCGGATCGTGAACACCTCCTCGGAGGCGTTCCTCGCCGGTTCCGCCGGCCAGCCCAACTACGCGGCCGCCAAGGGTGGGATCGTCGGCCTCACCACCTCCACCGCCCTCGCCCTCGCCCGGTACGGCGTCACGGCCAACGCCATCTGCCCCCGTGCCCGCACCCGGATGACCGAGGACGTCTTCGCGGGCGTCGAGCAGCCCTCCGGCAACGGCCTCGACCCGCTCGCCCCCGAGCACGTCGCCCCGCTCGTCGGCTATCTGGCCTCACCCGCCGCCGCCCACGTCAACGGGCAGCTCCTCGTGGTGCACGGCGGGATGGTCGCCGTCGTCGAACGGCCGCGGGTCGCCGCCAGATTCGACAGCAAGCAGGACACCTTCACCTACGACGAACTGGAGGCCGTCCTCGGCCCGTACTACGCCGACCGGCCGGCGGGGGAGACGTTCGCCGCGGCGGAGGTCCTGGGTCTGAAACGCGGGTGAAAGCGGGTCACAGACGGTGACACACGGCGACAGACGCGGAGCGGCCCTCCCCGCTTGTGGCGGGAAGGGCCGCTCTCCGTCTGGTGACCGGCGTGCCGTCAGGCCGCGGTCACGGCCTGCTCGGTCTCCGCCACCGGCTTGCGGTGACGTCCGCGCGGAGCCGTCTCGCCGTCCTGGGCGGAGACTTCACCACGGTGCCGGCCGGGGCCGGAGGAGGGCTGCCGGACGTCGGCATGGCTCGGCTGGTTCGTGCTGGCGTCGCTCATCGGATGGAATTCACCCCGTAACATGATCTTTTTTACAGCCGGGTGAGTCTAACCGGCACCCCTGACCTCGGATCCAGGCGGCCACGCCAACCGGCACTAGTTCGTTACAAGGCGTCCCAACGGCGCTTCCCGAAGCGGCACAGGACGTGCTGCCGAGGGCGCCGGAGGCCGGGCGGACGGGGCCGGCGGGCGAGGCTCGCCCGGTGCTGTGAGCCGTCCTGGGTGTCCCGGCGGCGGGGCCGCCGGCTGCGGTCGCGACGGCCGCTCCTGTTGCGGCTCCTGTTCCGGCCGCGGGCCCGGCGCGGCCCCGGTCTCCGGCGCGGCGGCGGGCGGCGCGCTCACCTGCGCCACCCCGCACGGCACGGCCTGCGTCGCGTACGGCAGCCGCAGCACCCCCTCCGGCGTCCACAGGCCCGCACCCGTCAACCACCCCTCGGGCGCTCGGAGATGGTGCACCCGTCGCTCGGCGGGACGCCAGACACCGACCCAGCTGCCCGTCGGCCCGTCCACCCGCAACGCCACCGCGCAACTCTCGGGCGTCAGCACCTGGCCCGGCTGGATGGCGAACGGTGTGACGGAGCAGTCCGGCACCCGCAGGCACTTCGGGAAGCGCACCGGGAGCGTGCTGCCGAGGACCCCCCAGCCCAGCCGGCCCTGCCCCGGCGAGGGCGCGTCCGAGCGGACGATCAGCAGCCCGCTGTCGTGGTCGGCGAGCAGCACCCGGTCGTCGCTGTCGGCGGCGATCTGCAGCAGCGGCGACACCTCACCGCCGCACTCCAGGTCCACCACGACGGCCTTGGTGCGACCGTCGGTCTCCCGGTCCAGTGCCAGCAGCCGTCCCGACCGGTCCAGCCAGACCCCGCCCGAGCAGCGGCCGGGCAGCTCCGCCAGCCGCTCGGGCCCGAAGGCGCCGCCCGCCACCAGCCACACCGACGTCGTACGCGGACCGACGGCGAGGGCGTAGGCCCGTTCGCCGTCCGGGGCGGGTGGCAGCAGCCGCAGCCGGGCGGACCGGTCCGGGCAGCCGACCGCACCCAGCGGCAGCTCTCCGGTGCCCGGGCCGGTCGGGTACAGCAGCGAGAAGGCGTGCCGCCCGCCCACCACCCGGTGGATGAGCACCCGCCCGTCGGCCATCGGCTGCACCTCGGTGCCGGGCTCCTCCGGCTGGTTGCGCGGCAGGGGCACCGCGTACGGCTCAGGACCGTCCAGGGTCCAGCGCTCCGGGAACCAGGAGCCGCCGGCCGACGCGAGACGCGCGCCATAGGCGCCGTCCGCGGTGAACGTGCAGCCGGCCGGCGCGGGCCCGTCCCCGCTGACACCCCCGCCGCCGTACTCGTCACCGTTCTCGTCACCGTTCTCGAATCCCGCCGAAGGCTCGACAGCACAGACCGTCATCGATCGGTCACCTCCAGTGACGAAGGTAGTTCGCCAGCAGGAGCGTGGAATTCCGCGGCAGCGGGCTTCACACATAAGGGTGTTCCAGGAACGATTCGCCTGAGGAAAAGGGGGCGATTGTGCTGAGCGGGGCGATGGGTGCCGGGAGCGGGCGGCGGCGGTGCAACGCCACAGATCAGGCGGGTAGCCTTGCTCCCGTGCCCCGTCTGTCTGAAGTCATCGCCGCGCTGGAGACCCTGTGGCCCGCCGAGCGGGCCGAGTCCTGGGACGCGGTCGGCACCGTCGCGGGCGACCCGGACCAGGAGATCACACGGGTCCTGTTCGCCGTCGACCCGGTCCAGGAGATCGTCGACGAGGCGGTGAAACTGGGCGCCGGCCTGCTCGTCACCCACCACCCGCTCTACCTGCGCGGCACCACGACGGTCGCGGCGACGCACTTCAAGGGCCGTGTCGTGCACACCCTCATCAAGAACGACATCGCGCTGCACGTCGCCCACACCAACGCCGACACCGCCGACCCGGGCGTCTCCGACGCCCTCGCCGGCGCGCTGGACCTGCGGATCACCGGGCCGCTCGTGCCCGACCCCACCGACCCCGAGGGCCGCCGCGGCCTGGGCCGCCTCTGCGCGCTGGACCACCCGGTGACCGTGCGCGAGTTCGCCGCCCGAGCGGCCGAGCGGCTGCCCGCCACCGCGCAGGGCATCCGCGTCGCCGGCGACCCCGAGGCGCTCGTGCGCACGGTCGCCGTCAGCGGCGGCTCCGGCGACAGCCTCTTCGACCACGTACGCGCGGCCGGTGTCGACGCCTTCCTCACCGCGGACCTGCGCCACCACCCCGTCTCCGAGGCCCGCGCCCACAGCCCCCTCGCGCTGCTCGACGCGGCGCACTGGGCCACCGAGTGGCCCTGGTGCGAGCTGGCCGCGAGTCAGCTCGACGAGATCTCCGACCGCCACGGATGGGACCTGCGCGTCCACGTCTCGAAGACGGTCACCGACCCCTGGACCGCGCACGCGGCCTCGCCCCCTTCTGATCCCCTTGGAGCCCCGAACTGAACGCCGCGCCCGCCGACCAGATCCGTCTCCTCGACGTCCAGGACCTCGACGTCCGCCTCCAGCAGCTCGCGCACAAGCGCAAGTCGCTCCCCGAGCACGCCGAGATCGAGTCGCTGACCAAGGACCACACCCAGCTGCGCGACCTGCTCGTGGCCGCGCAGACCGAGGAGAGCGACACCGCCCGCGAGCAGACCAAGGCCGAGCAGGACGTGGACCAGGTGCGCCAGCGCGCCACCCGCGACCAGCAGCGCCTCGACTCGGGCGCCGTCACCTCCCCCAAGGACCTGGAGAACCTCCAGCGCGAGATCGCCTCCCTCGCCAAGCGGCAGGGCGATCTGGAGGACGTGGTGCTGGAGGTCATGGAGCGCCGGGAGTCCGCGCAGGAGCGGGTCGCCGAGCTGACCGAGCGCGTCTCCTCCGTCCAGTCGAAGATCGACGACGCGACCGCGCGCCGCGACGCGGCCTTCGAGGAGATCGACGGCGAGGTCGCCACGGTCACCAAGGAGCGCGAGGTCATCGCCGGGTCCATCCCGGCCGATCTGCTCAAGCTCTACGACAAGCTGCGCGGGCAGCAGGGCGGCATCGGCGCGGCGAAGCTGTACGCGCGCAGCTGCCAGGGCTGCCGGCAGGAGCTCGCCATCACCGAGCTGGCCGAGATCCGCAAGGCGGCGCCCGACACGGTCGTCCGCTGCGAGAACTGCCGCCGCATCCTGGTGCGCACGTCCGAGTCCGGCCTCTAGGCCTTCAGGGAGCCCTTCCGGTGCGGGAGTTCATCGTCGAGGCCGACGGCGGGTCGCGGGGCAACCCGGGACCGGCCGGCTACGGGGCCGTGGTCAGCGACGCGGCGAGCGGGGAGACCCTGCGGGAGACCGCCGAGTACATCGGCGTCGCCACGAACAACGTCGCCGAGTACCGCGGCCTCCTCGCCGGCCTGCGCGCCGCCCACGCGCTGGACCCGGACGCGACGGTCCACGTCCGCATGGACTCCAAGCTCGTCATCGAGCAGATGTCGGGCCGCTGGAAGATCAAGCACCCCGACATGAAGCCCCTGGCCGCGCAGGCGGCCCGGGTCTTCCCGCCCGGGCGGGTCACGTACGAGTGGATGCCGAGGGCCGAGAACAAGCACGCCGACCGGCTGGCGAACGAGGCGATGGACGCGGGGGCCAGGGGCGAGCGGTGGTCGCAGGCCGACTCGGCAGCGGAGCTGGACGCGGCGGCCGAGGGCACTGGCCGCGCTGAGGCCGTCGCGCCCTCCGGCCCGCCCGGTGACGCGGCGGCGGGTGCGGCGCGGGTACGCGGAGCTCTCGCGGAAGGCCGTGCGTCGGCCACGGCGGCCGACTCGGGCATGGATGCCGCCCGAGGCTCGACGCATCCCGGCCGGGGCGCCCCGGCCGAAGCCGGCGCCGGGCGCCTGGGCCCCCGTAGGACTCCGGCCGTGCCGCCACCCGGGCCGGCACGTTCCGGCGCAACGACGGATGACGCCGACGCGCGTGCCGCGGGGGCCGTGGCGGAGGGGCGGGCCACCGCCGACGCCGGTGGCGGGGCCCGTGCCGCGAAGGTGGGTGCCGATACCCGTGGTACCGCCGACGCCGGTGGCGGGGCCCGTGCCGCGAAGGTGGGTGCCGATACCCGTGGTACCGCCGACGCCGGTGGCGGGGCCCGTGCCGCGAAGGTG
>NZ_JBIBAF010000005.1:42186-167136 GCF_042899705.1 Streptomyces sp. NPDC013187 | reverse complement strand
TGGGTGCCGATACCCGTGGTACCGCCGACGCCGGTGGCGGGGCCCGTGCCGCGAAGGTGGGTGCCGATACCTGTGGTACCGCCGACGGCGGTGGCGGGGCCCGTGCCGCGAAGGTGGGTGCCGATACCCGTGGTACCGCCGACGCCGGTGGCGGGGCCCGTGCCGCGAAGGTCGGTGCCGACACCCGGGCCGCCAAAGCCGTCGCCGCTCCCGGCTGGGCGCCCGCCGACATGGGTGCCCCGGCCACCTTCGTGCTGCTGCGGCACGGCGAGACCCCGCTGACGCCCCAGAAGCGGTTCTCCGGCAGCGGCGGCACCGACCCGTCCCTGTCCGACACGGGCCGGGAACAGGCCGAGCGGGCCGCCGCGATGCTGGCCCGGCGAGGCACCATCCAGGCCGTCGTGTCGTCGCCGCTCGCCCGTACCCGCGAGACCGCCGGTATCGTCGCCGCCCGGCTCGGGCTCGACGTGAGCATCGACGACGGGCTGCGCGAGACCGACTTCGGCGCGTGGGAGGGCCTCACCTTCGCCGAGGTGCGCGAGCGCCACCCCGACGACCTGAACGCCTGGCTGGCCTCCCCGGACGCCGAACCCACCGGCGGCGGCGAGAGCTTCGCGGCGACGGCCGTCCGGCTCGCCGCCACCCGCGACAAGCTGGTCGCCGCCCACGCGGGCCGCACGGTCCTGCTCGTCACCCACGTGACCCCGATCAAGACGCTCGTCCGGCTCGCCCTGGGCGCCCCGCCGGAGTCCCTGTTCCGCATGGAACTGTCGGCCGCGTCCCTGTCGGTGGTCGCCTACTACGCCGACGGCAACGCCAGCGTCCGCCTCCTCAACGACACGTCCCACCTGCGCTGAGCGCCGACGCCTCCCGGGCCAGCGCCTCGACACGCCCCCAGTCGCGGGCCGCGACCGCGTCCGGCGGCAGCATCCAGCTCCCGCCCACACAGCCCACGTTGGGCAGGGCCAGATAGTCCGGGGCGGAGTCCGGGCCGATCCCGCCCGTCGGGCAGAACCGCGCCTGCGGCAACGGCCCCGACAGCGACTTCAGATACGCCGTACCGCCCGCGGCCCGCGCCGGGAAGAACTTCATCTCGTACACACCGCGCTCCAGCAGCGCCACGACCTCGGACGCGGTCGACACCCCCGGCAGAAACGGCACCCCCGACGCCCGCATCGCCCCCAGCAGCCCGTCCGTCCAGCCCGGGCTCACCAGGAACCGGGAACCCGCGGCCACCGCCTGCCCGGCCTGCTCGGGCCGGATCACCGTCCCGGCCCCGACCACCGCCCCGGGCACCTCGCGGGCGATCTCCCGGATCGCCTCCGGGGCCGCGGGCGTCCGCAACGTCACCTCGATCGCGCGCAGCCCACCCGCGACCAGCGCCCGCGCCAGCGGCACGGCGTCGCCCACGTCCTCGATGACGACGACGGGGACGACGGGCGCGAGGTCCAGCACGGAGGCGGGCAGGGGAGAGTCCAGCACGGAGGCGGGCAGGGGAGAGGAGACCATGGCGTCATCCTGCCGTCGGCTTGCAGGCTGCGCAAAGGTCATTGCATGGCGCGCAACGCGCGCTAGTGCACCTCGTCCACCAGCACATCCAGCGACCAGGCCTGCCCCGAATTCGCGGGCGCCTGCGCCTCCACGACGTACCCGAGATCCCGGAGCGCCTCCACCAGCTCGGCCGGGCCCTTCGGGTCGGTCCCGGAGGTCAGCAGACTGCGCACGATCCGCCCCTTGGTCGCCTTGTTGAAGTGGCTGACCACCTTCCGGGTGGGAGCGTGCAGCACCCGCACGGACGCCGTCCGCCCGGCGACCTCGCCCTTGGGCTTCCACGCGGCGGCGTACGCGGCGGACCGCAGATCCAGCACCAGCCCGCCCCCGGCCACCTCGGGCAGCACCGACGCCATCGGCGTACGCCAGTGCGCACCCAGCGCCCCGAGCCCCGGAAGCCTCACCCCCATCGAGCACCGGTAGGACGGAATCCGGTCCGTCACCCGCACGGCACCCCACAGCCCGGAGAACACGAGCAGCGACCGCGCGGCACGCCGCTTGGCGGTGGTGTCCAGGCTCGCCAGGTCGAGGGCGTCGTAGAGCACGCCGGTGTAGATCTCCCCGGCCGGCCGCGCCCCCGCCGTCCGCAACTCGGCGTTCTTCGCGATCTCGCCCCGCAGCCCCTCACTCAGCCCCAGCACCTCGCGCGCCTTGTCCTCGTCGCCGGCGCACAACTCGACCAGCTCGGTGAGAACCGCCTCGCGGGCTTCGGCCAGCCCCGGCAGCGACAGCGACTCCGGCTTCAGCGGGGCACCGCGGCCGGAAGAGGCCTTGCCTTCGGACGGCGGCAGCAGGACAAGCACGGGTACTCCTTCGATCGAACTCCGCCGACAGCGTACGGGGGCCCGGGGGAAGCTCAGACGCGCGCCCGGCCGAGGGCACGGACGAGGCCGTCGGAGTCGTCGGCGTGGAAGCGGATGACCCGCACCTCGCGGCGCCGCCCGAGGAAGGTGACGTGCGTGACCGGCTCCGTCAGTTCGAGCGTCACGGTGGTCTGCGAGCCGACCTCGACGTTCAGCTCGCCGTCGGCCCGCGCGTGGGTCATCCGCAGCTCACGCCGCACGGAGGCGATCCGCTCCAGCGGCACCAGCAGGTCGACATGGACGTACCGCCGAATCCGCAGCGAGCCGCGCTCCACATGCAGCACATGCGGACGCACGACGGACGAGGCGTGCAGCGCGACGACGAACACGACCGTGTACACGTCCAGGAAGAGAACCGCCCCATGCACGACCGGCCAGTCCCGCAGCAGCACGGACAACGCGACCGTCTCGACCAGGCACACGAACGCGAACCCGGCCATCATCGCCCCCTGCCCGCCCGCGTACCCGAAGGCCCGGCCCCCGCCCGTCCCGTGCGTACGCCGCGCCACCCACAGGGCGAGACTCACGAGCAACCGCACCTCGTGCCGCATCAGCAGCCCCCCGACCCTCATCGCCGCTCCTCGGTGAGGATCCGCAGAGCACGGCGGACGGCCTCCGCCTGGGCCGGGGCGAGGTCGTCGTAGAACGCGCGCAGCACGTTGTCGTGCTGGCCGAGCTCGCCGATGTCCGGGAACAGCCCCGGCGGAATGCAGCCGGCGAGCGCCACGGCGGCATCCTCGACGCGCGGGTCGCCGGGCTCGGCACCGGCGAGCGCGTCGAGCAACGCGTACGCCTCTCCGGCCCGCGCCACGGCCTCCGGGCTCCCCAGCGCCTCACCCACCGACGACACCAGCCGCTCCCGTTCCCCGTCCGGCACCGCGGTCTCCAGGAACGCGATGATCTCGCGGTCCTTGGCGGCCATGGGCGAGTCCGACAGATGCGCGGTCCCTGCGAACAGCGCGGCCAGCTCGGGCGACACGGGCCCCTCGGCGGGCATCCCGCCCTCCGCGTCCAGCAGCGTCCGCAGCCGCGCCCGCCGCTCCCGGAGCGCCTCCTCCTGCCGCGCCAGATCCTCGTCCAGCTCGGTCAGCACCTCGACGAGGTCCTTGCCGGCCTCGTCCGCGAGCACGTCCCGCACCTCCGCGAGCCCCAGCCCCAGCTCGGTGAGCCGCCGGATCCGCGCCAGCACGACGGCGTGCCGCAACCCGTACTCCCGGTACCCGTTGGCCCGCCGCTCGGGCTCGGGCAGCAGCCCCAGATGGTGGTAGTGCCGCACGGCCCGCGTGGTGACGCCGACGACCGCGGCGAGTTCTCCGATCCGCATGCCACCAGTGAAGACGTTGACGTTGCGGCAGGGTCAAGCACGCCGTCCGGCCTTCTGACGACGACCGTGATCGTGTGCCACGATCGAGGGAACGGTTCCCGATCTCACGGCGGGTGGTTCGGCGATGTCCCAGTCTGGCGGGCGACAGAAGGAGGGGCGTGACATGACTGCCATGGCCCACGAGCCGCTCTCGCAGGAAGACGTCCTGCTGGAGGGCTTTCTCGCCCTGGACACGCCGGAGGGCTTCCGGGCCGAGCTGATCGAGGGGGAGATCGTTGTGACGCCGCCGCCGGACGGGGATCACGAGAAGTACATCAGCAGGATCGTGAGGCAGGTGATCAGGCGCTCACGCACCGACATGGACTTCTCGGGAAACAAGGGGCTGAAGATGAGGAGCGGGGGCTCCTGCCCCAAGAACCACTTGGTTCCGGACGTTACCTTCGGCCCCATCGAGCGGGACTTGTTCGGCGGGGTCGGCTCTTGGATGCCCTGCGAAGGCGTCGCCATGGTGGCGGAGGTGACCTACACCAAGCCGCAGGCCGACCGCGAGGCCAAACGCCGTTGCTATGCCCGCGCGGGCATCCCGCTCTACCTGCTCGTCGACCGGGACACGGCGCAAGTCACGGTGTTCAGCGAGCCGAAGGATGACGACTACCGCGAGCACTGCGCCCGCCCCTTCGGCAAGCCCATCACTCTTCCGGAACCGTTCGCCTTCGACCTGGACACGGCCGACCTCCTCTGATCCCCTGTGGGCGGGGGTGCGACATGGGGATACGAGAACAGGCCAGCTGGACCAGGGCACGTCTGGGGCGCTGCGGGCCTCCGCTGGACCTCCTCACCGCCCACTTCGACAGCCACGTCTACGCGCCCCACGCCCACGACGAGTTCACCATCGGCGTCACGGTCGGCGGGTCGGAGGTAATCGCCTACCGGGGCGGTCACATCCACTCCTACCCCGGCTCGATCGTCGTCCTGGAGCCCGGCGAGATGCACACCGGCGGCCCGGCCGCCTGCGACGGCTACGCCTACCAGGCCCTCTACGCCGAACCGGCCCTCCTCACCGACGGCACCCTCGGCGGCCTCCCGCACTTCCGCGACGCCGTCCTCCACGACCCGGAGCTGGCGGTGGCCCTGCGCGCCGCCCACACCGACATCAGCGCCTGCCCCGACCCGCTGGAGGCAGAGTCCCGGCTGCCCTGGCTGCTCACGGCCCTGGCCCGCCGCCACTCCACGGCCCGGGCGACCGACGACACCGTGCCCGGCGCCGGCCACATCGCCAGATCCGTACGCGACCGCCTGGCGGACGAACTACTGGACCCTCCCTCCCTGGCCGCCCTCGCCACCGACCTCGGCCTGTCCCGCTACCAGCTCCTGCGCGCCTTCCGCACGACGATGGGCGTACCGCCGTACGCCTGGCTCGCCCAGCACCGGGTGGCCAGGGCCCGCGGCCTCCTGGAAGCCGGACTGCGCCCGGCGGAGGTCGCGGGCCTCGTCGGCTTCGCCGACCAGGCGCACCTCACCCGCTGGTTCCGCAGGGTGCTGGGGGTGACCCCGGCGGCGTACCGCACCAGCGTTCACGTCGCGGCGTACCGCAACAGCGTTCAAGACACCGTGGGGTGAGAAGCCCGAGACTCATCGCATGACTGCACGCGGCTGGTTCCTGTTCTCCCTGATGGGAGTCGTCTGGGGTGTCCCCTACCTGATGATCAAGGTGGCGGTGGCCGACCTGTCCCCGTCCATGGTGGTGTTCGCACGCTGTGCGCTGGGCGCCGCACTCCTGCTCCCCTTCGCCCTGCGCCAGGGCGGCTTCGCCCGCACCGTCCGGGCCCACTGGAAGCCGATGCTGGCCTTCGCCGTCATCGAGATCGTCGGCCCCTGGTGGACCCTGACCGACGCCGAACGCCACCTCTCCAGCTCGACCGCCGGCCTCCTCATCGCGGGCGTGCCGATCGTGGCCCTGCTCCTGGCCCGCTTCTTCGGCGCTGAGGAACACGTGGGCGCCCGCCGCATCGCGGGCCTGGCCCTCGGCCTCGCGGGCGTCACCGTCCTCACCCTGCCGCACCTCACCGGCGGCGACGCCCTGTCGATGGCCGAGGTGCTGGTGACGGTCGTCGGCTACGCCACGGCCCCGTTGATCGCCGCCCGGTACCTCAAGGACGTCCCGACGCTCCAGCTGATCACCCCGTGCCTCATGCTGGCGGCCGCCGTCTACGCCCCCGCGGCCTTCCTGACCCGGCCCGCCACCATGCCGTCGGGCGAGGTCCTGGCAGCCCTCGCCGGCCTGGGAGTGGTCTGCACCGCGATCGCGTTCGTGGCCTTCCTGGAGCTGATCAAGGAGGTCGGCCCGGCCCGGGCCGGCGTGATCACGTACGTCAACCCGGCGGTGGCGGTCGCCGCGGGCGCGCTGTTCCTGGACGAGAAGCTGACCCTCGGCATCGGGGTCGCCTTCACCCTGATCCTGGCGGGCTCGGTACTGGCCACGGCGGCCGCGGCGCCGAAGCGGGGCATCCGCCGGGTACCATGGTCGACACGGCAGACGAGCCGGGCGGACGGCCGCGTGGAGTGCCCCTGACGGGGAGCTTCCCGAGGAACGTCCGGGCTCCACAGGGCAGGGTGGTGGCTAACGGCCACCCGGGGTGACCCGCGGGACAGTGCCACAGAAAGCAGACCGCCGGGGACCTCGGTCCTCGGTAAGGGTGAAACGGTGGTGTAAGAGACCACCAGTGCCCAGGGTGACCTGGGCAGCTAGGTAAACCCCACCCGGAGCAAGGTCAAGAGGGGCCGCCTTCTCGAAGGTGGCCCTGCGCGGACGATCGAGGGCTGCCCGCCCGAGTCCGCGGGTAGACCGCACGAGGCCGGCGGCAACACCGGCCCTAGATGGATGGCCGTCGCCCGGGGCTCCGCGAGGAACCCCGGGAACAGAACCCGGCGTACAGCCCGACTCGTCTGCCGCTCTATGTTTCCGCATGTGCTCGCCCTGTTGGGTGCCAGGGAAGAGATCGAGCGGCCCTGGCCGCCGCGGTGACGGCGGCGAGCGTGGTCTCCAGCCCGTTGAAGGCGCAGACGCTCATGACCCGCCTCGCTTGGTGCGGAACGAGGTGCGCCCGTTTCGCCGAACCATCGCGATGGTCGCTGCGACGCTGCCGCGGTTCAGGTCGGGGTGCAGGCCGTTCCCGAGACGATGTATCTGGTCGGTGTGCCAGCTCATGTCCATTACCCCGTCCAGGGTTTTGAGGTCGGCGATTTTGCCCAGCAGGGTTCTCATGCCGTAGCGCACCTGGCGTGCCGTGAGTGCCTCGGTCTGCCCTTCGAGGATGAGCCGGGCCGCGTCCGGCGTGGTGATCGCCGGCCGGCCGATGCCGACCACGTCGCATTCGCCGGCCTCTACGGCATGCCGCATGGCGTCGCGGGTGCGGAATCCGCCGGTGACGGCGAGTGGGATGTCGCCCACGAGCTTGCGAACGGTACGGGCGTATTCCAGGAAGTACGCCTCGCGTGCCCTGGTACTGGGGGCCGCCGAGCCGCTCATCGCCATGGACTCGTAAGTACCGCCGCTGACCTCGATGAGGTCGATGCCTTCGTCGGCGAGCGCGGCCAGCACGGCCTGGGACTCGTCCTCGGTGAATCCGCCGCGCTGGAAGTCCGCCGAGTTGAGTTTGATGCCCACTGCGAAGCCGGGCCCGACGCGGCCGCGGACGCGGCGGACGACCTCGAGGACGAAACGCATCCGCCGCTCCGGATCGCCGCCCCAGTCGTCCTCGCGCCGGTTCGCCAGCGGCGACAGGAACTGCGAGATGAGATACCCGTGAGCCCCATGCACCTGTACGCCGTTGAAGCCGGCCGTCTCGCACACGGCCGCGGCCGTGGCGAAGCGCTCGATGATCTCCTCGATCTCGGCCGGTCGCAGTTCGCGCGGCGTCGTGGCACCGGGCAGTTGTGCCGGGATCGGGCTGGGGGCCACCGGCGTGTGTCCGAGTGCAAAGGGATTCGCTTGACGTCCGGGGTGGTTGAGCTGTGCCCAGATCACACCGTCCGAGTTCTGGGCCGACTTGGCCCAGCGCGAGAGCGCGTCGAGATCACGTTCGTCTTCGATGACGATGTTGCCCGGTTCGCTGAGCTGTTCGCGATCGATCATGACGTTGCCGGTGATCATGAGGCCATAGCCGCCTCGGCTTCATGTGGAGTACAGACGGCCGAGGCGCTCGTCGGGTGCGTTGTGCTTGTTTCCCAGCGCTTCGCTGAGCGCCGACTTCATCAGGCGGTTGGCCAGTACCTGGCCGTTCGGGAGAGTGAGGGGGGTGTCCAGCGTGTTCATGCGTGCTCTTCCTCGGTGTGGGCGGCGCCGACCGGGGTCGGCTGGAGGACGGGATCGCGGGCAGTGCCGGTCGGCGGATCGTCACGTGAAGGCGGAGGGGGCTGGTAGCCCGCGAGTCATCGCCTGTCGGTGTCGCCATTCTGAAACCCGGTGTCGGCGGGCCGGCCGGACAGTCGCGGCGGGACACCACCTCTACCCGGGTCTGCTGCCTGTCTTCCCCTACAAGGGCAGGAAGGGGCTGGCTTTGCCGTGCCACGAGATGCGCAATGCGTCGCGGGCTCGGGTGGTGGCGACGAAGAGCTGGTTGCGGCTCTTCTTGAGTTCGCGCTCGTACCGCTTGGGATCGGTCGTCTCGTACTTCTCGATGGAGGATGCCGTCGCTCGCGCCGATGACCGCGAGCTTCTGGTACTCAAGTCCCTTGAAGCGGTGCATCGTGCCGATGTGGACCTCGCCGCCGCCCTGCGGGCCGTCCTTGGTGAGGGTCGCCGTGCTGATGCCGTGCTTCATCTCCAGGTCGGCGGCGACGCGGCCGGCCATGTCACCGTCGGCGACGCAGACGGCCATGGTGCCGCTGGGATCGCGCACGGTGCCGTCCTCGGTGGGCTGGGCGATGTCCGCGCGCCACTGCTTCAGGGCCTCGGCGAGTTGGGAGATCTCGTCGGTCCAGTCAGCGCAGGCGACGAACTCGGGCGCTGGGCCGCGCAGCAGGGAGTGGTAGCCGTCGAGGGTGTCGGTGCCGTCGTCGAGGTCGTCGTAGGTGGTCCCGCGGACGACCTTGGCCGCCTGGTCGAGGATCTCCTGGGTGGTGCGGTAGCTGAGCGTCAGCTTCGAGGAGCGGCCGCGGATGTTGACGCCGACGGTGGAGAGGGTGACCTGCCGGTCGTAGATCCGCTGGTGGGTGTCGCCGGCGATGAACAGGTCGTCCGCGCCCGGCGCGACCATGGCCCGCAGCATCTTCCAGTGGGCGGGGCTGAGGTCCTGGGCCTCGTCGACGACGATGTGCCGGTAGCGGTGACGGAGATAGCGCATTCCGGAGCTGTTGTCGTCGAGGTGGGTCAGGTCGCCGCCGCCGATGTCCTCCTTGCGCTCGGCCCGGACCTGGATCTTGCGGGCGCGTTCCATCTCGTAACGTGCCGCACGCTCCGCGGCCTGCGCCCACGTCTCACGGCCCTGGCCGTTGAGGCGCAGGGTGAACTGGTCGAGCAGCTTCCAGATGGCGGCGCGTTTGGGGCGGCTGAGGGCGCGGCCCATACCGGCGCGGCGGGCCTTGAAGTAGTCCTGGCGGGTGGCGAGGGATTGGCCGAGGACGATCTGTTCCCATTCGTCGAAGAGGAACTCGGCGTCCCAGCGCTGCTCGTCGTGTTCGAAGAGCACTTCCCGCAGCACGTCCAGGGCCCGGTCATCGGTGATCAGGCTGCGCTGGGAGCCGGGCGCGGTGTTCTCGTTGAGGACGCTCTGGCGAGCTGGTCGATGTGCTTGATGTCGATACGGCCCAGCAACGCCGGATCCATGAGCGAGGTGAGCCGGGAGCGCAGGTCGGCGGTGAGGTTCTTCGTGTACGTGGTCAGCAGGATCGGCTTGCCGTGGCCGGGCGGCAGAGCGGCGGCGAGGCGGGCGACGCGGTGCAGGGCGACGATGGTCTTGCCGGTGCCGGGACCGCCGCTGACCCGGGCGGGGCCGCTGTAGGGAGCGAGCTCATCCTCAAAGGACCGCAGATCGCGTGGTAGTCCTCCTGGCCATCAATCCCGGTGTTGTAGTCGATAAGCCGCTGATTCTTGTCCGGGCCGAACTGCGCCTTTTTGGCACCCCTGGCTGGGTTGCTCGAACATCGGGTTGGCGACGCCAGAGTGAGCCGGGAGGTGATGGCCTGCTCGATGCGGAACACGTCCTGCGGGGCTGCCGGATCGGCCGCCTCGACCAGCTTGCGGCGGAAGAAGCCGTAAGCCGCCGCGACGCTGCCGCCGGGGTACCGCTCCGCGAGCGGGCCGCGGATGTGCGCGGCGAACTGCGCCCGGTCAGCCTGGGTCGGCAGCAGCCGGAAGTGGTCGCTGCCGCTCTTGCGTTTGTTGATCAGGTATTCCTCGTCGATGCGTTCGGCCTCGTCCGGCTCTGTGTCCCTGATGTGATCGCGGATGGCGGCCAGGGCGATGGAGAGGGTGGTCAGCCTCTGCTGACCGTCGACGACGAGCCAGCGGGGGAACGTCGCCTCGTTCTGCGGTGACGGAGCGAGCACGACGGACCCCAGGAAGTGGGTAGCCGCCTTTTCCCCACGCTCGAGCAGTTCGGCCTGCTCCAGGATGTCGCTCCACAACTGCCTGAGTTGCTTCTCCGTCCAGGAGTACGTCCGCTGGTAGAGCGGTACCTGGAACTGCTGGGCCCTCCCCTGCACGAGGTCGGCGAACAGCGTCTCCTTGGCCTGCATCGTGGTCCCCCTTGACAATGATGCGGTCGTGGCACGTGGGAACGACCATATGGCCTCCCGCCGACGGCCGTGGTCTATGGCTGCTTGCTCTTCGTCCTGCACCTGGAGGAGGTTGGATCACTCCGGGACTGATGATCCGGGGGTGCGGGGTGGCGCGGCCGAAGCCGTGGGAAGGCGCCGACGAGCTGTGGGCGGTGATCGAGCCGCTGCTGCCCAAGGTGGAGCGTCGGACCCGACACCCGGGACGCAAGCGGCATCCGGACCGGCTGGTCTTCCAGCGCATTCTGTTTGTCCTGCACACCGGGATCTCGTGGGAGCATCTGCCGCAGGAACTCGGCTTCGGCCCGGGCATGACTTGCTGGCGCCGCCTGGCCGGGTGGTCTGCAGCCGGGGTGTGGCCCCGGCTGCACGAGGTCCTCCTTGCCAAGCTCCGCAGGGCGAACGCCCTGGACTTCTCCCGGGCGGCGGTCGACGGCTCCCACATCTGGGCGTTGAAGGGGGGTTCCAAGACGGGCGAACCGGTAGCAAACACCATTTGATCAGCGATGCCACTGGCATCCCTCCTGGGGCCACGCTGACCGGCGGCAACCGCCGACGATGTCACCCAGCTCATCGCGCTACTCGAAGCGGTGCCGCCGGTGCGGGGCAAGCGCGAGGGGACTGCGGGTCAGGAGTGCATGCTGCTTCCTGGGCGGCCATGACCTCATCGCCGTACTCGAAGGCCCATGCGCCGACGGCGTCGATGGGCGCCAGCAAGGTGCGGCCCAGGGCGGTGAGTTGGTACTCGACCCGTGATGGTGCGTCGGGGTCTGCCTGGCGGTCGACCAGTCCGTTGAACTGCAGTCGACGCAGAGTCTCGGTGAGGACCTTGGAACTGATGCCCCCGATCCGCTCCCGTAATTCGACCGGACGCCTGGGACCGTCGCGCAGTGCCCAGAGCACAACGGCGTTCCAGGTGTTGGAGAGCAGGTCGAAGGCGAGGCGGGCGCGGCAGTCGGCGAGGAAGGCGTCGGTCGTCACTTACCAAATGGTGCCCGAACGGCCTTCTAGCGTCGGTGTGAACGGTCGAAGCAGACACGGAGAGGACCACGTGATGAGAATCGGCGTACTGGGCACGGGCAACATGGCCGACGCGCTCGCCACCCACTGGGTGCGGGCCGGGCACGACGTGACCATCGGGGGGCGGGACGCACACAAGGCGGAGCGGCTCGCGACGCGCATCGGAGGCAGCGCGAAGCCTGCCGGTCTGCGCGCGGCGGCCGAGTCCG
Source organism: Streptomyces sp. NPDC013187 (assembly GCF_042899705.1). Taxonomy (NCBI): domain Bacteria; kingdom Bacillati; phylum Actinomycetota; class Actinomycetes; order Kitasatosporales; family Streptomycetaceae; genus Streptomyces; species Streptomyces sp. NPDC013187. The sequence goes on along the minus strand of NZ_JBIBAF010000005.1, from coordinate 155,392 downwards.
GCCAGGTGGTGTTGGCCGCGCTGCCCTTCGGGGCGGGAGTAGAAGTGGCACGGGGCCTGCACGCGGCCCTAGAGGGCAAGGTGCTGCTCGACTGCTCCAACCCGGTCGGGCCGGGCTTCCGGCTGCTGACGGAAGGAGGCCCCTCAGCCACGCAGCAACTGGCTGCGGCAGCACCGGGAGCCCACGTGGTCAAGGCTTTCAACCTCTGCCACGAGGACGTGTGGCGCATGCGGCCGCCCGTCTTCGATGGGCGACCACTGGCCGTTCCGGTCTGCGGGGACGACGAGACGGCTCTCGTGCGTGTGCGTGAGTTGGTGCGGGACGTGGGCTGTGAACCCGTGGCCGGCGGCGGTCTCGAACGTGCGGGACTCCTGGAAGCGACCGCCGCACTGTTCATCGCGCTGTGGGTCGGCGAGGGAGCGGATGCCCAGGCAATCGCCCCTCCGCTGGCGTACGCGGCCGGACCGAGCCGCCAGGAAGCGACGGGCGGCACGGCGGCTTTCCGTTAGGAGTTCTTAGGGAGGCTAGGAGTTCTTAGGGAGGCGCCGGCCTCCAGAGCCATCTCGACCTGCTCACAGCCCTGGCTGCCGCCGCGGCCCGTCTGCCCTCCGGTCTGTACGCCTGCTCGGAGTGCCCCAGCACGTGGCCACCCGCCTCGTCGACCAGTGAGCGGAGAAAGCGCTGACGGAGCGCGGAATCCGCCGTAGCGGCAACGTGCGCAAAACCCGCGCGACGGACCCACCGCCCTCCCCCGTAGAGCAGACGACGAGAAGAGCTCACAGGGAGGGGAACAGGACGTGGCAGGGCACAGGGGCAGACGTGTCAGGGGTACGGCGGCCGCGGTGGCGGCGATGGCGGCGCTCACCGCGTCACAGGCGCCGGGGGCCGTCCCGGCGCGGGCTTCCGCACCGGCTCCCGGGCAGGCACCCGCCGAGCACGGACCGAGCGTGTCCGGCGACGCCCCGTACCGCACGGAGCTTCCGCCGCTGCCGAGCGTGAAGCGCGCGGGCGGCGGGGCGGCGGCGGAGGTGGGCGGCGCGCTGCCGGCGAGTGTGTTCGCCGCCTACCGGCGGGCCGAGGAGCGGCTCGCGCGCGAGGCTCCCGGCTGTCGGCTGCGCTGGCAGCTGCTGGCGGCGATCGGGCAGGTGGAGTCGGGGCAGGCGCGGGGCGGCAGGGTGACGTCGGACGGTACGACCGTGGCGCCGATCCTCGGGCCGCGGCTGGACGGCGTGGCCTTCGCGCTGATCCGGGACACCGACGGAGGTGTCCACGACGGGGACACGGCGTACGACCGTGCGGTCGGGCCGATGCAGTTCATCCCGTCGACCTGGGCCCGCTGGGGCGCGGACGGCAACGGCGACGGGCGGACGGATCCGAACAACGTCTTCGACGCGGCACTCGCCGCCGGATGGTATCTGTGTGCCGGTGGCCGGGACCTCTCCGTCCCCGCCGAGCTGGACCGGGCGATCCTCGGCTACAACCACTCGGTGGCGTATCTGCGCACGGTCAGGGCCTGGTACACGTACTTCATGGAAGGGCACCGGGTGGTGCCGGACGGCTCCGTCGGGTCTTCCTCCGCACGCCCGGAGCCGTCGCGGCCGGCCGCCGCACCGAAGCCGTCGCGCACACCCTCCGCCCGGCCGAGTGCCCCGCCGTCCCGTACGCCGTCGACCCCCGGCTCCCCGGCCCCGGCCGGAACCGGCCCGGCCACCGAACCCGAGAAGCCGGACGAGACGCAACTCCCCGTCCCCGACCCGGACATGGAGCTCCCCGGCGAGAACCTGCTGCCCAGCGGCGCCCCGATCACCAGTAACAGCGCGGACTCGATGACCGTCTCCCCCTCCACAACCGCCGATACTGGGCGGTAATGTCGCCCCCCGCCGGACAGCACGAGGCCGGTGGGTGAGCGCGAAGGGGTCCTCATGGCGACGGACATGCCCGCAGAGACACCTGTGGAGATGCACGCGGCCGACGAGCGGTGGCGCCACATGTGGAGCCACCGCGAGCATTTGCTCAAGGTCGCCCGGCGCAGGTCGATGAGTGCGGAGGACGCCGAGGACGCAGTGCATGAGGCGATGCTGCGCGCCGCCGAGCGGCCCGACCTGGACGAGGAACGGCTCGCGGCCTGGCTCACGACGGTGACGATGCGCCTGTGCGTCGACCGTTACCGGCAGATGAACCGCGAGGCCGAGGTGCGGACCAGCCCGACGCTCATCGCCCCAGGTCCGGTGCCCGTCGAGGAGGCTGTGTGCGACCGGGCCGAGGCGAAGTGGCTGGCGGTGCGCAGCGGTGAGCTGCCCGCGCGGCAGGCCGAGGCGCTGCGGCTGAAGTCGGAGGACCTGGACGTCGGCCAGGTCGCCGTCCGGATGGGGCTGAGCTACCGGACCGTCGAGTCGCTGCTGGCCCGGGCCCGGCGGACGCTGCGGCAGTCGCTGGCCGCCACGCTCGGGTTCGCGCTGTTCCTGATCGGGTGGGGGCGGCCGCGCGGGGTCGGCAGAGCCCAGGCCGTGGCGGTCGCCTCGACGGCGGCGTCCTTGGCGGTGGCGGGGTTCGTGCTGCCGTACGCCCTCGACGGCAGCGGAGGCGGGGGCGGTGCGGTGCCTCGGCCCGTCGTCGCCTCTCCGGGTGCGGAGGTGATGCGGCCGGACGGCGGTGACGAGGGCCGTACGCCTCGGAGCACTGAGCCCACGGCTGTCGCAGGCGAGCGCGGGGCGCCCGGGGCTCCCGCCGGCGACTCGTTCCTTCCGCTGTCCGTGCCGTCGCTGCCGGAGGTCCCGGTCGTCGCGCAGGTCCCGGATGTTCCGCAGGTCCCGGACCTTCCGCAGGTCCCGGACCTTCCGGAGGTCCCGGACGTTCCGGAGGTCCCGGACGTTCCGGAGGTCCCGGCGGCCCCGCTGCCCGGGCTGTCCGCGCCGGAGGTCCCGCAGGTGCCCGATGTCCCCGACCTGCCGGTGGAGTTCTCCGCCGTGCCGTCGGACATGGCGGCCACGGCCGTCCCGGAAGCTTCCGAGACATCCGACGCGCCGTCCACCTCGTTCCCCGAGCTCACGGCGAGCCCGCTTCCGTAGCGCCGCAGAGAACCTGCTCGGTAGCGCTGCCGGGCACCGCCCCGAGGGTGCTGCCCGGCCCCGCCCGAAGGTGCTGCCCGGAAACCGACCCGGTAGCGCTGCCCGGCACCGCCCGAAGGCGCTGCCCCGAAACCGACCCGAGAGCGCTGCCCCGAAACCGACCCGAAAGCACCGCCCGGAAACCCGCCCGAAAAAAATCCGCCACACCAGCGACGGACCCTCCGCCCCTCCCCGTAGAGCAGATGTCAGAGCTGCTCCAGGGGCACTGCTCCACGGGCTGAAGGGTGGACCGGATGGGTGTCGAGATCTGTGTGGAAGGGCTGACCAAGTCCTTCGGTCACCAGGTCATCTGGCAGGACGTCTCGCTGACGCTGCCCGCCGGGGAGGTCTCGGTCATGCTCGGCCCCTCGGGCACGGGCAAGTCCGTGTTCCTCAAGACGCTCGTCGGACTGCTGAAGCCGGAGCGCGGCTCGATCACGATCCAGGGCCGGGACATCACCAAGCTCCGCGAGCGCGACCTGTACGAGGTGCGCCAGCTCTTCGGCGTGCTGTTCCAGGACGGCGCGCTGTTCGGCTCGATGAACCTGTACGACAACATCGCCTTCCCCCTGCGCGAGCACACCCGTAAGTCCGAGAGCGAGATCCGGCGCATCGTGCTGGAGAAGATGGACATGGTCGGGCTGATCGGCGCCGAGGGGAAGCTGCCCGGCGAGATCTCCGGCGGGATGCGCAAGCGCGCCGGGCTGGCCCGGGCCCTCGTCCTGGACCCGGAGATCATCCTCTTCGACGAACCCGACTCGGGCCTGGACCCGGTCCGCGTCGCCTACCTCAACCAGCTCATCGTCGACCTCAACGCCCAGATCGACGCGACCTTCCTGATCGTCACGCACGACATCGCCTCGGCCCGCCAGGTGCCGGACAATATCGGGCTGCTCTTCCGCCGCGAACTGGTGATGTTCGGGCCGCGCGCAGAGCTGCTGACCAGCGACGAGCCCGTCGTACGGCAGTTCCTGAACGGCCGGATGCAGGGCCCCATCGGCATGGCGGAGGAGAAGGACGCGGCGCAGGTCGAGCAGGAGCTCGCGCAGATCGACGACAGCGCGCGCGTGCAGCAGCTGACTCCCCGCCTGCTGCCGGGTCCGGGCATCACCCGCCCGCCCCGCTGGCAGGCGATCGCACGGCGCGAGGCCCGGCTCCACCACAAGGAGGTGGCCGGCGCATGAGCCTGTCACCGGCCGGAGCGCTGCGGCATTCCGGCAGCCTCTTCGCGATGGCGCTGGACGTCGTCCGGACGATCCCCCGACGGCCCTTGCAGGCACGGGAGTTCATCCAGCAGGCGTGGTTCGTCGCGAGCGTGACGATCCTGCCGACGGCCCTGGTCTCCATCCCCTTCGGGGCGGTCATCGCGCTCCAGATCGGCAGTCTGACCCGGCAACTGGGCGCCCAGTCCTTCTCCGGGGCCGCCTCCGTGCTCGCCGTGCTGCGCGAGGCCTCGCCGATCGTCACCGCGCTGCTGATCGCGGGCGCCGGCGGCACGGCGATCTGCGCCGACCTCGGGGCGCGGAAGATCCGCGACGAGATCGACGCGATGCAGGTGCTGGGCATCGACCCCATCCACCGGCTGGTCGTTCCCCGCGTGCTGGCGTCGATGCTGGTGGCGGTGCTGCTCAACGGCCTGGTGTCAGTGGTCGGCGTGGCGGGCGGCTACTTCTTCAACGTCGTCCTCCAGAACGGCACTCCCGGCGCCTACCTGGCCTCCTTCACCACGCTCGCCCAGCTCTCCGACCTGTGGGCGGCCGAGGTCAAGGCGCTGGTGTTCGGTGCGATCGCCGGGATCGTCGCCTCCTACAAGGGGCTGACCGCGAAGGGCGGGCCCAAGGGTGTGGGCGACGCGGTGAACCAGTCGGTGGTGATCACCTTCATGTTGCTGTTCGTGACGAACTTCGTGATGACCGCCGTGTACTTCCAAGTCGTTCCCCAGAAGGGCTGAGACATGGCGCTGCTGAGTCGTCTGGAGGAGCTGGGTGCCCAGCTGTCCTTCTACGGGCGGTCGCTGGCCTGGACCGGCCGCACCCTGCGCCGCTACAAGAAGGAGATCCTGCGGCTGCTCGCCGAGGTGAGCTTCGGCCGGGGCGCGCTCGCCGTCGTGGGCGGCACGGTCGGTGTGATCGCCTTCCTGTCGTTCTTCACCGGCACGGAAGTGGGCTTGCAGGGGTACGCCGCGCTCAACCAGCTCGGCACCTCCAACTTCGTCGCGTTCCTCTCGGCGTACTTCAACACCCGCGAGATCGCCCCGCTGGTGGCCGGGCTCGCCCTCTCCGCGACCGTCGGCGCCGGGTTCACCGCCCAGCTCGGCGCGATGCGGATCAGTGAGGAGACCGACGCGCTGGAGGTCATGGGCGTGCCCTCGCTGCCGTTCCTCGTGACTACCCGGATGATCGCCGGGTTCGTGGCCGTCGTCCCGCTGTACGTGATCGGCCTGCTCTCCTCGTACCTGGCCGCCCGCACCATCACCACCGGCTACTACGGGCAGTCCACGGGCACGTACGACCACTACTTCCAGCAGTACCTGCCCCCGGTGGACGTGCTGTGGTCCTTCGGGAAGGTGCTGGTCTTCGCCGTCCTGATCATCCTGGTGCACTGCTTCTACGGCTACTACGCGAGCGGCGGCCCGGCGGGGGTCGGCGTCGCGGTGGGCCGTGCGGTGCGGACCTCGATCGTGGCGATCAACGTCCTGGACTTCTTCCTGTCGCTGGCGATCTGGGGCGCCAGCACGACCGTACGGATCGCGGGGTGAGCCGCCGAATGAGGGTGCTGCGACTGAGGTTGTACGGCGTCGTCTTCATCGCCGTGCTCGCGCTGCTGCTGTCCCTGTCCGTCGCCGTCTACCGGCAGGTGTTCACGCCGGTCGTGCGGATCACGCTGGAGGCCGACAACCTCGGCAACCAGCTCGATCCGCGCGCCGACGTCAAGCTGCGCGGGCTGCTGGTCGGCGAGGTGCGCGAGGTGCGGGCCGACGGGACGAAGGCGACGCTCGACATCGCGCTGAAACCGGAGCACGTCGCCCATATCCCGTCCGACGTGCGCGCGCGCCTGCTGCCCAAGACGCTGTTCGGCGAGAAGTACGTCGACCTGATCGCACCGCGCGGTTCCGCGGCCCGGCCCATCCGCGCCGGGGACGTCATCACCCAGGACCGCACCCGCGTCGGCATCGAGGTCCAGCAACTGATGAACGACCTGCTGCCCCTGCTGCGGACCGTGCAGCCCGGCAAGCTCAACGCCACGCTCTCCGCGTTCGCCACCGCCCTGGAGGGACGCGGCGACCGGATCGGCGACAACCTCACGCGAGTGGAGGCCTACCTGCGCCGCCTCAATCCGCACCTGCCGTCCCTGAAAGAGGACATCGCACGCTTCGCCGACGTCGCCGAGATGTACGGCGACGCGGCGCCCGACCTGATGGAGATCCTGCGCAACACCGTCACCACCAGCCGCACGATCGTCGATCAGAAGGACCGGCTGGCGGCGGCTCTGACGACCACGGCGACCGTCGCCGGCACCGCCGACGACTTCCTCGACGCCAACGGCGACCGGCTGATCACCCTCGGCCGGGTCTCCCGCCCCACGCTGGAGCTGTTCGTCCGCTACTCCCCCCAGTACCCCTGTCTGCTGGCCGGCCTGGTCCGGCAGGAGAAGGCGTCCGAGGAGGCGTTCCGGGGCGGGAAGATGCACATCACGCTGGAGGTCGTGCGGCCGCGGGGTGCGTACGAACCGGGTGAGGAACCGCGCTACGGCGAGCGGTCGGGCCCGGACTGCCGTGATCTGCCGCATCCTCCGGTGCCGGCGCCCGGGGCCCGCCTCGACGACGGTTCCAAAGAGCCGGGTACGGCCTCGGGCGGCCCCCTCGGCGTCTCCGCCACCCGGGCAGAGCAGCGGGCCGTCGGCTCGCTCGTGGCACCGGTGCTGGGTGTGCCTGCTGACGAGGTGCCGCCGGTCGCGACGCTGCTGTTCGGGCCGATGGCGCGCGGGACGGCGGTGAGCGTCGCATGAGCACCACGGGTGCCCGGCAGACCGCCGCTCCGCTGATCAAGTTCAGTCTCTTCGCGCTGGTGACGGTGGTGGCGACGGCCCTGCTCGCCGCGACCATCGTGAACATCTCCCTCACGCCCGAGCACGAGTACCGCGCGGTCTTCAGCGACGTCACCGGCCTGGAGGAGGGCGACGACATCCGGGTGGCCGGGGTGCGGGTCGGCGAGGTCGCGGGCATCCGGATCAAGGACCGGACGCTGGCCGAGGTCACCTTCACGGTCAGCCGGGACCGGCCGCTGCTCACCAGCACGGGCGCCGTCATCCGCTACCGCAACCTGGTCGGTCAGCGGTACGTCGCGCTGACCGAGGGCGCCGGCGACGGCACCCGGCTGCGCCCCGGCGGAACGATCCCGCTCGCGCGCACCCAGCCCGCCCTCGATCTGAACGCGCTGCTGAACGGCTTCAAGCCGCTGTTCGCCGCGCTCAGCCCGAAGGACGTCAACCAGCTGGCCACCGAGATCATCAAGACCCTTCAGGGAGAGGGCGGCACGGTCAACAGCCTGCTGACGCACACGGCGTCGCTCACCACGACACTGGCCGGCCGCGACAAGCTGATCGGCTCGGTGATCGACAACCTCAACACCGTGCTGAAGACGCTCGACAAGCGCGGCGCCCGCTTCTCCGGACTGCTCAAGCAGCTGCGCCGGGTCATCTCCGGCCTGTCCGCCGACCGCAAGCCCATCGGGGAGTCGCTGGTGAGCATCGGCGACCTGACGGAGGCCACCTCGGGCCTGCTGAAGGACGCGCGCCCGCCGCTCAAGGACGACATCGCGGAACTGACCGACCTCACCGGGACGCTGAACGACAACGAGAAGACCGTGGAGGGCGTGCTGAAGAGGCTGCCGAACAAGCTCACCGAGCTGACGGGGACGGCGTCCTACGGCTCGTGGTTCAACTTCTACCTGTGCGACTTCGACGGCCGGATCGTGCTGCCGAAGACGAAGCAGGTGCTCACGCCCGAGATGCACGTGGCGAGGGCGAGGTGCGGGGCATGAGCCGCAAGCACCGTCCGGAGCCACTGGTCAAGGTGCGGGTGGAACCGCCGAAGCTGCCGAGGGTACGGCTGCCGGAGGTACGGCTCCTGCCCCGCCGCAAGCCGCGTCCACAGCCGCTGGTCAAAGTCCGCGTCGACCCGCCGAAGCTGCCGAGGATACGGCTGCGCCGTCCGCACCTCCGCCCCTTCCGCGAACGCAATCCCATCGTCATCGGCGCCGTCGGACTCACCGTCCTCGCCCTGCTGACCGTGGCCGCGTTCAACGCCGACCGCCTGCCGGTGATCGGCGACGGCGAGACGTACAGCGCCGCCTTCGCGGAGGCGGGCGGTCTCAAGCCGGGCGACGAGGTGCGGATCGCCGGGGTCAAGGTCGGCAAGGTCGAGGAGGTCGACCTGGACGGCGACCACGTGAAGGTCACCTTCAAGATCAAGGACGAGCCGGCGTTCGGCACCGGGACCGGCGCGTCGATCCGGGTCAAGACGATCCTCGGCGCCAAGTACCTCGCCCTGCACCCGAGGGGGCGGGGCCGGCTGGAGCCCGGCAGCGAGATCCCGCTGGAGCGGACCGTCCCCGCCTACGACGTCGTGCAGGCGTTCAGCGATCTCACCACCACGACGGAGAAGGTCGACACCGAGCAGCTGGCGAAGGCACTGGACACCATCTCGACGACCTTCGAGGACTCACCGCAGGAGGTACGGGAGTCCATCAAGGGCCTGTCGAAGATCTCCCGGACCGTGGCCTCGCGCGACAAGGCCCTCGGGGAGCTCCTCGACCACGCGAACGGCGTGACGGGCGTACTCGCCGACCGGTCGGGCGACTTCACCGCCCTCGTCGAGGACGGCGACAAGCTGTTCAAGGAGATCAGCAAGCGGCGTGCGGCGATCCACAAGCTGCTGAAGACCTCCGCCGCGCTCGGCATCCAGCTCTCCGGCCTGGTCCAGGACAACGACAAGGAGATCGGGCCCGCGCTCAAGGGCCTCAACACCGTGGTGAAGATGCTCGAACGCAACCAAGCCGGCCTGGAGCGGAGCATCAAGCTCCTGGCTCCGTACGTACGCGTCTTCACCAACACCCTCGGCAACGGCCGCTGGTTCGACTCCTACGTCCAGAACCTGGTCGCCGCCCCGGTGGTGCCGCGGACGGGGACAGGAGGTGCGCGGTGAGGAACCGCTGGAAGAAGAGCCTGGCCCTGCTGACCGTCCTGGCCCTGGTCGCCGCGCTGACCTACGTCCTGTGGCCGCGGACCGAGCCGGCCCGCGTCACGGCGTACTTCCCCCGCACCGTCGGCATCTACCCCGGCTCGGACGTCCGCGTCCTGGGCGTGCGGATCGGCGAGGTCAAGAAGATCACGCCGGAGGGCGGCCGGGTGCGGGTGGAGCTGGAGTACGACGCGGACCGCAAGGTCCCGGCGGACGCACAGGCCGCGATCATCAACTCCTCGGTGGTCAGCGACCGTTACGTGCAGCTGCTGCCGGTGTACCGGAGCGGCCCGGTCCTGCGGGACGGGGACGAGATCCCCGAGTCGCGCACGGCCGTGCCCGTCGAACTGGACCGCGTCTTCGACAGCCTGCACACCACGGCCGAGGCGCTGGGACCCGAGGGCGCCAACAAGGACGGCGCCCTGTCACGGCTGCTCGGCGTCAGCGCCGACAACCTCGACGGCCAGGGCGAGAACCTGAACCAGACGGTGGAGGACCTCTCGGAGGCGGTCACGACCCTGTCCGACGGCCGCACGGACCTGTTCGGCACGGTCCGCAACCTTCAGGTGTTCACGGCGGCGCTGGCGGCGGACGACAAGAGCGTGCGGTCGTTCAACAGCAGCCTCGCCAAGGTCGCCGGGCAACTCGCGGGCGAGCGCAAGGACTTGGCGGCCGCGCTGAAGCACCTCGGCACGGCCCTCGGTGACGTGTCCGCCTTCGTGAAGAAGAACAAGAAGTCCCTGACGTCGAACGTGGAGGGCCTGAGCAAGGTGACCAAGGTGCTCGTCACCCAGCGGGCGGCGCTGGAGGAGCTGCTGGAGGTCGCGCCGACGGGCATGTCGAACCTGAACAACGCCTACAACCCCGCCGCCGGCACCCTCGACACCCGCAACAACCCGGATCATCCGCAGGATCCGGCCGCACTGCTGTGCTCGATCCTGAAGACGACCGGGGAGAAGGCCGACTGCGCGGACCTGAGGGACCTCTTCGACTCCCTGCCCGAGGTGCCCCGGGGCACCTCCGGCACCGGCACGGTCGACCGCACCCTCGGCGGAATCCTGGGGGCGAGCGCATGAGGCCCCCGCGCAGGAGCGGGGCCGTCGCGTGGGCGGCCGTCGGAACGGTGCTCCTGTCCGGCTGCGAGTTCAACGGCTGGTACGACGTCCCGCTCCCCGGCGGAGCCGCCGACGACGGCCGTGCCTACCACGTCACCGTCGAGTTCCGCGACGTCCTCGACCTGGTGCCGCAGTCGGCGGTCAAGGTCGACAACGTCACCGTGGGCGCGGTGGAGAAGGTGGAGCTGGAGGGCTGGCACGCGAGGGTCCGCCTCCGGGTCGCCGACTCGGTGAAGCTGCCCGCCAACGCCGTGGCCGGGCTGCGGCAGACCAGCATGCTCGGCGAGAAGTACGTGGCGCTGGCCGCGCCGCCGGAAGGCACACCGGTCGGCCGGCTCCGCGACGGCGACGTGATCCCCCTGTCCCGCAGCGGCCGCAACCCGGAGGTCGAGGAGGTGCTGTCCGCGCTGTCCGCCCTGCTCAACGGCGGCGGCGTGGCCCAGCTCAAGACGATCACCACGGAGCTGAACAAGGCCCTGGAAGGCCGGGAGAACCGGGTCAAGTCCCTGCTCAAGGAACTCGACACCTTCATCGGCGGCCTGGACGGCCAGCGCCAGGACATCGTCCGCGCGCTGAAGGCCGTGGACCGGCTGGCCAAACGGCTGGGCAAGGAGAAGACGACGATCGCCGAGGCCGTCGACACGATGCCGCCCGCCCTGAAGGTCCTGGCCGACCAGCGCCGCGATCTGACGAGGATGCTCACCGCCCTGTCCAAGCTGGGCAAGACCGGCACCAAGGTGGTCAACGCCTCCCACGAGGACACGGTCGCCAACCTCAAGCGGCTGCGGCCGATCCTGCGACAGCTCAACAAGGCGGGCAGCGACCTGCCCAACTCCCTGGAACTGCTGACGACGTACCCGTTCCCGCGCAACGTGGTGGACGCCATCAAGGGCGACTACGTCAACCTGCACATCACGGCGGACCTCGATCTGCCCGGGATCTACGGCAACCTGACGGACGAGCCGGGCGGCGGGAACGGCGGGGACACGCGGACACCGGAGCTTCCCGAGGCCCCGGACCTGCCGGACGTACCGGATCTCCCCCAGGCACCGGATCTGCCGGACGTGCCGAAGCCCACCGCGCTGCCGAGCGGTCCGAGCGTGCCGTCGGCACCCTCGGGCGGCGACGACCCGCTGTGCCCGCCGGTGTGCACCGCCGGCTACGGCTTTGGCGGCCACCGCACCCGGGGCGACTGGCCCGAGGGGATCGACCTCGAACTCGCCGAGCTGATGCTGAAGGGGGTCCAGCCGTGATCACCCGTACGGTCAAGGCGCAACTGATCGCCTTCGCCGCCCTCACCGCCGTGGGGGTGTCGTACGTCGGCGCCGAGTACACGGGCCTGGTGGACGAGGTCCTGGACCGCGGCTACACCGTGCGGGCCGACTTCGCCGACTCCGGAGGCGTCTTCCCCGGCGCCGAGGTCACCTACCGCGGGGTGCCCGTGGGCAAGGTGGGCGCCCTGCGCCTGACCGGCCCGGACGGCGTCTCGGTCACGCTCGACATCGAGGACGGGGCGCCGCGCATCCCGGCGGACACGCTGGCCGTGGTGGCGAACCGTTCGGCGGTGGGCGAGCAGTACGTCGACCTCCAGCCCCGCACCTCCCGCGGCCCGTACCTGCTGGAGGGCAGCACGATTCCGCGCGAGAGCACGCGGGTGCCGCTGTCGACGACGGACATGGTCCTCGGCCTGGACCGCCTGGTGAACTCGGTCGGCAAGGACGACCTGGGGGTCACGGTCGACGAACTGGGCAAGGCGTTCGCCGGCACCGGCCCGAACCTGGGCCGCCTGGTGGACTCGGGCAACACCCTGGTCGAGTCGGCGTCCGAGGCGCTGCCGGAGACGATCGCCCTGATCGAGGACTCACGGAAGGTCCTCAAGACGCAGGCCGACCAGGGCTCTTCGATCAAGTCGTTCGCGCGCGATCTGGCTTTGCTGTCAGCCCAGCTGAAGTCCAGTGACGGGGACCTGCGCAAGCTGATCGGCAACGCGCGGCCGGCGGCGCAGGAGCTGAACTCGCTGCTGAAGTCGGCCGGGCCGCAGCTGTCGGTCCTGCTGGCCAACCTGATCAGCGGCGGCCAGGTCACGCTGGCCCGCCTCCCCGGTGTGGAGCAGGCCTTGGTCACCTTCCCGCTGATGGTCGCGGGCAGCTACACGGTCGTTCCGGGCGACGGCACCACCCACTTCGGCCTGGTACTGAACGCCGACGACCCGCCGGCCTGCACGCAGGGGTACGGCACGGCACGCCGCGACCCGGCGGACACCAGCACCCGCGAGGCGAACACCGGCGCCCGCTGCACTCTCCCGCGCGGCGGCCAGTCGTCGGTACGGGGCGCGCAGAACGCCCCGGGCGCGTCGGCCTCCGGCGGGGGAGCGAACCAGGCGGCGTACGTCACCCCGTACGACCCGGAGACCGGCACCACCACCGGCCCGGACGGAAACGACGTCGAGATCGGCTCGACGGGCGGCCAGCAGGCCGTGTTCGGAAAGGAGTCGTGGCAATGGCTGCTCGTCGGCCCCATGGCATGAGGCAGGTACGACCCCGAGTGATGACGGCGGGACTCGTCGCGGCGACCGTCGTCACCACGGCACTGGCGCTCTGGCTGGCCTTCGGAATCTACGAAACGAACGAGGCGGACCGACGACGCCAGGGCATCCTGGCCGCGGCCCGCCAGTCGGCACTGAACTTCACCTCCCTCGACTACCGGCACTACGACCGCGACAGCGCGAATGTCCTGGCGGGCGCGACGGGCGACTTCAAGAAGCAGTTCACCGCCCAGACGGAGCAGTTGACGAAGCTGGTGGCCCAGAACAAGTCCGTGTCCCAAGGCCAGGTCCTGGAGGCGGGCATCGTCCGCTCCGACGAGAACTCGGCCCGTGTGCTGGTGGTCGCCGACAGCAAGGTGACCAACACCGCCGTGCCCGGGGGAGAGGCGCGCACCTACCGGCTCCAGCTCGACCTCGTACACAAGGACGGCCGCTGGCTGACGTCCGACGTCGAGTTCGTCGGCTGATCCACGGGCCGATTCGCCGACCGACAAGCACCGACGAGGAGTACCACCATGCCGAAGACGACCACCGGCCGCGCCCCCGGTCCCGGCACCCGCCGCACCATGACGGCCGCCGCCCGCGCGGCGGCGAAGCGCGCGGAGCGCGGCCACCGCGAAGGGGGCGCGGTGACGGCCGCCCACGAGGAGTCCCCGCGCCGGGCCGAGCGGCCACTCGCCGGACGCACCGTCCTCATCGAGGCCCCGAAGCACGGCTGGGACGACCCGCCGGAGCCGTCGCCGGAGTCGTTCGGGGAGGAAGGGCCGCAGGAGCGCAGCGAGCCCGGCTCCGGCGGCCGACGGAAGCTGCTCACCTTGCTCCTGGCCGTCCTGCTCGTCGCCGGCCTGGTCGCGCTGGCCGCGCTGGGACGGCAGTACCGCGACGGCCGCCTGACGGAGACCGCCCGGACCGAGGCGCTCACGGCCGCGCGCACAGCGGCACCGATCGTCCTGTCGTACGACTACCGCCACCTGGAGAAGGACTTCTCACGGGCCCGCGCCCACCTGACCGGCGACTTCCGCGACGAGTACGGCAAGACCACGAAGACCGTGGTCGCCCCGACGGCCGAGAAGTACCACGGCGTCGTGAAGGCGAGGGTCGCCGCCCCCGGCTCCGGCGGCGCCCCGGCCGCCTCCGTCGTCTCGGCCTCCCCCGACAAGGTCGTCGTCCTGCTCTTCGTCAACCAGGTCACCGAGAGCACTCAGGTGTCGGGGTCCCGCGTGGACCAGAACCGGGTGCGGATGACGATGGACCGTACGGGTGACGAGTGGAAGGTGAGCGGGGTGGACGCGCTGTGAAGGCAGGACCGGGATCCCGTCGACGGCACCCGGCCGGGCCAGGAAAGGGTGGGCTCTTGCGCGTTGCCCGGTGATCAGAGCGACTGACGAGGAACGTCCGCCTGTGCCGAGTGCGCCGTGGACCGTCGTGTCACCCGCTCCAGGTGCCGTGCCAAGACCTCCCGCGCCTCCGGCGTCAGGGTCCGCAACGCCACGAGCGCCGTGATGACGACATCACACAACTCCGCCTCCACGTCCTCCCAGGTGTGCGTGACCCCCTTGCGCGGGTTCTGCCCCGTCGCCCCGATCACCGCCTGCGAGACCTCGCCGACCTCCTCGGAGAGTTTCAGGATGCGCAGGAGGAGGCCCTCGCGGCCCTCTACCGGGCGGTTGGCGTCGAGCCACTCGTACAAGGCGTCGATGTTGGACCAGAGTTCAGGGGCGGGGGGCTGTTCGTTCATGGGGGCGCAGCCTGCCATGTGGCACTGACAGCGCCGGGTCCCGGCCTCTCCGCCCCCTACTCCATGTACTCCTCCTCGAACAACGCCTCCTGCTCGCCCTCCTTCGCCTTCCGCAGCCGCCTCGTCCTGGCCCCCACCACCACCGCCGTGCCCGCCGCCGTCGCCGCGAAGGCCGCTGGGATCATCCAGCCGCGGTTCACCGCGTGGCCGAAGAGGTGGTCCAGGGAGAAGCGGCCCGGGCCGGTGATGGCCAGGCCCGCTGCCGTGAGGCCGAGCGTCGCCGCGTACTCGTAGCCGCCGCCCTGGTTGAAGAAGCCGTTCGGGGTGTGCACCGCCGCCGCGCCCGCCATCGCGCCGGCCGCCGCCGCCCCCGCGGCCGGGGTCGCCAGGCCCAGGGCCAGCAGCGTGCCGCCGCCCGTCTCCGCGAGGCCCGCCGCCGTCGCGCTCGCCTTGCCGGGGGCGTAACCGACGGACTCCATGAACTGGCCCGTGCCCTCGATGCCGTGGCCGCCGAACCAGCCGAACAGCTTCTGCGTGCCGTGCGCCGCCAGCACACCGCCCGCCCCCAGCCGGAGCAGCAGCAGACCCAGATCACGTCGGTCGTCACGCCTCACGTCGTCTCCCGTGGCAGGTAGCAAGTAGCAGGCAGCAGGCAGCGGCAGCAGGAACAGAGGAACGCCCCTCTTCGCGTTTCCACCGTCGCACCCCTCACGCCCCACGACACCCCGCGGACCCGTCCGGGACGCCGTTCGGGTGGCACCGGTGGCGTGGGACCGTGGCCGGTACGAGGCTGCTCGCATGACGATTCAGACCACGCGTCTCAGCGATCCGGCCGTCCGGGCCTTCGTGACCGCCGTGAACAACCACGACCGCGAGAGCTTCATGGAGCTCCTCGCGCCGGGCGCGACCATGACCGACGACGGTTCCGACCGCGACCTCGACGACTGGGTGGACCGGGAGATCTTCTCCTCCCACGGCCACATGGAGGTCGACAACGAGTCCAACGGCGGCCGCTCCCTCCTCGCCCGCTACAGCAACGACACCTGGGGTGAGATGCGTACCCGGTGGAGTTTCCAGGTGGACGACGACGGCAGGATCACGCGCTTCGAGACCGGGCAGGCCTGAGATTCCGTTTACGGCCTCGGATTCCGTTTGCGGGCTGAGTTCCTTTACCCGCAGGGGCTTGTCCTCGCGTGCGCTCCAACTCCTAGCGTCTCCCGCATGGAGACCACACGGCCGCTGGGGCGCAGCGGCGTCGAGGTGAGCGCACTCGGCTTCGGGTGCTGGGCGATCGGCGGGGAATGGCAAGCCGCGGACGGGCAGCCGCTCGGCTGGGGAAAGGTCGACGACGAGGAGTCGGTGCGGGCGGTGCGGCGCGCCCTCGACCTGGGCGTCACCTTCTTCGACACCGCCGACACCTACGGCGTCGGGCACAGCGAACGCGTGCTGGGGCGAGCCCTCGGCAAGCGCAGGGCCGACGTCGTCGTCGCCACCAAATGGGGCAACGTGTTCGACGAAGAGACCCGTACCCTGACCGGCAGCGACGACTCTCCGGTGTATCAGCGTCGCGCCCTGACCGCCTCTCTGCGCCGGCTCGACACCGACTACGTCGACCTCTACCAGTTCCACCTCTCCGACGCCGATCCCGAACAGGCCGCCCTGCTCCGGGAGGCGTGCGAGGAACTGGTCCGCGAGGGGCTGATACGGGCCTACGCGTGGAGCACCGACGACCCCGCACGCGCCGCCGTGTTCGCCGAGGGGCCGCACTGTGCCGCCGTCCAGCACGCTCTCAACGTCCTGGACGACGCGCCCGCGATGCTCACGCTGTGCGAGGAGACGGGCCTCGCGAGTATCAACCGCAGTCCGCTCGCCATGGGGCTGCTCACCGGGAAGCGCCGGGACCGGCAGCCGTTGGAGGCCGGGGACATCCGCAGCAGGCCCCCGGCCTGGCTGCGCGGGTTCGGTGACGGGTCCGGCGCCGAACCGGAGTGGCTCGCCCGCGTCGACGCCCTCCGGGACGTCCTCACCAGCGAGGGCCGTACGCCCGCCCAGGGCGCCCTGGCGTGGCTGTGGGCGCGCAGCTCGCACACGGTGCCCATCCCCGGCTTCCGGTCGGTCGCCCAGGCGGAGGAGAACGCGGGGGCGCTGGAGAAGGGGGCTCTGACCGACGCACAGCTGGCCGAGGTCGACCGGCTGCTCGGGCGCTGATCACCGTCGCCTCGGTCCTCTCGTGCGGGGGGTGATCATTGACGGACCTTGGGCCAGTCTTTGAACGTTCCGTGCACGCGCGCGGGATTCCGCTTCGTAACGTCGCCGAATGCGTGACTCAGTCCGGCTGTCCCGACGTTCCCTGCTCGCCCTCGCCGCGACCGTCCCGGTCGCCGCCGCACCCGCTTCCGCCGCCCCTTCCGTGCTCGGCGGTGACCGTTTGGGCCGCGACACCGTGCAGGTCGGCAGCACGACCGGGCTGCCCCGGCGGCTCACCGCCCGTTCCTGGCTCGTGGCGGATCAGAACAGCGGTGAGGTGCTGGCCGCCTGCCGTGCGCACCGGCGGCTGCCGCCCGCGTCCACGCTGAAGATGCTGTTCGCCGACACGGTGCTCGACCGGTTCCCGCGCGGCGGCCGGCACACCGTCACCGCCGCCGATCTGGCCGGCATCCCGGCGGGCTCCAGCCTCGTCGGTATCCGGGCCGGGACCACGTACACCGTCGACCAGCTCTGGCAGGGCGTCTTCCTGCGTTCGGGGAACGACGCCGTGCACGTGCTCGCCCACTTGAACGGCGGTGTGGCGAAGACCGTCGCCGACATGCGGGCCAAGGCGCGGGAACTGCGGGCCTTGGACACGCACGTGGTCAGCCCGGACGGCTTCGACCACCCCGGGCAGCTGTCCTCGGCGTACGACCTGACGCTGTTCGCGCGGCAGGGGCTGCGCGACCCCGGCTTCCGCGCTTATTGCCGGACGCGGACGGCGGACTTCCCGGCCGGGGGCGGGAAGACGTTCCAGATCCAGAACACCGACCGGCTGCTGAGCGGAACGTGGGGCCTGCGGGCGTACCCGGCGCTGATCGGCGTCAAGAACGGCTACACCAGCGACGCCGGCAACACCTTCACCGGTGCGGCCACGCGGGCCGGGCGCACCCTGCTCGTCACCGTGATGCACCCCGCCGACCGTGCCGACGCCGTCTACGAGGAGGCCGCCGCACTGCTCGACTGGGGCTTCTCGCACGGTGCTTCGGCACGGCCGGTGGGTGTGCTGGTCGAGCCGGTGAGCGCGGGGCAGGGGGCGGAGACCTCACCGAGGAGCGGTCCCGCCGCCACTGCCGGGGTCGCGGACGGGCCCTCGACGGGGCGGCTCGTGGAAGGCGCCGGGACGGCGGTGGCGCTGCTGGCGGGCGGCGCCTGGGCACTGCGCCGGCGCATGGCGCCCGGGCGGGCGAGGGGACGGCATCGGGAGTGACGGTCACCGGCAGGACGGCGCCGGGTCCCGGAACTGAGCGGCAGTCGTTCCACGCGCACCGGTGCGTACTCCGCGGTCCCTCGCGGAGTCCACCCCCACCCGGTGCCGTGGAACGACTGCCGCCTCCCCCCTGGAATTGGCCAACGGAAGCGTTCCACTCCAACTGTGAAGCTTTCGTGTAGGAGAGTTGAGCATATGCTCCCTACCGGCCGCAATGGGGCGGAGGTTCCTATTCCGTTTGTGCAGGTTGACGAGTTGACGACTTCTGCCGGGCTTCGTCGCGCGCTCAGCCGCGGCCTACGTACGGCATCGCCGTCGCCAGCACCGTCGCGAACTGCACGTTCGCCTCCAGCGGCAGTTCGGCCATGTGCCGCACCGTGCGGGCCACGTCCGCGACGTCCATGACCGGTTCCGGGGCCACTTCGCCGTTCGCCTGCAGCGCTCCCGTCCGCATACGGGACGTCATGTCGGTGGCCGCGTTGCCGATGTCGATCTGCCCCACCGCGATCCCGTACGGCCGTCCGTCCAGGGAGAGGGACTTCGTCAGGCCGGTCAGCGCGTGCTTCGTCGCCGTGTAGGCCACCGACATCGGGCGGGGTGTGTGCGCGGAGATCGAGCCGTTGTTGATGATCCGGCCGCCCTGCGGGGCCTGCTGCTTCATCTGCCGGTACGCCGCCTGCGCGCACAGGAACGCCCCGTTGAGGTTGGTGTCCACCACGTGCCGCCAGGCCTCGTAGGGCAGTTCCTCGACCGGCACGCCACCGGGACCGAAGGTGCCCGCGTTGTTGAACAGCAGGTCGACCCGGCCGAAGCGCTCCACCGTGGCGGCGAACAGGGCGCTCACGTCCTCGGGGCGTGAGACGTCCGTCCGCACAGTGAGAGACGCGCCCGCGGCCGAGCCCGAGGCGTCGCCCTCTGCCGTGCCCGCTGTCGCCCTCCCGAGCGCCAGCGCCGCCGTCTCCTCCAGCGTCTGCTCGCGTCGGCCCGCCAGCGCCACCGACCAGCCCGTGCGCAGCAGTTCCACGGCGACCGCCCGGCCGATACCGGAACCCGCCCCGGTCACCACCGCGATCGCATTGTCCTTGGCATTCATGGGCCCGCAGCGTACGGGAGCACGCCCGTGGCTCCAGCGGGACGAGGGGGTCAGGCGAGCGTGAGTTCCGGCTCGCCCGTCTCGTCGGGGTAGCGGACGCCGACGCGCTCCCGGATCGCGTCCAGCGTGCGCATCACGGCGAGCGTGCCGTCGAGCGGGACCAGCGGGGACTCGGTCTCACCCGCGCGCACGGCCCGCATCACCTCCAGCGCCTCGTGGCGCATGCTGTTGCGGGGCCCGTCCGCCGGGTCGGCCGTGAACTCCTCGGCATCGCGGCCGTCCCGGTGCAGGACGAACCGGTCCGGGAAGAAGAAGCCGTGCGGGATGTCGATCCGGCCCCTGGAACCGGTGACCGAGGCCGAGGTCGCCGTACCGCCCACGATGGAGCAGTGCACCGAACCGAGGGCGCCGCTGTCGAAGGAGAGCACCGCCGCCGTCTGGAGGTCGACACCCTCCTGCGAGAGCACGGCCCGCGCCACGACGTCCGACGGCTCCCCGAGCAGCAGCTGCGCGAACGACACCGGGTACACGCCGAGATCGAGCAGCGCGCCGCCGCCCAGCTCCGGGTTGCGCAGCCGGTGCGAGGGCGGGAAGGGCCCGGCCAGCCCGAAGTCCGCCTGAACGCTGCGCACCTCGCCGATCGCCCCGTCGTCGACCAGTGCCTTCAGCCGCCGTACCAGCGGGTTGCAGTACATCCACATCGCCTCCATCAGGAAGCGCCCGTGCTCCCGCGCCAGCGCGACGAGTTCCCCGGCCTCGCGCACGTTCAGCGTGAAGGGCTTCTCGCACAGGACGTTCCGCCCGGCCGCGAGACACATGCCGGCGGCGGTCCGGTGGGCGGTGTGCGGTGTGGCGACGTAGACGACATCGATGTCCTCGTCCTGGGCGAGCGCGTTCCAGTCGCCGTAGGCCCGGGGTATTCCGAACCGCTCCGCGAACGCCTTCGCCGACTCCTCGGACCGGGACGCGACCGCCGCGACCTCAGCGTCCGGCAGGTCGATCAGGTCCGCGGTGAACGCGCCCGCGATACCCCCGGTCGCCAGGATTCCCCACCGCACCGTGTCCGCCGTCATTCCGCCCCGCCTTCACCTTGTGACCCCGAGCAGTCCGTACGAGCTGAGAGCATAGGTGGCGATCGACTCGGAGAGGGAGGGACTCATGCCCGAGGGTGGGGCGTCCATATCGAACACCGCGCAGGAGGCCGCAGCCGGGACGGAGCGGCCCGACCGCACACCGCACCGCCGCACCGGGCTCCTGGTCACCTTCCTCCTGGGAAGCCTGACCGCCGTGCCCCCACTGGCGATGGACATGTACCTCCCGTCCCTGCCGGAGGTCACCCGTTCCCTGCACGCGCCCGCCGCGACCGTCCAGCTCACGCTCACCGCCTGCCTGGCGGGCATGGCGCTCGGGCAGCTGGTGGTCGGGCCGATGAGCGACCGCTGGGGCCGCCGCCGCCCGCTGCTCGCGGGGCTCGCCGTCTTCGTCGTCGCCACCGTCCTGTGCGCGCTCGCGCCCACCGTGGAAACGCTGGTGGCCTTCCGGCTGGCCCAGGGTCTCGCGGGCGCCGCCGCCATCGTCATCGCCCGGGCCGTCGTCCGTGACCTCTACGACGGCATGGCCATGGCCCGCTTCTTCTCCACCCTCATGCTGATCTCGGGCGTCGCCCCGATCGTGGCGCCGCTCATCGGCGGGCAGGTCCTGCGCGTGACGGACTGGCGGGGCGTGTTCGTCGTCCTCACCGTCATCGGCGTCCTGATCGGCATCCTGGTCTGGACGAGGCTGCCCGAGACGCTGGAGCCCGCCGAGCGGCACGGCGGCGGCGTCGGCGAGGCCCTGCGCGCGATGCGCGGCCTGCTCGCCGACCGCGCCTTCGCCGGCTACATGCTCACCGGCGGCTTCGCCTTCGCCGCCCTCTTCGCCTACATCTCGGCGTCCCCGTTCGTCATCCAGGAGATCTACGGCGCCTCCCCGCAGACGTTCAGCCTGCTGTTCGGCGTCAACTCGGTCGGACTGGTCGTCGTCGGCCAGATCAACGGCAAGATCCTGGTCGGCCGGGTCAGCCTCGACCGGGTGCTGGGCATCGGCCTCACGATCGTCATCGGCGCCGCGACCGCGCTGCTGCTGATGTCCCTCGGCGTCTTCGGCGAGGTCGGCCTGGTGCCCGTCGCCGCCGCACTGTTCGTGCTGATGTCCGCGATGGGCATCACCCTGCCCAACACCCAGGCCCTCGCCCTGATGCGGACCAAGCACGCGGCGGGCTCCGCGTCGGCCCTGCTCGGCACGTCCTCCTTCCTCATCGGCGCGGTCGCCTCCCCGCTCGTCGGCGTCGCCGGGGAGGACACCGCCCTCCCGATGGCCGTCGTCCAACTGGCCGCCGCACTGGTGGCACTGGCCTGCTTCATGGGAATGTGCCGACCCTGGAAGCAGGAGAGCAGCCGCGCGAACGTTGAGGGGGCAGTCAGCTGAGCGCACCCAGACTGCGGAGCGGCACGCCGGAGCGGGCCGGACTCGATCCGGGGGAACTGCGTCACCTCGTCCGGGAGGTCCACGTCCTCACCACCGGGCAGCGCCCCTGGGCACCGGGCGCGGTCCTCGTCGTCGGACGCGGCCCGGTGATCGCGGTCGAGGAGGCGGCGGGCTGGGCTGTGCGCTACGCGGCCTACGATCCCGACACCGACGCCGGAGTGGAGCTGCCCCCGGAGCAGCGGGTCACGATGACCGTCGGCACGCCCTTCGACCTGGCGTCCCTCACCAAACTGTTCACGTCCGTGGCCGCCGTGCAGCAGATCGAGCGGGGCACGCTCGGCATCGACGCGAGGGTCGGGGCGTATCTGCCCGACTTCACGGCCGCCGCCCGGCACGGCATCACCGTACGGCAGCTGCTCACGCACACCTCCGGGCTGCGGCCCGAACTCCCGCTGTACGACTGTGCCGACGACGCGCAGCGGCTGGCCGCGCTCCGGGCGGAGCCGCCGGTCGGAGTGCCCGGCACGTACTGCTACTCCGACCTGAACACGCTGCTCCTGCAGTACGTCCTGGAGCGCATCACCGGCCGCACGCTCGACGTCCTCGTCCGCGACGGCATCACCCGGCCCCTGGGCATGACGGCGACGGACTTCGGGCCGTGCCCGGGGGCCGCGGCGACGGAGGACCAGCGGCGGCCCTGGGCCAAGGCGGACCGGGGCATGCTGCGGGGCGAGGTCCACGACGAGAACGCGTGGGCGCTCGGGGGCGTGGCCGGCCACGCGGGCCTGTTCTCCACCGGCCGGGACCTCGCGGTGTTCTGCCGCGCCCTCCTCGCCGGCGGCTCGTACGGCCCGGCCCGCATCCTCGGCCCCGACTTCGTCGAGCTCCTCTTCACCCCGCCGGGCCTGGGCTTCTCCCTCGACCAGCCGTGGTTCATGGGTGACCTGGCGGGCCGCGGCGCGGCGGGCCACACCGGCTTCACGGGCACGTCCCTCGTCCTGGACCCGGCCACGGACACGTTCCTCATCCTGCTCACCAACGCGGTCCACCCGCGCCGCCGCCGCCCGGACAACGCCCCGCGAGCGGCAGCGGCGTCACGGGTGGCGCGGGCGGTGCGGTGATCTTTGCGCCGGGGGAGGGGCGCCGGCCGGGCGCGTGAGCAGCGTCCCCGGTGAGTGACGGGAACGCGCGCCACCCGGCACCCCTCGCCCGCCTCGTAGAATCGCCGGGTGAACGTCCCCGCACCCCCGGCCGAGAACCTCCGTGCCGCCCTTGCCGGTCTGCTCGACGGGCTGCCGCCCCGGCAGGCCTCGCAGGCGGTCGAGCGGCTGATCGCCAGCTACCGGGGGGCCACCCCGACCGACGCCCCCATCCTCCGGGACCGGGCCGATGTCGCCGCCTACGCCGCCTACCGGATGCCCGCGACCTTCGAGGCCGTGCGCTCCGCGCTGGAGGCGTTCGCCGAGGCCGCGCCCGAGTGGGTGCCCGGCGGGCACACCGACCTCGGCGGCGGCACCGGTGCCGCCGCCTGGGCCGTGAGCGCGGTCTGGGGCGGGCAGCGGCCCGTCACCGTGCTCGACTGGGCGGAACCCGCGCTCGCCCTGGGACGCGAGATCGCCGCGGCCAACCCGGAGCTGCGGGACGTCCGCTGGCAGCGCTCCCGGATCGGGGCGGCGCTGACCCTGGAGAGCACGGACCTCGTCACCGTCTCCTACGTCCTGAACGAGCTGACCGCCGCGGACCGCACCGCCCTCGTCGACGCCGCCGCGGCCGCCGCCCGGGCCGTCGTGATCGTCGAACCCGGCACCCCCGACGGCTACGCCCGCCTCATCGAGGCCCGGGACCGGCTGATCACCGCCGGTTTCCGGATCGCCGCCCCGTGCCCGCACAGCGCCGCCTGCCCCATCGCCCCCGGCACGGACTGGTGCCACTTCTCCGCCCGGGTCAGCCGCTCCTCCCTGCACCGCCAGGTCAAGGGCGGCTCCCTCGCCTACGAGGACGAGAAGTTCGCGTACGTAGCCGCCGCCCGCTTCCCCGTCGACCCTGCTCCCTCCCGGGTCGTCCGCCGCCCCCAGATCCGCAAGGGCCAGGTCCTCCTCGACCTGTGTGAGAGCGAACCGTCCCTCCGTCGCGCCACCGTCACCAAACGCCACGGCGACCTGTACAAGGCCGCCCGGGACGCCGACTGGGGAGACGCCTGGCCGCCCTCCTGAGCTTCTGTCGGGTACGCCCGCGCTCAACTCGCCCAGCGGGCCAGCATGTCCTCCGCCGACGCCCGGTCGGCGGGGGACAGGTCCGCGAGGTCGGCGCCGTGATTGCCGCCCGGCACCCACAGCAGCCGTGAGTCCGGCCCCCCGGGATGGAAGTGCTCGGCGACCGCGGGGTCCTGGGTGCCGTTGACGAACAGCAGCCGGCTGCCGCGCCGCCGGACCCAGCGGTCGATGTCGGGCATGGCGGCCCGGTCGAAGTCCAGGGGGACGTCCCGGGGGACGAAACTGCGCGGCTCGGCGGCGCCCGGATGGCGGAGCAGGTCGGAGAGGTGGGCGGTGGGGAGGCTGCCGTACCCCAGCTGAGTGCCGATCTGGTACCAGTACGGGATGTAGTTCCGGGCCGTCGTGTCCGCGTACAGAGCGAGGCCCGTCGTGTCGTCCAGCCAGGTGTACAGCTCGTCGGCCGTCGCCCCGGGGCCGGGAATCGCGGCGATGTCGGCCGGTGTGCCGCGCTGCCAGAACATGAACGGCACGCGCAGGACGGCGATCTCGAGTGCCTTGTCGGCGCTGCCGACGAGCCGGAAGGTGTCGCCGGTGGCGGCCGCCCAGGCCTCGTAGCGGGCGACCAGCTCGGTCCGGCGCAGCAGGATGGCCCGCTGGGCCGCCTTGAGGGCCTCCCGGGCGGCGGGGGTGCCGACCGTCTCCAGGAAGCGGAGGTACGCGGAGTCGTCGTGGTCGTCGACGTTGTTGGGGGCCGAGTAGACCAGCGTGCCGTTCACGTCGTAGGGGTGGAAGCGGCGGTGGTAGACGCTCGTCATGCCGCCCTTGCTGCCGCCCGTGGAGATCCACGCGCCGGGGTAGAGGCGGCGGAAGAGCCGGACGACGCGGTGGTGGTCGTCGGCGGCCTGCCGGACGGTGAGGTGGGTGTAGCCGGGGTCCGCCGGGCGTGAGGTGCCGAAGTAGCGGTGCTCGACCTGGAGCTGGTTGGCGTCGAGCAGGACCGCCGGTTCGGTCCGGCGTGGGGTGAGGACCGCGTGGTAGCCCGTGCTGAACAGCACGGTGGGGCGGTCGGCGGCGGTGTGCAGCAGGGTGAGGCGCTGCTCGAAGGTGCCGGCGGCCGGGTTCGTGTGGTCGACCGGCTGGCGCAGACCCAGGACGAAGTGCCGGTATCCCGGTTCGGCGTCGTGCCGCTCCTCGACCAGGCGCAGTCCGGGCAGTGCCCGTAAGGCGTCGGTGATGTCGACGTCTCCGGGGCGGGTCGTGGCCGCCGCCCGCGCGAGGGGGGCCGCCGTGGTGGCGAGGCCCGCCGCCGGGAGGGCCGTGGCCGCCGTGGTGAGCAGCCGTCGTCTGGTCCATGCGGTCATGAGCCGAGTCCTCCCGGGTGTCCATGGGGCGGGTGTCCGCCGGTCGCGGGCCGCGACCGCCTCAGTACATCCGCCGGACCACCCGGGAGGATCCCGCGCGCGGGGGTCCGCTCTCCCCCGCGCGGGGGAGGCTCATGACGCCGTGCCCGCCGTGCCCCCCTCCTGCGTGTCCTGCTGCTGCCGTTTCTCCTGGAGCTTGCGCAGCAACTCGCGCTTCTGGGCCTGCGGGTCGAGACCGCCGCCGATCCGGCCGCCCCGGCCACCGCCGCGCAGCTCCCTGCGGCCGAGGTTCCTGCGCGATCCGCCGACGCCCAGCATGTTTCCGGCTCCGCCTCGGGTCATCTCGGGTTCCTTCCGTGGTCATCGCCTTCAGGTGACGAGACGGTTCGTCTCGTACATGCGCTTCACTGTCCGCGAGACGGTCCGTCTTGTCAACCTGATAAATTCGGCGCATGGCCGTCCAGAAGTCCACCCAGCCCACTCCCGGCAAGCCCGCTCCCGGCAAGCCCGCTCCCGGCACGCCCGCCCCCTCCGCCCCCGCTCCTTCCAGGCCCGCCCCCTCCAGGCCCGCCCCCGACTCCACCCGGCGCAGCGAGAAGTCCCGCCGGGCCATCTACGACGCCGCTCTCGCGCTCGTCGTCGAGGTCGGCTATCCGAAGACCACCATCGAGGGCATCGCCGCCCGCGCCGGTGTCGGCAAGCAGACGATCTACCGCTGGTGGTCCTCCAAGGCGGACGTCCTGATGGAGGCGTTCCTCGACCTGGCCGAGCGGTCCCTGGACGAGGCCGGGCCGGCGCCGTACACCTTCCCGGACACCGGCGACCTCGCCGCCGACGTCAAGGGCGTGCTGCGCGCCACCGTCGACCAGATGAACGACCCCAGGTTCGACGTGCCGTCCCGCGCGCTGGCCGCCGAGGGCGTCGTCAACGAGCAACTTGGGCGCGAGCTCGTGGCCAAGCTGATGCAGCCCTCACTCGACCTCTACATCAACCGGCTGCGCGCCGCCCAGGAAGCCGGCCAGGTGCGGCCGGAGATCGACCCGCGCATCGCCCTGGAGTTCTTCATCTCGCCGCTCGCCCAGCGCTGGCTCCAGCGCACCGGCCCGATCTCCCACGAGTACACCGACACCCTCGTCGACTACGCCCTTCACGGCCTGGCCCCGCGCTGAGCGGTCCGGGCGAGGCGCCCCGGCGCGTCCGTGATCACACCGTCGCAGCCCAGCGCCAGCACCCGGTCCCGCTGCGCATCCGTCACCACGGTGTGCGCCCACACCCGCGCGATCCCCGAGTTCACCGCCCGCGCCAGATCCGCGTCGCGCGCCCGGTGATCCACGTCCAGCAGGTCCACGAACGACCGCCAGCGCTCCGGGCGGTCCGTGCGCAACTGCTGCGCCGAGCGCCACAACTGCGAGAGCAGGCCGAGGCGATGGACGCGCCGGGCCACCTCGGGGTCGTTGGAGTTCACGAACACCGAGCGGGTCAGGCCGCGGGCCCGGATCAGCTCGGCCAGCCGGTCGAGGCTGCGCGGGTCCTTCGCCTCCAGCATCAGCACGATCCGCCCGCCGAAACGATCCAGCACCTCGGCGACCGTCGGCGGCCGCTCCGACCGCCAGCTCCCCGGAAGCCTGTCCTTCGGGCGCAGCCGTACGCCCTGCCACTCCCGGGAGTCCAGGCCGCGCACCGCGCCGCCCAGGTAGGTGGTGCGGTTCAGCGTCTCGTCGTGGAACACCACCGGCGTGCCGTCGCGCAGGAGTCGCGTGTCGAAGTCCAGCACCTGCGCCGTCCCGCGCTCGTAAGCGGTCGCCAGCCCCGCCATGCTGTTCTCGGGAACCTCACGGGCGCCGCCGCGGTGCGCGACGTACGTGATCCGGGGGAGGGCCGCCACGGTCAGCGGGCCCGCGCCCCACTCCAGCGGGGCCGGGGCACGGACGCCGGGCCCCGACGGGAACAGCGAGACCACGGACGCCACGGAGGCCAGACCCGACAACGCGATCCTTGTGACCATGACGACCACGGTAGGGCGCCATGTCATGGCAAAGCAGACAATGACACCCGATCGCGGTGGAGAGCGGGGCTCGTTCGTTCCCCTCCCCTCCGACGCCCAGGGCGCGATGCGTCCCGTCTGTCCCCTCCGGCGCCCGGTATGCGATGCGTCCCGTCTGTCCCGTCCGACGCCCGGTGCGCGGTGCGTCCCACCTGTCCTGGATGTGGGCACTGGCCCCCCGGTGAGCGGGAAGATGGGACGATGAGGCATGCTGTTCGGCACGACGGCGAGGCGAGGGGATAGATGAGCGCGGAGTTCGGCGGCCGGACCGGCCTGCAGGGCAAACTCACCCAGTGGCTGCGCGCCGGGCGCCGGCCGAAGGAGACCGCCGGGGACGGCGGCCGTGAGGCCCTGCTGCTCGCCGCCGCCGGCGCGGGACTGCCTCTCGCGCCCGCCGCCCACCCGGCCGGCTACCGCTGCTCCTGCGACCGGGTCGGCTGTCCCACCCCCGCCCGGCACCCGGTGTCCTTCGCCTGGCAGACGCAGTCGACCACCGACCGCGCCCAGATCGAGCGCTGGGCCCGCCATCAGCCGCAGGCCAACTTCATCACCGCGACCGGCATGGTGCACGACGTCCTCGACGTGCCCCTCGATGCCGGTCGCGACGCGTTGGAGCGGCTGCTCGCCGCCGGTGTCGAGGTCGGGCCGGTCGCCGAGAGCGACGACGGCCGCCTCCTCTTCTTCACGCTCACCCGCGGTACGCCCGAGGACGAGGACGAGTGGTGGCCGTGCGAACTGGACTGCCACCCCGAGACGATGGACGAGCACCCCGGGCTGCGCTGGCACTGCCGGGGCTCCTACGTCCTCGTACCGCCGGCGCGGCTGCCCGGTGAGGAGCAGGCGGTGCGGTGGGTGCGCGGGCCCGAGCACGAGCTGCCGGACCCACTGAGCCTGCTGGAGGTGCTCACGGAGGTCTGTGGGCGCTATGTGGATGAGGACACCGGCCGGGCCGGCGAGGCGGCCTGGCCCTTGCGGCACTGAAGCCCGCCGGCGGCCGGGCCGGGCTCACGAGGCCGGGCTCGCGACGCGTGGCTTACGAGCCCTCCGCCGAGGTCAGTCCCTGGATCCTGCCCAGAATCGTGATCTTGCCCGGGCCCTTGGGGTCCAGTGCCACCTCGTTGGAGACGAACTCCATCGTGAGGGACTGCTTGATCTCGCCCTTCGTCAGGGCCAGGACGTCCTTGTTGGGGGCGGGGACGGACGTGCCCGCGTACGCGGTCTGCTTCTCGTAGTGGCGGGTGGTGAAGAACACCAGCGCCCCGCCGTCCGTCGTGCGCAGCGCCAGCGGTGCGTAGTCGCCGTTCGTCAGCGGCTCGTCGATGTACTGGGTGACCATGCCGGGCTTCTTGCCGTTCTTCTCGCGCAGGGCACGCCACTGGCTGGTGTGGGCGCCGTCCGCGAAGGTCTCTCCGCCGCTCTTCAGGTACGTCGCGTACGTCCGGCTCAGGTCGCCGGGGGCGGTGGCCAGGTCGGTGGAGTTCACGGGGACGGACTCGGCCCAGCCGTCGGCGTCCTTCTCGAACTGCGGGACCTTGTCCGGGGCGACGAGTGTCAGGTACGCCACCTGGAAGGGGTCGTCCAGGCTGCTGCGGGTGAAGACCAGGAGCCAGCGGGCGGTGCCGCCCTTGTTGCCGGCCGCGTCGGCGACGAACCAGCGGGGCCAGCCGGCCTTCTTCGGGATCGTGAACTTCGCGTCCGTCAGTTCCAGCGGGGTGTGGCGCGGGTTGCCGCCCGGGTTGTTCGCCTTCCCGGCCTTGAGGCGGGCCGAGTCGATGTCGGCGAGGGCGCCCGTGGTGTGGTCGGCGTCCAGGGTGCCGTCGTAGGCCTTGTCGGCCTCGTTGTACGCGGTCGTGAACTCCTGGAGGGCCTGGGCGGCTTCGGCGCGGGTCGTGGACGGGAGGATCTCCCGTTCGCCGTGCACGACGACGCATCCACTGGCCGTCAGCGACAAAGCGGTCGCCGAGGTTGCTATGAGGGCGCTCCGGGCGGGCCTGCGGAGCGTTCGAGGGTCGCGATCCCTGCTCATCGGGTACCTTCACCTTCCCCTTTCCGGAGGCGAACCCTACCGGGTGCCTCCGGCGGTCGGGCCGGGGGTGGGGTGGGCGTCTGCCTCGTCCGACGCCGGGTGGGGGTATACGCCTTCGTCCGTCGCCGGGTGGGGGTATACGCCTTCGTCCGTCGCCGGGTGGGGCGCGCGTCTTCGCGTGACGGCGGGTGTGGGTCGGGGCCGCGCCGGGGGGTGTCCGTCCTCGGAACGGCGCGATCGACTTGCCTACCGACTGACTGGCGTTGACGCGCCAACCGCTGCGGGCGGACACCCCCCGACACGGCCCCTTGCGTCGTCCGGCGGGTGCGGGAGCGTCGTGCCTCGCCCCAGCCGCGGGCATCCGTGCCGCTCGCCCCGGCTGCGGGCATGCGTGCCGCTGGGTTGCGGGCCTACCTGGCCTTGGCGGTAGGGGCGGTGGGTTGTCACGCCCCGTCGCGTACCGGAGTTTTCGCGGTGGTGCGGGTCGGTGCCAGGAAGAGGGCCAGGGTCGGGATCAAGTACAGGAGCCAGACCGTGACTTGGAGTGTGGTGGGGTCGGGCTGGAAGTTGAGGACGCCCTTGAGGAGCGTGCCGTACCAGCTGTCCGGGGGGATCGTGCCGGAGATGTCGAAGGCCTTGTCGGTGAGGCCGGGCAGGAAGTCGGCCTCCTGGAGGTCGTGGAAGCCGTAGGCGAGGACGCCGGCCGCGACGACCACCAGCATGCCGCCGGTCCACGTGAAGAACTTCGCCAGGTTGATGCGCAGCGCGCCGCGGTAGAACAGCCAGCCCAGGGCGATCGCCGTGAGGAGGCCCAGGGCGACGCCCAGCAGGGGACGCGGTGTGCCGTCGCTCGCCGCGTGGACCGACGCCCAGACGAACAGGGCCGTTTCCAGGCCCTCCCGGCCCACCGCGAGGAACGCGGTCGCGACCAGCGCGCCCGTGCCCATCGCGAGCGCCGCGTCCAGCCTGCCGTGCAGCTCGGACTTGAGGTGGCGGGCCGTGCGGCGCATCCAGAACACCATCCACGTCACCAGGCCGACCGCGAGGATCGACAGGGAGCCGCCGAGCGCCTCCTGGGCCTGGAACGTCAGTTCCTGGGAGCCGAATTCAAGGGCGCAGCCGAAGCCGAACGCGAGGGCGATCGCGACGGCTATACCGGCCCAGATCGGCTTCAGGGCGTCCCTGCGGTCCGTCTTGACGAGGTAGGCGATGAGGATGCAGACGACGAGGCTCGCCTCCAGGCCCTCGCGCAGACCGATCAGGTAGTTGGAGAACACCGGCTCAGGCCTCCTTGGAGAACAGCGTGCGGCCCCACCAGTCGTCCTTGTCGCGGACGCCCGGCGGGACGGCGAACAGGGCCGAACCGACGTGCTGGATGTACTCGTTGAGCGCGTCCGCGGCCAGACTGCGCTGGATCGGGATGAAGCCCTTGCGGACGTCGCGCTGGTAGGCCAGGAAGAACAGGCCCGCGTCCAGGCGGCCGAGGCCGTCCGTGCCGTCGGTGAAGGAGTAGCCGCGGCGCAGGATCGTCGCCCCGTGGTTGCTGTCGGGGTGCGCGAGCCGGACGTGCGCGTCGGGCTTCATCGCCTTCAGGAACGGCTCGTCGCGCTCCTTGGCCTTGCCGACCGGGGCGCCCTCGCCCTTGTCGCGGCCGAAGATGTCCTCCTGCTCCTGCAGCGAGGTGCGGTCCCAGGTCTCGATGTGCATGCGGATGCGACGGGCCACCAGGTAGCTGCCGCCCGCCATCCAGGCCGGTTCGTCCTTCTCGTCCACCCAGACGAACTTCTTCAGGCGGTCCGTCTCCGTGCCCGCGATGTTGCGGGTGCCGTCCTTGAAGCCCATCAGGTTGCGCGGCGTCTGCGCCTCGGGCGTGGTGGAGGAGGTCTTGCCGAAGCCGAGCTGCGACCAGCGGATGACGACCTTGCCGAAGCCGATGCGGGCCAGGTTGCGAACGGCGTGCACGGCGACCTGGGGGTCGTCGGCGCAGGCCTGGATGCACAGGTCGCCGCCGCTGCGGTTCTTGTCCAGGTTGTCGCCCGCGAACTTCGGCAGGTCGACCAGGGCCTCCGGGCGCCGGTCCGTGAGGCCGAACTTCCCGAACAGGGAGGGGCCGAAGCCGATCGTGAGGGTCAGGCGGGAGGGCTTCAGGCCGAGCGCCTCACCGGTGTCGTCCGGCGGCGCCTCGGCCAGGCCGCCGAACGCGCCCTCGCCGACGGCGTGTCCGGCCGTCATGCGCCGGGCGGCCGCCGTCCAGTCCTTCAGCAGCTGGACGAAGGCCTCGCGGTCGTCGGTCGTCACGTCGAACGCGGCGAAGTGCAGGCGGTCCTGCACCGGGGTGGCGATGCCCGCCTGGTGCGCGCCGTGGAAGGCGATCGCCGACCCGGCCGGTTCGGTGTCGTCCTCGGTACGGGCCATCGCCACAGCGCCGCCCGCCGCCGCCGCGCCGAGCGCCAGGCCCGCCCCGCCCCAGCCGAGCAGGGAACGGCGGCTGGGGGAGGAGGAGTTGCTGTCCGTCATCGGGGCCTCCGCTACTTGACCACGGCCGCGGCGAGCTTCGACAGCGGCTCCGCCAGGGCGTTGACCGCGTCCGAGAGCTCCTTGCGGTCGGCCTTGCCGACCTTGTCGTAGGAGGTGAAGTCGTACGACGTCGTGTTCGGGCGGTACTGGTCGAGCAGCTTGTCCAGGGCCGCGAACTGCTCGTCGAGTTCGGT
Organism: Streptomyces sp. NPDC013187; assembly: GCF_042899705.1. Taxonomy (NCBI): domain Bacteria; kingdom Bacillati; phylum Actinomycetota; class Actinomycetes; order Kitasatosporales; family Streptomycetaceae; genus Streptomyces; species Streptomyces sp. NPDC013187. The sequence continues at coordinate 123,275 of NZ_JBIBAF010000005.1, read as the reverse complement.
GACCAGGGCCGCGTCGTTCTCCTTGGCGACCGGCTTCAGCAGGTCGTAGGACTTCTGCGCGCCCTCGACGTTGGCCTTGAAGTCGACCAGGTCGGTGTGCGAGTAGCGCTCCTCCTCGCCGGTGACCTTGCCGGTGGCGACCTCGTCGAGGAGCTCCTTGGCGCCGTTGGCCATGGAGGTGGGGGTGATCTCGGCCTTGCCGACCCGGTTCTGCCAGTCCTTCAAGTCCTTGATCAGCAGGTCGGCGAGGTCCTTCTCGCGGGTGCCGATCTTCTTGTCCTGCCAGAGGGCCTTCTCCAGGCGGTGCCAGCCGGTCCAGTCGGTGGCCGGGTCCTGGCCGTCCTCCAGGCCGTCCTCGCGGACGTCGACCTTGGGGTCGATGTCGCCGAACGACTCGGCGACCGGCTCGGTGCGCTCCCAGCCGATGCGGGAGGGGGCGTAGGCCTTCTTCGCCGCCTCGATGTCACCGTCCTTGACGGCCTTCGCGAACGCCTCGGCCTTCGGCAGGGTCTCGTCGGCCTGCGCCTGCGCGTAGGCGCGGTAGGCGGCGACGGCCTTGTCCAGGCGCGGATCGCGCTTGACGGCCTTGCCGCCGGTGGCCTTGACGGCCTGGCGGATGCCGTCGCCCTTCATGCCGGGCTTGCAGGCGATCTGGTAGTCGCCGGCCTTCACCTCGGCGGTGACCCGCTGCTTGGTGCCGGGGCCTATGTTCTCCCGCTCGGTGACCACGCGGTCGTCGGGGAAGAGGACGTAGACCTCGGTGACCTTGGAGCCCTTGTTCTCGACGGCCAGCTCGACGTGCCCGGCCGGGAACTCCTTCTTCGACACCTGGCACTTGTCGTCGGTCGCCGTCACGTTGATCACGTGGTCGCCGTCCTTGGCGTCGCTCTTCTCGGTGCAGCCGGTGACGGCGGCGAGGGCCGCCGCGGCGGCGATGACGACGGAAGCGGGACGGGCGGGTCGCATGTGGGCTCCAGGAGAGAGGAAGGTGAGGCTCACCTAAGGGCACATAAGGATTACTTAAGTGGCTCAAAATCGCCCCCATGATCGGGTCAAGGGAAGGTCAAAGGTCGCGTTTCGATGGCTCGCGGCCCCCTGCCTGCCCCGACACGACCGGCGCACAGGAGCGGGGCCCGGTGCGCATGGGCTGCGACGAGTGCCGGACCACACACCATCCCGCCTCAACGCCACCGGCGCGCACCCCTTGACCCCGGGCGTGCGCCGGCCCGGCCCGGCCCGGTTGGGCGCGATCATGCCGCATCACGAGGATGTCTGATCGTGTCGGGCGATGTTTGAATTCCCCTCGTGACTGATTACGACGTGCTCCGCGTCTTCTGCGGGCCCAACGGTGGATACGGCAACGAGCTCGGGGTCGTGCGCGAGGGTTCCGTGATGCCGGAGCGGGACGAGCGGCAGGCGTTCGCGGCGAAAGTCGGGTTCAGCGAGACCGTGTTCGTCGACGACCCCGAGCGCGGGGTGATCGACATCTACACGCCCACCCTGCGGCTGCCCTTCGCCGGGCATCCCTGTGTCGGGACGGCATGGCTGCTCGACGTTCCCGAACTGGTGACGCCCGCCGGAGTGGCCGGGGCCCGGCAGGACGGGGAGTTCTGCTGGATCGAGGCCCGGGCGGAGTGGGTGCCGCCGCGGACGCTGCGGCAGTACGGCGGCGCCGCCGAGGTCGACGACCTGGCCGTGCCGCCGCCGGGGGAGTGGGTGTACGCCTGGGCCTGGGAGGACGAGCCGGCCGGGCGGATCCGGGCCCGAGCCTTCCCCGGCCGGGGCGACGGCATCGACGAGGACGAGGCGACGGGGGCCGCCGCCCTGCTGCTCACCGACCGGCTGGGCCGGGCCCTCAACATCACCCAGGGCGCGGGCTCACAGATCCTCACCGCGCCCCAGCCGGGCGGATGGACCGAGGTCGGCGGGCGGGTCCACCTCGAACGCTGAGCCGCACGGACCGCGCCCCAGGGGAAGGGGGCGGGCGGTGAAGGGGCTCTCCGGGGCGTGACCGGGCACCGACGGCCCGGTCGGCGCCCGAGCACGCATTCTCCCGAGCCGGAAGCGGGCCCCTCGCCGCGCGCGAAGGGGCCCCGCCCGCTCACGCCGTGAGTGGGAACTCCGCACCCAGCGCCTCGAACATCCCGTTGTTCAGCCCGTACGCCCGCTTGCACTCGGCCACGACCCGCTGCCGCTCCAGCTCGTCACCGGGCAGCGCGTCCAGCAGCGCGCAGTAAGTCCGCTTGAAGGCGGCCGGGTTGGGGATCCCCTCGAAGACGTAGAAGCGCACCCCGTCGCCCTTCCTCGGGAAGCCCCACGTCCTCTCGGCCGTGTCGCGGATGATCTGCCCGCCGGAGAGGTCACCCATGTAGCGGGTGTAGTGGTGGGCGACGTAACCGGCCGGCCAGGTGCGGGCGCACGCGCTGATCCGCTCCGCGTACTCCAGGGTGGCCGGCAGCGCAGTGACCGTCGTCCGCCAGCCGGGGCCGCGCAGATGCTCCAGGTCCTGCTCCAGTGCCGTCATGCGGAACAGCTCAGGACGGACGAACGGGCCGGCCACCGGGTCCGCGGCCAGTCGCCGGGCGCCGGACTCCAGCGCCCCGTACACGAACCACAGCTGCTCGGTGTAGCGCGCGAACGCGTCGACCCCCAGCTTGCGTCCCAGCAGATCGCCGATGAAGGTCGAGCCCCTGACCTCCTCGTGCTGCTCGCGGGAAGCCGTCCGAAGGAGCGTCGAGAAGGATTCCATGCGCACACTTTTCCCGACGCGGTGTCGGTAAAAACCTCCGACGGGAAGGGAACGGCCCGCCCTCTACGGGAGAGCGGGCCGTGCAGGGGTGTGGGGGCGCGGGTGGGGTGCGGGGCTACGGCAGCGTGAGGATCTCCGCGCCCGAGTCCGTCACCACCAGCGTGTGCTCGAACTGGGCCGTCCGCTTCCGGTCCTTCGTCACGACCGTCCAGCCGTCGTCCCACATGTCGTACTCGTGCGTGCCCAGCGTCAGCATCGGCTCGATCGTGAACGTCATGCCGGGCTGGATGACCGTCGTCGCGTGCGGGCTGTCGTAGTGCGGGATGATCAGGCCCGAGTGGAACGACGAGTTGATGCCGTGCCCGGTGAAGTCCCGGACCACCCCGTAGCCGAAGCGCTTGGCGTACGACTCGATGACCCGGCCGATGATGTTGATCTGCCGGCCCGGCTTGACCGCCTTGATCGCCCGCTCCAGGGACTCCCGGGTCCGCTCGACCAGCAGCCGCGACTCCTCGTCGACGTCACCCACGAGATAGGTGGCGTTGTTGTCGCCGTGCACACCGCCGATGTACGCCGTCACGTCGAGGTTGACGATGTCGCCGTCGCGCAGGACCGTCGAGTCCGGGATGCCGTGGCAGATGACCTCGTTGACGCTCGTGCACAGCGACTTGGGGAAGCCGCGGTAGCCCAGCGTCGAGGGGTAGGCGCCGTGGTCGCACATGTACTCGTGCGCCGCCTTGTCCAGCTCGTCCGTGGTCACCCCGGGGGCGATCAGCTTCGCGGCCTCCGCCATCGCCCGGGCCGCGATCCGGCCGGCCACGCGCATCGCCTCGATCGTCTCGGGCGTCTGCACCTCCGGTCCGGTGTACGGCGTCGGCGCGGGCTTGCCGACGTACTCGGGGCGACGGATGTTTCCGGGCACGGAACGGATGGGGGACAGCTCCCCCGGGACGAGCAGCGACTGGCCAGACATGCCAGCGAGTCTAACCAGCGGCCATGGGGGAACATGACGATGGCGAGAGGAGCTGGTCATGGCCCTGTTCAAGAAGCGCACGGTCGGCAAGCCGGGTGAGTGGTACTACTGCCTGGAGCACAAGAAGGTCGAGGAGGGGCCGGAGTGCCCCAACAAGGACCGGTTCGGGCCGTACGCCTCCCGCACGGAGGCCGAACACGCGATGGCGACCGCCCGCGAGCGCAACCTCCAGTGGGAGAACGACCCCAAGTGGCACGACGCACCGGCGGGCAGCCGCGACGAAGAGAGCTGATCCCACCGGCGCCCGGGGCCGCGCGCCCCGGGCGTTCGTGATGTGCCGGGCGCCCGCGAGGCCGGCCGGGGGACGCCCGGAGGTCACCAGCGGGCCGGTGGCGGTGCCGTCAGGTGCTCCGCCAGTCGCGCCACCCGGTCCCGCAGCCGGCGCCGCCCCCTCGGGGTGGGCAGGGCGTTCTCCCCGGCCGCCGCGCTGACCAGGTGCTGCACCGTGTCGAGGTCCAGCTCCGAGCCGTCGGGGACGGCCAGGGTCTCGTGCGCCATGGACGGCAACTCGCCCGGGCCGGGGCCCAGGGCCAGGACCGTCGCACCGGCGCGACGGGCGTCGGACACCCGCTCCAGGAGTGGCGCGGCGGGCCCCTCGGGGGCGACCACCAGCAGCGTTTCGCCCCGCCGGGCCGCCTCCAGCCGGCCCAGACCGACCGCCAGGTGCGCCGGATCGCAGGGGCGCGCGTCGTGCCGTACCAGTGTCGGGGTCAGCTCCGGCGTGCCCGACCAGGCGGCCTCGTCCACCAGGTGCGCGGCCAGATGCCACGGCTCGTACTCCCGCGTGCCGACGAGCAGCAGCCCGCCCCCGTGCGACACCACCGAGCCGCGCAGCGCCCCGGCGAACCGCCGTGTGGCCTGGAGCCACTCCGTCCCGGCGAGCACTTCCCGCAGCAACGCGACCCGTACCGCATCCATGGGGCCGCATCCTGCCCCGAGCGGCCACTCGTGACGTCCAGTTCATTCCGCATTCGCCCGGGCCGGGGAGACCGACCGGTCACCTGTACCACCGTCGAACGACCGGTGGAGCCCGCCGAAGACCGGACCCGGCGTCCCCTCCGGCGCCGGACAGGAGGGGTACGCCGGTTTCGGGCGGGTCTGCTTCACCACCCGCGACGACGCCCCGGCGCCCGGCGCCCGCGCCCTGGTGAGAACCCTTCCGGCTGGTGCCCTTGACGCAGCCGACCTGAGCCGCACAGCGCGACGGCGCGGTCGTAGAGTCGGGGCCATGACCTCTACCGACAGTGCTGCCACCGACAACACCCAGAAGGCGCCCGCCAAGGACCCCTGGGACCTGCCCGACGTCTCCGGACTCGTGGTGGGGGTGCTCGGCGGGACCGGACCGCAGGGCAAGGGCCTGGCCTACCGGCTCGCCAAGGCCGGCCAGAAGGTGATCATCGGCTCGCGGGCCGCGGAGCGCGCCCAGGCCGCCGCCGACGAGCTCGGTCACGGCGTCGAGGGCGCCGACAACGCCGAGACCGCGCGCCGCAGCGACGTCGTGATCGTCGCCGTGCCGTGGGACGGCCACGGCAAGACCCTCGAGTCCCTGCGCGAGGAGCTGGCGGGCAAGCTCGTCGTCGACTGCGTCAACCCGCTCGGCTTCGACAAGAAGGGCGCCTACGCCCTCAAGCCCGAGGAGGGCAGCGCCGCCGAGCAGGCCGCCGCCCTGCTGCCGGACTCCCGGGTCACGGCCGCCTTCCACCACCTGTCGGCCGTGCTGCTCCAGGACCCGGAGATCGACGAGATCGACACCGATGTGATGGTGCTCGGCGAGGTGCGGGCGGACGTGGAGATCGTCCAGGCCCTCGCCGGTCGCATCCCCGGGATGCGCGGTGTCTTCGCCGGGCGGCTGCGCAACGCCCACCAGGTGGAGTCGCTGGTGGCCAACCTGATCTCCGTCAACCGCCGCTACAAGGCGCACGCGGGGCTCCGCGTCACCGACGTGTGAGCCGGTGAGACGCATGGGGGACACTGGACGGCATCAGCAGTGCCGCAGTGTCCCCCGACAGGAGTCGACCCCATGCCCCGCCTCGCCCTCTATGCCCTGATCGTCTGCGTCCTGTCCGTGGCCGCGGCCGTGGTCTCCTTCGTGGAGGGCAGCTGGCTGGGGATCGTGTGGGTGCTGCTCGCCGGACTTTCGTCGAACATGGCCTGGTACTACCTGAAGCGCGCCAGGGCGCAGAGGTCGGTCACGCACTGACCGCTTTCGTCACGGGGCCGCCTGGCAGAACTCGTTCGAGCCCTGCCAGAAGCGGTACAGCTCCTGACCGCAGTAAGTCTCGAAGTCGCTGATCCCGAGGGACTTCAGGATCGTGTCGATCACGTCGAAGAAGACGCCGTTCACCGCCGGCAGCCACAGCAGCGCGAACACGAACAGCAGGCCGAACGGCGCGAACGGCTCCACCTGGCGGCGGATGCCGTACGACAGCCAGGGCTCGATCACGCCGTAACCGTCCAGCCCGGGCACCGGCAGGAAGTTCAGCAGCGCGGCCGTCACCTGGAGCAGCGCGAGGAAGGCCAGCGCGAACCGGAAGTCGTTCGGCACGCCGTCCAGCGCGTCCAGCCAGAACGGGGCGGTGCAGACGACGGCGAACAGCACGTTCGTCAGCGGACCCGCCGCCGAGATGAGACTGTGCTTCCAGCGCCCCTGGATCCGCCCCCGCTCGATGAACACGGCACCGCCGGGCAGGCCGATCCCGCCCATGATCACGAAGATCACCGGCAGCACGATGCTGAGCAGCGCGTGCGTGTACTTCAGCGGGTTCAGGGTCAGGTAGCCCTTCTCACCGACCGAGATGTCGCCGCTGTGCAGGGCGGTGCGGGCGTGCGCGTACTCGTGCAGGCACAGCGACACGATCCACGCCGCCGTCACGAACAGGAACACGGCGACGCCGGGCTGCTCGGCGAACCCGGTCCAGGTCGCCCATCCCGTGACCGCCGTCACGGCGAGGATGCCGACGAACACGGGGCTGATCCGCCGCTCGCTGTGGCGGGTGGTGGCGGTGGTCATGGGGCTCCCTGCACTCATCGACACGGGGTGGGACGGCCCGACGGTACCGGGCGCAGGTGAAAAACGTCTCGCGCGGGGCGGTCGGTTCCGGGGAGGGTGGGGGAATGGGGCTGTGGCACGTGTACTACGAGGACTGGCAGATGGAGTGCTGCGGCACGATCTTCTCGGTGGGCGACGAGGTGAGCTGGCCGCTGCTGCTGGTGGACCCGGACACCGTGCTGGGCGGCGGCTGGTACGACCAGCTCACCGAGGTGGCCGGGCCCGTGGAGGACGTGGGCGGGGTGCGGATGGTGCGGGAGGAGTCCGGCCTGCCGGTGGCACTGGGAGCGGACCCCGACGCCGAGGATGACCTGCGCCCGGAACCGGGGAGCCCGACCCGGTCGGCCGGGCTGCTGTCCGTCGAGCGGCACGGCGCGAAGTGGCCCGAGGCCGGCGGGCTGGTGCGGGCCGTGCAGGTGCTGACCCAGACCTGGGCCGAGACCGCGCCCGGATCGCGCTCCTACGAGCCGGTGGCGGGGGAGCGCGGGCTGCGGCTGGTGGACCGGTGCCCGACGTGGTTCAAGGAGACCGAGGCGGAGCGGGCGGCCGACGGGCGGGGGCGGCGCTCGCGCGAGTCGGGGCTGGTGGTGACCCTGGACGTGCCGGACACGGACTCCCCGCTCTCCCAGGCCGTCCGCGAGGCACGGGGCCTTTCCCAGGACGCGGAACCCGGCGCGGAGACCCGCGGCATCCCGGCGGCGGACCTGACGGCCCTGTTGGAGCGCCTGAGCAGGCCGGGGAGACGAGGCCGCCCGGACACCGCGCGCCGTGGAGCCTGAGGCCCCCGGGCCGGGCCCGCGGCCCCGGCCGGTGGCGGTGCCCGGTGCTGCCGGGTGTGGTGCCTTCGTACCGGCTTGCGAGCGCCCTGTGGGGCCTGAGGCTCACCGGCCGGGCCCGCCGCCCCGGCCGGGGGTGTTGCCTGGTGCTGCCGAGCGTGGAGACTCCGCACCGGCCCGCGAACGCCCCGCCGTGCCGTCGATCGCCGTGACCGCCCCCGTACCAACGGAGACAATGAGCCCGTGCAGTACCGCATCCTCGGCACCACGCAGGCGCTCCGCGACGACGGGACGGCCCTTCCGATCGGCGGGGCGCGGCTGCGCGCGCTGCTGACCGTGCTCGCGTTGCGGGCCGGACGAACCGTGCCCGCCGGGCTGCTCGTCGACGAGGTGTGGGGCGGGCAGCCGCCCGCCGACGCGCCGGGGGCGCTGCAGGCGCTGGTCGGACGGCTGCGCAGGACCCTCGGCGCGGACGCGGTCGCCTCTGTCGAGGGCGGGTACCGGCTCACCGCCCCGCCCGACGACGTCGACCTGCACCGGTTCGAGCGGCTGGCCGGCGAGGGGCTGCGGGCGCTGTCCGACAGCGACCCCGCCAAGGCCGCCGTGGTCCTCGACGACGCCCTCGCCCTGTGGCGCGGCCCGGCCCTCGCCGACCTGCCCGACCGCACCGCCGAGGCGGCCCGCCGGGACACCCGCCGCCTGGACGTGCTGCGCGCACGCCACACCGCCGCCCTCGCTCTCGGCCAGGCCGAGCAGTCCCTGCCGGAACTGACCGCCCTGTGCGACGGGCATCCCCTGGACGAGCCGCTGCAGGCCCTGCGGCTGCGCGCCCTGCGGGACGCCGGCCGTGCGGCGGAGGCACTGGACGCCTACGAGGACGTGCGGCGCCTCCTCGCCGACCGCCTCGGCGCCGACCCGGGGCCGGAACTCCGGTCCCTGCACGCGGAGTTGCTTCGCCTCGGCGACACCCCCGCACCCCTGCCCGCGGCCGAGGGGCCGGGCAGGTCCGCCGGGAATCTCCGGGCCCGCCTCACCTCCTTCATCGGCCGGGAAACCGACATCGAGACCATCCGCGGGGATCTCGCGACAGCCCGGCTGGTCACCCTGCTCGGGCCCGGCGGCGCCGGGAAGACCCGCCTGTCGCAGGAGGCCGCCGAGTCCGTGCGCGAGGCCATGCCCGGCGGCGTGTGGCTGGCCGAACTCGCCCCGGTCGACGACCCCGCCGCCGTCCCCGAGGCCGTGCTCACCGCCCTCGGCGCCCGCGAGACCGTGCTGTACGGCGCGGGCGCCGAGGGCATCCGCGCGGCCGTCGCCGACCGGCTCGACGATCCCGTCGAGCGGCTCGCCGAGCACTGCTCCCGGCCCCGCATGCTGCTGATCCTCGACAACTGCGAGCACGTCGCCGACGCCGCCGCCCGCCTCGCCGAGGAGCTGCTGGCACGCTGCCCCGACCTCACCGTCCTGGCCACCAGCCGTGAACCGCTCGGCGTGCCGGGGGAGTTGCTGCGCCCGGTGGAGCCGCTGCCCGAGCCGGTCGCGCTGCGGCTGCTCGCCGACCGGGGCGCGGCGGCCCGGCCCGGATTCCGCACCGAGGACGACCCCGGGGCGTGCGCCGAGATCTGCCGGCGCCTCGACGGCCTGCCGCTGGCCATCGAACTGGCCGCCGCCCGCCTGCGGATGCTCACCCCCCGCCAGATCGCCGACCGGCTCGACGACCGCTTCCGTCTCCTCACCTCCGGCAGTCGCACGGTCCTGCCCCGCCAGCAGACCCTCAGAGCCGTCGTCGACTGGTCCTGGGACCTGCTCGACGAGGACGAACGGGACGTCCTGCGGCGGCTGTCGGTGTTCGCCGGCGGCTGTGACCTGCCCGCCGCCGAGGCGGTGTGCGGACCGGCCGCCCTGGAGGCGCTCGCCTCCCTCGTCGACCGCTCCCTGGTCGTGGCCGCCCCGCCCGGCGATTGCGCCGACGGGGAGATGCGCTACCGGCTCCTGGAGACGGTCGCCGAGTACGCCGCCGAACGGCTGGACGAGTCGGGGCAGCGCGCCGACGCCGAGCGCGCCCACCTGACGTACTTCCGCGAACTCGCCCGCACCACGGACCCGTTGCTGCGCGGCGCCGGCCAGCTCGCCGCCGTCCACCGGCTGGAGCGCGAGTACGAGAACCTGCGGATCGCCCTGCGCCACGCCGTGGTCCTGCGCGACGAGCAGGAGGCCCTGTGCCTGGTGCTGTCCCTCGTCTGGTACTGGCAGATGCGCGACCTGCGCGTCGAGGCCCGCACCTGGTGCCGCGAGGTCATGGCGCTCGGCCCCGACCCCTTCACCGAGCCCGTCCGTCCCGCCACCGCGGTGTGGGAGCGCTGCACCGACGCCCCGCCCCCGATGACCGGCGAGGTGCTGTGGGAGGCCCGGCGCGGCATCCACCTCGCCCATCTGGCCTGCATGGACACCGAGCTGGACGCCTGGCAGAACGACCGGTCCCAGCAGAAGCTGCGGACCATCGCCGCCACCTACGAGCCCGGTCTTCCGCAGAACTGCCGGATGCCCGGCCTGCTCTGGTTCTTCGCCGTGATGCTGACCGGCGACATGGACCGGCTGCGCGTCATCATGGACGTCTTCATCCAGACCTGCCGCGACACCCCCGGCTTCGACTGGGAGCTGGCCTCCGGCCTGCAGATGCGGGCCAACTTCACCGCCAACCGCTCCGACTGGGCGGGCGACGCCGCCCGGGACGCCGACGAGGCGCTGGAGATCTTCCGGCGCCTCGGTGACGCCTGGGGCACCGCGGAGGCGCTCTCCGCCCGCGCCGAGGCCCACGAACGCAAGGGCCACTACGCCCTGGCCGCCGCCGACTACGAGGCGGCCATCGCCCACGCCGAGCGCCTCGGCGCCCGCGCCCAGGCGGCGGTGCTCAGCGCCCGGCTGGGCAGCGCGCTGCTGGAGGCGGGTGACGGCGAGCGGGGTGAGCGGCTGCTGCGCGAGGTGATCGCCCAGCGCGAGGACTCGCACAGCGAGGCCATGCCCGCCGCCCGGCTGTTCCTCGCCGGCCGGCTCGGCACGACGGGCCGCTTCGCCGAGGCCCGCGAGCAACTGCGGCGGCTGCGCCAGGACTTCCGGATCGCCGACTTCGTCGTCTTCGACGCGTTCATCCTCGGCGCGGAGGCCTGGCTGGACGCCGTCGAGGAACGCTACGACGAGTGCCTGGAGCGGGTCCGCAGGGCACTGGAGCGTGCCGCCGACCCGCTGTCGGCGGCCATCGCACCCTATATGCGCGCCGTGTACCTGACCGTCGGGGCCGGAGCCCTGGCCGCCCACGAGGGCGGGCGCCGCGCCGCGGACGCGGCCCGCTGCCTCGGCGCCGCCGACGCCCTGCTGCCGCCCGGCCACGTCTCCCCACGGCAGGAGCGCGAGGCCCGCGAGCGGGCGGAACGAAGGGCGCGTGCGGTCCTCGGCGACCGGGCGTACGAGACCGCGTACGCGCAGGGCGGCGGCCTCTCCCCCGAGGAGGCCGCCGCCCTACTGTGACGCGTACCGGGCGCGTCCGGTCAGCTCTTCGTGCGGAACTTGTGGATCGCGATCGGCGCCATCACGGCCGTGATGGCCACCGACCAGCCGAGCGTCACCCACAGGTCGTGGGCGACGGGTCCGCCCACCATCAGACCGCGCGCGGCGTCCGCGAGCGTGGACAGCGGGTTGTAGTCGGTGAAGGCCTGCAGCCAGCCCGGCATCGACGTGGTCGGCGCGAAGATCGACGAGCCGAACTGCAGCGGGAAGAGCACCAGGAAGCCCATCGCCTGCACGGACTGCGCGTTCTTCAGGATCACGCCCAGGGTGAGGAACACCCACATGATCGACGAGGCGAACGCCGTGGACAGGGCCACGGTCGCGAACAGCCCCGGCCAGTTCGTGATCTCGAACCCGACGGCCACGGCGACGATCATCAGCACGGCGGTCGCGAACAGCATCCGCAGCAGCTCCACCGAGATCTTCGCGAACAGCACCGAACCGCGCCCGATGGGCAGGGACCGGAAGCGGTCCATGACACCGGAGTTGAAGTCCTGGCTGAAGCCGGTGCCGACGCCCTGGGACAGCGTCATGCTCATCATCGCGATCATGCCCGGGATCACGTACTGCACGTACCGGTCCTGCCCGCCGCCCAGCGCCTGCCCGATCGAGCCGCCGAAGACGAACACGAACAGCAGGGTGAAGATGACCGGCATCAGCAGTGCGTCGGCCATCGACTCCGGGTCCTTGCGGATCCACAGCAGGTTGCGGCGGATCAGGGCCCCGGTGTGGCGCAGATGGCCGCGCAGCGGGATACGGGCGTCCGCGGCGGCGTCGTTCACGGTGACGGCGCTCATACGGCGGCCTCCTGAAGGTCTTCGGCGGGCACGGCGTCCTGCGGGGCACTGGCACGGTGGCCGGTGAGGGACAGGAACACCTCGTCCAGGCTGGGCAGTTCGGTGGTGAGGGAGGAGAGCGTGATACCGCGCGCGGTGACCGCGCCGACCACGGCCGTCAGCTGCTCGTCGCTGAGGATCGGCACGAGGACGTCACCCCGTTCGGTGTCGACGGTCGTGGTGGCGAGCCCGGTGATCCCCAGCTCGTCCAGCGCGCCGGCGAGCGGCCGCAGGTGGGCGGGGTCGGCCGGGCGGATCCGCAGCGCCCGGCCGCCGACCTTCGCCTTCAGCGCCTCGATCGCACCCCCCGCGATGACCTGGCCGCGGTCGACGACCGTCAGCTCGGAGGCGAGCTGCTCGGCCTCCTCCATGTACTGGGTGGTGAGCAGCACGGTGACCCCTTCGCCGACCATGCGCTTCACCTCGTCCCACACCTCGTTGCGGGTGCGGGGGTCGAGGCCGGTGGTCGGCTCGTCGAGGAAGAGCACGGCCGGCCGGCCGATCATCGACGCGGCCAGGTCCAGCCGCCGCCGCATCCCCCCGGAGTACGTCGCCGCCGGCCGCTTGGCCGCCTCGGTCAGCGAGAAGCGCTCCAGCAGCCCGTCGGCACGGGCCCGGGCCTCCTTGCGGGGCAGATCGAGCAGCCGCCCGATCATGTACAGGTTCTCCCAGCCCGAGAGCTTCTCGTCCACGGACGCGTACTGGCCCGTGAGTCCTATCACCCGCCGTAGTTGCCGCGGCTGCCGTACGGCGTCGTACCCGGCCACCGTGGCCTGCCCGGAGTCGGGCGCCAGCAGGGTGGACAGGATCCGCACGAGGGTCGTCTTCCCGGCCCCGTTCGGCCCGAGCACCCCCATCACGGTGCCCTCCCGCACCTCCAGGTCGACCCCGTCCAGAGCCTTGGTCTCCCCGTAGTGCTTCACCAGCCCCCGCACGGTCACAGCGGCGCCGCTGGTCTGCGTGTCGATTCGCGTCATGAGACAGACGCTCTCAGGCCCCACCGACAAACCACCGACAAGCCGCCGACACCTGTGTCGGTGGTCCCGGAGAAAGGGGACAGCCCGTCGACTGGGGGAAGATCGACGGGCTGTCCGTGGTACCGCTGTGGCTTTCTGTGACTCTCTGTGACTTCCTAGTGGACGGAGTTCTCCTCCTGCGGGAACGTTCCACCGACGACCTCGTCGGCGAACGCCTCCACCGCGTCGCCCATGACCTCACGCAGGTTGGCGTACTGCTTCACGAACTTCGGCACCCGCCCGCCGGTCAGACCGAGCATGTCGGTCCACACCAGCACCTGCGCGTCGGTCTCGGGGCCCGCCCCGATGCCGACGGTCGGGATGTGCAGCACCCGCGTCACCTCGGCGGCCAGCTCCGCGGGAACCAGCTCCAGCACCACCGCGAACGCCCCCGCGTCCTGCACGGACTTGGCGTCCCGCAGCAGCTGCTGGGCCGCCTCCTCACCCCGCCCCTGCACGCGGTAGCCCATGGCGTTGACCGACTGCGGGGTCAGCCCGATGTGGGCCATGACCGGGATGCCGGACTCGACGAGCAGCCGGATCTGTTCGTGCGACCGCTCGCCCCCCTCCAGCTTCACGGCCTGCACGCCCGCCTCCTTCACCAGCCGGGTCGCCGAGCGCAGCGCCTGCACCGGACCCTCCTGGTAGGAGCCGAAGGGCAGGTCGCCGACGATCAGGGCACGGGAGGTGCCCCGTACGACCGCCGCCGACAGCATCGTCATCTCGTCGAGAGTGACGGGTACGGTCGTCTCGTACCCGAGGTGGCAGTTGCCCGCCGAGTCGCCGACGAGCATCACCGGGATCCCGGCCTCGTCGAAGACGGACGCGGTCATGGCGTCGTACGCGGTGAGCATCGGCCACTTCTCGCCGCGCTCCTTGGCGGCGGCGATGTCGCGCACGGTGATACGGCGGGTGCCCTTGCCCCCGTACAGCGCCCTGCCGCCGTCGGCGGACTTCTTCTGAGCTGTCTGGGCAGCCGGAAGCTGCGTCATTGCACGGCTCCTAACACGTCATCTCGAGGCGCCCTGACGGCGTCCCCGGACCACGTCCATGGTGGCACCTCGTGCCATCGAGGGCTAGGGGAGCCCCTGTGAGTTCCGTCCGCGCGTCGACCGGGGGCCCGGACGCGGATGCCGCGTAAGATCCCGGTAAGAGAATTCCAATACGAGACGGTCTCGTATCGTAATGCTTCTAGGCTCGGTGCCATGACTACTCCTGCCGAACCGGCCGCCCCCACCGGCCCGCGCGTACCGGAAGCGGTGCACCGGCGCCGCTGGGCGATCCTCGGCGTGCTGATGCTGAGCCTGCTGATCGTCGTACTCGACAACTCGATCCTGAACGTCGCCATCAAGACGATCTCCACCCCGGCCCCCACCGGCCTGGGCGCCACGCAGAGCGAGCTGGAGTGGGCGATCAACGCCTACACCCTCGTCTTCGCGGGCCTGCTGTTCACCGCCGGGCTGCTCGGCGACCGGCTGGGCCGCAAGAAGGTGCTGCTCGGCGGCCTCGCCGTGTTCGGCATCGGCTCGGCGCTCGCCGCCTTCTCCGGTTCACCGGGCGAGCTGATCACCTTCCGTGCGGTGATGGGCCTGGGCGCCGCGTTCGTGATGCCCGCCACCCTCGCCGTCCTCATGAACGTCTTCGAGCGCGAGGAGCAGCCGAAGGCCATCGGCATCTGGGCGGGCGGCGTCGGACTCGCCATCGCCATCGGCCCGATCACCGGCGGCGTGCTGCTCGACCACTTCTGGTGGGGCTCGGTCTTCCTCATCAACGTGCCGATCGTGCTGCTCGCACTCGCGCTGATGCTTTGGCTGGTGCCCGACTCGCGCGACCCGAACCCCGGCCGGGTCGACCCCGTCGGCGTGGTGCTGTCCGTCGTCGGCCTGGTCCTGCTCGTCTACGGCATCATCGAGGGCGGCCAGCTCGCCGACTTCACCGACGCCACCGTGCTGTCGACCATCGGCGCCGGTCTCGCCGTACTCGTCGCGTTCGTCGTGTTCGAGAAGCGCAGCGACCATCCGTCGATAGACGTCACGTACTTCGGGGACAAGGTCTTCTCGGCCGCCATCGCCGCCATCGCGCTGGTCTTCTTCGCCCTGATGGGCGTGACCTTCTTCTCCGTCTTCTACACCCAGAGCGTGCGCGGCTACTCGCCGCTGCAGACCGGTCTGCTCATGCTGCCGCTGGCCGCCGCCCAGCTGATCTTCGCGCCGCGCGCCCGGCTGGTGGTCGACCGCATCGGCAACAAGGCCACGACCACGGCCGGTCTGCTCGTCATCGCGGCCATGCTGGCCGCCTTCGCCGCCCTGGACGCCGACACCCCCATCTGGATCCTGGAAGTGATCTTCTTCCTGATGGGCACCGGCATGGCGCACATCATGACGCCGGTCAGCGTCGTCGTCATGCAGGCGCTGCCCCGCGAGAAGGCCGGCTCCGCCTCCGCGCTCAGCAACACCTTCCGGCAGGTCGGCGGCGCCCTCGGCATCGCCGTCCTCGGCTCGGTGCTGTCCACGGCGTACCGCACGGGCATCGAGGACAAGCTCGGCGCCCTCCCCCCTGCGCTGCGGCACACCGCGGGGGAGTCCATCGAGGCCACGCTCGGCATCGCGGACAAGCTGGGCCCGCGGGGCGAGTCCCTGGTCGCCCCGGCCCACGACGCGTTCCTGCACGCCATGCACATCACCGCCCTGTGCGGCGCGGGCGTCGCCGTGCTCGGCGCGGTCGTGGTGGCGCTGTTCCTGCCGGGCAAGCCGGCGGCGGCCCAGGGGGCCGAGGAGGAACAGGAGTTGTCGCACACCAGGTCGTAGGCCTGCGGGAGAATTCACCTCCCGCGCGGCACGGAACGGCCGCCGGGTCAGGAAAGGAAGCAGCGACGTGAGCCTCGCCGAACGGCACCCCCCGCACGACGGTCCCGCGAGGGGACGTCCCAGAAGCGAGGCCGTCGAGCGCGCCATCATCGAAAGTGTGATGAAGCTCCTGGAGGAGGGCGTCCCGCTCGCGGAGCTGTCCATCGAGCGCATCGCCCGCACCGCGGGCGTCGGCAAGGCCACCATCTACCGCCGCTGGAGCGGCAAGGAGGAACTCTTCGTCGATGTCGTGCGCGCCGCCGAGCCCCAGGACCCGCCGCTCCCGGGCACCTCCATGCGCGACGACCTCGTGGTCCTGCTGGAGCAGGTGCGCCGGCGCGGCCTGGCCAACCGCTCCTCGGCGATCCTGCACAGCGTCCAGGCCCAGATGAAGAGCAGCCCGAAACTCTGGGCGGCGTACCACGCCACCGTCGTCGCCCCGCGCCGCCGGCTCGGCCTGGAGGTCCTGCGCCGAGGCCAGGAGAACGGCGAACTGCGCACGGATCTCGACCTCGAACTGCTGAACGACATATTCGTCGGCCCGATGCTCCTCCGCGCCGTGCTGCACACCGACGCCGACCTCCCCGACGACCTCGCCGACCAGGTCGTCGACACCCTCCTCGAAGGCCTACGCCCCGTCAGTTCCGGCTCCCACCGGCCCGGGTGAGTGTGCGCGTTTCGTCACAGACGGCGCTTTCGGCGGGCGGGACCGGAACTCTCCTCGGGGGCTCGGACGTCATGGCCCCCGTACGGCCGTCGAGGGACGGCGGGAACGGAACGGATCATCCCCTAGGGTCGTAAGGACACGGGGGCGATGGTGTGCACGGCAGGCAGTGAGGCGACGGTATGGCGCAGCAGGCGTACATGACGGAGACGGACAACGGCGGCTCGGGGCCCGAGCACCGGGGAGCCCGGCTTCGGCGCCTGTTCGACCGGCTGGCGGGCTCCTGGCGGGGCGACCCGCGGATCTGGCGGCGCGGACTGTTCGTCGCCGCGGGCGCGGTGGTGCTGGCCCTGGTCATGGTGCTGCACTCGCGCATCCCGAACACGATCGGCAACCTGGGCAGCCTCACCGAGACGTTCCTGCCCTGGCTGGGCCTCGTCGTCCCGGTGCTGCTCGTCCTCGCCCTGGTCCGCAGGTCCGCGACCGCGCTGATCGCGGTGCTGCTGCCGTCCGTGGTCTGGCTGAACCTCTTCGGCGGCCAGCTCAGCGACAAGACCGCGACCGGCGGCGACCTCACAGTGGTCACGCACAACGTCAACGCCGACAACCCCGACCCGGCCGGTACCGCCCGTGACGTGGCCGCCTCCGGCGCGGACGTGCTGGCCCTGGAGGAGCTGACGCCGGCCGCGGTCCCCACGTACGAGAAGGCGCTGGCGCCGACGTACCGCTACCACTCGGTGCAGGGCACGGTCGGGGTGTGGAGCAAGTACCCGCTGACCGGTGTGCGGGACGTCGACCTCGACATGGGCTGGACCCGCGCGATGCGCGCCACCGTGACCGCCCCGGCCGGACAGGTCGCGGTCTACGTCGCCCATCTGCCGTCGGTGCGCGTGAAGATGGAGGCCGGCTTCACGGCCCGGCAGCGCGACCGGAGCGCCGACTACCTCGGCGAGGCCATCGCCCGTGAACCGCTGAAGAACGTGGTCCTGCTCGGCGACCTGAACGGCACGATGAACGACCGCGCGCTCAACGCCGTCACCTCGCAGATGCGTTCCACGCAGGGCGCGGCCGGCAACGGCTTCGGCTTCAGCTGGCCCGCGTCGTTCCCGATGGCGCGCATCGACCAGATCATGGTCCGGGGCCTGAAGCCGGATAGCTCATGGACCCTTCCGCAGACGGGCAGTGACCATCTGCCGGTCGCCGCCCGTGTGAGTGTCACCACAAGCGGTTCCTGAAAACCGCTGGTCAGGACAGTTCCGTCAGAAATCCGCAACCTCGGCGACACCGCGTGGAATAGTGCGCCTGCGAGACTTTGTTCCGTACTTGAACATACGCGTACGGATCTCCAAGCAAGTCTCGAAAGGCTCCTTCATGCCCCTGGCCCTGCTCGCCCTTGCCGTGGGCGCCTTCGGCATCGGTACGACCGAGTTCGTGATGATGGGGCTGCTGCCCGACGTCGCGGACGACCTGAACATCTCGATACCCAGCGCCGGCCATCTGGTGTCGGCGTACGCGCTGGGCGTCGTCATCGGCGCCCCGCTGCTGGCCGCGGTCACCGCCAAGATGTCCCGGCGCACGGTTCTGACCGGCCTGATGGGCCTGTTCGTCGTGGGCAACGCCCTGTCGGCCCTCGCGCCGGACAACGGCTGGCTGCTGGCCGCCCGCTTTCTGAGCGGCCTGCCGCACGGTGCCTTCTTCGGCGTGGGCGCCGTCGTCGCGACGAACATGGTCGCCCCCGAACGCAAGGCCCGCTCGGTCTCGCTGATGTTCCTCGGCCTGACGGTCGCGAACGTCCTGGGCGTGCCGGTCGCCACCCTCATGGGACAGAACCTCGGCTGGAGGGCGACCTTCCTCGGCGTCAGCGCCATCGGCCTGGTGGCCATCGCAGCGCTCGCGCTCCTCATCCCGCGGGACCACGAGCACACCACCGCCAAGGGGCTGCGCGGCGAGCTCGCCGCCCTGAGCTCCCTGCCGGTCTGGCTGTCGCTCGGTACGACCGTCGCGGGCTTCGGTGCCCTCTTCTCGGCCTACAGCTACATCACGCCGATGCTCACGGACGCCGCCGGCTACGCCGACGCCAGCGTCACCCTGCTGCTGGCGCTGTTCGGCGTGGGAGCGACCGCCGGCAACCTGCTGGGCGGCCGCCTGGCCGACCACTCCCTGCGCGGCACGCTGTTCGGCTGCCTCGCCTCGCTGGTGGCGGTCCTGGCGCTGTTCCCGCTGCTGATGCGCACGGAGGCCACGGCCGCCGTCGCCGTGATCCTGCTCGGCATGGCGGCCTTCGCCACCGGCTCCCCGCTCCAGCTCATGGTCATGGAGAAGGCCTCCTCGGCCCCGTCCCTGGCCTCCTCGGCCAACCAGGCCGCCTTCAACCTGGCCAACGCCGGCGGCGCCTGGATCGGCGGCCTCGCCCTGGCCGCGGGCTTCGGCGTCACGTCCCCGGCCCTGGCCGGTGTGGCCCTCGCCGTTCTCGGACTCGCCGTGGCGTCGCTGGCCTACGCGGTGGACCGGCGCCGGGTTCCGGCCACCGGACGCGAGCGGATCGTGGCGAGCCACGTCCCGCAGGAGGCGGAACCGGTGCACAACTGACGGCTTCCGGCGCACGGCAGCCCGTGGGGCGACCCCACGGGCTGCCGTTGTTCGACAGGCGGCGGCCCAGGGGACAAGACCCACAGACCGCCGCTCGTCGTCTACCGGGACGCCCGCCGCGCCGCGACGACCGCCGAACCGGTCGGCGTGGTGAGGACCTCGGTCGCGTCCAGGTCCGGATGGGTGAGGTAGAACAGGCGCAGCTCGTCCACCGCGCCCTCGAACCGGGGCGGCCACTCGGCCGACGGGGTGAAGTCGTCCAGGACGAGAATCCCGCCGGGGGCGAGCAGCTCGACGACCCTGTGCGGATCGTCCCGCTTGCCGCCGCCGTCGCAGAAGAACACGTCGAACGGCGCGTGCCGTTCGAGCAGCCGCCAGTCCCCGGTCAGCACGCTGACGCGACTGTCGTCGGCGAACACCCCGGCCGCGCGACGGGCCAGCTCCTCGTCCCGTTCCACGGTGACGAGCCGCGCGCCCTCCCCGAGACCGCTGTGCAGCCAGGCGGTCCCCACCCCCGACCCGGTGCCGCTCTCGGCGACGATCCCGCCGGGCTTGGCGGCGGCGGCCGTCCTCAGCAGCCTGCCGACCTCCCGGATGCAGCTCTTGGTGAATCCCGCCTCGACGGCGATGCGTTCGGCGGCCAGGACACGCGCCGGAACAACGCGCTCACTCATGATCAACCCCCTCTTCGGTCGGGCCGACGCTACGTGACCACCTGTCAGTGCGTGGGCCGTAGACCGAGTTCGGCGAAACCGCCGGGCGCGCAGCCGCCCTACTCCTGCGGCTGGGTCGCGATCTGGATCAGGTTGCCGCAGGTGTCGTCGAGGACGGCCGTGGTGACAGGGCCCATGTCCAGGGGCTCCTGGGTGAAGCGGACGCCGAGGCCGCTGAGACGCTCGTACTCGGCGCGGACGTCGTCGACGGCGAACTGGGCGACCGGGATGCCGTCGGCTGCGAGCGCGTCGCGGTAGGGCTTGACGGCCGGGTGGCCGGCGGGCTCCAGCAGCAGCTCCGTGCCGCCGGGATCCTCGTGGGAGACGACGGTCAGCCAGCGGTCCGTCTCGCCCACCGGGACGTCGTACTTCTTCACGAAGCCGAGGACCTCGGTGTAGAAGCGGAGGGCTTTGGCCTGGTCGTCGACGAAGACACTGGTCAGATGGATCCTCATGGCGTGCTCCCGGGTGCAGGTCGAAGTCGGGTCCCGGCGAGCGCGGCGGTCTCCCGCACCGTGAGGCGCCGGAGACCGCCGGACTCGGGATGCCGGGCCGGTGGCCGTCCCTCCCGACCCTGGTCCGTCAGAGCGACTCCCGCCACCCGTTCGTGATCGGCAGCCGGCGGTCCTTTCCGAAGCCCTTCGGGGAGATCTTCGTGCCCGGCGGGTACTGGCGCCGCTTGTACTCGGCCGTGTCGACCATCCGCAGCGTCTTCGCGACCAGCTCCGCGTCGAAGCCGGCCGCCACGATCTCGTCCGCGCCCCGGTCCCGGTCGACGTACAGCTCCAGGAGCGCGTCCAGCACCGGGTAGTCGGGCAGCGAGTCCGTGTCCACCTGGCCCGGGCGCAGTTCCGCGCTCGGGGGCTTGGAGATCGAGTTCTCCGGGATCGGCGGGGTCTGGCCACGCTCCCGGGCGGCCCGGTTGCGCCACTCGGCGAGGCGGAAGACCGACGTCTTGTACACATCCTTGATCGGGCCGTACGCCCCGACGGAGTCGCCGTAGAGCGTCGAGTAGCCGACCGCCAGCTCCGACTTGTTGCCAGGGGCCAGGACGATGTGGCCCTCCTGGTTGGAGATCGCCATGAGCAGCGTGCCGCGCAGGCGCGACTGGAGGTTCTCCTCGGCCAGACCCGTCAGGCCCAGTGCGCCCATGTACGCGTCGAACATCGGCTCGATGGCCACGGTCCGGTAGTTCAGGCCTGTGCGACGGGCCAGTTCGGCCGCGTCGTCCTTGGAGTGGTCCGAGGAGTACTTCGAGGGCATCGACACGCCGTACACGTTCCGCGCGCCCACCGCGTCGCACGCGATCGCCGCGACCAGCGCCGAGTCGATACCGCCGGACAGGCCGATCAGGACCGACGAGAAGCCGTTCTTCGCGACGTACGCCCGCAGGCCCACGACCAGCGCCGAGTAGACCTCCTCGTCGTCGTCCAGGCGGTCCGCGTAACCCCCCGTGAGCTCGGGCTCGTACGCGGGCAGCGGCTCCTCCGAGAGCACCACGCGGTCGATGCGCAGACCGTCGTCGACCACGCCCGTGGGGGCGTCGGGAGACGCCGCCGGCAGGTCGAGGTCCAGGACCACACAGCCCTCGGAGAACTGCGGGGCGCGCGCCACGACCTCGCCGTCCTTGTCGACCACGATCGAGTCGCCGTCGAACACCAGCTCGTCCTGGCCGCCGATCATGGCCAGGTACGCCGTGGTGCAGCCGGCCTCCTGGGCCCGCTTGCGGACCAGCTCCAGGCGCGTGTCGTCCTTGTTGCGCTCATAGGGGGAGGCGTTGATGGACACCAGCAGGCCGGCCTGCGCCGAACGGGCGGCGGGGACGCGGCCGCCGTCCTGCCAGAGGTCCTCGCAGATGGCCAGGGCGACGTCCACGCCGTGCACCCGGAGGATGGGCATGCTGTCGCCGGGCACGAAGTAGCGGAACTCGTCGAAGACGCCGTAGTTCGGCAGGTGGTGCTTGGCGAAGTTCAGCACCACCTCACCGCGGTGGAGCACCGCCCCGGCGTTCTGCGGCGCGCCGGCCGGCTGTCCGTACTTCGGCTGGGCGGTCGCGCTGCGGTCGAGGTAGCCGACGATCACCGGCAGCTCTCCGAAACCCTCCTCGGCCAGGCGCGCGGCGAGAGCGCGCAGCGCCACCCGGGAGGCCTCGACGAAGGACGACCTGAGCGCCAGGTCCTCGACGGGATACCCGGTCAGCACCATCTCCGGGAACGCGACGAGATGCGCTCCCTGTTCGGCGGAGTGCCGGGTCCAGCGGACGATCGACTCGGTGTTACCGGCGAGGTCGCCCACGCCGGCGTCGATCTGGTTCAGGGCGAGACGTAGTTGAGGCACGCCGTCCAGTGTAATCGTCAGAGCGACACAATGGGGTGGTGTGGGTCACCCCACACCACCCCATGTCCCCTTGCGGAGGTCGGCGGAGGCCGACGGAGGTCAGCGAAGCCGGTACGACTCGACGTAGCCGTTCGCGGGGGAGCCCACGCCGGTGACGTCGTCGTAACCCTTCACGGCCGCGAGCGAGCTGTCCTTGCCGAGGCTGCGCACGGACGTGGACAGACCGCCGGTGGCGTCGTAGCCGTTCACGAAGTCGACCCGGGCGACGGCGAGGCCGGAGCCCGTCGGGTCGTCGGTGACGTCGTGGTAGGCCTTGGAGCCGGCCTTGGCGTAGATCGCCGGGTTGGCGAAACCGATCGCCTTGCCGCCGCGGGCCTCCTGCGCCAGGGCCTGGATGGCCGCGATCGTCGGGGCCGCGAGCGAGGTGCCGCCGATGCGGTACTCGCTGTACGCCTGCGTCTTGCCGTCGGGCGAGGTCTGCGTCTGCCCGACCAGGAAGCCGGTGTTCGGGTCGGCGATCGCCGCGATGTCCGGGACGACCCGGTTGCCGCCCGCGCTGTTGGCCTTCGCCAGCGCGTCCGGCACCACGCCCTGCTGGTAGGAGGGCTCGGCGACGGTCTTGCTGGTGCCGCCGCCCGCGCCGGAGGTGAAGGCGCCGGGGAAGTCGGTCCAGCTCTTGCCGTCGGCCGACAGGTTCGCCTTGTCGGTGCCCCAGCCGGTCTCCCAGAGGTACGCGTCGTTCTTGCCGACGGCCAGCGAGGTGCCGCCGACGGCGGTCACCCACGCCGAGTCGGCCGGGGAGTCGACCTGCTTCGTCCCGGAGCTCGCGACCTCGTCGCCGTCGTCGCCGGAGGAGAAGTAGAAGCCGATGCCCTCGACCGCGCCCAGCTGGAAGACCTGGTCGTAGGCGGCCGCGAGGTCGGGGGTCTGCGCGGCCTCGACCTCGCCCCAGGAGTTGGAGACGATGTCGGCCAGGTGCTTGTCGACGACCTTGCCGAGCGCGTCGAGCAGGTCGTCGTCCATGCAGGAGGCGGCGCCGACGTAGGTGACGTCCGCGGCCGGTGCGACCGCGTGCACGGCTTCGACGTCCAGGGTCTCCTCGCCGTACCAGCCGGAGGCCGAGCAGTCCTTCGTGTTCGTGTACTTCTTCGGCAGGGCCTGGTGCAGCTGGCCCGTCTTCCACGCCGCGTCGCCGTTGCGCTTGGCGTAGGTGCCGGCGTCGTAGGCGATCGTCGGGGAGGCGTACGCGTCCGTGATGGCGACCCGGACACCCTTGCCGGTGCGCGTGCCCGCGCCGTAGGCGGCCCGCAGCTGCTTGCCCGTGTAGCCCTTGATCACGTACGGGATCTTCTTGCCGTACGCGCTCGGGAGCGTGCTCGCGGTATTGGAGCCGTAGTAGGAGGAGAACGGCCCGGCGTTGCGGAACACGGTGTCCGGCGGCGGCAGTTGATCGTCGTGCGTGGCCATGTGCGGCGCGTTGTCCAGCCCGGTCACGGTCAGGACGGCGTCGGCCAGGCTCTGCGGCACGGAGGCGGTGCTCGCCGGGGCGCGGTAGGTCTTGGAGCCCTTGGCGAAGTTGTGCAGCCGGGTACCGAACGCCTTCTCGACGGCGGCCGCGTCACCGCTGACGGAGACGTAGTGCCGCGTGACGCCGGTGACCTTCAGGCCGGCGGCGGTCAGCCAGGACTTCACGGCCGCCACCTGGGCCGGGGTCGCGCCGAAGCGGGCCTGCGCCTGCTTGGCCGTCAGGTACTTGCCGTACGAGGCCGAGCCCGGGTCGGAGACGGCCTTCGCGTAGGCGGCGAGGCCGGCGGCGTCCTTGCCGGCGAGGTAGACCCGGGCCGAGACCCGGGTGGCGTCGGAGGTGGCGCCCTTGTCCGCCTTGGCCGTGGCCCACGCGGGCCGGGTCCCGGCCAGCAGGTCGCGGAGCGGGTGGTCGGCGGCGTGGGCCGCGGGTATGCCGAGCGCCAGCGCACCGGCGAGCATCGGCAGTGTCGCCGCCAAGCTCACCCCGGCGCGCACCGTGGCGCGATTGGATCTCATGGAACCCCCTGTGCGGTTCGTCGCGAGTGGATCACTCGACGGTCGCCACTCTCGCGATGAACCGTTCATGCCAGGGAATGGCGCAGCCCAAGAACCGCCCTACGCAGGCCAAGAACCGCCCTACGCAGGCCAAGAAGAGCCCAAGAAGCAGCCGGGCGGGGCGATTTGAGGCTTACGCGCCCCGCCCCCGGTGCCCCTACGGGCGCGGCGCCGCGCCGCGTTCCTTGAGCATGTCGGCCATCAGGGAGATCTCCGACTGCTGCGCGTCCACCATGCCCTGGGCCAGCCGCTTCTCCACGCCGACCTGGCACCTGGCCACACAGCCCTCGGCCATGTGGACGCCGCCCTTGTGATGGTCCGTCATCAGCTGGAGGTAGAAGACCTCCGCCTGCTTCCCGCTGAGCTCGCCGAGCTTCTTCATCTCGGAGTTGGTCGCCATGCCCGGCATCAGGGCGCCGTCCTTGCCGGAGGCCATGCCGCCCATGTCCATCCAGGTCATCGGCGGCTCGGAGGACACCTTGGGCAGAGCCCACAGATCCAGCCAGCCCAGCATCATGCCGCGCTGGTTGGCCTGCGTCTGCGCGATGTCGTACGCGAGCCGCCGGACCTCCTCGTCCTTCGTGCGGTCGCGCACGATGTACGACATCTCCACGGCCTGCTGGTGGTGCACGGCCATGTCCCGCGCGAACCCGGCGTCCGCGGACTCGGCGGACGGCGTCCTGCCGCCGCCGTCGTCCCCGGCGACGGCGTAGGTGATCGCACCGGCGGCGACGAGCGCCGCCGTCGCGGCACCGGCGATCAGGCCGGCATGCCTCACTTGGACAGCCCGTTCGTGCAGGCGGCCCCCGGCTCGGGGGTCTGCTCGCCCTGGACGAACTTCTCGAAGAACTTGTCCACGTTCGGGTCGCTCGCGCCCGTCACCGTGCGCTGGTGACCCCACGCCGAGAGCATGATCGGGTCCTTCTGGTCGTCCATCGGGCTCATCAGGGTGTACGGCGTCTTCTTCACCTTCGCCGCGAGCGCGTCGACATCGGCCTTCTTCGCGTCGGCGTTGTACGTCACCCACACCGCGCCGTGCTCCAGCGAGTGCACGGCGTTGGTGTTCTTCAGCGGCTCGGTGTAGACGTCGCCGTTGCAGTTCATCCAGACCGGGTTGTGATCGCCGCCGACCGGCGGTTCGGAGGCGTACTTCACGGCCTTGGTGACGTGGTTGCGGGACAGCTTCCCCTCCCACGTCCGCACGCCGTCCTCGCCCGTCACGAACTTGCCCTTGCCCGAGGAGTCGCTCGCCGCGACGTCACTGCCCTTGTCGTCCTGGGACCGCACCAGCACGACGCCGCCGACCACGAGTCCGGCCACGACCACCACACTGGCCGCGATGGTGAGGAGCCGGTTGCGGCGCTCACGGGCCTGCTCGGCGCGCCGCATCTCCTCTATTCGCGCCTTGCGTGCCGTGTTGCTCTTGTTGGCGGAGCCCATGAGGTGTCCTTCGTGGGAAAAGTGACGGTCGGGTGGAGTGATCGTAGTGGGGGAGACGGGACGCCTCGTAGAGCAGCCGCCGGAATGGGCCGAATCGATACGGCACCGACAGCCGCCCGACAGCTTCACCGGTCCCGGCCGGGCTCCGGCCCGAGGATCCGCTCGCGGATTCCCGATAATTTGAACCGTAGATTCCCATTACCTACGCTGCCCGCATGCGGCTGCTGCGCTCCACCGACCTCGCCCTGCGGGTGCTGATGCGGCTCGCCGTGGCGGGCGGATCGAGTCCGACGACCCGGGACGTCGCGGGCGGTATGGACGTGCCGTACACCCACCTGGCGAAGGTCGTCGCCGAGCTCCAGCACATGGGCCTGCTTCAGGCCCGCCGCGGCCGGGGCGGCGGCCTCACCCTCACCGAGCAGGGCCGTACGGCCTCGGTCGGCGCCGTGGTCCGCGCCTTCGAGGGCAGCGGTGACGTGGTCGACTGCGAGGGCCCCACGCCCTGCCCCCTCAACGCCGCCTGCCGCCTGCGCGGCGCCCTGCGCCGGGCCCAGGAGGCGTTCTTCACCTCACTGGACCCGCTCACGGTGGAGGACATCGTCGCGGAGCCGACCGGGACGCTGCTGCTGGGTATCTCGCGGGGCGCCGACCCCAGGCCCTAGGCCTCGGCCCCGAGCCACAGGTCCGGGCCGAACACCTCGTAGTGGATGTCCGCGGGGGCCACGCCCTTGGCGAGCAGCTGGGTCCGCACCGCCCGCATGAACGGGAGCGGACCGCACAGGTACGCGCGCGTGCCCGGGGCGAGCGTCATGCCGGTGAGGTCGACCAGCCCGGAGTGCGTGCCCGAGGGAGCGTCCTGCTCGTACCAGAGGTGGACTGCCACGTCGGGCAGTTTGGCGGCGTAGGCCTGGTGGTCGTCGCGCAGGGCGTGGCCGGCGGGGGAGCGGTCGGCGTGCACGACGGTGACCGGGCCGCGGTGCCCCGAGTCGGCGAGGTGCGCCAGCATCGCCGCCATCGGGGTCACGCCGATGCCCGCCGAGGCCAGCAGCAGCGGCGTGTCGGGGCCGCCGTCCAGGACCAGGTCGCCGTACGGCTCGGACAGCTCCAGGAGGTCACCCACCCGCACGCGCGCGTGCAGGTGGTTCGAGACCTCGCCGTCGGGAGCGCCGGCCTCGCGCACGCGCTTCACGCTGATCTGCCGCAGGCCGGGGCCGGGCGCCCCGGACAGGCTGTACTGCCGTATCTGCCGGGCGCCGTCCACGAGGGCGACGCGGACGGAGACGTACTGGCCCGCGAGGAAGTCCCGCACCGGACCGCCGTCGGCCGGCCGCAGCCGGAACGTGGCGACGTCGTCGGTCTCGGCGACCCGTTCGACGACCTCCCAGGACCGCCAGGTGTGTCCGCCGCGCTCCTCGCGCAGCCGCCGTTCCACGGCGATCAGGGCGTTCGCCATCAGCCAGTAGACCTCGTCCCAGGCGGCGGCGACCTCGGGCGTGACGGCGTCGCCGAGCACCTCGGAGATGGCGGCGAACAGGTGCTCGTGGACGATTCCGTACTGCTCCGGCGTGACACCGAGTGAGGCGTGCTTGTGGGCGATGCGCCGCAGCATCGCGTCGGGCCGCTGCTCCGGACGGTCCAGCAGGTGCGTCGCGAAGGCGGCGACGGAACCGGCCAGCGCCTGTCGCTGGGTGCCGGAGGCCTGGTTGCCCCGGTTGAACAGGTCCCGCAGCAGCTCCGGGTGGGCCGCGAACAGCCCGGCGTAGAAGCGCTCGGTGATCGTGCCGAGGGCGGCCCCGACGGCGGGGAGCGTGGCACGGACGGTGGCGGCGGACTGTTCGGACAGCATCAGGCCTCCTCAAGGCTCGGCTGCGCGCACGCTATTTAAAGTTGCATATGAGATGCAAATTAAGCGCGAGGAGCGACGAAGGGAACCGGCCGTTACGGATGCCGGTGCGAGCAGGCACTATGGGCGGAAGAGCAGTTCACCTGCCGTACGCGAGGCGTTCGACCCCGGATCAGCCGGGCGATCATGGTCCGCAACGCGTACGAAATGGTGGTGTGGTGGGATGCTCAGGTGCCCGACCGCCTCCCGTGGTACGGAAGAGAAGGCGGCCTGACCAGCAAGGATGGGGAAGCGGAAGATGGACAAGCAGCAGGAGTTCGTGCTCCGGACGTTGGAGGAGCGCGACATCCGGTTCGTACGCCTGTGGTTCACGGACGTGCTGGGCTTCCTCAAGTCCGTCGCCGTGGCCCCGGCCGAACTGGAGCAGGCCTTCGACGAGGGCATCGGCTTCGACGGCTCCGCGATCGAGGGCTTCGCCCGGGTCTACGAGTCCGACATGATCGCCAAGCCGGACCCGTCGACCTTCCAGATCCTGCCCTGGCGGGCGGAGGCCCCGGGCACGGCCCGCATGTTCTGCGACATCCTCATGCCGGACGGCTCCCCGTCCTTCGCCGACCCGCGCTACGTGCTCAAGCGCGCCCTCGCCCGCACCTCCGACCTGGGCTTCACCTTCTACACCCACCCGGAGATCGAGTTCTTCCTGCTGAAGGACCGCCCGCTGGACGGCTCCCGCCCCACTCCGGCCGACAACTCCGGTTACTTCGACCACACCCCGACCAACGTCGGCATGGACTTCCGCCGCCAGGCCATCACCATGCTGGAGTCGATGGGCATCTCGGTGGAGTTCTCCCACCACGAGGGCGCGCCGGGCCAGCAGGAGATCGACCTCCGCTACGCCGACGCGCTGTCCACGGCCGACAACGTCATGACGTTCCGCCTCGTCATGAAGCAGGTGGCCCTGGAGCAGGGCGTGCACGCGACGTTCATGCCGAAGCCGTTCTCGGAGCACCCGGGCTCCGGCATGCACACCCACCTCTCCCTCTTCGAGGGCGACCGCAACGCGTTCTACGAGTCGGGCTCGGAGTACCAGCTCTCCAAGGTCGGCCGCTCCTTCATCGCGGGCCTGCTGCGGCACGCGGCGGAGATCTCCGCGGTCACCAACCAATGGGTCAACTCCTACAAGCGCATCTGGGGCGGCGCGGAGCGCACCGCGGGCGCGGGCGGCGAGGCCCCCTCGTACATCTGCTGGGGCCACAACAACCGCTCGGCGCTGGTCCGCGTCCCCATGTACAAGCCCGGCAAGACGGGCTCGGCCCGGGTCGAGGTCCGCTCCCTCGACTCCGGTGCCAACCCCTACCTCGCCTACGCGCTGCTGCTGGCCGCCGGCCTCAAGGGCATCGAGGAGGGCTACGAGCTCCCGCCGGGCGCCGAGGACGACGTCTGGGCCCTCTCCGACGCGGAGCGCCGCGCGATGGGCATCGAGCCGCTCCCGCAGAACCTCGGCGAGGCCCTGACCCTGATGGAACGCAGCGACCTCGTCGCCGAGACCCTCGGCGAGCACGTCTTCGACTTCTTCCTGCGCAACAAGCGGCAGGAGTGGGAGGAGTACCGGTCCGAGGTGACCGCGTTCGAGCTGCGGAAGAATCTGCCGGCGCTGTAGGGGCAGGTCAGAGCACGTTTCCCGCTGATCGAGTGAGTGAGGCTGGCGGTCACGGACCGTCGGCCTCGCCGCGTCTCACTGACTCCGGGCCGTCCGGCGCCGCATCGGCGCCCTCGTAGAGACTGTCCACGGCTTTTCGGGCCCGTGTGTCGCTACTCGGCATGAGGTGCGTTTAGACCCGGAGCGTGAATCCCGGATCGTTGTGTCCGAGGTCGTGGCTCAGGGCCTTTATGCTCTCGCCGGCGTCCAGCAGCATGCCGTGTTCGCAGGCAGGCTGGTGACGGCTCTCCTGGCTTCGGCGCGACCCCAGCGGCCACGAGAGCAGGCTTCCTCACGCGGTCGTTGAAAGCGGTACGCCAAACCGCGTCCGCGCCGTCGAGGCAGGTGAACAGCACGGCCCTCACCACGTCGGTGATTCGGTTGGTGCTGGAGCGGGGCTTCCGCAGGAGACGCCAGCCCTTGAGGGTGGCCACGGCCCGCTCGCCCAGGCAGCGGATCTTGGCATGGATGGTGTTGTGGCAGCGCTTTGTGTTGGCTACCGGGTTCCCGTCGTCGGATTCACTTCTGTTCCAGGGAGGACTGTGAGGGTCTGGGGGCAGCTGCTGCCGAGCGCCAAATCTGCTTTGGTGGTGGCTCGCGACCCGTCGCTCACGATTCTGCTCGATTCCGGCGCGAAGGACGCCGTCGGGAAGACCGTGACGATCGCCGACGGCGGCTACCGCGGAACGGGACTGGTCATCCCTCACGCCCGCATGAAGACCTGGAAGATCTTGCGTGACTGCCGTCTCCGCGGCGACGGCGTGCACCACGCGATGCGCGGCATCGCCCGCCTGCACAACCTCGACGTCACCGGATAGGCGAACGAGCCGGCCCACGGCCGGTCCCGGGGTCACTTCATCTGCCGGCGGGCTTGTTTCACCTCGCCGTCGATGGCCCAGGCGTCGGCCACCGGTCCGAGGTGGCCGAGCTTGTCGGGGTTGATCACCGAGCGGATGGTCTGGATCTGCCCGTCGAGCACGTCGAGGGCCAGGGCATGGAGGACCTTGCTGTCCCTGTCCCGGAAAATGGCGCCGGGCTGGCCGTTGACCTCGTGCGGCTCGAACGTCACGTCGATCCGGGCCAGCAGCGGGAAAACGGAGGCCAGCAGCCGGGCCACGTTCTCGGCGCCGATGACGGCCCTGGCCAGCTGCGGGGCCTTGCCGCCGCCGTCCCCGACCATCTGCACGTCGGCGGCCAGCAGATCCCGCAGGCCGGCGACATCGCCTTCGCGGAGGGCGTCGAAGAACCGCGTCGCCAGCTCCTGCCGCTCCTGACGGTCCGCTTCGAACCGCGGCCGCCCGGCCTCCATGTGCCGCCGCGCCCGTACCAGCAGCTGCCGGCACGCCGCCTCCGAACGCCCCACCGCCGAGGCGACGTCGTCGAACCCGAAACCGAACACCTCCCGCAGCACGAACACCGACCGCTCCAGCGGGCTCAGCCGCTCCAGAAGCAGCAGCGCCGCCATCGACACCGAGTCGGCCAGCTCCGCCGAGCGCGCCGGATCCTGATACGGATCACTCAGCAGTGGCTCGGGGAACCACGGGCCCACGTACTCCTCCCGCCGCACCCGCGCGGAGCGCAGCACGTCGATCGAGATCCGTGTCACCGTGGCGGACAGAAACGCCTTGACCGACGTGGGAAGGGTCGTCGAGCCATCGAAGCGCAGCCATGTCTCCTGCACCGCGTCCTCGGCCTCGCTCACGCTGCCCAGAATCCGGTAAGCGATCGAGAAAAGCAGTGGCCGCAGCTCCTCGAACTCGTCGACCTTGTTCACGCCGCATCCCCCTTGAGGTCTTCCCGCCCGGCCGTATCTCCCGGCGCGGGCCAGTTCTGGTGATCTTGCGGTCCGTCAACGGGGCTGTGCAACACCCCCGCGCCCGGGGTGACAGTGCCCCGGGCGGCTCATCGATGGCCAAATCAGTGGAACTGCCCGACCTCGTAGTCGCCGGCCGGCTGCTGGGCGATGATGTTCAGCCGGTTCGCCGTGTTCATGAAAGAGACCAGGACCACCAGGGCGGTGAGCTGCTCCTCGTCGAAGTGCTTCGCGGCACGCGCCCAGACCTCGTCGCTGACCCCGCCGGCCGCGTCCGCGACCCGGGTCCCCTGCTCCGCCAGCTCCAGCGCGGCACGCTCGGCCTCTGTGAAGACCGTGGCCTCCCGCCACGCCGTCACGAGGTTCAGCCGCACCGGGTTCTCGCCGGCCGCGGCGGCCTCCTTGGTGTGCATGTCGATGCAGACGGCGCAGCCGTTGATCTGGCTCACGCGCAGGGCCACGAGTTCCTGTGTCGCGGCCGCCAGTGGCGAGTCCTTGAGCGTCTTGCCTGCCGACATGAGGTGCTTGAGGGCTTTTGCGGCGGTCGGGCTGGCGAAGTAGTTCAGTCGCGCGTCCATGGTGTGCTCCTCCGTGCTCGTCGGTGGCTACACCCCCTGGGACGAGACAGCCCAACGCCCTGTGACACGGACGCGTGTGATCCACGTCTCCCCGAAATCGGATGTTCGGAGATGTCACATGCGGGGGCGCTGTCTCGTCCCAGGGGAAGCAGGTAATCCTCGATCAAGGAGCTGCTGTGAACCTCGCACTCTGGATCATCGCCGGACTGATGGCCGCCGTCTGCCTGACCGGCAGCTCCAAAATGTTCGTGCCCAAGGAGAAGCTGGCCGCCATGGGCGGCACCGCCACCCGATGGGTCGAGGACTTCAGCCCCGGTGCCCTCAAAATCATCGGCGCCATCGAGCTCCTGGCCGCGGCGGGCCTGATACTGCCCGCCGCACTCGACATCGCACCGGTCCTGGTACCGCTGGCCGCCACCGGACTGGTGCTGCTGTTCGCCGGCGCGCTGACCATGCGCCTCCGCCGTGGCGAGAGAGTCACGATCGCGGGCGACCTGGTCTACCTCGCCCTGGCCCTCTTCCTGGCGTGGGGCCGTTTCGGCCCCGAGTCCTTCACCGGCTGACCACCCAGGTCGGCGTGAGCCGGTTGCCGAAGGCGCGCGGGCTCACCACGGTGCACGGACTCCAGCACGGCTCCGGTGTCGTGATCACACCAACCACAATCCGAGATGTCGCAATCAAGATCACTTGCGGGACAGCCCTTAGGACAGTAGCGCGCGCTGCGCAGGCTGTAATGTGCCGTTCCCAGAGCCGGGCCGTCTGTCGGCTGTCGAGGGGCGGCCCCAAGGTGACCAATCACCACCACTAACGACCCCGCGGCAGCAGCCGGCGCGGCATCGACGTCTATCGCGCGAGATCGCTCCCGTCCGGCTCCACTTCGTGCACTTCTTCCTGCACCGCGAACGGCGGGAGTGGGGCGGAGTACCGCTCGGAGGTCACGGCGTTCGAGCTGCGGAAGAACCTTCCGGCGCTGTAGGCCCGTCGGCCGACGTCGGAGAACACGCCGGCACCGCTCACACCGACGCGTTCTCCGACGCCGTCGTCCAGGCGAAACCGTCCGGGTCGGTGAAGGGCCCGGCGTCGGCGGTGATCGTGAGGCGGTGGGAGCCGGTGCCGTCGGGGGAGACGCCGGCGACCTTGGCGAGGCCGCGGCGCTTGTACAGGGCCAGCTTGACGGGGCCGTCGGCGGCGAACTCGACGTACTTGGAGCCGAAGCTCTTGCCCACGGCCAGGCCGTGATCGACGTAGAACTGCTTGCTGGCCTTCACGTCCTCCACGCCGAGCAGCAGCACGAAGTCGTCGACCCGCCCGGTCGCCGGGCCGGTGTTCTTCTTCGACGACGAGGCGAGCTGCCAGATCGTCCCGTCCGGGGCCTGCACGACGCCGCCGTAGCCCCACAGCGACTTGGCGGCGGGCTTCAGTGTCGTCGCCCCGGCCCGCACGGCCGCCTCGACGAGCGCGTCCACGTCGGCCGGCTGGGGGACCACGAGCGACAGCGTGAACCCACGGAAGCCGGAGGTCGGTGCCTCCGACGCCCGCAGGCGCAGCCGCTCGCCCAGACCGAAGGCGGCGGAGTAGAAGCGGTCGGCGGCGGCGAGGTCGGCCACCTCGAGGGTGACGGATGCGATGGAAGTCATGACAACGACGCTAAGCGCGCCCCACGAGACGCGCTTCTCGATTCCTGACCGGGTTCTCCGAGCCCTCAGGCCCGCCTGCCTCGGCCTCAGGCCCGCTTCCGCTTCAGCCCCAGGCCCGCTTCCGCTTCAGCCCTGCCTCCGCTTCGGACCTGCCTAGGCCTCAGCCTTGCCTCCGCTTCAAGCCCGCCTCCGCTTCAGGCCTGCTTCCGCTTCAGCCCTGCCTCGGCCTCAGCCCTGCCTCCGCTTCAAGCCCGCCTCCGCTTCAGCCCTGCCTCGGCCTCAGCCCTGCCTCCGCTTCAAGCCCGCCTCCGCTTCAGGCCCGCCTCCGCTTCAGGCCTGCTTCCGCTTCAGGTCGGCCAGCAGCTGGTGCAGCGGCTCCGTGGCCCGGCGCCGGTACTCCTGCACCGCCCACCCGTTGCCGTCCGGGTCCTGGAAGTGCATGAACGTGGCGCCGTCGTCCGGGGAGTACTGCACCGGCTCCGATACGTCGAGGCCGCGGCCGACCAGCTCCGCGTGGGCCGCCTTGATGTCGGCGACGCACAGCTGCAGGCCCTGGTAGGAGCCCGGAGCCGGGGTCGGGCCGGGCGTCATCTGCCAGATCGACTCGCCCAGGGCGATCGAGCAGCCGGAACCCGGAGGAGTCAGCTGGACGATCCGCATCCCGGGCATGACCTCCTGGTCGATGTCCACGTGGAAGCCGACCTTGTCCCGGTAGAAGTCCCGGGCCCGGTCGACGTCGGACACGGGCAGCGGGATGACTTCGAGGGTGATGTCCACGGCATGACTCCTTCGTCCGGCCTCATGAGAGCCGCTCACCGGGTCCGGCCTGAAGCCGGCTGAACGGCTCCCCTCACCGAAGCCGAAAACGCCGGGCGGCGCCACCGAGTGGACGGCCACCGGACCCGTGCCGTGGCGGAAATGGTCTTCACGTCCCGCGGAACGCCACCAACGGCCGTACCGCGCCTCACCCGCACGGCCGGTCCGCCTGGCCACGCGCGCACCCCGTCCGCCTGCCGAACTCCCCGGCGCTTCCCCCGGCCTGTGCGGTTAGGCTCAAAGCGGTACGACCTTGATCCGACCCATGTCCGAGGAACAGTGCGAGGGAGGCCCGGATGACGGCGGTGCCGGGGCGCAGGAGCAGCACCTTCACACGGCTGCTGCGGCACGGCTTCACCGACGCGTCCGCCGCCGAACGGCTCCTGGACAGCCCCGAGCTCGCGCCCCTGCGCGACGACCCGGTCCTGCTGGAGGCGCTGGGCGCCACCGCCGACCCCGATCTCGCCCTGCTCGGACTCGTCCGGCTGCTGGAGGCCCAGCACGGCCCCGGCGCCCGCCGGGAACTGCTCGACACGCTGATCTCCTCCAAGCCGCTGCGCGACCGCCTCCTCGGTGTCCTCGGCGCCTCCACGGCCCTGGCCGACCACCTCACCCGGCACCCGGACGACTGGCAGGCACTCGTCATGTACGAGGCGTACGACCTGCACCCCGGGGTGGAGGAGTTCGAGGCCGGCCTCGCCGAGGCCACCGACCCGGTCTCCCTGCGCGTCGCCTACCGGCGCTGCCTGCTGTCCATCGCCGCCCGGGACGTCTGCGGCACGACCGGCGTCGCCGAATCGGCCGCAGAGCTGGCCGACCTCGCCACCGCCACGCTGCGTGCCGCCCTCGGGATCGCCGAGGCGGCCGCGCCCGACGACGCCGCCCTGTGCCGCCTCGCGGTGATCGCCATGGGCAAGTGCGGCGGCCACGAGCTGAACTACGTCTCGGACGTGGACGTCATCTTCGTCGGGGAGGCCACCGAGGGAGCCGACGAGACCAAGGCCGTACGCGCCGCGACCCGGCTCGCCTCGCACATGATGCGGATCTGCTCCGAGACCACCGTCGAGGGCTCCATCTGGCCGGTCGACGCCAACCTCCGGCCCGAGGGCCGCAACGGCCCCCTCGTGCGGACCGTGTCCAGCCACCTCGCCTACTACCAGCGCTGGGCGAAGACCTGGGAGTTCCAGGCGCTGCTCAAGGCCCGCCCGGTGGCCGGCGACCTCGACCTCGGCGCGGAGTACGTGGCCGCCGTCCAGCCCCTGGTCTGGAAGGCCGCCGAGCGCGAGAACTTCGTGCCCGACGTGCAGAAGATGCGCCGCCGGGTCGTGGAGAACATCCCCGTCGGCGAGGTCGACCGCCAGCTGAAGCTGGGGCCGGGCGGCCTCAGGGACGTCGAGTTCGCCGTGCAGCTGCTCCAGCTGGTGCACGGCCGGGCCGACACCTCCCTGCGCAGCGGCACGACCCTGGACGCGCTCGCGGCCCTCGCCGCCGGCGGCTACGTCGGCCGGTCCGACGCGGCCCAGCTCGACGAGGCCTACCGCTTCCTGCGCTCCATGGAGCACCGCATCCAGCTGTTCCGGCTGCGCCGCACCCACCTCGTCCCCGAGGACGAGGCCGAGCTGCGCCGCATCGGCCGCTCCCTCGGCCTGCGCACGGACCCGGTCGCCGACCTGCACCGCGAGTGGCGGCGGCACGCGGGTGTCGTACGCCGTCTGCACGAAAAGCTCTTCTACCGGCCGCTGCTCGACGCGGTCGCCCAGCTCGCGACCGGCGAGGCCCGGCTGAGCACCGAGGCGGCCCGGGAACGCATGGTCGCCCTCGGCTACGCCGACCCCGCCTCCGCCCTGCGCCACCTGGAGGCGCTGGCCTCCGGCGTCACCCGCAAGGCCGCCATCCAGCGCACCCTGCTCCCCGTGCTGCTCGGCTGGTTCGCCGACTCCGCCGACCCGGACGCGGGCCTGCTGGGCTTCCGCAAGGTCTCGGACGCGCTCGGCAAGACCCCCTGGTACCTGCGGCTGCTGCGGGACGAGGGCGCCGCCGCGCAGAACCTCGCCCGGGTGCTGTCCGCCGGCCGGCTCGCGCCCGACCTGCTGATGCGCGCCCCGGAGGCGGTCGCGCTGCTCGGCGACGGGGACGGCGGCGGTCTGGAACCCCGATCGCGCGCCCATCTGGAGCAGGAGATACTCGCCGCCGTGCGCCGGGCCGACGGCGCCGCCCAGGCCGTCACGGCGGCCCGCGGGGTGCGCCGCCGCGAGCTGTTCCGCACGGCCGCCGCCGACATCGTCGGCTCCTACGGCACCGAGGAGCAGCCCGCCGAGGCCGACCAGGGCGCCCTGGTGGACCGGGTCGGCGGCGCGGTGTCGGACCTGACCGCCGCGACCCTGGCCGGCACGCTCCGCGCGGTCGTGCGCGACGGCTGGGGCGACGAGCTGCCCACCCGGTTCGCGATCATCGGCATGGGCCGGTTCGGCGGCCACGAGCTGGGCTACGGCTCCGACGCGGACGTGCTGTTCGTACACGAACCGCGCGACGGCGTCGACGAGCGGGAAGCCTCCCAGGCGGCCAACAAGGTCGTCTCCGAGATGCGCCGCCTCCTGCAGATCCCCAGCGCCGACCCGCCCCTGCTCATCGACGCCGACCTGCGTCCGGAGGGCAAGTCGGGCCCGCTGGTCCGCACCCTCACCTCGTACGAGGCGTACTACCGCCGGTGGGCCCTGACCTGGGAGTCGCACGCGCTGCTGCGGGCCGAGCCCGTCGCCGGCGACGAGGACCTGGGCCGTCGCTTCATCGAGCTGATCGACCCGCTGCGCTACCCGGCGGACGGGCTCTCCGACGAGGCCGTGCGCGAGATCCGACGCCTCAAGGCCCGCATGGAGTCCGAGCGGCTGCCGCGCGGCGCCGACCCCAAGCTGCACGCCAAGCTCGGGCCGGGCGGCCTGTCCGACGTGGAGTGGACCGTGCAGCTCATGCAACTGCGGCACGGCTCGACGCAGCCGGCCCTGCGCACCACCCGCACCCGCGAGGCCCTGGCCGCCGCCCGCACCGCCGGGCTCATCACGGACCAGGACGCGGCGATCCTCGACGAGGCCTGGGTCCTCGCGACCCGCGTCCGCAACGCGGTGATGCTGGTCCGCGGCCGGGCCGGCGACACGTTCCCGACCGAACCCCGGGAACTGGCCGCCGTGGGCAGGTACCTGGGCCACGGCCCGGGCCACGCGGGCGACATGCTGGACGCGTACCGCCGCACGGCACGCCGGGCGCGCGGTGTGGTGGAGGAACTGTTCTACGGCGTCGCCGAGCGCTAGGGACGCCCACTCCGGACGCCCTGGGGCCGTACCGCAGCCGAGGACCGTGACCCGCCGCGCCTGCGCTTTGGCGCCACCCTCGGCAGCGCGTACGGCTGCCTCCCGTACCAGAGCCGCGCGACCGTGAACCCGAAGGCCAGGCACAGCAGGCCGCCGACCGCATCAAGCCAGAAGTGGTTGGCCGTCGCGACGATGACCACCAGCGTCAGCGCCGGGTACAGCAGGCCCAGCAGCCGCACCCAGGGGACCGACGCCAGGGCGAAGATCGTCAACCCGCACCACACGGACCAGCCGATGTGCATCGACGGCATCGCGGCGTACTGGTTGGACATGTGTTTCAGATCGCCCGACGCCATCGAACCCCAGGTCTGGTGGACCATGACCGTGTCGATGAAGTCGCCGCCGTTCATCAGCCGCGGGGGCGCCAGCGGATACAGGTAGTAGCCGACCAGGGCGACGGCGGTGGTCGCGAACAGCACCAGACGGGTCGCCGCGTACCGTCCGGGATGGCGACGGTACAGCCACACCAGCACACCCAGCGTGACGATGAAGTGCAGCGTCGCGTAGTAGTAGTTCATCCCGACGATGAGCCAATGGACCGAGTCCGCCGCTTGGTTGACCGACTCCTCCACGGCGATGCCGAGATGGTGCTCGGCCCGCCAGATCCAGTCGGCGTTGTGCAGCGCCTCGGCCTTCTGCTCGGGCACGGCGTTGCGGACGAGCGAGTACGTCCAGTAACTCACCGCGATCAGCAGGATCTCGAACCAGAACCGGGGCCGGTGCGGGGTGCGCAGCCGGCGCAGCGGGCGACTACGCCCCGGATCGGCCGCAACGGGCTCCGGGAGGGCCGCTTCCAGGCCCTCCGGCTTCGTTACGGTCGTTTCACCCATAGGCGCAGAGTCTGCCAGAAAAGGACTTCTCCACCGATCATCCCGCGGCCCCGCCCGGGCCGCATGTCCTACGTCGGCATCAGGCCGCGTACCTCAGGAACGACCGCGTTCCCCGGGGGCCGAAGCGGTCGAACCGCGCACCACCAGTTCCGGCATGAACACGAACTCGCTGTGCGGCGCGGGCGTCCCGCCGATCTCCTCGAGCAGGGTGCGCACGGCCGCCTGGCCCATGGCCGGGACCGGCTTGCGGATCGTGGTGAGGGGCGGGTCGGTGAAGGCGATCAGCGGGGAGTCGTCGAAGCCCACCACGGAGACGTCCTTCGGC
This sequence comes from Streptomyces sp. NPDC013187, assembly GCF_042899705.1. Taxonomy (NCBI): domain Bacteria; kingdom Bacillati; phylum Actinomycetota; class Actinomycetes; order Kitasatosporales; family Streptomycetaceae; genus Streptomyces; species Streptomyces sp. NPDC013187. The sequence continues at coordinate 84,678 of NZ_JBIBAF010000005.1, read as the reverse complement.
ACGTCCAGACCGAGCTGCCGGGCCGCCCGGATCGCGCCCAGCGCCATCATGTCGCTGGCGCACACCACGGCCGTGCAGTTCCGGTCGATCAACGCCGTGGCCGCCGCCTGACCACCCTCAAGGGTGTACAGGGAGTGCTGCACCAGCTCCGACTCGACGGTCTCGGCGCGCAGCCCCAACTGGTCCTGCATCGTGCGCACGAACCCCTCGATCTTGCGCTGCACCGGCACGAACCGCTTGGGCCCGAGGGCCAGGCCGATCCTGGTGTGCCCGAGGGACACCAGGTGCGTGACCGCGAGGCTCATCGCCGCCCGGTCGTCGGGGGAGATGAACGGCGCCTGCACCTTCGGCGAGAAACCGTCGACCAGCACGTAGGGCACGCCCTGGGCGCGCAGCCGGTCGTAGCGCTGCATGTCGGCGGTGGTGTCGGCGTGCAGTCCGGAGACGTAGATGATGCCGGCGACCCCCCGGTCGACGAGCATCTCGGTCAGCTCGTCCTCGGTCGAGCCGCCCGGGGTCTGGGTGGCCAGCACCGGCGTGTAGCCCTGCCGCGTCAGCGCCTGGCCGATGACCTGCGCCAGGGCCGGGAAGATCGGGTTCTCCAGCTCCGGGGTGATCAGCCCGACCAGCCCCTCGCTGCGCTGGCGCAGGCGCACCGGGCGTTCGTAGCCCAGTACGTCGAGAGCGGCCAGCACGGACTGGCGGGTGGTGGCGGCGACGCCCGGCTTCCCGTTGAGGACGCGGCTGACGGTCGCTTCGCTCACCCCCGCCTGCAACGCGATGTCGGCAAGCCGTGTGGTCACAGCACCGGACTGTAGCGGCCGGTGTTCGCCTTGCACACCGACGGGACGCCTGGTGCGCGCCGTCGCGCGGCCCGCTGCGGGTGGCTTGGTCATCGCGGTCCCTCGAGATTCCTGGTCGGCGTCCGATCCGCAACGGATGATTCCCCCGGCGGACACGGATGGCAAGTGCTTGCAGAGTCTTGCACAACCGTCCGACTGCCCGCCGGGCATGCGGAAATCAAGGCCCCCGTGCGATCGAGACGAGGTCACGGCGGGATAACCATCCGCACCCCTTGCAACTTTTTGCTGCAAGGTCTTTCGCAAGTCGTTGCAGCGCGGCTAATCTCACCGACGCCCGGCCACCCCCACTGCGAAGAGGCGTGGGGGCGCCCCCATCGGCGCAGTCGGCAGCACAACGGGCTTTCACCTTCAAGGAGAACTCATGCGGCGTGGCATAGCGGCCACCGCGCTGGTGGCGTCCCTCGCCCTGGCGGCGACGGCCTGCGGCGGTAGCGACAGTGGCGACGAGGCCGACGGCCCGGTCACCATCACCTGGTGGGACACCTCCAACGCCACCAACGAGGCGCCGACGTACCAGGCCCTGGTGAAGCAGTTCGAGGCTGCCAACAAGGACATCAAGGTCAAGTACGTCAACGTCCCCTTCGACCAGGCGCAGGTCAAGTTCGACACCGCCGCCGGTTCCAAGGGTGCCCCGGACGTGCTGCGTTCCGAGGTCGGCTGGACCCCCGCCTTCGCCAAGAAGGGCTTCTTCGCGCCGCTGGACGGCACCGAGGCCCTCGCCGAGCAGGACAAGTTCCAGCCCAGCCTGATCGAGCAGGCCAAGTACGAGGGCAAGACCTACGGCGTCCCCTTCACCACGGACACCCTCGCCTTCGTCTACAACAAGGCCCTGTTCAAGAAGGCCGGAGTCGAGGCGCCCAAGTCCTGGGACGACCTGAAGAAGGCCGCCGCCACGATCAAGGGCAAGACCGGCGTCGACGGCTACTGGGGCTCCACCCAGGCCTACTACGCCCAGTCCTTCCTCTACGGCGAGGGCACCGACACCGTCGACGCCGACGCCAAGAAGATCACCGTCACCTCGCCCGAGGCCAAGAAGGCCTACGGCACCTGGCAGGGCCTCTTCTCCGGCAAGGGCCTGCACAAGGCCGACACCACCGCCGACGCCTACGCCCACATCCAGGACGCGTTCGTCAACGGCAAGGTCGCCTCGATCGTCCAGGGCCCGTGGGAGATCACGAACTTCTACAAGGGCTCGGCCTTCAAGGACAAGAGCAACCTCGGCATCGCCACCGTTCCGGCCGGCTCCACCGGCAAGGCGGGCGCCCCGACCGGCGGCCACAACCTCTCCGTGTACGCGGGCTCGGACAAGGCCCACCAGGAGGCCTCGCTGAAGTTCGTGAAGTTCATGACCTCGGCCAAGGCGCAGGAGACCATCGCGCTGAAGAACTCCACGCTCCCCACCCGCGAGGACGCCTACACCGACAAGGTCAAGGCCGATCCCGGCATCGCCGGCTACCAGAGCGTGCTGTCCAGCGCCCAGCCGCGCCCGGCGCTGCCGGAGTACAGCTCCCTGTGGGGTCCGCTCGACGACGAGCTGATCAAGATCGCCGGCGGTAAGGAGTCCCTCGACAAGGGCCTCGGCAACGCCGAGACCGCCATCGCCAAGCTGGTGCCCGACTTCTCCAAGTGACCGCCGGGTGGCCGCCGGATCCCCTGCCATGAGGGACGGGATCCGGCGGCCACCGGCCCGCGCCTGAGCCCGGGCAGCCCCCTAGACCTCCTTGAACCTCCAGAAGGTGTCGAACCATGACCGTCGCCATCGACCGAGCGACCGGCAAGCGGCGCGGTGAGCGGGAACCGCGACCCGGGCCGGCCCAGCGGCTGAAGAACGGCTTCCACAAGCACTGGTACGCCTACGCGATGATCGCCCCGGTGGCCGTCGTGCTCGGCGTCCTCGTGGTGTACCCGCTGGTGTACGGCCTGTACCTCACCCTCACCGACGCCACCAGCCTCAACACCGCCCGCACGATCGGCGTCAACCACATCGACGCCACGTACCGGTTCATCGGCCTGGACAACTACGCCGACATCCTCTGGGGCCCGACGGCGTACGACCGCTTCTGGTCGCACTTCCTGTGGACGGTCTTCTGGACGGCGGCCTGTGTCGCCCTGCACTACGGCATCGGTCTCGGCCTCGCCCTGCTGCTCAACCAGAAGCTGCGCGGCCGCACCCTCTACCGGATGATCCTCGTCCTGCCCTGGGCGGTGCCGACCTTCGTCACCGTCTTCGGCTGGCGGTTCATGCTCGCGGACGGCGGCGTCATCAACACCGCCCTGGAAGGCCTCGGCCTGCCGACACCGCTGTGGCTGGAGGACACCTTCTGGCAGCGGTTCGCCGCGATCATGGTCAACACCTGGTGCGGTGTGCCGTTCATGATGGTCTCGCTCCTCGGCGGCCTGCAGTCGATCGACGCGAGCCTGTACGAGGCCTCCGAGATGGACGGCGCCAACGCCTGGCAGCGGTTCCGCTACGTCACCCTGCCCGGTCTGCGGTCCGTCAGCACGACGGTCGTACTCCTCGGCGTCATCTGGACCTTCAACCAGTTCGCCATCATCTTCCTGTTGTTCGGCAACACCGCACCCGACGCCCAGATCCTCGTCACGTGGGCCTACCAGCTGGGCTTCGGTCAGCAGCCGCGCGACTACGCCCAGTCCGCCGCCTACGGAATCCTGCTCCTGTCCATCCTGATCGTCTTCACCTCCTTCTACCGCCGCTGGCTGAACCGCAACGAGCAGCAGCTCGCGATCTGAGGCAGGAGTCCCCCATGAGTACGACCACCGTCGAGACCTCCGCCCCGGCCGGCGAGCGGCGCCCCGCGAACGCCCCCGGCAAGGTCCGCGGCCGCGGCGAACGCGGCATCGGCGCCTCCCTGGCCTCGCACGCCGTGCTGATCGTCGCGAGCCTGACCGCCCTCTTCCCGGTCGCCTGGCTGTTCTTCCTGTCCCTCGGACCGGACAAGGACGACTACCTCCACCCCGGGCGCATCTGGGGCAAGATGACGTTCGACAACTACGCGTTCGTCCTGCAGGACACCAGCTTCTTCGACTGGCTGAAGAGCACGCTGGTCGTAGTGCTCGGCACGACGTTCATCGGTGTCATCGTCGCCGCGTCCACCGGCTACGCCGTCTCCCGCATGCGCTTCCCCGGCTACCGCAAGCTGATGTGGGTGCTGCTGGTCACCCAGATGTTCCCGATCGCGGTACTGATCGTGCCGATGTACCAGATCCTCTCGGATCTGCAGCTCATCGACAGCTACCTTGGTCTCATCCTTGTCAACTGCACCACGATCGTGCCGTACTGCGCCTGGCTGATGAAGGGCTATTTCGACACCATCCCGTTCGAGATCGACGAGGCCGGGCGCGTCGACGGGCTGACCCCCTTCGGCACGTTCGCGCGGCTCATCCTGCCGCTCGCCAAGCCCGGGCTCGCTGTCGCGGCCTTCTACAGCTTCCTCACGGCCTTCGGTGAGGTCGCGTTCGCCTCCACGTTCATGCTGAGCGACGGCAACTACACGTTCGCCGTCGGTCTGCAGACGTTCGTGAGCGAGCACGACGCGCAGCGCAACCTGATGGCCGCGACGGCTGTGCTGATCGCGATACCGGCTGCCCTGTTCTTCTACCTGGTGCAGAAGAACCTGGTGACCGGACTGACGGCCGGTGGCACCAAGGGGTGACGCACGCTCCGCTGGTGGAGCCGCGGCAGGTCGTCGCTCGGCCGCGGCGCCGCCGTGGTCGCTCGCGCAGTTCCCCGCGCCCCCCAGGGCGTTGCCGAACCGTACTCCAGAAGCCCGAGGTGGCCGCGGTGCCCATCCGACCCCGCTGTGCCGCGGCCACCTCGTCATCCCACTCACACCTCACATGACCACACCCCAGTTACGCATCAAGGACGACATGAGCCAGCACTCAGCTGCACCTGCCCCCACCCCCGCGTCCGCCGTCGCCGTGGCCAAGCGCCGCGACTGGTGGCGGGACGCGGTGATCTACCAGGTGTACCCGCGCAGCTTCGCCGACAGCAACGGTGACGGCATGGGCGACCTGGAGGGTGTCCGCACCCGTCTGCCGTACCTGCGCGACCTCGGCGTGGACGCCGTGTGGCTCAGCCCCTTCTACGCCTCGCCCCAAGCCGACGCCGGCTACGACGTCGCCGACTACCGGGCCGTCGACCCCATGTTCGGCAATCTGCTGGACGCCGACGCGCTGATCCGCGACGCCCACCGGCTGGGCCTCAGGATCATCGTCGACCTCGTCCCGAACCACTCCTCCGACCAGCACGAGTGGTTCAAGCGGGCCGTCGCCGAGGGCCCGGGCTCCTCGCTGCGGGACCGCTACCACTTCCGCCCCGGCAAGGGCGAGAACGGCGAACTGCCGCCCAACGACTGGGAGTCGATCTTCGGCGGCCCGGCGTGGACCCGCGTCACCGAGCCCGACGGCACGCCCGGCGAGTGGTACCTGCACCTCTTCGCCCCCGAGCAGCCCGACTTCAACTGGGAGCACCCGGCCGTCGGCGACGAGTTCCGCTCCATCCTGCGCTTCTGGCTGGACATGGGCGTCGACGGCTTCCGGGTCGACGTCGCCCACGGCCTGGTGAAGGCCGAGGGGCTGCCCGACCTTGGAACCCACGACCAGGTGAAACTGCTGGGCAACGATGTCATGCCGTTCTTCGACCAGGACGGCGTGCACGAGATCTACCGGCAGTGGCGGCTGATCCTCGACGAGTATGCGGGCGAGCGCATCTTCGTGGCGGAGGCCTGGACCCCGACCATCGAGCGCACCGCGAACTACGTCCGCCCCGACGAGCTGCACCAGGCCTTCAACTTCCAGTACCTCAGCACCCACTGGGACGCCGAGGAGATGCGCGAGGTCATCGACCGCACCCTGGAGGCCATGCGCCCGGTCGGCGCCCCCGCCACCTGGGTGCTGTCCAACCACGACGTGACCCGGCACGCCACCCGCTTCGCCAACCCGCCCGGCCTCGGCACCCAGATCCGCCTGGCCGGCGACCGCGAGCTGGGCCTGCGCAGGGCCCGGGCCGCGAGCCTGCTGATGCTGGCGCTGCCCGGCTCGGCTTACGTCTACCAGGGCGAGGAGCTCGGCCTGCCCGACGTCGTCGACCTGCCGGACGAGGTGCGTCAGGACCCGGCCTACTTCCGGGGGGCCGGTCAGGACGGCTTCCGCGACGGCTGCCGGGTGCCGATCCCGTGGACCCGGACGGGATCGTCGTACGGTTTCGGCGACGGCGGGAGCTGGCTGCCGCAGCCGGAGGGCTGGGGCGAGCTGAGCGTCGAGGCGCAGACCGGCGAGCCCGGTTCGACCCTGGAGCTGTACCGGGCCGCGCTCGCCGTGCGCCGCGAGCAGCCCGACCTCGGCGCCGGCACGTCCGTGGAGTGGCTGCGGGCGCCCGAGGGCGTGCTGGCCTTCCGGCGCGGGGAGTTCGTGTGCGTCGCCAACACCACCGGGGAGTCGGTGGCGATGCCGGCGTACGGCCGGGTGCTGGTGGCGAGCGGCGAGATCGTGCAGGTCGACGACGAGGCGAAGGTGCCGGCCGACACCACGGTGTGGTGGACCACCGCGATCCCCGAGGCCCGCGCCTGATCTTCCGTTGAATTCGGTACGGCCCGCTGCCCTTTCGGGCGGCGGGCCTCTACTATCTGCGTCACCGCAAGGTTTCTGAACCTTGCTGCAAGAACCTTCAACGAAGAAGGAAACCCCACATGGCACGCAGATACCTCGCCACCGCCGTCGCGCTCGCCGCGTCGGTTGTCATGAACCCGACTGGCGCACAGGCATCCCCACCTGGCACCAAGGACGTCACCGCCGTCCTGTTCGAGTGGAACTTCGCCGCGGTCGCCCGCGAGTGCACCACCGCTCTCGGGCCCGCAGGATACGGCTCCGTGCAGGTCTCCCCGCCCGCCGAGCACATACAGGGCCCGCAGTGGTGGACCTCGTACCAGCCGGTCAGCTACAAGATCGCCGGCCGGCTCGGTGACCGGACGGCCTTCCGGAACATGGTGAACACCTGTCACGCGGCCGGTGTGAAGGTCGTCGTGGACACGGTCGTCAACCACATGGCGGCCGGCGGCGGCACCGGCACCGGCGGCTCGTCGTACGGCAAGTACACCTATCCCGGTCTGTACTCGTCGTACGACTTCGACGACTGCACCAGCCGGATCGGCAACTACCAGGACCGCTGGAACGTCCAGCACTGCGAACTGGTCGGCCTCTCCGACCTCGACACGGGCGAGAACTACGTCCGCGGCGCGATCGCCGGCTACATGAACGACCTGCTCTCCCTCGGCGTCGACGGCTTCCGCATCGACGCGGCCAAGCACATGGACGCGGCCGACCTGGCGAACATCAAGTCGCGGCTGTCGAACCCGTCGGTGTACTGGAAGCAGGAGGTCATCTACGGCAGCGGAGAGGCCGTCCAGCCCACCGAGTACACGGGCCACGGCGACGTCCAGGAGTTCCGCTACGCCTACGACCTCAAGCGGGTCTTCAACAACGAGAACCTCGCCTATCTGAAGAACTACGGCGAGGGCTGGGGCTACATGAGCAGCGGCGTCTCCGGTGTCTTCGTCGACAACCACGACACCGAGCGCAACGGCTCGACCCTCAGCTACAAGGACAACGCCACCTACACCCTGGCCAACGTCTTCATGCTGGCCTGGCCCTACGGCGCCCCCGACATCAACTCCGGGTACGAGTTCTCCGACGCGGACGCGGGACCGCCCGCCGGGGGCGCGGTGAACGCCTGCTGGCAGGACGGCTGGAAGTGCCAGCACAACTGGCCCGAGATCAAGTCCATGGTGGCCTTCCGCAACGCCACCCGGGGCGAGGCCGTCACGAACTGGTGGGACAACGGAGGCGACGCCATCGCCTTCGGCCGGGGAAACAAGGGCTTCGTGGCCATCAACCACGAGTCGGGCCCGGTGAGCCGGACCTACCAGACCTCGCTGCCCGCGGGGACGTACTGCGACGTGCAGCGCAACACCAGCGTGACGGTCGACTCCGAAGGCCGGTTCACCGCCACCCTCGGCTCGGACAGGGCTCTGGCGATCCACGCGGGCAAGTCGAGCTGCTGAGCGGCGGACTGAAAGTTCTTTCCGATGGTTTCAAGCCTCTTGCTGTAAGTGTTGCGGCGGCGATACGGTCACGCGGGGTCGGACCCGAAGAGCCGTAATCGCAAGGAGCCCATCTGTGATACCGAGATGGCCGACGCCGTCGAGGCGCCGAACCACCCATGCCGGACGGGTCGCTGCGGTCACCGTGACCGCGCTGGCCGCAGCGCTCGTCCAGCCCCTCACGGCGCGGGCCGACACACCGCCTCCGCCCCCCTCCGACGCCAAGCTGGCCGCCCAGCCCGCCCGGCACGACGCCACCCGTGAACAGTTCTACTTCGTCCTGCCGGACCGTTTCGCCAACGGCGACCCGCGCAACGACAAGGGCGGCCTGACCGGTTCACGCCTGTCGACCGGCTACGACCCCACCGACAAGGGCTTCTACCAGGGCGGCGACCTCAAGGGTCTGACCAAGAAGCTCGACTACATCAAGGGCCTGGGCACCACCGCCCTCTGGATGGCCCCCCTCTTCAAGAACCAGCCCGTGCAGGGCACCGGGGTGAACGCCTCGGCCGGCTACCACGGTTACTGGATCACGGACTTCACCCAGGTCGACCCGCACTTCGGCACCAACAAGGACCTCGAGACCCTCATCGACAAGGCCCACGACAAGGGCATGAAGGTCTTCTTCGACGTCATCACCAACCACACCGCCGACGTCGTCGACTACGAGGAGAAGTCCTACGACTACCTCTCCAAGGGCGCCTTCCCGTACCTGACCAAGGACGGTGTGCCCTTCGACGACGCCGACTACGCCGACGGGCGGCGCGACTTCCCGGCGGTCGACCGGGACTCCTTCCCGCGCACCCCGGTGGTCACCAAGAAGAACAAGGTGCCGTCGTGGCTCAACGACCCGACGATGTATCACAACCGCGGCGACTCCACCTTCGCCGGTGAGAGCTCCACCCACGGCGACTTCTCCGGGCTCGACGACCTGTGGACCGAGCGGCCCGAGGTCGTCCACGGCATGGAGAAGATCTACCAGCGGTGGGTGCGGGACTTCGACGTCGACGGCTTCCGGATCGACACCGTGAAGCACGTCGACATGGAGTTCTGGACGCAGTGGGCCACCGCCCTCGACGCGTACGCCGCCAAGCGCGGCCGGGACGACTTCTTCATGTTCGGCGAGGTCTACTCGGCCGACACGAACGTCACCGCCCCGTACGTCACCCAGGGCCGCCTCGACGCCACGCTCGACTTCCCCTTCCAGGAGGCCGCCCGCCAGTACGCCTCCCAGGGCGGCAGCGCTCAGAGACTCGCGGCCGTCTTCGGCGACGACTACAAGTACACGACCGCCAAGGCCAACGCGTACGAGCAGGTCACCTTCCTCGGCAACCACGACATGGGCCGCATTGGGTCGTTCCTCAAGCAGGACAACCCCAAGGCCACCGACGCCGAGATCCTCGCCAAGGACGAGCTCGCCAACGAGCTGATGTTCCTCAGCCGCGGCAACCCCGTCGTCTACTACGGCGACGAGCAGGGCTTCACCGGCCCGGGCGGCGACAAGGACGCCCGGCAGAGCATGTTCGCCTCACGTACCGCCGACTACCTCGACGACGACCGCATCGGCACCGACCGCACCCACGCCGAGGACGCCTACGACACGAAGGCGCCCCTCTACCGGCAGATCAGTGCCCTCGCCAAGCTCCGCAAGGCCAACCCGGCCCTCACCGACGGCGTCCAGCAGGAGCGGTACGCGGCCGACGGCCCGGGCGTCTACGCCTTCTCCCGCACGGACGCCAAGACCGGCACCGAGTACGTCGTCGCCTTCAACAACGCCGAAGAGAAGAAGACCGCGACCTTCCCGACGGGCTCGGCCGGCATGACCTTCAAGGGCGTGTACGGCACCGACGCCGCTCTCACGAGCGACAGCGGCAAGAAGCTCACCGTCACCGTCCCGGCCGGTTCGGCGATCGTCCTGAAGGCGGCCGGAAGGCTCGCCAAGCCCGCCACCGCGCCCACGCTCACCGTCAAGGCCCCGGCGCCCGGCGCCACCGGCACGGTCGAAGTCACCGCCGACGTCGACGGCGGGCAGCTCAACCGGGTCGTCTTCGCCGCCCAGACCGGCAACGGAAAGTGGCAGGTCCTCGGCTCCGCCGACCACGCCCCGTACAAGGTCACCCACACCATCGGGAAGAACGTCGCCCCCGGCACGGCCCTGCGCTACAAGGCCGTCGTCGTCGACACCACCGGCCGTACCGCGAGCGCCCTGGCCGCCTCCACCACCGGCACTCCGCCCGCCCCCGAGCCGCCCACCGCCTCCTCCCGCGACTACGCGATCGTCCACTACAAGCGCACGGACGGCGACTACACCGACTGGGGCCTGTACGCCTGGGGCGACCTCGCCGAGGGCGAGGCCACCGAGTGGCCGAAGAGCCACCCCTTCACCGGCCGGGACGCCTACGGCGCCTTCGCCTGGGTCAAGCTCAAGCCCGGTGCCTCGAACGTCGGCTTCCTCGTCATCGACAAGGACGGCACCAAGGACATCGCCGCAGACCGCACGATCGACGTCACCAAGACCGGCGAGATCTGGATCGAGCAGGGCAAGGACACCGTCACCACCGAGCGGCCCGCCCACCCGGCGCCCGACAAGACCAAGGCCGTCCTGCACTACCACCGGGCCGACGGGAACCACGACGGCTGGGGGCTGCACGTCTGGACCGGCGCAGCGAACCCCACCGACTGGTCGAACCCCCTCAAGCCGGTCAAGACTGATACCTATGGCGCAGTCTTCGAGGTACCGCTCACCGACGGAGCCACCAGTCTCAGCTACATCCTCCACAAGGGCGACGAGAAGGACCTGCCCACCGACCAGTCGCTCGACCTCAAGGCGAACGGCCACGAGGTGTGGCTGGTGAACGGCCAGGAGAAGTACCTGCTCCCGCAGCCCGCGGGCAGCGCGGCCGCCCTCGACCTGACGACCTCCAAGGCCGTCTGGATCGACCGGAACACCCTCGCCTGGAACGGCTCCGACGCCGCCGCCTCCACCCAGCTGCTGTACTCCCGTGACGGCTCGATCAAGGCCGAGGACGGCGCCCTGACCGGCGACGCCAAGTGGTTGCGCCTGTCGAAGGGGGAGCTGACCGACGCCCAGAAGGCGAAGTTCCCGCACCTGAAGGAGTACGACGCCTGGACCGTCGACCCGCGCGACCGCGACCGGGTCCGCGAGGCCCTGCGCGGCCAGGTCGTCGCCACCCAGCGTGCGGCCAACGGAGCAGTACTCGCGGCGACCGGCGTGCAGACCGCCGGAGTGCTCGACGACCTGTACCCCGGCGCCACCAAGGCCGACCTGGGGCCGACGTTCGACAAGAGCCGCCCCACCCTGTCCGTATGGGCGCCGACCGCGCAGTCCGTCGCCCTGGAACTCGACGGCAGAACCGTCGCCATGCGCCGCGACAGCGCCACCGGCGTCTGGTCCGTCACCGGCCCGGCGTCCTGGAAGGGCAAGCCCTACCGGTACGTCGTGACGGTCTGGGCGCCCAGCGTCCGCAAGGTCGTCACCAACAAGGTCACCGACCCCTACGCCCTCGCCCTGACCGCCGACTCGAAGCGCAGCCTCGTCGTCGACCTGGACGACAAGGCGCTCAAGCCCGCCGGCTGGTCGGCGTACACCAAGCCGAAGGCCGTGCCGCTGCGGGACGCGCAGATCCAGGAGCTGCACATCCGGGACTTCTCCGTGGAGGACCGGACGGCGAAGCACCCCGGTACCTACCTCGCCTTCACCGACAAGGCGAGCGACGGCTCCAAGCACCTGCGCGAGCTGGCGAAGGCGGGCACCTCGTACGTCCACCTGCTGCCCGCCTTCGACATCGCCACCATCCCGGAGAGGAAGGCCGACCAGGCGAGGACCGACTGCGACCTGGCCTCCTTCCCCGCCGACTCCGACAAGCAGCAGGAGTGCGTCGGGAAGATCGCCGCGAAGGACGCCTACAACTGGGGCTACGACCCGTACCACTACACGGTCCCCGAGGGCTCCTACGCCACCGACCCGGACGGCACCGCCCGCACGGTCGAGTTCCGGAAGATGGTGAAGTCCCTCAACGACGACGGGCTGCGGGTCGTCATGGACGTCGTCTACAACCACACCGCCGCGAGCGGCCAGGCGGACACCTCCGTCCTGGACCGGATCGTGCCCGGCTACTACCAGCGCCTCCTGGCCGACGGCTCGGTCGCCAACAGCACCTGCTGCGCCAACACCGCGACCGAGAACGCCATGATGGGCAAGCTGGTCGTCGACTCGATCGTCACCTGGGCCAGGGAGTACAAGGTCGACGGCTTCCGCTTCGACCTCATGGGCCACCACCCGAAGGCCAACATCATCGCCGTCCGCAAGGCCCTCGACGAGCTGACCCCCGCCGAGGACGGCGTCGACGGCAAGAAGATCATCCTCTACGGCGAGGGCTGGAACTTCGGCGAGGTCGCCGACGACGCCCGGTTCGTCCAGGCCACGCAGAAGAACATGGCCGGCACCGGCATCGCCACCTTCTCCGACCGGGCCCGTGACGCCGTGCGCGGCGGCGGCCCCTTCGACGAGGACCCCGGCGTCCAGGGCTTCGCCTCCGGCCTGTACACCGACCCCAACTCCTCCGAGAACAACGGCACGCCCGCCGCGCAGAAGGCCCGGCTCCTGCACTACCAGGACCTCATCAAGGTCGGCCTCTCCGGCAACCTCGCCGGCTACCGGTTCACCGACACCGGCGGCAAGGAGGTGAAGGGCTCCGACGTCGACTACAACGGCGCCCCCGCCGGATACGCCGACGCCCCGGGCGACGCCCTCGCCTACGCCGACGCGCACGACAACGAGTCCCTGTTCGACGCCCTGGCCTTCAAGCTGCCCGCCACGACGAGCGCGTCCGACCGTGCCCGGATGCAGGTCCTCGCCATGGCCACGGCCACCCTCTCCCAGGGCCCGGCCCTCTCCCAGGCGGGCACCGACCTGCTGCGCTCCAAGTCCCTGGACCGCAACTCCTACGACAGCGGAGACTGGTTCAACGCCGTCCACTGGAGGTGCGAGGACGGCAACGGCTTCGGCCGCGGACTGCCCATGGCGGCCGACAACACCGACAAGTGGCCGTACGCCAAGCCCCTGCTGAGTACCGTCAAGGTGGGCTGCGAGCAGATCGAGGGCACCTCGGCCGCGTACCGCGACCTGCTGCGGATCCGGAGCACCGAGAAGGACTTCTCCCTCGGCACGGCCGCGCAGGTGCAGTCCCGGCTCTCCTTCCCGCTGTCCGGCAAGGACGAGACGCCCGGCGTGATCACCATGCGGCTCGGTGACCTCGTCGTCGTCTTCAACGCCACCCCCGAGCGGCAGGAGCAGCACATCCCCGCACTCGCCGGGACCGGCTACCGGCTGCACCCGGTGCAGGCGGCGGGCGCGGACGCCACCGCGAAGTCCTCCGCCTACGCGCAGGCGTCCGGCACCTTCGCCGTGCCGGCGCGCACGGTCGCGGTCTTCACCCGGACCGCGGGGTAACGCACCCGGTGGGGTGGGGCGGACCGCGACCGGCGGCCCGCCCCACCCCGCACGCGGCTAGGGTGGGCACACCGACCTGGAACAGGAGTGCTGATGCCGCAGATCACCGTCGACTATTCCGCCGACCTCGCGGACGGCTTCGACCGGCCCGGATTCGCGAAGGCGCTGCACGAGGCGACGGTCGAGATCGCGGCCGCCAAGCCGCCCGCGTGCAAGACCCGGTTCCGTCCGACCGAGGACATCGTGGTCGGCCCCGAGACCGAGGGCCACGCACACGTCCACGTCCACATCGCGCTGCTCGCCGGCCGCACCGACGAGACCAAGGCCCGGCTCACCGAGGCCGCGCTGGAGTTGCTGCGGACCCATGTGAAGCCCGCCGCCGGGCTCGCGCTGCACGCCTCCGCCGAGGTCCGCGACCTCGACCCGTCGTACGCGAAGTACGAGAGCTGAGACCGACCGCTCAGCCCGCCAGCGCGATGAGCCGGCCGACCAGATGCGCGAACGGGCCGTCGGCCGGCTCGTCCTCGAGGGCGCCGCGCAGCAGCTCCGCCATCTCCTCGTCGTAGGCGGCGCTCACCGCGGCGAGCGCGGCGAAGTCGTTGACGAGCTGCGGCTCCAGCTCCTCGCGCGGGATGCGCCGGCCGTCCAGCCAGATCAGCGCCGTCGACTCGGCGAGCGAGATCCAGGAACGGACGACCAGTTCGAGGCGCGCGGGCGGATCGGCCACGCCCAGGTGCGAAAGGATCTGGACATACGCGGCCTGCCGTACGGAGTCGACGAGCGCGTTGGTCGTCGAGGAGCCGACGGCCGGACCGCCACGCATCAGGGCGGAGAAACCGGGCCCGTGCTCGTCCACGAAGTCGAAGTAGCGGTGCATCACGCGCAGCAGCCGCGCCCCCAGCGGGCCCTCGTGCGGCTCCACGAAACGGGCCGCCAGATCGTCCGAGGCGCGCTGCAACGCGGCCTCGTACAGGCTGAGTTTGCCGGGGAAGTAGTGGTAGACCAACGGGCGTGAGATGCCCGCGGCCGTCGCTATCTCGTCGATGGAGACCTCGTCGGGCGAGCGGCGGCTGAACAGTTCGAGGGCGACGCCGATCAACTGCTGCCGCCGCTCCTCGACTCCCAATCTGCGGCGAACCCCGGTAGTCATGCGAACACCTTACCGATCGATTCCGGCCTCGAACGGGCCGGATCGATCACCGTGTTCCGCCGACCTCACCACACGGGCCCCGGGTACGCCCCCGGTCAGCGCAGCCCGCGGAGCGAACGCCCGTCCTTCAGGGTCCCCTTGAGCTGAGCCTTGGCCCCCTGCTCGGCCGGCACGGTCAGCAGACTGCTCCGAGCCTCCCCCTTGACCGCGCCCGTCGCCCGGATCGACGCCGTCTTCCGGCTGCCGGCGGCCAGCAGGTACCAGTCGCCGGCCTTCGACTTCCACAGCACCCCGGCCAGCACATGCGGATCACGCGCCCCGCAGGCGGGGACGTTCTCTGCCTGCGCCGCCGCCGCGCCGTACGCCCCGCCCGGCGTGTGGAACTGCGCCAGCACCCGTGCCCCGCCGCCCCGCCAGGTCTCGGCCCGTGTGCACACCCATGCCGCCGAGCCGCTCGCGTCGGGCAGGAGCTGTTCGTTGAACGCCCAGGCGTTGACGCTCCGCACCCCCGCCGAGCGCATCGTGCCCAGCGAGCAGGCGAACGGCTGCCAGGTGTGCAGCGCCGCGGCCCCGGACACCTCGCCGGGGGAGCCCGGCCGTCCGGCGGTGAGCCTGGCCGGCACCAGTTCGCCGAGGTCGGTCAGCAGCCGGGTCCTGCCGCCGTCGGTCACCTGCAGCACGTTCCACGAGGTGCAGGGGCCGGACCGCAGGGCCGGGCTGGCCAGCGGCGCGGCCACACCGCCGGTGAGCGTGAGGTTCATCGCGCCGGAGCCCGGCTTCATCAGGTCCCGCTCGCCTGCCTTCCGCACCCAGGGGGCCGTCAGGTAGCGGACGTTGCCGTCGGACCGGCCCAGGACCACCGCGCCCGCCTCGGCCCGGCCGGCCCCGTCCACCCGGGCGAAGTCGAGGGCGGCGCCCTGCGTGCCGTCCTTCGGCTCGGCGTACCGGACGATGCGCAGACCGTCGTAGAGGATCACCACCCGCGCCGCGTCGACCGTCCCCGCGTACAGCAGCTGGGGCGGTCCGGCGGGGCCGCCGGAGAGGGTGCCGGGGGTCGCCGACACCTGGACCGTCTCGCCGGGGCGGGCCCACACGGCCAGGGCGCGGCGCAGCAGGGCATGGTCGCCGGTGCGGTCGCCGCGGGCCGGCCACACGGAGAAGTCGGTGCGCGCCGAACTGCGCCACGCGGTGGGCGGGACCCGGGTCAGCTTCGCCGGGTCCAGGGCGGCCTGCGCGGCCGGGTTCCGCGCATACGGAGGTGCCGCGGCACCCTCTGGGCCCCAGCCCTCACCGGGCAGACCGAGCAGGGCCCCGCACACCAGCAGGGCGGCACCGGCGGCCAGCGCGGCCTTCAGATGCTGGCGGCGGCGCATCAGGTCGGTGGGGCGCGCCTGGAGCGAGCAGGGGTCGAACTCGGGGGAGTCGAGCAGCCCGTACTGGGCGGGGATCCCGCCGGCCTCCAGCACCGCGCCCGCCGGGTCGGCGACGCCCGCAGCCGCGAGGACCTCGCACACCCCGTCGTCCGTGAGCCGCTCCAGGCCGCGCAGCGCGTAGGCGGCCCGGGCCGGGCCGGACAGGGTGGACAGCCGCTGGTCGAGGGCGAGTTCGTCGGCGCCGCCGGAGCGAGGGAACAGCTTCAGGCCCCACACGTGCGGCAGCAGCGGAGGCAGCTGGGCCCTCTTGGGCCATGCCTTCGCCTTCAGCGGCAGTCCCGCCTCCAGCGCCGTGCGCAGTACCTGGAGACGGACCAGGGCGTAGCCGGGGTCGCCGTCCCGCCCCGTGGACTGCGCCGGGATCACCGGGGACGGCGTGCGGTTGCGGGGCAGGGCCCGCTGGGTGAGGGCGTGGGCGGTCAGGACGCGGCGGCTGCGGCCCAGCCCGGGTGGCAGGACCAGGTAGGCCAGCCGAACGAGCCGCGGGTAGTGCTCGACGAGGGCGGCCTCGGCCTGCTCGACGTCGACCACCGGGCCGGCGGGGGAGGGGGGTGCGGGGCGCTGGGCGACATCCTGTGACTGCACGTTCAGCAGAACGAGCGAATCGTTGGTTGGTCACCTGGCTGCCCAGCGTCACGCCCCCGGGTGCGCCCCGGGCTCCACGAGCAGCCGGGCGTAGTTCGCCATCGACCGCTGGTAGCGCGGCAGATGCGGGGCCAGGGCGCCCAGGGCCAGCGCCAGGGCCTCCCGGTCGCGGCCGAGGTTCGACAGGCACAGGGCGAGACAGGCGCGTACGGCGTCGTCCAGCTCGTCGGACGGCGCGACCAGTTCGGGTGTCAGCAGGGCGACGCCCTCCTCGGCCCGGCCGATGTTCCGCAGGGAGCTGGCCAGCTGGATCTTCGTCCGGCGGGCCTTGTAGGGGCTCACGTCGGCGAGGCCGAGCCCCAGCGCCTCCCGGTAGAGAGAGACCGCCTTGTCGGAGCGGCCCGTGGAGTCCCAGGCGCAGGCCTGCTCGAAGGGGCCGTGCGGACTGCCCTGAGGCAGCTCGGCGACGAGGGCGTCGACGTCGGCGCGGAAGCGGGCCTCGTCCTCCTCCGTCTCGGCGTAGTCGTCGAAACGGTCCCAGAGGGCGGCCACACGGTCTTCCCAGTCCTGATCCACCCGGACACCCTCGCACACGCGTGCACACCGGGGCAGCGGGATTTTGAGCACGGCGGGCGCCGCAGCCGTATCGAAGGCGAGAGCCTCTTGCCGGGGCTCCGTGCGGCATGCGTCCGGATCGTGCCGTGGCAGGACCGTGCCGATGAGGACCGGAGGAACAGATGAGGGTGACCCGACCGATGCTCGCGCTGAGCGGCGCGGTGGCGATACTGGCGCTGACCGGCTGCGGCGGATCCGGCGGCAAGGACGAGGCGGCCGTTCCGAAAGAGGTGACCGGCAGCCTGGAGCACATCGCCGCCGAGGCCGACTGCAAGCCGAACATGCAGACCGACGCGGACACCATCCGCCAGGCGCTGTGCAAGAAGGGCAAGGACAAGTACGTCCTGGCGACCTTCTCCACCGACCGCGGCCAGCGTGAATGGCTCAACAGCGCCAAGGACTACGGCGGCTACTACCTCGTCGGCCGCAAGTGGGTCGCCGTCGGCCAGCAGAAGACGGTCACGGCACTCCAGGGCACCCTCGGCGGCACCATGGAAGAGGGCTCCGAGCACATGAACCCCGGCGGCAGCCACAACAAGGGCGGTCACGGCGGCGGCAGCGGCCACCACGGCTGAGCGCGCGGGCGAAGAGGAAACAGCCGAAAGCCGGCGGTGGGAATTCCCACCGCCGGCTTTCGGCTGTTCTCGGACCAGGACTACTGGCAGTCCTCGCCGTTGTTGATGCACTGGACCATCTCGTTCATCACGTTCTCGTCGAAGAAGTTGATGAAGTCGTTGTGGTCGGTGATCGCCTTGTGCAGCTGCTCCGGGAAGGAGTCCACCGCGAAGGCGTTCTGCACCTGGCCGTTGTTGATCTGCGGCGCCTGGACGTCGTAGACCAGCCGGACCTGGAGCTGGGGGATGGCCTTGAAGCCGTTCGAGCAGCTGCCGTCCGCCTCGACGAAGTCGACGTGGGTGCGGTGGTTGGCGCTGTCGATGTTCTGGCCGTCCCAGCAGCTCTGGAAGTTGGACGTCCGGACCACGGAGCTGCCCTCGGGGCAGAGCGGGTACTTGTCCGTCACCTGACGGTCCTCGAAGCCGGTGCAGCTCCAGGAGGTGTTGGCGTTGTTCAGGCCGTTGGTGAGGGACTTGGCGTCACCGGTGATGATGCGCAGGGCCTTCGGCATCGCGACGACGTCGCTGGTGCGGTTGCCGACGAACTTCAGCTGCGCCTCGGCGGGCTCGACGATCTTGCCGACGTTGCCGTCCTGGCCACCGCCGGGCTGATTCGCGTCGATGTCGTCCGAACCGTCCTGGATCCGCAGGACCGGCCAGAAGTACGAGGACTTGTCGCCCTGGTTCTGACAGGTGGTCTCGGCGTTCGCCAGGTCCTCGTCGCTCGCGAAGGCGTCGTTGCTCTGGTTGCCGACGTAGTCGTGCTGGTGCTGCGCACCGTTGGAGACACCCGGCGCCACGATCACGTTGTCCGAGTTGCGGTTCTCGTTCTCGTTGGTGCCGCAGTTCGTGGTGAACGTGCCCGTGGAACCGCCGTCGCCGTTCGCGGCGAGGCCGTTCGGCAGGTTGCGGGAGTTGGGCTGGACGTCCTGGATGTTGATGAAGTCGTCCGCCACGGGGCCGTTGTCGGCCTGGCCGCCGTTGCCGCCCTGGTCCTGCCCGTTGTCCTGGCCGCCGTTGTCCTGACCCTGGTCCTGACCGCCCTGGTCCTGACCGCCCTGGTCCTGGCCGTCGTTGTTCTGGCCGTCGTTGTTCTGACCACCGCCGGCCTGGCCGTCGTTGGTGTTGGCCTCGGCGGCCATGCCCTTGCAGGCGGCCAGCTGCTCGAGGTTGCCCGGGGCCTGTCCGCCCACCCGCCGGATGTTGATGCCGATCCGGTCGATGACCGCGACGCGCTTCGACTTCAGCGGGCCGAGGATGGCGTTGTCGACGAAGCCCGCGTCACCGGCCTGGGCCTGACGCGTGGAGGCGAGACGGGTGTAGGCCTCGCTGATCTGCTTGTCGAGGTTGGCCAGCTCCTTGTCCACCCCCTGGCGAGCGCCGTCCGGCACATCGGTCAGCTTCTGTCCGACGTCCGGGCACTGGATCGTGGCGATCTGCGCGCCCGCGGACTTCGTCTGGTTCGCCGAGTTCTCCTCGTGCGCCGAGGCGTAGAAGTTTGCCCAGATCAGCCCGCCCCCACCGAGCGCTAGGGCCGCCGATGCGGCAATGGCCTTGGTGGCCAGCGGCGTACGGCGTTTTCTTGTGTTGCGTCCCATGGAACTCCTCTGACTTCCTTTTTCGGGGGCATCGAGGCGCCCGACAGGAGTGAAGCGGCTCCCTTCCATACGGAGGGCGTCCCAGGGGTGTTCAGAGGTCTCGGAAATTGATGCGAGATTCGTGAGGACTCTGTGTCCTCAACAGCCCCTTCGGCACCGGGAGTTGTGGATCATCCACGGTGGGTGAGGCGGCCCGTCCGGTTTCATCGCCCGTGGTCGAGATACGCGAGAACCGCCAGCACGCGCCGGTTGTCGTCGTCCGAGACCTCAAGCCCCAGTTTGGCGAAGATGTTGGCGGTGTGCTTGGCGATCGCCCGTTCCGTCACGACCAGTTTCCCGGCGATCGCCGCGTTGGACCGG
The DNA here is from genome assembly GCF_042899705.1 of Streptomyces sp. NPDC013187. Lineage (NCBI taxonomy): Bacteria > Bacillati > Actinomycetota > Actinomycetes > Kitasatosporales > Streptomycetaceae > Streptomyces > Streptomyces sp. NPDC013187. The sequence continues at coordinate 64,866 of NZ_JBIBAF010000005.1, read as the reverse complement.
CCCTGCGCCATCAGCTCCAGCACCTCCCGCTCCCGGGGCGTCAGCCGCGCCAGCGGCCGGTCGTCGCCCGAACGGCGGGCCAGCAGCTGCTGGATGACCTGCGGGTCCATCGCCGTGCCCCCGGCGGCGACCCGCCGTACGGCGTCCACGAACTGCTCGGCGTCGAACACCCGGTCCTTCAGCAGATAGCCGACCCCGCCTCCCCCACGCTCGGCTCCGCTCGCGCGGGAGGTACCCCCACCGTCGGCGAGCAGCTCACGCGCGTACAGCTGCTCCACGTGCTGGGAGAGCACCAGCACCGGCAGCCCGGGCCGCTTCCTGCGGGCGTCGAGCGCGCACTGCAGGCCCTCGTCGGTGTGCGTGGGCGGCAGGCGTACGTCGACGACGGCGACGTCCGGGTCCAGCTCGGCCAGCGCGGCGGCCAGTTCGGGCCCGGACTCGACGGCCGCCGCGATCTCGAAGCCGTGCGCCTGCAGCAGCCGGACGAGTCCGTCGCGCAGCAGGAAGAGGTCTTCGGCCAGGACTACGCGCAAGGGATCTCCACGGTGACCATGGTGGGGCCGCCCGCGGGACTGCTGACGGCCAGGACGCCGTCGAATGTACCCAGCCGCCGCTCGACCCCGGCCAGCCCCGAACCGGCCCCGATCACCGCGCCGCCCTTGCCGTTGTCCGTGACGGTCGCCCGCAGCATGCCGTCCGCCCGGTGCAGGTCCACCCAGATCCGGTCGGCGCCCGAGTGCTTCACGGCGTTGGCGAGCACCTCGCTCACGGCGAAGTACGCGGCCGACTCCACGGGCGCCTCGGCCCGCCCGGGCAGATCCACGCTCACCTCGGTGGCCACCGGCAGCCGCAGCGCGAGTGCCCGCACGGCGTCGCCCAGGCCGCGTTCGGCGAGGACCGGCGGATGGATGCCGCGCACCAGCTCGCGCAGCTCGGTCAGGGCCTCGACCGAGGAGGCGCGGGCCTGCGCGATCAGCTTCTTCGCCTGGGCCGGGTCCTTGTCGAGGAGCGCCTCGATGGTGCCCAGGTCCATGCCGACGGCGACCAGCCGGGCCTGCGCCCCGTCGTGCAGGTCCCGCTCGATGCGCCGCAGTTCGGCCGCGGAGGCGTCGACGGCGTCGCGCCGCGTCTCGGTCAGCACCCGCACCCGCTCGGCCAGTTCCCCCTGGTTCCCGCCGAGCACGGCACGGGTGAGCCGGAAGTGGACGCCCAGCAGACGGGGAGTCCAGAAGTGTGCGAGGAACAGCAGCACCAGACCCAGGGCCGCCGCACCGAACGCGGACGTCTGGTCGTGGACCCGCACGAAGCCGTACCAGTACCCGTCTGCGCCGTCCAACACCCGCCACAGCCCGGCCGCGAGCGCGAACCCCTCCAGCGGGTAGAGCAGCAGCACCGCCGGCAGCAGCGCGGTGACGAACCCCGCCGTCATGTCGACGGGCAGCCACCGCAGGTCCCGCCAGGTCGCCGGGTCGCGCAGCATCCCGAAGGTGCGAGACCAGGGGTTGGCGTCCTTCGGCAGCGGCCGGTACGCCGGAGGGATCCGCACCCCGCCCCACTCCGCCGCGAGCACCCGCCGCGCGTTCGCGAACGCCCGTACCCCGGTCAGCACGTACGGCGTGGTGACGATCCCGACCCCGATCGGGATGAGTGCGATCGAGACCAGGGACAGGCAGAAACACAGCACCGCCCCCGGCAGCGAGACGAGGGACAGCGCGAGCCCCCGCACCGCTGCCGGCCCGATGCCCCGCCCTGTCGTCCGCCCGGTGCCGTTCTTCGTGTCCATGGTCATGGCGTCAGTCTCGCCGAGCGGACGTGCCCGGTCACGGGGCCGGACACCCGGCCCGGGGGTGGTGCTACGTACACCTCCGGGACGACGCGCGGAGGTTCACGCGCCGGTTCCGGCCGCCAGCACCTTCGCCTCCACCTCCGGGTCGAGGCCCTTGCGCGTCCGGTCGGGGCGCTGGGGCGCGACACCGCCGATGCCGCGCAGCCAGTCCCAGGTGTCGGCCACGGTCTCCTCGACGGGCCGGCAGGCCAGGCCGGCCCCGACCGCCCGGGAGACGTCCGCGCTGTGCAGGGCGTCGTGCAGGTCGCTGCCCGGCGGCACCCACACCGGCAGCTGGGTCCACGGCTCGATGCCCGCCTCCAGGATCACCCCGGGCTCGGTCCAGCGGAGCTCGGCCGCACCGCCCGTGACCCGCGCGCACGCGTCGAGGAACGTCCCCATCGTCGCGTGCCCCTGCCGACTCATCAGGTTGTACGGCCCGCTCAGCCCCTGCTCCACCGCGCCGAGGATCCACTCCGACAGGTCTCGGACGTCGACGTACTGCAGGGGGAGGTCCCGCGGCCCCGGCGCCAGAACCGGGCCGCCGCGGGCCGTCCGGGTCAGCCACCACGGGAGACGGCCGACGTTCTCGTACGGACCGAGGAGCAGCCCGGCCCGGACGAGCAGCGAGCGGTCCGTGCCGAAGGACTCGACGGCGGCCAGCTCGCCGCCCCTCTTGTCCCGGGCGTAGTCGGTCTGCTCCGCGTCGGCCGACGCCCCCTCCACCAGGGGCGCGTCCTCTGCGTACCCGGCGGGCGGGGCCCACGCGTACACCGAGCAGCTCGACACGTACACGTACCGGCCGGCGCGGCCCCGCAGCAGCCGCGCCGTGTCCAGCACCGCGCGGGGCGCCGCCGACCAGGTGTCCACGACGACGTCCCACTCACCCGGGTCGTCGGCAAGCGCGCCCAGACCGCCGGGTGCCGTGCGGTCGCCGAGCAGCGACCGGACGCCCGGCGGGGCCTCGTGCCGCCCCCGGTGGAAAACGGTCACCTCCCAGCCCCGCCCCAGCGCCGCCTCCACGACGGCCCGTCCCACGAACTCCGTACCACCCAGCATCAGAAGCCTCATTCCGGTGACTCTGCCCGGTCGGGCGAGGGGACGGAACGGGGATCTGCCGTCAGCAGAGACGGAGCACCCCTGGCCGTCCGCGGGCGTCAGTGTCCCGTCGGCGGGGACGGAACGGGGATCTGCCGTCAGCGGAGACGGAGCGCCCTGGCTCTCCGCGGGCGTCAGTGTCCCGTCGGGGGCACGTACTTGTAGCCCACGCGGCGCACCGTGCGGATCGTGTCGCGGTGCTCCACGCCCAGCTTGCGGCGCAGGCGGGCGATGTGGACATCGACCGTGCGGCCGTCACCGACGTGCCCGTAGCCCCACACCGTGCCGACCAGCTGGTCGCGGGTGTGGACCCGGCCCGGGTGCGCCACCAGGTGTGCCAGCAGCTCGAATTCCAGGTAGGTGAGGTCGAGCGACCGCCCGGCCACCCGGGCGGTGCGCTGCACGGTGTCGACCCGGATCACCGGCTCGGCGCCCGGCTCGGCGACGGGCTCCGGGCGGGCGGCCTGCGGCAGGTCGGGGACCGCCACCGGGAACGGCGGCTGCTGGTCGGCCGGGACGAGCACCAGGTAGCCGATCATGGGCGGCTGCCCCGGCAGCGTGGGCAGGGTGTGCTGCGGTGCCGGCAGCCAGGTGGCACCCGGCGGCAGCAGGTCCGCGACCGTGACCACCTCGTCCCGGTCGACGGCACGCAGCCGATGCCGGGGGCCGTGCGGCGCGGGGGTGGCGAGGGGGGCGGCGGTGGACAGGGAACGAGTGGTCGCCATGAGAGGTCAGCTCTTTCGCGCGAGGAGTTCGTCGGGGAGGTCGACGGCCGCGATTCGTGGTCGGGCTCGCCGAGGGACGTACGCGGTGCGCGCTGGCCGAAGGCCGGGGTGTACGGCTTTAGAGGGCCGGCGCGTTCATCGCGCGGCAACACACCCGGTCGAAGTCGTGGTCCTGGCGGGACGGCCAGAAGGGCTCGAGGTCATGACGACCCGTCGCGGTGCACTTCTGGTAGCCGGTCATGACCCCATTGAAGCAGAGCTGATCCGCCACCGGGACCCTCCTCTCACTGCTTGGACACGAGCGCCCCCCCTCAGGGGCGCGGGGAACTGCGCGACAAGCCACGACGGCGCGGCAGACGAATGGCCAACCGTGCCCCGTCAGGGGGGCGGGGAACTGCGCGAAGAGCCACGACGGCGCGGCAGACGAACGGGGGCGCCCACCGCGAACGGTGGGCGCCCCTGCGCGACATGCACGGGTCGGGTCAGACCTGGCCGGCCTTCTCCAGCGCCGAGCAGCAGGTGTCGACGAGCAGGCGCGTCACCACGTACGGGTCGACGTTGGCGTTCGGACGGCGGTCCTCGATGTAGCCCTTGCCGTCCTTCTCGACCTGCCAGGGGATACGGACCGAGGCGCCGCGGTTGGAGACGCCGTAGGAGTACTCGTTCCACGGGGCGGTCTCGTGCAGGCCGGTGAGGCGGTCGTCGATGCCGGCGCCGTAGTTCTTGACGTGGTCGAGCGGCTTGGAGCCCTCGCCGAGCGACTCGGCCGCGGTGATGATCGCGTCGTAGCCCTCGCGCATCGCCTTGGTGGAGAAGTTGGTGTGCGCACCGGCGCCGTTCCAGTCGCCCTTGACCGGCTTGGGGTCGAGGGTGGCGGCGATGTCGAAGTCCTCGGCGGTGCGGTAGAGCAGCCAGCGGGCCACCCACAGGTGGTCGGAGACCTCCAGCGGGGAGACCGGACCGACCTGGAACTCCCACTGGCCGGGCATGACCTCGGCGTTGATGCCGGAGATGGCGAGACCGGCCTTCAGGCAGTTGTCCAGGTGCGCCTCGACGACCTCACGGCCGAAGATCTCGTCCGCGCCGACACCGCAGTAGTAGCCGCCCTGCGGGGCCGGGAAGCCGCCCTTGGGGAAGCCGAGCGGGTAGCCGTCCTTGAAGAACGTGTACTCCTGCTCGATGCCGAAGATCGGCTCCTGCGCCGCGAACTTCTCCGCGACCTCGGCCAGCGCCGCGCGGGTGTTGCTGGGGTGCGGTGTGAGGTCGATGTTCAGGACCTCGCACAGCACCAGGATGTCGTCGCCGCCGCGGATCGGGTCGGGGCAGCTGAAGACCGGCTTGAGGACACAGTCCGAGGAGTGGCCCTCGGCCTGGTTGGTCGAAGACCCGTCGAAGCCCCAGATCGGCAGCGCGTCGAGACCGGCGGGAGAACCCGTGATGATCTTGGTCTTGGAACGCAGTTTGGCCGTCGGCTCGGTGCCGTCGATCCAGATGTACTCAGCCTTGAAGGTCACGGGCCACATCCTCGGGTGTGTCTGGGCGCATATCGCGGGTGCTTGCGGCGCAGCGGCACCGGTGCGCCGCGTCTGCTGCCCGGCAGCCTGGCAACAGGCGATTTCCCGGCCATTGCTCGAATGTGAACCCCGTGTTACCTGGTGGCACTGTGCCGCGCTTCACGCCGTGAGGGTGTTTCGCGGCTGCGGCGACGGTCACCGGCTCCCCTCCGTCAAGCCGGTGACCGGCGCCGCACGGCCCGCACGCGCCGGTCCTGCTGCCCCCGGCCGGGGGCAGCAGGACCGGTGACACGTACGAGGGGCGGGGCCGAGGGGGTGGCCGCCGCCTCATCGATTCACTCGGCCGTAGGGCCTCACCCCACCTTCTCGATCAGGGCCCGGCGGATCAGGAACTTGCCGGGCTCACGGACCTGTTCGAAGGCCGCGTTGTTGAGGAGCGCACAGCTGCCGGAGACCGAAGTGACCTCCACCGTCGTGGACTTGTCGTTGTCCAGGTTGGTGACCTTCAGCTTCGTGCCGGCCGGGAACTGGTTGCTGGACGCGGCGGGCGCACCGCCCTCGCCGGAGAGGGTGACCGTGGAGCCGTTGCACACCTGCTGCCCGGAGGCAGCGGCACCGTCCCCGACGTCTCCCGCGGGGGCGGACTCGGCGGGCTGCGACGGCTCGGCGGGCTGCGACGGCTGGGCCGAAGCCACGGGCGGCTGGGTCGGCTGGGCGGGCTGCGACGGCTGCGCGGTCTGGGAGTCCTGAGCCGACTCCCCGACGGCGCACCCCGACGCCTCCTGCTTCCGCTCGATCTCCGCGACGACCGCCTCGCGGTTGGCGATCCGCGCCTCGGACTGCGCGTCCGGGTTGGCCCGCTGGTCCGCGATGAACTTCTGGTTGTTGCCGAGGGCGGTGGCGAGACCCAGGCAGACCGTCGACTCCGACGCCGACTTGGGAGTCGGAGCGGCGTTCGACGTGCTCGCCATGACGAAGGCCCCGCCTCCCGCCACCGTCGCCGCGCTCACCAGTAGCGCGATCTTCTTCTTCGTGCCGAGAGTTCTCCTGCGCGACATGCGCGCCTCCTGAAGAGGTAGGGGAGCGTACGCCGCTATGTACGAGATACCGAACGAGGTTACTCAGCGGTTTACAGGAGTCACTCAAGTGACCTGCGCCACACGGGAGGACGTGGCTGGTCAGCGCGACAGGGCGTCCCGCACGGCCTCGTCGGTGCGGCCGACCACCGCCGTTCCGTCGTCCGCGGTGATGATGGGGCGCTGGATCAGCTTCGGGTGCTGCGCGAGAGCCGTGATCCAGCGGCCGCGCGAGGCGGCGTCCCGCGGCCACTCCTTGAGTCCGAGCTCCTTGGCGTCGGCCTCCTGGGTGCGGGTGATGTCCCAGGGTTCGAGACCGAGGCGTTCGAGCACGCCCCGGATCTCGTCCTCGCTCGGCACGTCCTCCAGGTAGCGGCGGACGGTGTAGTCGGCGCCCTCGGCGTCGAGCAGCGTCAGGGCGCTGCGGCACTTCGAACACGCGGGATTGATCCAGATCTCCATGCGCACACGGTACGCGCCGCTCGGCGCGCCGCTCGGCGATCGTGGCGCGCAGCGAGATCCGCCCATCTTGTTCGAATTCCTGGTGCCCCTCGCGTACCTCGCGGCCCTGCTGTGACGCGGTGCCAATTCCCGTGTTCACCAGGGCTTTTGACGGGTTCTGCGGACTCCCTGTTGTCAGTGCCGGGCGGTAAACTGTAAGCAGTGTTCGAGGGTGGCGCCGGGGATGACGACGTCTTCGGTGAGCCGCCCGACCGCGACAGGAGGATGCCTGTGCCCGCTGCCGCCCTGAAGTCGAAGCCGCTGCCCACCCAGTCCACCGCGAAGCGTCCCGTTCCGCTCGACCTGCCGTACGCGCCCGTGGAGAAGCGGCCGCTGCCGCCGGGCCGCCCCCGCCAGTGGTACGTGACGCACAACCGCCGTCTCAAGGCGATGCGCCTGGCCATCGCCCTGCTCGACTCGGGCGTCCACATGCCGAACCAGGCCCGCAACGAGACGATCCGCGACACGGCGGAGCTGATCGGCGTCCACCCGCCGTCGGACACGACGTGCCACATGGTGCGGGCCTTCATGCGGTACGCCCGCTGACCCGCTCCGATCCGAGCGCCGGACACCCCGAACGACGGGGCGCCCGGCGCTCGTTCATGCCGCCCGGCCGGGTGCCGTGGACACCGGCGGGTTCGGACGGGCGCCGGGTGCACCTACCGAACGGAGGCAGGCAGCCCTGGGTGCCCTCCGGGCGGGCCGCCCGGGCTGCCTGTCTCAACCCGCCGTCAGCTCCTTCTCCAACGGCGTGCGGAAGCGTGGCGTGATCCTCGCCGTGTCCAGCCACCCGCTCAGCCGCTCCGCCTCCGACTCGATCGCCGCGAGGGCGTCCCGGCCGACGCCCTCCTCATCGAGGACGCGCCAGACGATCTCCCCGTCCGGCCGCTGGGCCCAGCCGCCGACCACTCGCCCGTTCCACCACACCGTCGGTCCGACGTTGCCGCTGCCGTCGAACAGCCGGGGCCGCAGCTGCGGCGCCAGGTACCAGTCGCGCTGCTGCCACCCCATCGCCGTCGGATCGAGGCCGGGCAGCAGCGCGGCCCAGGGCTCCTCGGGCCCGGCAACCGGGTCGGTGTCGCCCTCGGTCACGTACCCCGTGCCCTCGTCCAGCGACACCGCCTCCGCCCCGACCGCGGCCAATGCCCTGCGGACCTCCGTCACACGCCACCCGGTCCACCACTTCAGATCGGCCTCCGTCGCCGGGCCGCACGCGGCGAGCCACCGCCGCAGCAGCTCGGCCTGCGCCCCGGCCGTGTCCAGCTCGGGATGCTCGGGTGCCACGGCCCAGCGGAACCGGCTCGACGTCCAGGAGCCGAGCGGTCGGCCGCGGACGACCTTCCCCTCCACGCCCAGCACCCTCAGCAGCCGGGTCGAGACCGTGTGCAGCCCCTCGTAGCTCTTCCCGGCCGCATACACGAACTGCTCCCGCAGCCGCGGCTCGTCCTCGGTGAGTTCGGCGGCCGTCGCCTGCCCGCGCCGGGCGAGCGCCGCCAGCGTCGACTCCTCGACCTCCTTCAGCCAGGCCGCGTCCGGCGCACCGGCCGCCGCCATGTGCTTGAGCAGCGAGGCCCTCTCCCGGGCGGCGACGGCCAGTCCCGTCGAGGCGTGCACGACGGCGGTCAGGTCGGCGGGAAACACGAACACCGTGTGCCGCATGCCGTGCATCCGCACCAGACGACGGTCCTCGTACAGGGCCCGCTCGGTCTCCTCCACCGTCCTCGCGGGGTCGGCGAGCCGCGCTCCCACGGCCAGGTACACCGTCGCCGGGTCGGTGCCGTGCAGCGCGACCAGCGCATCGGCGACCTCCTCGGGCGTCCCCGCCCGTGCCTGCCCGGCCAGCCGCTGCCGCAGCGCGAGCCTGGCCCGCCGCTCCGCCACGCCGATGTACCGCTGCGCGCCCATGCCGTCCTCCACTCGTCGCGTCCTTCCACCCGGCGGCATCATCGCGGACGGCACCGACATCACCCCGTCGCACACCTCAGGCGTACCGCCTCAGCAGTCCCTCCATATACGCCTCCAGCCGCCCGCCCAGCACCTCCGGCGTCAGATCGGACCGCCCCAGCTCCCGCCACGGCCCCGCGAGCTTCGCCGCGTCGGGTACGTAGGCCAGCGCGTCGAGCAGCCGCCAGTACAGATGGTCCGGGCCCTCGGCCAGGCGCCGCCCGCCCTGTGCCTCGTAGCGCTCCCGGAACCCGAGGCCGCGCTCCGGCCCGTGCAGCAGCGCGAGTGCCGTCGAGCAGTGAGCGACGTCGAGGTCGGCCGGGCCCCACGAGGTCTCCACCCAGTCGACGACACCACTGATCCGCAGACCGTCCCCCGAACCCGTGAACAGCACGTTCCCGGGGTGGAAGTCCCGGTGCAGGAAGCAGCCGTCGTAGGGCGGGGGAGTGCGGCGGATGACCTCCACGGCCCGTTCCCACCCCGGTGGCACCGCCGCCGGCGACGTCCAGGCCTGGTACGCCCGCGGACGTTCCCGGGGGACGATCCGGTGGATCCGTGCCAGCTGGGCGGCGAGCAGCTCCACCCGGGCGTCGAGGTCCCGCTCGTCGACCCGGACGCGTCCCGGCAGGACGGACATCAGCAGGGACGGATGGTCGCAGTGCTCGCCCGTCGCGTCGACGCCGATCAGCTCGGCGGCCGGTACGCCCTCCTGCTCCGCCAGCAGCGTGAGGATCTCCGCCTCGCGGGCCAGCAACCCGGGCGCGTGCCGCCGGAAGAAGGGTTTCACGAAGGTCCGCAGCGCCAGTTCGGTGCCGTCGTCGAGGGTCAGCCGCCGCATCTGGGCGCTCCAGCCACCGGTCAGGAAGGACGACGTGTCGACGGTGCGACCCTGCGGGAGCTGCTTGGCCACCCATGCGCGGGTCGCCGTCCAGCCCTGCTCGCCCAGCCCGGACAGGACGGCGGTGACGAACTCCCGCCGGTCGTCGGGGTGGTCGCGGAACCACAGTCCCAACCGGTGCTCGGCGTCCGGGAGTTCCCAGTGGGTGAACTGGGCCCGCCGGGCCAGCGCCTCGGAGAACGCCTCCGTCACGGCGGACGGGATCACCTCGTCCGTGCCCGGCACCACGAGCACCGCCCGTCCCTCGAACGCCCGCAGGACGTCGAGCGCCGGGGCCGCGCGCCAGCTCCCGGGCCTGCGGATGATCTCGCTGAACCGCCCGTCACCGCCGCCGAACGGCACGTCCCACGCCTCGGCCCCGTACACCGCCGGTGCGCACAGCCCCAGGGCCGCCACCCGGTCCCCGTAGTGCCCCACCAGGTCCGCCACCGTCTGGCCGCTCATGCTGAACCCGACCAGCACCAGCGGCGCACCCGCCCGCGCGCGGGTGTCGATGACGGACACGGCCTGCTCGAAACGGCGGCGCAGGCTCAGCTCCCGCAACAGGCCCGTGCTCTCCCCGTGCCCCGAGAAGTCGAAGGCCAGGGCGTGACAGCCGTGTGCGGCGAACTCCGCCAGCCACGGCACCAGCCGCTCCTTGCTGCCGTTGCCCGCGCCGTGCAGCAGCACGACCGTCGCCCGGGCCGGCCGGCCACCGCCGGTGGCCAGCCCGCTGAGCCGTTCGCCGCCGACGACGTGGTGGAAAGGGATCAGCTCACTCATGTGGCCATTCACTCACGCGGCCCCGGCCGATGAAGGGCGTTCACGCCGGGGAGGAGTCGCATCCGGGTGCTGTGACGCGGGGCGTAGCCGTATCCGGTTCAGGGCGCGGAGCGCCTGGATCGCTGACCGGTTCTTCGGTGGTGATGCGAACTTGTGTGCCGGTTGTCGCTGGTCGGGGTGGTGGCTGCGGGATCGGGGACGCGTGTGCGGTGATCGTACGTATGGTCCTTGGCAGGGTTCGGTATGTCTTGTCGTTGCGGGAAGGGGGCGGGATGGTGCACGTGGGGGCGGCTGCGGAGGCGGCCGGGCATGCCCGCTACACCTACCGACTGCGTGTGTCGTCCGCCGCTCGCCTGATGTTGGTGGCGGAGTGGGACCGGTGCCGGTGGCTGTGGAATGAGTGTGTCGCCAAGTCCAGGGCCGTGCATGCGCACAACCGGGCGACGGGGGAGAAGCAGACGTGTGGCCCGGCGCAGCTCGATCGGATGCTGACCGAGGCCCGGCGAACGACGGCGTGGCTGCGGGAGGGCTCCTCGGTTGTCCAGCAGCAGGCCATCCGCGACTTCGGCCGGTCCCGCGCAAGAGCCCAAAAGGACATCAAAGAGCGCCTGCCCATGGCGCGCCGGGCGGGGATGCCCACGCACAAGAAGAAGCGTGAGGCTCTGCCGACCCTGAACTACACCAAGCGTGGATTCAGCCTGAAGGACGGCCGGTTGCATCTGGCGGGCGGGGTCGTGGTGGGGGTGGTGTGGTCGCGGGAGCTTGCGGCGGAGCCGTCCTCGGTGCGTGTGTACCGGGACAGCCTGGGCCACTGGTACGGCTCCTTCGTCGTGCCCGCCGAGGTCCAGCCGCTACCGCCTACCGGCCGGGTGCTCGGTGTCGACTGGGGCGTGAAACAGACCGCGACCACCACATCCGACGCCCACGACCTGCCGCACCCCGAACACGGCTGGAAGGCAAGCACGAAGCTGACCCGCTATGACCGGATGATGGCCCGCCGCAGGCCGAAGAAGGGCCGGCCCGCGTCAAAGGGCTACTGCGAGGCGAAGAAGCTGCGGGCCAAGGCGTACAAGAAGACCGCCCGACAGCGCCAGGACACCGGCCGTAAGTGGGCCAAGAAGGTGGTCCGTGACCACGACGCCATAGCGGTGGAGGACTTCCGCCCGAAATTCCTCGCCAGGACCACCATGGCCCGCAAGGCCGGGGACGCCGCCGTCGGCGCTACCAAGGTCGCTCTGCTGGAGATGGGCCGCAAGCACGGGCGGGATGTCCGCCTGGTCCACCCCGCGCACACCACGATGGACTGTGCCAGCTGCATGACGAGAGCCAAGCATGCACTGCCACTGGGTGAGCGCACCTACACCTGCGCCGCGTGCGGTGCCGTGTCCCCACGGGACAAGAACTCCGCACGCGTGATGCTCGTCCGGGCTGGTCTCAACCCGGCTGGTGCCGATGGCGGAAGACCCCCGGGAGCGCTGCTCCCGGAGGCAGCCTGAGCCAGGAATCCCCTCCCTTCAGGGAGGGGAGGATTCAAGCACTCGTCCCACCGCCAGTCTGCACCCGGGCCCTGCCATGAAGGGGTCGTGATCACCCCCAGGACCGGCAAAGCCGTCAGCCGCCGGCGCTCACCGCGTAGCCGGGCACGGACGGCCACCGCACCGTCAGCACGACCGACTCCTCCTCGGCCACCCACGCGTGATCGACGCCGCGCCCCCACACGACGTAGTCCCCCTGCCGCTCCAGCAGCACACTGCGCCCCGGCAGCTTCACCCGGAACCGCCCGCTGATCAGCACGAGCAGCGCGGTACGCGCCTCACCCCGCACCCACTGCGCCCGCTCGTCCCCCGGCGGATGCACACCCCACTTGATCTCCACGTCCTCACTGTGCCGCGGATCCCCGACGTCCTTGAAGTGCCCGAGGATCCACCCCCGGTCCAGCGCGGCGTCCGCACCGGCGTTGCCCACGTACACACGATCGTCCACGGGGCCGGACGCTAACAGCCGCCGAATCCGAGTGCGTACCGCCGGAGCGATGGTGTGTCATCGGGGCCATGGCGATCGAGGTGGGCAGACCCGGGACCGGCGGGTTGGGCAAAGCTGTGGGCGTGCTGCGGGAGTGGCAGGACGACGACGCACCGATGCAGCTGCATCCGGGAGACGTGGGCTGGTTCTGGCGGTTCGGCGCGGGGGCGACGGCCGCGGCGGTACGGACTTGGAGCCGTGCCGGACGGATACTCGCCGTCGGGCTGCTGGACGGCCCCGAACTGCTGCGGCTGACGATGGCACCGGACGTCCGCCGGGACGAGGAGCTGGCGCGACATCTGGTGGCGGACCTGACCGAGCCGGAGCGCGGCGTGCTGAAGGAGGGCGAGGCGTACGTGGAGGCGCCCGTCGGCTCGCCGGTCCACGAGCTGCTGTGCCAGGAGGGCTGGAGCATCGACGCACCCTGGACGCCGCTGAGCCGCGACCTGACCGAGCCGGTGGAGGAGCCAGCCGTGCGGATCGAGGTGATCGGGCCTGAGCAGGCGTACGTGCGGGCCGCCGTACAGCGGGCATCGTTCGACAGGTCCACGTTCACGGAGGACCACTGGCACGCGATGGCGGCCGGAGTGCCGTACGCCGACGCCCGGTGTCTGGTCGCGTACGACGGCCGGGGCGACGCGGTGGCGACGGTGACGGTGTGGTCGGCGGGTCCGGGGAAGCCCGGGGTGCTCGAGCCGATGGGCGTGCACCGGGACCATCGCGGGCAGGGCCACGGCAAGGCGATCACCGTCGCCGCGGCTGCCGCCCTGCGTGAGCTGGGCTCGTCGAGCGCGCTCGTGTGCACCCCGAGCTCCAACGTCGCCGCCGTCGCCACCTACAGGGCGGCCGGCTTCGAGCCCCTCCCCGAGGTCAGGGACCTACGCCGTGACGCGAGCTCGTCCCGGCGGTCTTGACCTAGTACGGCGCCCGGAAGTTGATGTACCCCAGCAGCACGATCACCGCCGCCACGCAGCCCAGCACCACGGCGGTCGAGACCCAGGAGGAGCGGCGGCGGGAGCCGACGTGCTCCGGGTCGGGACGGAACGGCACCGGCCCGGGCGGGTCGTGCTTCCAGCGCGCGGCGAGCATCCGGGCCCGCGCCGACGGCTCCTTGTGCTCGGCCCGGTCCGCCCATCTGAGGTCGAACTCGCGCTCCTGGTCGTCCTGTTCGTGCTCGGGCATTCCCATCCACCCCCCGTGTGGTCCTGCCCCCAAGAATAGAACACACGCCCGCGCCCCCGCCGTCGGAAGGACAGCGGGGGCGCGGGCGTTCATGCCTCGATCAGGCGTCGATCACACGTCGAAGTACAGCTCGAACTCGTGCGGGTGCGGACGCAGCTGCAGCGGCGCGATCTCGTTCGTGCGCTTGTAGTCGATCCACGTCTCGATCAGGTCCGGCGTGAACACGTCGCCCTGGAGGAGGAACTCGTGGTCGGCCTCGAGGGAGTCGAGGACGGCCGGGAGCGAGGTCGGGACCTGCGGGACGCCCGCGTGCTCCTCGGGGGCCAGCTCGTAGAGGTCCTTGTCGATCGGCTCGGCCGGCTCGATCTTGTTCTTGATGCCGTCCAGGCCGGCCAGCAGCAGCGCCGAGAAGGCCAGGTACGGGTTGCCGGAGGAGTCGGGCGCGCGGAACTCGACGCGCTTGGCCTTCGGGTTCGAGCCCGTGATCGGGATACGCATCGCCGCGGAGCGGTTGCGCTGCGAGTACACCAGGTTCACCGGCGCCTCGAAGCCCGGCACCAGGCGGTGGTACGAGTTCACCGTCGGGTTGGTGAAGGCCAGCAGCGACGGGGCGTGCTTGAGGATGCCGCCGATGTAGTAGCGGGCGGTGTCCGACAGGCCCGCGTAACCGGCCTCGTCGTAGAACAGCGGCTGGCCGCCGGTCCACAGCGACTGGTGGACGTGCATGCCCGAGCCGTTGTCACCGAAGATCGGCTTCGGCATGAAGGTCGCGGTCTTGCCGTTCTGCCACGCCACGTTCTTCACGATGTACTTGAAGAGCTGAAGGTCGTCGGCCGCGGCGAGCAGCGTGTTGAACTTGTAGTTGATCTCGGCCTGGCCGGCGGTGCCCACCTCGTGGTGCTGGCGCTCCACCTGCAGACCGGCACGGTCCAGCTCCAGGGAGATCTGGGCACGCAGGTCGGCGAAGTGGTCGACCGGCGGGACCGGGAAGTAGCCACCCTTGTAGCGGACCTTGTAACCACGGTTGTTCTCGAGGGCGCCGGTGTTCCAGGCGCCGGCCTCGGAGTCGATGTGGTAGAAGGACTCGTTCGCGCTGGTCGCGAAGCGGACGGAGTCGAAGACGTAGAACTCGGCCTCGGGACCGAAGTACGCCGTGTCGGCGATGCCGGTCGACGCGAGGTAGGCCTCGGCCTTCTTCGCCACGTTGCGCGGGTCACGGGAGTACTGCTCACCCGTGATCGGGTCGTGGATGAAGAAGTTGATGTTGACCGTCTTGTCGCGGCGGAACGGGTCGACCCGGGCGGTCGACAGGTCCGCGCGCAGCGCCATGTCGGACTCGTGGATGGCCTGGAAGCCGCGGATCGAGGAGCCGTCGAAGGCCAGCTCCTCGGCCGGGTCGAAGGCCGATGCGGGGATCGTGAAGTGCTGCATCACGCCCGGCAGGTCGCAGAAGCGGACGTCGATGAACTTGACGTCCTCGTCCGCGATGAACTTCTTGGCCTCGTCGGCGTTCTGGAACATCCAGCTCCTCCTACTCCCGACCGTCCCGCCGGGGTGGTAGTTCGTTCGTGCTGCCAGTGCGGGTGGCACACGCTGACCTCGACCCTAGGGACGGGTGGTTTCTCGGGCGTGACTCATTTGTTTCGCACAAGTTAACCGGCTCACCCTCCACGGTAGCCCGGACACACCCCGCCGTGCCCTGGTCATTTACGGGCGCAGTACCGTGGACGGGTGGACAACAGGCAAGCACTCGGATCGTGGCTTTCCGGGCCCCGCGCGGCCGCGGAAGAGGCCGGTGTCGACTTCGGATACCGGGGCGAGCAGCTCGGTCTGCCCGAGGAGGGACCCGGTTCGATCGCCCGCCCGGGCCGCCGGCTGGTCGCCCTCGCGGTCGACTGGGGCCTGTGTCTGCTGATCGCATACGGTCTCATCACGCAGAGCTACAACGAGGCGGCCCAGATCTGGGCGCCGCTCATCATGTTCGCGCTCATGGTTCTCACGGTCGGCACGGTCGGCTTCACCCCCGGCAAGCGTCTCCTCGGCCTGCGGGTGCTCGCCCTGGACACCGGCCGGGTCAGCCCGTGGCGCGCCGCCCTGCGCACGGTCCTGCTCTTCCTGGCGATCCCCGCGCTGATCTGGGACCGCGACGGCCGGGGCCTGCACGACCGGCTGGCCGGCACGGTCGAGGTCCGCATCTGACCCGCAGCGCGAACCGACCGACATGAACGACCGTCCGACGTGAACGACCGACCGACATGAACGACCGACCGACATGAACGACCGACCGACGTGAACGACCGTCCGACGTGAACGACCGTCCGACATGAACGAGGGGCGCCCGGTGTGATCCGGGCGCCCCTCGTGCATGTCGTGTGCGGGTGTCAGCGAGTCTTCGGCCCGCCCTTCGGCAGGCGCATCCCCTTCGGCATCGGACCCTTCGGCAACGGCATGTTGCTCATCAGGTCACCGAGCGCGCGCAGCCGGTCGTTGGTGGCCGTGACCTGCGGGCCGGTCAGCACGCGCGGGAGCTTCAGCATGGTCGTCCGCAGCTTCTTCAGCTCGATCTGGCCCTCGCCCGTGCCCACGACCAGGTCGTGCACCGGGACGTCCGCGACGATGCGGTTCATCTTCCGCTTCTCGGCGGCCAGCAGGGTCTTCACCCGGTTCGGGTTGCCCTCGGCGACCAGGACGATGCCGGCCTTGCCGACCGCGCGGTGCACCACGTCCTGGTTGCGGTTCATCGCCACCGCGGGGGTCGTCGTCCAGCCCCGGCCGATGTTGTCGAGCACCGCCGCCGCGGCACCGGGCTGTCCCTCCATCTGCCCGAAGGCGGCCCGCTCGGCCCGGCGCCCGAACACGATCGCCGACGCGAGGAAGGCGAGCAGGAGGCCCAGGATGCCGAGATAGATGGGGTGACCGATCAAGAAACCGATCGCGAGGAAGACACCGAAGGTGACGATTCCGACTGCCGCGAGTACAAGACCGATCTTCTTGTCGGCCTTGCGGGTCATCTTGTAGGTCAGGGCGATCTGCTTCAGTCGCCCGGCATTAGCAGCGTCCGCTGCAGGTTCCTTCCTCGCCATGCAACGAAGTCTACGTGGCCCCACAAGCCCCGCCGACGGCAGTGCCCGCGGGTGCCCCTGGGGGAGGGCCCGGGGTCAGGGGCGAACGGAGCGGACGGACAGGGACTGCTCGATGACGCGCTGCGTCTCGACCCGGTCCTTGGCGCGACGGCGGTCCTCCAGCACGGAGGTCCAGGCGTTGCGGCGGGCCGTGCGCTGACCGCTGCTCATCAGCAGCGACTCGACGGCACGCAGGGCGGTCGTGAAGGACGGGATCGCGGTGGCGCGGACGGGCGGCGCGGCCTGCATGGGTGAGGTCCCCCCTCGGGTACGGGTGTACGTGCTGTGAGTCCAGCGTTACTGATTGGTGTTACCAGCGCGTGACCGGCCGGTCAAACACCCATGAAGGGCCGGCGGGGAGCGGTGGAACGCCGACGCGGTCCTGACATGTGCCCTCATCTGCGAGGACGGTCAGGACCGCGTCGAATCGGACGCTACTGCCGAGTAGTCTCTTGTGCGCGAATTCACACGCTTGTCCCGCCCCGCGGTGGGCAGGGTCGGTGACGGTTCGTCAGACGGCCTGCGCCGCGATGTGCCCGTCCCCCTGCCGCGGAGCGGCCGAATGACGCTGCTCCATGGCCATCTGGTAGAGCCGCCCGGCGCGGTACGAGGAACGCACCAGCGGCCCGGACATCACGCCGGAGAAGCCGATCTGCTCGGCCTCCTCCTTCAGCTCCACGAACTCGTGCGGCTTCACCCAGCGCTCGACGGGGTGGTGGCGCACCGAGGGCCGCAGGTACTGCGTGATGGTGACCAGCTCGCAGCCCGCCTCGTGCAGCTGCTTCAGCGCGTCGCTGACCTCCTCGCGGGTCTCGCCCATGCCGAGGATGAGGTTCGACTTGGTGACCAGGCCGTAGTCGCGCGCCTCGGTGATGACCTTCAGGGAGCGCTCGTAGCGGAAGCCGGGGCGGATGCGCTTGAAGATCCGCGGGACCGTCTCGACGTTGTGGGCGAAGACCTCGGGCCGGGAGGAGAAGACCTCCGCCAGCTGCTCGGGGACCGCGTTGAAGTCGGGAGCCAGCAGCTCGACCTTCGTACGTCCGGCCTCGCGCCCTTCGGTCTGCTGGTGGATCTGGCGCACGGTCTCGGCGTACAGCCAGGCGCCGCCGTCCTCCAGGTCGTCGCGGGCGACGCCGGTGATCGTGGCGTAGTTCAGGTCCATCGTGACCACGGACTCGCCGACGCGGCGGGGCTCGTCACGGTCGAGCGCCTCGGGCTTGCCGGTGTCGATCTGGCAGAAGTCGCAGCGCCGGGTGCACTGGTCGCCGCCGATGAGGAAGGTGGCCTCCCGGTCCTCCCAGCACTCGTAGATGTTCGGGCAGCCGGCTTCCTGGCAGACCGTGTGCAGGCCCTCGCTCTTCACGAGCTTCTGCATCGCGGTGTACTCGGGACCCATTTTCGCCCGGGTCTTGATCCACTCGGGCTTGCGCTCGATGGGGGTCTGGCTGTTGCGGACCTCCAGGCGCAGCATCTTGCGTCCGTCGGGTGCGACTGCGGACACGACCGGCTCCCTAGCGATTGATTCTTCGGCGTCCTCAAGGGTACGCCCGTTGATTTGAATGCCTGTGTGGGCGCTACCCCTCTAGCTCCGCCACGGGCCGATTTATGCCGCCGGCGTCTTCTCGATCTCCCGCGGCTTCAGCTCCGCGTTCTCCAGGACCTCCCGCAGACGGCGCTCGACGACCGGCAGGACCTCCTCGATCGTCACGTCCCTGCCGAGCTCGCCGGCCAGCGAGGCGACGCCCGCGTCACGGATGCCGCACGGGATGATCCGGTCGAACCACTTGTTGTCGGGGTTCACGTTGAGCGCGAAACCGTGCATGGTGACGCCCTTGGCCACGCGGATGCCGATCGCGGCGATCTTGCGGTCCTCCCGGCGCTGGCCCGCGTTGGAGGGCGCGTACTCCGGGCCGTTCATGCGTGGGTCGAACTCCTCGTCGTGCAGCCGGGGGTCGAAGTCCAGCGACAGCCCGCCGGGCGCGGGGCGCTGCTCGACCGGGTCGCCCAGGATCCACACGCCGCTGCGGCCCTCGACGCGGCTCGTCTCCAGGCCGAAGTCCGCGCAGACGCGGATCAGGGCCTCTTCCAGGCGGCGCACGTGCGCCACGACGTCCACCGGGCGCGGAAGCTTCTGAATGGGGTAGCCCACCAGCTGGCCCGGGCCGTGCCAGGTGATCTTGCCGCCGCGGTCCACGTCGATGACGGGTGTGCCGTCGAGGGGCCGCTCGTTGTCCGCCGTACGCCGCCCTGCCGTGTAGACCGGGGGGTGCTCCAGGAGCAGTACGGTGTCGGGGATCTCGTCGGCGAAGCGCGCCGCGTGCACCCGGCGCTGCTCGTCCCACGCCTCCTGGTACTCGACGGCCTGGTCACCGAACCCCATGCGGACGAACCGCAACTCACTCACGGCAAGCGCCTCCCTCGAACGGGTGTGTCAGGCACGTAACGCGCCCAAGCCACTGTACGTCCGGCCCGGACACGTCAGTCCCGGGGGCAATCCTCACACGATCGGATGAATGTCCGTGAAAATGTGTGATGGGGTGCTTACTCTCCGCTACATTCGCGCCGTCCAGCAAGCCAAAAGGCCTGCTCACAGGCAATCCGGCACATCACCAACACCGGAAGGCAGGAGACCGCACCGCACCATGACGGAACGACCCGCGCAGCGCACCCCCAACCGACAGCTCGCCGCGCTCATCGCAGAAGCGGGGTTCTCCAACGCGGGACTCGCCCGTCGCGTGGACCAGCTCGGTCTCGAACACGGGCTTGATCTGAGATACGACAAGACATCCGTCACCCGGTGGCTGCGCGGCCAGCAGCCCAGGGGCACCACCCCGGCCCTGATCGCCGAGGTCTTCACCCGGCGCCTGGGCCGACGCCTCACCGCCCAGGACCTCGGCCTGGACGCCTGCGCCCCCGTCTACGCCGGGCTGGAGTTCGCCGCCACCCCCGAGGAGGCCGTCGACATCGTCAGCGGGCTGTGGCGCAAGGACTCCGGCAGCCACGCCGAGCTCCGCAAGATCGCCTTCACCCCGGCGGGGCTCGTCGTGCCCAGCCGGGACTGGCTGATCGGCCGGGCCGACGAGAAGGTCGCCCGGGGCGAGACGCCCGTGTCCCGCGTCCCGGCGCAGGGCCGCCCCACGCTCCGCCCCACGGCCATGACCGAGCAGGGCGCCCCGTCCCTGCCCCGCCAGCGCGGCCAGGCCGAACGGGGGCCCGGCCAGAAGGTCACCGCCGGCGACATCGCCGCCCTGCGCTCGGTCGGCGAGCTGTTCCGCACCCTCGACGACGCCTACGGCGGCGGCCACGCCCGTCAGGCCCTCGTGCGCTACCTGGAGCACGAGTGCGAGCCCATGCTGCGCGGCACCTACGGCGAGCAGACCGGACGCCGCCTCTTCGCCGCCGCCGCCGACCTGACCCGGCTCGCCGGCTGGACCTCGTACGACATCGCCGCGCACGGACTCGCCCAGCGCTACTTCGTGCAGGCGCTGCGGCTCGCCCAGGCGGCCGGGGACCGCACGTACGGGGCCTACGTGCTGGTCACCATGAGCCGCCAGGCCGTCTACCTCGGGCACGGGCGGGAGGCCGTCCAGCTCGCCCGCGTGGCCCAGCAGGGCGTCGGCACCTCCGGACCGCCCGTCGTCCAGGCCCTGCTGCACGCCTCCGAGGCGCGCGGGCACGGGGTGCTCGGCGAGGTCCGGGCCTGCACCGCAGCGCTGGTCAGGGCCGAACGCGCGCTGGAGACGGCCAGGCCCGGCGACGACGTGCCGCACTGGGCGAAGTTCTTCGACGAGGCCCAGCTCGCCGACGAGTTCGGCCACTGCCACCGCGACCTGCAGCAGTTCCGTGCCGCCGCCCAGCACGCCGAGCGTTCACTCCAGCTGCGGGCCCCCTCCTTCGCCCGCAGCCGCCTCTTCTGCCGGGTGGTCCTCGCCACCGCCCGCCTGGGCCTCGGCGAACTCGACCAGGCCTGCCAGCTCGCCGCGGAGGCGGCGGGCCAGGCGGCGGAGATGCGTTCGGTGCGGGCGGTGGAGTATGTCAGGGACTTCGAGCGCCGTTTGGAGCCTTACAAGGACGCGGCTCCGGTGCGGACGTACCGTGACAAAGTAGCGGCCCTTGGGTGAGGTTCCCGGGGGCGCGGGGCTGAATCGATGTGCGGCTCCGCCGCGCGGGCGCGACCAGCCTCCGCAGGCCCGCACCCGACGAACCACCTAGGCAGCCCGTGGCACGGTCGGCACAGGATCGGCCACGTGCATCGACCGCCCCGCCCCCAAGTCCGCCAAGATCGCCGCGGACACCCGATGCCCAGAGTGCAAAGCGCCCTGAACGGTACTGGTGTCCCGGTGATCCCCACACACGTACAGGCCCGCAAGCAGCCGCACCGGCCGCCGCAGATCATGCGGCGGCCGCATCGCCGGCACCGCCTCCGCCGTCCGGTGCACGGCCAGCGTCTCCCACCGGGCCGTCGACACCCCGTACAACCGCGCCAGATGCATCCGCACCGCCGTGTCGACATCACCCGGCGGCCGCCCCAGCACCGTGGAGGAGACCAACGCCCGCCCGGCCGGCGCCCGGGACGGATCGATGTCACTGACCACCGCCGTGTGCGCGACCGGACCGCCGAGATCCGCGTCGAGCAGCAACGACGCCCCCGTCGCCGGAGGTTCGTCCGTCGTGTGGTGCACCACCGTCACCGGATGGAACTCCGGCACCCGCAGACCGGGCAGCAGCTCGGCGGCGGCTCGCGCGCCCGTCGCCACCAGAACCGCCCGGCACCGGATCTCACCGTGCTCCGCCGTGGTCACCGAGGTCGTCGACACGGAGGTGACACGCACGCCGGTGTGCACCGTGCCCGGCGGCAGCGTGCGTGCCAGCTGCTCCGGCAAGGCCTCCGCACCGCCCTCCGGCAGGCACAACCGGCCCCGCGCGAAGGCGCGCAGCGCGAGGTCCGCACACCGGCTGGACGTCGTCAGACCCGGGTCGCACAGCAGGGCGGCGAGCAGCGGACGCAGAAAGCCGTCGATCGTACGGGCGGGCAGGCCACGCGCCGCCAGGGCCTCCCCGGCGGGCAACTCCGGGCGGGCCAGCAGCCGTTCGGCCGGTGTGCCCGCGAGCCGGGTCAGGGCGGCGCCGAGCCGGGCCTGGTCGACGGCCGTGCCCAGCGGAGCACCGGGCCGGCTGCGGGGGACCGAGACCTGCCGGCCGGGCACGGCCACCGGCCTCCGGGTCTGCCTGGGCGCGGACGGCGAGCGGGGGGCACTCGCCAGCGCGCGAACCGCGTGCAGTGCGCCCCTTGCGCCCCCTGCGCCCGGCTGTACGCCGGCACGGTGGTGGCGTCCGTCGCCGTGCAACAGGACACCGGGCGCGAAGGGCCGCAGCACCAGCCCGTCGAGACCGGGTGTCAGTCGTAGTTCCGGATACGCCGTGGACAGCAACTGGCCGATCCTGTCGAGCCGGAAGCCGTCGACCTTCTCCGTCGCCATGCGGCCGCCGACCCCGTGGGCGGCCTCCAGGACCATGGTCGTCACTCCTGCGCTGGTCAGCCGGTGCGCGGCCGAGAGTCCGGCGACCCCGGCCCCCACGACGACCACGTCCGCCTGGTACGCGGGCTCAAACACGTGCCCCTCCTCGAGGTTGCGCGGGCGCTGGAGACGTCATGCCCTCAACAGGCCGCAGGGATACGCGAGTTCTGGTCGAGGGTAGGACCGTGATCGGTCAGCGGGAGTCGCGCATCGGCAGGGCACGGTCGCACGGCGGTCGCATTCGGACGCCTTGTGGGCATCAAGTGGTCATAGGAGGCTGGTGTGCGGATCGGGGAGGTGTCTCGGAACGGCCGGTCGGATCCCGGACAGACGGCCGGTGTGTGTGGGTCGGGTCCCGCGACACGGCGCCGGTGTGGTTGGTCGGGTCCCGCGACAGGGCGCCGGTGTGGTTGGTCGGGTCCCGCGACAGGGCGCCGGTGTGGTTGGTCGGGTCCCGCGACAGGGCGCCGGTGTGGTTGGTCGGGTCCCGCG
>NZ_JBIBAF010000005.1:23463-42087 GCF_042899705.1 Streptomyces sp. NPDC013187 | reverse complement strand
GACAGGGCGCCGGTGTGCGTAGGCCGGGCCCGGCCAGGTGGCCCGGTCCCGGGCGCCGGTGAGTCCGGTCCGGCGCGATGGCGAGCCGTCACAGTGCCGCCCTGATCGCTCCCTCGATCTCCGGGAAGGCGAACCGGAAGCCCGACTCCAGCAGGCGCGCGGGCAGCACCCGGGTGCTGCCCAGGACGTCCCCGGCCATCTCGCCCAGCACGGTCCGCAGGACGGTCGCGGGCACCGGGAACAGGGTCGGGCGGTGCAGCACGCGCCCCATCGCCGCCGTGACCTCACGGTTCGTCACGGGGTGCGGCGCGGTGACGTTGAACGGCCCCGACAGGCCGTCGGTCTTGATCAGATGCCGGATCGCGGCGACCTCGTCGTGCAGCGCGACGAACGACCAGTACTGCCGCCCGTCGCCCATCCGCCCGCCGGCCCCCGCCCGGAACAGTGGGAACAGCCGCCCCCAGGCGCCGCCCTCGCGCGAGACGACCAGCCCGGTCCGGGTGAACACCGTGCGGACACCGGCCTGCCGGGCGGGTGCGGTGGCCCCCTCCCACTCGACGCACAGCGCGGGCAGGAACCCCTCTCCCGCCGGCGCGCTCTCGTCGACCGTGCGCTCGCCGGTCTCGCCGTAGTAGCCGATGGCGCTGCCGTTCACGAAGACCCGCGGCCGGTCCTTCGCGTCCAGCGACGCGACCGCCTCGGCGAGGGCCGCCGTGCCGTTGACCCGGCTGTCGCGGATCCGCCGCTTGTAGGCCTCCGTCCAGCGCCGGTTGCCGACCCCGGCCCCGGCCAGGTTCACCACCGCGTGGCACCCGGCGAGCCCGGCCGTGTCCACCCGCCCGCCCTCGGGGTCCCAGCGGATCTCCCCGGCCGAGCGGGGCGTGCCGCGCACCAGGCGGCGCACCTCGTGTCCGTCGGCGGTCAGGGACCGCACCAGGGCGCTGCCGATGAGCCCGGACGCACCCGCCACCGCGAATCTTGAATGTTCCATAAATCCATCCTGCCGGGTGGCCCCGTAAAACCCCTGCAAGGCCTCGATCCGCTCGCCGTAGGGTGACGCCCATGCCCGAGCTCCCTGAACCGCGCATCCGCACCGCCCGCACCGAGGACGGCGACGAACTGGCCCTGCTCGACCGGCTCGCCTGGTCGCCCCTGCACGCGGTGACGCCCGAGCCGCAGCCGCCGTACGCTCCCTTCTTCAGCGAGCGGCACGCCCCCGAGGACTGCCTGGTCGCCGAGCTCGATGACCGTCTCGCGGGCTATGTCCTCCTCGGTTTCCCCACCGAGCTCGATGCCAATCGGCACGTCCGCCAGATCCAGGGCCTCGCCGTCGCCGGGGAGGCGCGCGGCCGGGGCGTCGGGCGGGCCCTGGTCCGGGCCGCCGTCGACGAGGCCCGCCGGCGCGGCGCCCGCCGCATCACCCTGCGCGTCCTCGGGCACAACACCCCGGCCCGGGCGCTCTACGCCGCCGAGGGGTTCGTGGTCGAGGGGGTCATGCCCGAGGAGTTCCTGCTCGACGGGGCCTACGTCGACGACGTGGTGATGGGGCGCTTCCTGTGAGCCGGGGCTACGACGCGGCCGGCTCGCCCGTGTCCACCGGGGCCGTCGCGCCCGCTGCGCGCCGCGCGTCGGAGGAGACCTCGTCCGCCGTCAGGACGTAGCCCGTCTCGGCGTCCGAGGTGGAGCGGGCGAAGACCACGCCGAACACCCGGCCGTCGGTGGTGAGCAGCGGGCCGCCGGAGTTGCCCGGGCGGACCGTGGAGCGGATCGAGTAGATCTCCCGGGTGGCCGTTCCGTCGTTGTAGATGTTCTGGCCCGTGGCCCGTACCCGGTTCGCGACCGTCGCCGCCTGGAGGTTCAGATCGCCGTCCTGCGGATAGCCGGCGACGACCGCCGAGTCACCGCGCTCGGCGTCGTCGTCGAACCGCAGCACGGGCGCCCTCAGGCCCGGCACGTACAGCACCGCCACGTCCTTCTGCGGGTCGAAGAGCACCACCCGCGCCTCGTACGTCCGCCCGACGCCGCCTATCTGCACGGTCGGCTCGTCGATGCCCGCCACCACGTGGGCGTTGGTCATCACGTGCTCGCGCGCGTACACGAACCCGCTGCCCTCGCGCCCCTGGGTGCCCGCGACGCCCTCGACCTTCACCGTGCTCCGCTTGGCCGCCTCGGTGGCGGCCGCCGTGACGCTGTCGCCGGTCGGCTTGGCGACCTCGGCCGTCGACTCGTTCTCGAAGGGGTTGAAGACCTGCGGGAAGCCCGCCTGCGTCAGCGCGGACGTGGCCCCCGAGAACCAGGCCGGTGTGGTGTCCGGCATCGTCCGCTGCACGGCGCCGAGCAGCCGCGAGTCCCGGATCGCCGAGGTGACCAGCGGCGACGAGGACGCGCCCAGCACACTCGCGGCCACCCACGCCACGATCAGCACCGCCACCGCGTTGGCCACCGCCCCGCCGATCCCGTCCGCCACCCGCAGCGGCCCCCGGTCCAGCTCCCGCCGCAGCCGCAGCGCGAGGCGCCCCGCCAGCTCGTGCCCCACCACCGCCGGGAGCAGCACCGTGAACACCGCCGTCAGCGTCGCCCGCGTCGTGCCCGCCTCCACCAGGCCCATGACCCACGGCAGGATCCACACGCCGACGACCGCACCGCCCACGAAGCCCGCCAGCGACACACAGCCGGCCACCAGCCCGCGCCGGTACCCGGACGCCGCGTAGGCCAGGACGACCAGCAACAGCAGGATGTCGAGCAGGTCCACGCACGCCGCCTTTCTCTCGGAACCCCTTAATACGCGGGGGGAGGGCCCGGTGATCAGTCACACGCGCACGGGTGATCGGAATCGGTCGCGAGCGTGCACAGGGAAAAACGTCGCGGACCGTGACGATGGTTCCACCGGGTGGCACATCACACATCGCGGACGGACGGGATCAGGCCGACAGTGGGACCATGCGTGTCTTCCGAAGACGGCGGGGCGCACGCAGGCGCTCCGCCGACGGGGCACCCGGCATAGCCGGCCTGCCGCGCGCGGTCCGCGTGCTGCTCGGCTGCCTGCCGGGCGCCGCCGCCGTCGTGGCGCTGCTCCTGTGCGCCCACGGCGTGGAGAACGCCGCCGACACCGGCTCGCGCGCCGCCCCGCCTCGCTCCCCGGCCACGTCCTACACCGCCCCGCGCCCGCCCATCGAGCCGAGAGCGCACTGGCTGGGCGACGCCGCCCGCGCACAGCCGCGCCCGCGCTACGACGACCGGGTCGCCGCCGTCTTCGTCCACCACACCGACTCGCCCAACGGCTACGACTGCGCCGACGCTCCCCGCATCATCCGGGACCTCTACACCGGCCAGACCGGCACCCGCGACTGGGACGACATCGGCTACAACTTCGTCGTCGACCGCTGCGGCACCATCTACGAGGGCCGGGCCGGGGGCGTGGAGCGCGCCGTCACCGGCGCCCACACCCAGGGCTTCAACCACCGCACCGCGGGCATCGCCGCCCTCGGCACCTTCACCGAGGGCATGCCCGTCCCGCAGCCCATGATCCGCGCGATCGCCGCCCTGTCCGCCTGGAAACTGGGCATGAGCGGCACGGACCCGCGCTCGGAGGTCCGCCTGGTCTCCAGCAACGGCCTGAGCCGGTACGCGGCCGGCACCACAGCCCGCCTGCCCGCCCTCGCCGGCCACAACGACGGTTACATGACCAGCTGCCCGGGCGCCGCCCTGCACGCCCGCCTGCCCGAGATCAGACAGCTCGCGGCCCGCCTCCAGGGCCGCCCCGACGACCCACGGCAAGGCCACAGCGAACGCGCAGCGTCCTGACATCCCGGTCTCCTACGGTCGTCGCCACAGGCAGCCGACCGGAGGTGGGGACCATGAACAACGGTCGTACGAAGGCCCCGAGGCACGCGGGGAGCGCCGGGGAGCCGGGTGGACGGGCGGTGGCCTCGCGCGGCCCCTGGGCGATGCTGTGCGCGGTCGTGACCGTCGTCCTGGGCCCGGCCGCGGTCACCGCCTCCGCCCTCGACCAGGCCAACGCCGCTCCGATGCACCCCGCGGTGCGGGCCGATCACACGCACGCGTACATCCCGACGGACGCGAACCGCCGCCGGGTCGCCTGATCGGCCCTGAAGCGTCAGCGGCCGTCTCATGGACCCTGGAAGTATTTGCCGCCGCCTGATCGGCCCTGAAGCGTCGGCCGCCGTCTCATGGACCCTGGAAGTATCTGCCGCCGCCTGATCGGCCCTGAAATGTCAGCCGGCTGATCGGCCCTCCAGCCTCCTCAACCCCTGAAGCGCTGCCACAGCCGGGGGTAGCGCTCGGCGAGCAGCCCCTCGTTCTCGAAGTCGAGCGGCGTGCCCTCCGGTTCCGGGGGCGCCGGCGCGATCTCCAGGTCGGGCGCGACCACCCCGGTGAGCTGCTCGTAGGCCTCGTCCGCCGCGTAACCGAGCTCCTCGCCGTCGCCGTCGATCTCCTCGTCGAAGTCGTCCAGCAGGTCGGCGAGCGCGTCCGGGTCGTGCACGGCGCCCTCGAACACCTCGCGCCCCTGGCCGATCAGCCAGCACCGGAAGAAGTCGAAGGCGTCGTCGCTCGCCCCGTCGAGCAGCACCCAGGCGGCGCCCCACAGGTCCCAGCGGTAGGCGCGGTTGTAGCGGGACTCGAAGTGCCGGGCGAAGTCCAGGACCGAGTCCGGATCCAGCTGGGCGAGCCGGTCCACGAGCAGGTCCGCCTGCTCCTCCGGGTCGCCCTCGGCGGCCTCCCGGGCTTCGTCCACCAGTTCCCAGAACTCCGTCTCGTCCATCACGGGTCAAGCATCGGCCCTGGGTCACAGGGGCGCACCCGGAGTGGGCGGGATCGTTATGCGCCGTCCCCGGGCCGGTAGAGCCGGGCCAGCCGCGCCGCGTCCCCGGCGAACCGCTCGCGCAGGCCCTCCGGCGCCAGCACCTCCACCTCCGGGCCCAGCGCCGCCAGCTGCGTGTGGGCGACCTCCTCGGACTCCACCGGCAGGGCCACCGTCACCCAGCCGTCCGCGTCCGGGGCCTCCACGTCCGCGAGGGCCTCCCGGGCGGACACCGAGTCGAGGGCGTACGGCAGTGCGCGCACCCCGTCGGGAGACAGCCGCACCACGACCCGCGCCCGCAGGAGGGACCGCGCGAACTGCTCCGCACGCTCCTCCCAGAAGACGGGCAGGTCGAAGTCCGGCTCCCGCTCGAAGCGCTCACCGTCCGTGTCCACCGCCGTGAACCGGTCGATCCGGTAGACCCGGAACGATCCGGGCCCGGCCACCCGGGCGCACAGGTACCAGACGCCCGCCTTCAGCACGAGCCCGTACGGCTCCAGCTCCCGGACGACCTCGTCCTCCCCGCGCCGGTAGCGCGCGCTGATCCGCCGGTCGTCCCACACCGCGTCGGCGACGGCCGGCAGCAGCGCGGGCGTCTTCGGCTCCCTGAACCAGTTCGGCGCGTCCAGGTGGAACCGCTGGGCGGCCGACCGCGAAGCGTCCCGCAGGGAGGGCAGCAGCGCCGCCGACACCTTCAGCCGGGCCGCCGAGGCGGCGTCCTCCAGACCCATCTCGCGCAGCGCCCCCGGCACCCCGGACAGGAACAGCGCCTCGGCCTCCCCTCGGTGCAGCCCGGTCAGCCGCGTCCGGTACCCGCCGACCAGCCGGTAGCCACCGGCCCGGCCCCGGTCCGCGTACACCGGCACGCCCGCCTCCGACAGCGCCTGCGCGTCCCGGGTGACCGTCCGCTCCGACACCTCCAGCTCACGGGCGAGTTCGGCGGCCGTCATGGAAGGCCGGGACTGGAGCAGCAGCACCATCTTGATCAGCCGGGCAGCACGCATGGGGCCATCATGGTCGGTGTTCGGGTGCGGGTGTGTGGGGGCTCGTCGCGCCCAGGCGGCGGAGCCGCACATCGATACAGCCCCGCGCCCCCAAGATGGGCGTGCTGGAGCAGGCCCATCTTGGGGGCGCGGGGAACTGCGCGAGCCCCCACCGGCCCGCAGTCGACGAACGACCGGGACCGATGAGGGCCGCAGACCCTACAGACCGTACTGCTCGCGCGCTTCCTTCACGGACGCCGCCTTCACCTCGCCGCGCTTGGCGAGCTGGGCCAGGGCCGCGACGACGATCGACTCCGCGTCCACACCGAAGTGGCGGCGGGCCGCCTCACGGGTGTCGGAGAGGCCGAAGCCGTCGGCGCCCAGCGAGGACCAGTCCTGCTCGACCCACTGCGCGATCTGGTCCGGGACCTGGCGCATGTAGTCGGAGACCGCCAGCACCGGGCCCTCGGCACCCTGGAGCGCCTGCCGCACGAACGGCACCCGCTCCTCGCCGCGCAGCAGCGCCTCGTCCGCCTCCAGGGCGTCCCGGCGCAGCTCGCTCCAGGACGTCGCCGACCACACGTCGGCCGCCACGCCCCACTCCTCGGCGAGCAGCCGCTGCGCCTTCAGCGCCCAGTGGATCGCCGTACCGGAGCCGAGCAGCTGGATCCGCGGGGCGTTCGCCGGGGGCGTGATGCCCGCCGACTCCGCCGTGTTGAAGCGGTACAGGCCCTTGACGATGCCCTCGTCGATGCCGTCGACGGACGGCTTCGCGGGCTGCGGCAGCGGCTCGTTGTAGACCGTCAGGTAGTAGAAGACGTTCTGGTCCTCGCCCGGGGCGGCCTCGCCGTACATCCGGCGCAGACCGTCCTTGACGATCGTCGCGACCTCGTAGGCGAACGCCGGGTCGTACGACAGCGCCGCCGGGTTCGTCGCCGCGATCACGGGGGAGTGGCCGTCGGCGTGCTGCAGGCCCTCGCCCGTCAGCGTCGTGCGGCCGGCCGTGGCGCCGACGAGGAAGCCGCGACCGAGCTGGTCGCCGAGCTGCCACATCTGGTCGGCCGTGCGCTGCCAGCCGAACATCGAGTAGAAGATGTAGAACGGGATCATCGCCTCGCCGTGCGTCGCGTACGACGTCGAAGCGGCGATGAAGTCGGCCATCGAACCGGCCTCGGTGATCCCCTCGTTGAGGATCTGGCCGTTCTGGGCCTCCTTGTAGTACATCAGCTGGTCGCGGTCGACCGGCTCGTACGTCTGGCCCTTCGGCGAGTAGATGCCGAGCGACGGGAACAGCGACTCCATGCCGAAGGTGCGCGCCTCGTCCGGGACGATCGGCACCCAGCGCTTGCCGGTCTCCTTGTCGCGGACCAGGTCCTTCACCAGGCGGACGAACGCCATGGTGGTGGCCACGTTCTGCGAGCCGGAGCCCTTGTCGAAGGACGCGAACGCCTTGTCCGCCGGGGCGGGCAGCGGCGCGACCGGGTGCACGCGGCGGGCCGGGGCCGGACCGCCGAGGGCGGCACGCCGCTCCTGGAGGTAGCGGACCTCGGGGGAGTCGGCGCCGGGGTGGCCGTACGGCACCACGCCGTCGACGAACTGGCTGTCGGAGATCGGCAGCTCCAGCAGGTCGCGCATGTTCTTGAACTCGTCCACCGAGAGCTTCTTCATCTGGTGGTTGGCGTTCTTCGACGCGAAGCCCTCACCGAGGGTGTGGCCCTTGACCGTCTG
Source organism: Streptomyces sp. NPDC013187 (assembly GCF_042899705.1). Classification (NCBI taxonomy): domain Bacteria; kingdom Bacillati; phylum Actinomycetota; class Actinomycetes; order Kitasatosporales; family Streptomycetaceae; genus Streptomyces; species Streptomyces sp. NPDC013187. The sequence goes on along the minus strand of NZ_JBIBAF010000005.1, from coordinate 34,554 downwards.
GGCCAGGATCACGGTCGGCGCGCCCTTGTGCTCGACGGCCGCCTTGTACGCGGCGAACACCTTGCGGGACTCGTGACCACCGCGCGAGAGGTGGAAACACTCGAGGATCTTGTCGTCGCTCAGCAGCCTCGCCATCTCCACGAGCGCCGGGTCGCCGCCGAAGAAGTCCTGGCGGATGTAGGCCGCGTCGCGGGTCTGGTACGTCTGGATCTGCGCGTCCGGTACCTGGCGCAGGCGGCGTACGAGCGCGCCGGTGGTGTCGAGCCGGAACAGCTCGTCCCAGGCCGTGCCCCAGAGCGTCTTGACGACGTTCCAGCCGGCACCGCGGAACTGGGCCTCCAGCTCCTGCACGATCTTGAAGTTGGCGCGGACCGGGCCGTCCAGGCGCTGCAGGTTGCAGTTGATGACGAACGTGAGGTTGTCCAGCTCCTCACGGGCCGCCAGCGCCAGGGCCGCCGTCGACTCGGGCTCGTCCATCTCGCCGTCGCCGAGGAACGCCCACACGTGCGAACCGGCGGTGTCCTTGATGCCGCGGTTGGCCAGGTAGCGGTTGAAGCGGGCCTGGTAGATCGCCGACAGCGGGCCGAGGCCCATGGAGACCGTCGGGAACTCCCACAGCCAGGGCAGCCGGCGCGGGTGCGGGTAGGAGGGCAGGCCGTTGCCGGCCGCCTCCCGGCGGAAGTTGTCGAGCTGCTCCTCGTTCAGCCGGCCGTCGAGGAACGCGCGGGCGTAGATGCCGGGGGAGGCGTGGCCCTGGATGTAGAGCTGGTCGCCGGAGCCGTCGGCCTCTTTGCCCTTGAAGAAGTGGTTGAAGCCCGTCTCGTAGAGCCAGGCCGCGGAGGCGAAGGTGGCGATGTGGCCGCCGACGCCGTACTTGCTGCCCCGGGTCACCATCGCGGCCGCGTTCCAGCGGTTCCACGCGGTGATCCGCTGCTCCAGCGCCTCGTCACCGGGCACGGCCGGCTCGGCGGAGGTGGGGATGGAGTTGACGTAGTCGGTCTCGAGGAGCTTCGGCAGCGCGATGCCGGCGCCCTCGGCGCGCTCCAGCGTGCGGCGCATCAGGTATGCGGCACGGTGCGGCCCGGCAGCCTTGGTGACCGCGTCCAGGGAGGCCTGCCATTCGGCGGTCTCCTCGGGGTCCCGGTCGTGGAGCTGGTCGAGCTCGCTCGGCTGGATGGCGTTGGGGTCGGTCATGTCGCCGCCTTCCTCAGTCGAAGGGGGTTCCCTCACATGCGGGGATCGGGGGTGCCCTTTGTCTTTGGCAGGACAGGGCTGGGGCTTGGGTGGCAAGCCCGTCGGCGACTGTAACTCCCTGATCGATGATCGATCAAAGGGTTGAGGGGCAAAACCTCTTGATCACGAGAAAGTAGGCACGGGGTGCCTCCGGCTGTGGCACGCGGTGACTGGTTTTCTCATGGTTTTCGCAGGTGGGAGGCTTTTGAGCGGGGATGTGCTCGAGTGTCACGCCCGGGGCGCGCAGCCCAGGACGTGCGCCTTCACGAGTTCGGCGATCCGGGGGTCGCGGCGCTTGAACGCGGCGACCAGCTCCTCGTGCTCCTCGGCGTACGACTGCTGCTGCGTGCCCAGCCAGCGGATCGACAGGGCCGTGAACACCTCGATGCCGAGGCCTTCCCAGGTGTGCAGCAGGACGGAATTGCCCGCGGCGCGCACGAGTTCGCGGTGGAAGGCGACGGTGTGGCGGACCTGGGCGGTGCCGTCGGCGACGCGGTCGGCCTCGTACAGTGCGCTGACGTGGGGTTCCAGTGCCGTGCAGTCCTCCGCGAGGCCCTGGGCGGCCAGCTCCGCGGCGATGGCCTCCAGGCCGGCGCGGACCGGGTAGCTCTCCTCCAGGTCGGCGGCCGTGAGGTTGCGGACCCGCACGCCCTTGTTCGGAGCGGACTCGATCAGGCGCAGGGATTCCAGCTCGCGCAGGGCCTCGCGGACCGGGGTCTGGCTGACCTCCAGCTCGGTCGCGATCCGGCGCTCGACGATCCGCTCGCCCGGCTGCCAGCGTCCGCTGATGATCCCCTCCAGGATGTGCTCGCGGATCTGCTCGCGGAGCGAGTGGATGACGGGCGCGGTCATGAGGGCTCCTTACGCGGGATTGACGTTTAGACAATACGGCCGGTTCGCTCCGCCGGTGGGGCCGACGTGGGCGCTGTCGCGCAGGTGAGACGAGGCGCACATGGTGTTTGCGGCGCCGGTGAGCTCGGGCCGGACGGTCTTCGGGCGGCCGTGGGTCGTTCGTGGCTCGTCGCGCGGTTCCAGCCGCCCCTGGGGTACGACGGTGCCCCGCCCGGGAGATCCGGACGGGGCACCGATCAGCCGTGGAGCCGAAGGTCAGAGGCCGAGCTCGACCTCGAACTCGCCGGCCTCCAGGATGGCCTTGACCGCCGTCAGGTAACGGGCGGCGTCGGCGCCGTCCACCAGGCGGTGGTCGTAGGACAGGGTCAGGTACGTCATGTCGCGGACGCCGATGACCGTGCCCTCCTCCGTCTCGATGACGGCGGGGCGCTTGACCGTCGCGCCGATGCCGAGGATGGCGACCTGGCCCGGCGGCACGATGATCGTGTCGAAGAGCGCGCCGCGCGACCCGGTGTTGGAGATGGTGAAGGTCGCGCCGGACAGCTCGTCCGGGGTGATCTTGTTGGCGCGGACCTTGCCCGCCAGGTCGGCCGTGGCCTTGGCGATACCGGCGAGGTTGAGGTCACCGGCGTTCTTGATGACCGGGGTCATCAGGCCCTTCTCGGAGTCCACCGCGATACCGATGTTCTCGGTGTCGAAGTAGGTGATGGTCCCCTCGGCCTCGTTGATCTTGGCGTTGATCGGCGCGTGCGCCTTCAGCGCCTGGGCCGCGGCCTTGACGAAGAACGGCATCGGGGAGAGCTTGACGCCCTCACGCGACGCGAACGCGTCCTTGGCACGGGCGCGCAGCTTCATCAGACGCGTGACGTCGACCTCGACGACCGAGGACAGCTGGGCCTGCTCGTGCAGGGCCTTGACCATGTTGTCGCCGATGACCTTGCGGATCCGCGGCATCTTCACGGTCTGGCCGCGCAGCGGGGACGCCTCAAGGACCGGGGCCTTCTTCGAGGCGGCCGGAGCAGCCGCGGCCGGAGCCGGGGCGGCGGTGGCGGCCTTCGCGGCCTCGGCGGCGGCGACGACGTCCTGCTTGCGGATACGGCCGCCGACGCCGGTGCCCTTGACGGTCGCCAGGTCGACGCCCTGCTCGGCGGCGAGCTTGCGCACCAGCGGGGTGACGTAGGCGCCGTCGTCGGCCGGCTTGGCGGCGGCCGGAGCGGCCGGGGCCTGGGCCGGAGCCGGGGCGGGCGCGGGAGCGGACGGGGCCGGCTCGGGAGCCGGGGTGGTCTGCTGCTGCGGGGCCGGAGCCGACGGGGCCTGCGGGGCCGGGGCGGGCTGCGCCGGGGCCGGAGCCGGGGTGGGCTCGGGCTGGGCCGGGGCGGCCGGGGCCTCCTGCGCCGGGGCGGCGGCCGGAGCCGCACCCGCCTCGCCGATGACGGCGAGCTTGGCGCCGACCTCGGCGGTCTCGTCCTCGCCGACCACGATCTCCAGCAGCGTGCCGGAGGTGGGGGCGGGGATCTCGGTGTCGACCTTGTCCGTCGACACCTCCAGCAGCGGCTCGTCGGCCTCGACGCTGTCACCGACCGACTTCAGCCAGCGGGTGACGGTGCCCTCGGTGACGGACTCGCCGAGCGCGGGCAGGACGACGTCCGTGCCCTCGGCGGAGCCGCCGCCGGTGGCGGCGTCGGCGGTGGGAGCGGGCGCCGGGGCGGCCTGCTCGGTGGACGGGGCGGCCGGGGCCGGCTCGGGAGCGGGCTCGGCGACCTGCTCGGCCTGCGGGGCCTCGGCGGCGGCGGGCGCGCCGCTGCCGTCGTCGATCAGGGCCAGCTCGGCGCCGACCTCGACCGTCTCGTCCTCGGCGACCTTGATGGAGGAAAGGATGCCGGCTGCGGGGGAGGGGATCTCGGTGTCGACCTTGTCGGTCGACACCTCGAGCAGCGGCTCGTCGGCCTCGACGCGCTCGCCCTCGGCCTTCAGCCAGCGGGTGACAGTGCCCTCGGTGACGCTCTCGCCGAGCGCCGGAAGGGTTACGGAAACCGCCATGGTTTCGGTTGCTCCTTACGGAAAGTGCGGAAGTCTGTGTCGTCGCGTGTGTCGACCGAGGGGTCAGTCGTGTGCGTGGAGGGGCTTGCCGGCCAGGGCCAGGTGGGCCTCGCCGAGCGCCTCGCTCTGGGTCGGGTGGGCGTGGATGAGCTGCGCGACCTCGGCGGGCAGCGCCTCCCAGTTGTAGATCAGCTGGGCTTCGCCGACCTGCTCGCCCATGCGGTCGCCGACCATGTGGACGCCGACGACGGCACCGTCCTTGACCTGGACGAGCTTGATCTCGCCCGCGGTGTTCAGGATCTTGCTCCTGCCGTTGCCCGCGAGGTTGTACTTGAGAGCGACGACCTTGTCCGCGCCGTAGATCTCCTTGGCCTTGGCCTCGGTGATACCGACGGAGGCGACCTCGGGGTGGCAGTACGTCACCCGCGGGACACCGTCGTAGTCGATCGGAACGGTCTTCAGGCCGGCCAGGCGCTCCGCCACCAGGATGCCCTCGGCGAAGCCGACGTGCGCGAGCTGGAGGGTCGGGACGAGGTCACCGACGGCGGAGATGGTCGGCACGTTCGTGCGCATGTACTCGTCGACCAGGACGTAGCCGCGGTCCATCGCGACGCCCTGCTCCTCGTAGCCCAGGCCCTGGGAGACCGGGCCGCGGCCGATGGCGACCAGCAGGACCTCGGCCTCGAACTCCTTGCCGTCGGCGAGGGTGACCTTGACGCCGTCCTGGGTGTACTCGGCCTTCTGGAAGAAGGTGCCCAGGTTGAACTTGATGCCGCGCTTGCGGAACGCGCGCTCCAGGAGCTTGGAGGAGTTCTCGTCCTCGACCGGGACGAGGTGCTTCAGGCCCTCGACGATCGTGACCTCGGTGCCGAAGGACTTCCACGCGGAGGCGAACTCGACGCCGATGACACCGCCGCCCAGGATGATCGCGGACTTCGGCACGCGGTCCAGGACGAGGGCGTGGTCGGAGGAGATGATCCGGTTGCCGTCGATGTCCAGGCCGGGCAGCGACTTGGGCACGGAGCCCGTCGCGAGCAGGATGTGGCGGCCCTCGACGCGGCGGCCGTTCACGTCGACGGAGGTGGGGGAGGACAGTCGGCCCTCACCCTCGATGTACGTCACCTTCCGGGAGGCGACGAGTCCCTGCAGGCCCTTGTACAGGCCGGCGATCACGCCGTCCTTGTACTTGTGGACACCGGCGATGTCGATGCCCTCGAAGGAGGCCTTCACACCGAACTGCTCGCTCTCGCGGGCCTGGTCGGCGATCTCGCCCGCGTGCAGCAGGGCCTTGGTGGGGATGCATCCCCGGTGCAGGCAGGTGCCGCCGACCTTGTCCTTCTCGATCAGGGCGACGTCCAGGCCCAGCTGCGCCCCGCGCAGGGCCGCGGCGTAACCACCGCTGCCACCGCCGAGGATCACTAGGTCGAAAACGGTGCTGGCGTCGTTCGCCACGTCACGTCCTCCATGCATGTGCGCCGTGAGCCGGTCTTCGACGACCGGCAGGCGGCTGGTGTCCGGCCGCTCGTTCTTCGGCCCTTCGGTGGGGCCCTGTCCTGCCGAGCCCCATCTTCGCACTTGTCGGCACACAAGGAGACGCCGGGCTGCGGTGTGAGACGCCCCACGTTCAGATGAGCCTCGCCCTCAAGGGGCGCGGGGCCGTGTCCGATCTGCGGCTCCGCAGCGCGGGCGCGAGGGCAGCGGACCTCAGGGGCGCGGGGAACTGCGCGAACAGCCCCCACGCCCCGCACTCGCCACACAACCGGCGAGACCGAGCTACTGGGCGACGATCAGCCCAGATCCCCGGCAGCCGTCAGCTCGGCCAGCCGCACCAGCGTCCGCACGGCCGTCCCCGTGCCGCCCTTCGGCGTGTACCCGAAGGGCCCGCCCTCGTTGAAGGCCGGCCCGGCGATGTCCAGGTGCGCCCAGGTGATGCCCTCGCCCACGAACTCGCGCAGGAACAGACCGGCGACCAGGCCGCCGCCCATCCGCTCACCCATGTTCGCGATGTCGGCCGTGGGCGAGTCCATGCCCTTGCGCAGGTGCTCCGGCAGCGGCATCGGCCACGCCGGCTCCCCGACCTCCTCGGCCGCCTCGCACAGCGCGGCACGGAACGCGTCGTCGTTGCCCATGATCCCGAACGTCCGGTTGCCCAGCGCCAGCACCATCGCCCCGGTGAGCGTCGCCACGTCCACGATCGCGTCGGGCTTCTCCTGGGAGGCGGCCCACAGCGCGTCCGCGAGCACCAGCCGGCCCTCGGCGTCGGTGTTGAGCACCTCCACCGTCTTGCCGCTGTACATCCGCAGCACGTCACCCGGACGGGTCGCGGACCCGGAGGGCATGTTCTCGGCCAGGGCGAGCCAGCCGGTGACGTTGACCTCCAGGCCGAGACGCGCGGCGGCGACGACCGCGGCGAACACCGAGGCCGCTCCGGCCATGTCGCACTTCATCGTCTCGTTGTGACCGGCCGGCTTCAGCGAGATGCCGCCCGAGTCGTAGGTGATGCCCTTGCCGACGAGGGCGAGGTGCTTCTTCGCCTTCGAGGAGGTGTACGACAGCTTGACCAGGCGCGGTCCGGCCGCCGAGCCGGCGCCGACGCCGAGGATGCCGCCGTAGCCGCCCTTGACCAGAGCCTTCTCGTCGAGCACCTGCACCTTGATGCCGTGCTCCTTGGCCGCGGCCTGGGCGATCGCGGCGAACGACTCGGGGTCGAGGTCGTTCGGCGGGGTGTTGATCAGGTCGCGGGCGCGGTTGAGCTCCTCGGACACGGCGACGGCGCGCTCGACCGCGGCCTTGTACGCCTTGTCGCGGGGCTTGCCGCCGAGCAGGGCGACCTCGGCGAGGGGAGCCTTGCCGTTCTTCGCCTTGGGGTCCTTGCCGTTGTCCTTGTAGGCGTCGAAGGAGTACGCGCCGAGCAGCGCGCCCTCCCCGATCGCGCCCGCGTCGGCGGCGTCGGCGAGCGGCAGTGCGAAGGCGGCCTTCTTGGACCCGGCCAGGGCGCGGGCGGCGACACCGGCGGCCTTGCGCAGGGCCTCGGTGCCGTAGTCGGCGTCCTTCTCCGGGACCGGGCCCAGGCCGACCGCCAGGACGAGCGGTGCCTTGAAGCCGGACGGCGCCGGCACCTTCGTCACCTCGCCCTCGCCGCCGGAGGCGCCGAGAGTCTCCAGAACGCCGGCGAGCCTGCCGTCGTACGCCTTGTCCACGGCCTCGGCGCCCGGTGCGACGACCGGCCCCTTGGCACCCTTGGCGACACCGATCACGATCGCGTCGGCCCGCAGACCGGGCGCCGCGGCGGTGCTGAGAGTGAGAGCAGTCACGGTGGTGAAATCTCGCTTCCGATGTGAAGTTGCTGAGGTCGAACGGTGTGGGTCGACCGGGCCCGACAGCCGACCCTATGTCGACCTTCTAGGGCGGGTCTCACGGGGCCTTCCCCGGTGCGGCGAACACTCGACGACGAGACTACGCGCGTGGCCTCGTTCGCTCATTCCTGCGGGCGTTCACCTGTGGGTGGCGTAGTGGCCATTTCTTGACCCCTCACACCGGTGAACCGGGTCACACCCATCCCGACCCGGCCAGCCTCCCGAGCCCGACGGCGCTCCTGCTGGGCGTCGTCCTCAGGACCGGCCCGCTGTTCCAGTCGTTCGACGAAGTACGAACCGGGGCGTGGCGACGGCCCTGCTGAGTCCGATCCCGGTGACGGAGGTGCCCGCGAACCGGTCGGCGAGGGAGCGGCGGGCGGGGGAGAGGACCGGCAGCGCGTTCAGCAGGAAGAGCACCACCGCGACCGCCCACACCAGCACCGACAGCACGACCTGCCCCTCGACCAGCAGCACGCAGGCCACCGCGTACACGGCGACGTCCGCGGCGGTGGTGACCGCGGCCCGGCGCACCGCCCTGACCCCGCGCGAGGAGTCCGTCGTGACCTTCAGCCCCACCAGGGCCTTGCCGACCGTGCGCCCGGCCAGGGACAGGCACGCCCACTGGTAGAGGAACACGGTCAGCACCAGCAGCCCGAAAGCCTGCTCGACGTACAGCACCGACTTGTTCCACAGCGAGAGCCCGAGGTCCTGCGAGGCGTCGAGCACGTCACCGCGCGAGGTCAGCAGGTCGAAACCGCCGCGGGTGGCCAGCTCGGGCACGTCGGTGACCAGCGCGGAGACCCGGTGGAAGGTGAGCACGGCGAGCGCCGAGGCCAGCGCCACCACCAGCGCGAAATCGACGAACCAGGCCAGGGCGCGGCGCAGTTTCGGCATGAACGTCTCCCGATCACTTGTGTGTCGGGGCAGGAAGCTAGCGGCTGAGCGGCCCGTGCAGGAGAGGGACGAGGAGATCGTTTCAGCCCAGTGACAGAACGATCAGCGCCGTGGTCGCCGCCGTCTCCGCCAGACCGCCGAAGACGTCCCCCGTGACCCCGCCGAACCGGCGCGTGCAGTGGCGCAGCAGTGCCTCGGCGGCGGCCAGGGCGAGGACGACCGCGAGCACCGTACGGATCACGCCGTACGGCCCGAAGAGCGCACCTGCCGCCGCCGCGGCCACCGTGACGGCCGCCGCGGCGGTCACCGCACCCCGCAGCGGCACCACACCCGCGACCGCCGCGCCCAGACCCTCCGGCCGCGCCGCCGGCACCCCGGTCCGGGCCGCCAGGGTCAGGGCCAGCCGGGCGAGGGCCGCCGACACGACGGCGGCGCACGCGCCCCGGGCCCACGAGGCGTCGTACGCCTGGGCGAGCGCGGTGACCTGCGCGAGCAGGACGAGGACGAGGGTGATGACCCCGAACGGCCCGATGTCGGACTGCTTCATGATCCGCAGCGCGTCCTCGGCGGGCTTCCCGCTGCCCAGCCCGTCGGCGGTGTCCGCGAGCCCGTCGAGATGGAGTCCCCGGGTCAGCACGGCCGGCACGGCGGCACTCGCCACGGCGGCGAGCGGGGCGCCCGCGCCGAGGAACAGCAGCGCCAGTCCGAGCCCGGCGGCGGCGGCACCGACCGCGAGGCCCGCCAGCGGAGCGCACAGCATGCCGCCGCGTGCCGCCTCCCGGTCCCACCGGGTCACCCGGACGGGGATCACCGTGAGGGTTCCGAAGGCGAAGCGGAGGCCGTCGAGGGGCGAGGTCCTGGGCACCGGCGCAGGCTACCCGCCGGTCATGAGAGCGGGAACGGCAGCCGAGGATAAAGTTCACATATGGGATGGCTGGAGCGGAACATCATCGAACCCGGCAAGCTGCCGCTGCTTCTCGCTCTCGTCGCCTTCGTGCTGACCTTCCTGATCACCCGGCTCATCACCCGTCTCATCCGGGCCGGCAAGGGACCCTTCGGCAACGTCAGCAGCGGTGGCGTCCACGTCCACCACGTGGTCCCCGGGGTCATCCTGACGATCATCGGCGGCTTCGGCGCGGTGGCGGGCGGTCAACACGGCTTCGGGTCGTGCCTGGCCGCGGTGTTCTTCGGCATCGGCGCGGGCCTCGTTCTCGACGAGTTCGCCCTCGTCCTGCATCTCGCCGACGTCTACTGGACCCCCAGCGGCCGCAAGAGCGTGGAGATGGTCGTGCTCACCGCCTCGCTCGTCGGCCTGCTGCTGATCGGCTTCTCGCCGCTGGGCGTCGACGACCTCAACGACGACCAGCAGCAGAACCGCGCCGTCGTCCTCGTGAACGTCCTCGTGAACTTCGCGTTCGCCCTCGTCGCCCTGTTCAAGGGCAAGGTCCGCCTCGCGGTCGTGGGCGTGATCATCCCCTTCATCGCCCTGGTGGCCGCCGTACGGCTGGCCCGGCCCACCTCCCCGTGGGCCAAACGCTTCTACCGCAACCGGCCCCGCGCCCGGGCCAGATCCGCCCTGCGCTCCTACCATCACGACCGCCGCTGGGTGACCCCCATGCGAGCTGTTCAGGACTGGATCGGCGGCGCCCCCGACCCCGAGCCGGCCCGGTCCCTCGAGCGCCGCTGACGCAGCTCGCCGACCGCGCACAGCACCAGTACCGCCACGATCGCCGCGAGGTGCTCCTTGCCCGCGAGGTTCTCCTTCAGAGCGACCTCGGCCACCATCGCCACGATCACCAACGAGGCGGTGACGTACCCGCGGTGCCGCCACCCCAGGAAGACGGCCAGACCCACCACCGCCGCCGACGGCCCGGTGTCCACGACCCGGGCGTCCGAGGCGGGCAGGCCGAGCGGCGAGTCCGGGCCCAGCCAGATGCCCAGGCGCGCGTACAGCGTGCCCGCGAGTGTGGCGACGTAGGCGAGGGCCAGTGTCCGCCACCGGCCCAGGCACAGCTCGGCGATGCCGAACACCAGCAGGATCTGCACGAGCGCGCCCCACACCGGCAGGTCCAGCGCGGGCACGCACAGCGACAGCGGCGTGCGCAGCAGCGCGAGCCACAACGGGTCCTCGGCCCGCACGCCACCGGCGTTCTGCACGAACCGATGGCCCCACGCCTGGTTGTGCACGACGTGCAGCAGGGCCGTGAGGCACACGGCCGCGACCGCCATCGGCGCGGCCCGCCATCGCCGCTCGGCCAGTGGTCCGCGCACCGCGGCGTACAGCGCACCCCATTCGGCGCGGGCCCAGCGGGCGAGCGTGGTCATGCGGCGGTCGTCCTCGTCCGTGCGGGGCCTGGTCCGGGGGTGTCTGCGACTCAGTCAAACCGACACCACGTTCCAAGACCGACCGGAACGGGACGAAGTTGAGCCAGGCGTGAGTGACCTGGGTCTCGGGACCCCCACTGCTCGGCGGGCGCCTACGAGCCCCCGCCACGCCCGGCTCCGGGGAGCCTCTCCGGCTGCCCCGCCAACCCTCCGTCTGCCCGGGCTCCGCCCCTCCCGGGCTCCTGCGGCTTCCCTGGCCCTTGCGTCTGCTCGGGCCCTTCCGGTTTCTCGGGCTTTTGCGTCTGCTCGGGCCCTTCCGGTTTCTCGGGCTTTTGCGTCTGCTCGGGCCCTTCCGGTTTCTCGGGCTTTTGCGTCTGCTCGGGCCCTTCCG
>NZ_JBIBAF010000005.1:0-23364 GCF_042899705.1 Streptomyces sp. NPDC013187 | reverse complement strand
GGTTTCTCGGGCTTTTGCGTCTGCCCGGGCCCCTGCGGCTTCCCGGTCTCCTGCGACTCCTCAGGCCCTTCCGGCTCCTCAGGCCTCTTCGGTTTCCTCGGTCCCCTTCGGGTCCTCGGACTCCTTCGGTTCCTCGGACTCCTTCGGCTTCTCCGGCAGCTCGGCCGCCAGTGCGGCAGCGGCCTGCACGAGCGGCAGCGCCAGCAGGCCGCCCGCGCCCTCCCCGACGGTCACACCATGGGTGAGCAGCGGCTCCAGCGCCATCCGGTCCAGCGCCTTCGCCTGCCCGGGCTCGCCGCTGTCGTGCGCGGCCAGCCACCAGTCCGGCGCCCGGAACGCGATCCGCTGCCCGACCAGCGCGCACGCGGCCGCCACGACCCCGTCGAGCACCACCGGGAGCTTGCGCACCGCGCTCTGCAGCAGGAAGCCCGTCATCGCGGCGATGTCGGCCCCGCCGACCGCCGCCAGCAGCTGCAACTGGTCTCCGAGCACCGGGCGCGCCCGGCGCAGCGCGTCGCGGATCGCCGCACACTTGCGCATCCACGCCAGGTCGTCGATCGCCTGCCCGCCGCGCCCCGTCACGACCGACGCGTCGACCCCGCACAGCGCCGCGACCAGCACGCCCGCGACCGTGGTCCCGCCGACGCTCACATCGCCGAGCACCACCAGGTCCGTGCCCGAGTCGGCCTCCTCGTCGGCCACCGCGACCCCGGCCAGGAAGGCCGCCTCGGCTTCCTCGGGGGTGAGCGCGTCCTCGATGTCGATCCGCCCGCTGCCGCGCCGCACCCGGTGCCGCACGACGTCCGCCGGCAGGGCGTCGGGGTCGCAGTCCAGGGCCATGTCGACGATCCGCACCGGCACGCCCAGCCGCCGTGCCAGCACCGACACGGGCCGGCCGCCCTCCAGCACCTCGCGCACCAACTCCCCGGCGCTGCCCGCCGGACGGGCCGAGACGCCCAGCTCGGCGACGCCGTGGTCACCGGCGAAGAGCACCACCCGCGGCCGTTCGACCGGCCGGACCGGCACGGCCGACTGCGCCGCCGCCAACCACTCACCCAGTTCGTCGAGTCGGCCCAGCGACCCGGGCGGCACGATCTGGCGCTCCCGGCGCGCCTCGGCGTCACGGCGGATCCCGCCGTCCGGACGCTCGATCAGATCGGTGAAGTCGTCGAGATTAAGCGAGCTCATTCGCCGAACAGTACCGGCCCGGGTCGAACAGCAGGGCGCCACATCACCACTCCGTCACGGCGACGTCGTTGCACCCGAGATCGTCATCCCATACGTTCCGTTTTGCAGCGGATTGTCGTACGCGGTCGTACGTGGTTGTGCACGGTCGTGCGACGTCACCGCCGTACGTCCTCGCCGTACGCCGTCGCGCCGGGAGCCGCCCATGCCCGCACACCCCGCCTCGTCCGCACCGCCCCTCGCCCAGTCGACCGCGCCGGTCCACGAACCGCGCCGGGAGGACTGCCCCTGGTGCGGCTCCGACCGGCTGCGGAACCGGCTGCGCACCGGTGACCTGCGGCAGTACAAGCCCGGCAGCTTCACCGTCGACGCGTGCCGGGACTGCGGCCACACCTTCCAGAACCCGCGGCTCACGGTGGAGGGTCTCGCCCTCTACCACCGGACCGCGCGCGGGGCGCCCAGGGACCCGGCGAGCGACGGCCTCCTCGCCCTGCGGGGCAGCCCCCGCCGCCACCGCTCGGCGGCCCGCGCGATGCTGCGCTGCGGCGAGCCGGAGAGCTGGCTGGACGTCGGGACGGGCCACGCCCGCTTCCCCGCCACGGCCCGTCGGTTCTTTCCCTACACCGCCTTCGACGGCCTCGACCCCACCCCGCGCGTGGTCCGCGCCCGCACGGCCGACCGCGTCGAGGAGGCCCACGTCGGCCGTCTGACCGACCCCCGGATCGCCGCCCCGCTGCGCGCCCGCTACGACGTGGTCAGCATGCTCCACCACCTGGAGGGCACGCCGGATCCCCGAGCGGAACTCCGGGCCGCCCTCTCCGTTCTGCGCCCGGGCGGCCACCTGCTCATCGAGACCCTGAGCCCCCGCTGCGTCTTCGCGGCCCTGCTGGGCCGCTGGTGGCTCCCCTACGACCAGCCGCGCCACCTCCACCTGCTGCCCCCGCAGAACGTCCGCGCGGAACTGGAGTCGGCCGGCTGCACGATCCTGACGCTCGACCACCGCCCGGTCCACGTCCCCCACGACCTCGCGGGCGCCACGTCCCTGGCCCTCTCCCACGCGCTGCCCGCCCCGGACACCCCCTGGCGGGCGATCCCCCCACCCCCCGTGCAGCGGCACGCCCGCACGGCCCTGCTCCGCGCCGGCCTCCCCCTGGTGGCCCTGGCGGCACTGGCGGACCACCTCATCGCCCCGGTGAGCCGCCGCACGCGCTTCGCGAACACCTACCGGGTGATCGCCCGCACAGCTCCGTAGGCCGAGGCTGAGGCCGAGCCGGAGGACGGGGGAGAGGGGGTGCCGGGGGCCAGGGCCGGCCGGTCTTCGAGGCGGCCACGCCGGCGGCGGGCGCGGGCGCGGGCGCGGGTGCGGGTGCGGGTCGCGGGTTCCGGAGCCCCCTCAGCCCCGCAGCACCATCGCCTGCCCCGCCACCACCAGCAGCACATGCTCACACTCGTCCGCGAACTGCGCGTTCAGCCGCCCGAGTTCGTCCCGGTAGCGCCGCCCCGACGCCGTCGACGGCACGATCCCCGACCCGACCTCGTTCGACACGGCGACCACCGTCCGCCGGGTGAGCCGCACCGCCTCCGCGAGCTCCCGCACCCGCTCCCGCAGCACCTTCTCCCCGCGCTCCGCCCACACCGCGTCGTCCCACGCCCCGGCGGAATCCATCGCGTCGGTCAGCCACAAGGACAGACAGTCGATCAGCAGGGGCGGCCCCTCGGCCTCCAGCAACGGCACCAGATCGCAGGTCTCGACCGTCCGCCACGACCCCGGCCGCCGATCCCGGTGGGCCGCCACCCGCGAGGACCACTCCGTGTCCCCGTTGCGCGACCCGCCCGTCGCCACGTACAGCACGTCCGGAAAGGCCTCCAGCCTCCGCTCGGCCTCCACCGACTTGCCCGACCGCGCGCCGCCCAGCACCAGGGTCCGCCGCGGCACGTCCGGCACGTCCTCGTAAGCACCCACCACCAGCGTCGCCCCGTCCGGCACGGCCCGCGCCCCGGCCGCCGCGAGCCGCCGACCGAGCTCGGGGCCGGGCGGCAGGTCGTGGTCCAGGTGAACGGCGACCACGTCGGTCGTCGGGCCGACCGCGCCCACCGCCCGCAGCCTGGCCAGCGCGTCCGGCCGCCCCACGACGTCCGCGAGCACCATGTCGTACGACTCGGCAGGCTGCTCCAGACCCGCCGGCGCCCCGCCCGGCGGCAGATACAGCAGCCGCTGCCCCTCCGGCCCGGTCACCGCGTACCCCGTGCCCGGCGCGTCCAGCGCCACCGCCCGCACCCGGTGCCCCGTCAGCAGCGTCAACTCGCGCCCGTCCGGCACCCGTCCGGGCTGCGGCAGCCCGGCGGGCACCTCCACCGCCGGCCCGTCGTGGGGATGCGACAGCAGCACCTGCCGTACGCCGGTCAGGGAACGGCCCGCCCGCGCCGCCGCGAACGCCGCGCCCGGCGTCAGGTCGAGCAGCAACGCCCCGTCCAGGAGCAGCGAGGTGGCCGCCCGCGCGTCGGGCCCGAGAGCAGCCGCACAGGCCGCGCAGGGACAGCCGGGGCGGGGAAGTCCGGAGGGCGCGCCGGTGCCAAGCAGAGTCAGTTCCACGCAACGATTCTCACCCGTGAGCATGGGACACGCGTGATGGAGACCCCCCTGAGGGGCGCGGGGAACTGCGCGGACACCCCCACGACCCGCACGCGACCGGACACCCGCACCCCCGCAAGGCCTATAACGCCCCACCCCGCGGAGCGCTTAGGCTCTGGACGGGAGCCGGACCAAGATCCGGCTTTTCGCTGTGCAGTGTGCTCACACACATGGGAGGCGTACATGGCGGCATGGACGTGGCGGTTCGAGAAGACCGACGGGACGGAGGTCCAGCCCGCGGTGCCGCCGGAGGAGTTCCCCACCCAGGGGGACGCCGAGTCCTGGATCGGGGAGCACTGGAAGGCCCTGCAGGAGGGCGGTGCCGACCAGGTGCGGCTGTTCGAGGACGCCACGGAGATCTACGGGCCGATGAGCCTGCACGCGGCCGAGGCGTGAGCCCGGGGGCGGGCGGGGGCCGACGGCTCCCGCCCGCCCCTCTTCCCGTTCCTCCCCGTCTCTCCCCGTCCTGCCCGGCGATTCAGCCGCGCACGCCGCACAGGTGCAGCAGCGCGGCCACCCCACGGTACGGATCCGTCCGCCCGGCCTTCTCCTCCACCGCGAGCAGCGTCTCCACGTCGGCCGGCACCTCCGCGCCGTCCGCCGCCGTGTCGGTGAACACCCGCACCCCGTACCAGGCGTGCAGCGGCGCCCCGATCCCGGCGAGCGTCGCCGTCAGGTCTTTCAGCCGGTCGGCCCGGACGTCGAGCCCGAGACGGTTGCGGTAGGAGACCGTGTCGAAGGCGCTCAGCGCGCCCGCCCAGTCACCGGACAGCCCCGGCCGTACCGCCAGCGCGTCCCCGTTGCGCACCAGCAGGGACAGCAGCCCGCCGGGCGCGAGCATGCGGGCGAGCCCCGCCAGCAGCGGGTCGGGCTCCTCGACGTACATCAGGACGCCGTGACAGAGCACCACGTCGAAACTGCCCGGCAGGAAGTGCACGCCGGTGTCCCGGCCGTCACCCTCGATGATCCGCATCCGCTCCCGGATGCCCTCCGGCTCCCCGGCGAGGGACTCCCGGGCCACGGCGACCATCGTGGAGTCCTGCTCCAGACCGGTCACCTGGTGCCCGGCCCGGGCCAGCCGCAGCGCCTGCGTGCCCTGGCCCATTCCCACGTCGAGCACCCGCAGGCGCCGGCCGACCGGGAACCGGCCGACTATCTGCTCGTCCAGCTGGCGGGCCACCAGCTCCTGACGGACGACATCGCGCAGCCCGCCCAGCCTGTCCAGCCAGGCATCCGCCGCACCCCCGGAGAACGGCGTCGTGGTCAGGGCCGCTCTCCGCGCTTGACCTGCGGCTTCGGCAGCCGGAGCCGACGCATCTGGAGGGAGCGCATCAGGGCGTAGGCGACGGCGCCGCGCTTGTTCTCACCCGCGAAGCGCTCGTTCAGCTGCTTCTTCAGACGGAAGGACGTGACGAACGAGTCGAGCACGATCAGCACGATCACCACGAGCCACAGCAGCAGCGCGATGTTCTGCAGCGCCGCCACCCGCACCATGCTCAGCACGAGGATGACCACGGCCATCGGCAGGAAGAACTCCGCGATGTTGAACCGGGAGTCGACGAAGTCGCGCGCGAACCGGCGGACCGGTCCCTTGTCGCGCGCGGGCAGATACCGCTCGTCGCCGCTCGCCAGCGCCTGGCGCTGCCGCTCCATCGCGGTACGGCGCTCTGCGCGCTGTCGCTTGGCGGCCTCCTTGCGCGTCGTCGACGTGTTGGCCACGCTGCGGCGCTGCGACTGGGCCGCGCTGCGCTTGGGCGTGGGGCGGCCCTTGGGGGCCTCGGGGTGACGGGGCTGACTGGAGTCGGTCACCGGCGCCTTGTCGGCGTCCTGGGCCTTCTCATCCTTCGCACGGCTACGGAACACAAAACCCAAGGGTAAGGGCTTCAGGGCATGGACCCCAGCCCGGTGGGGAACGATCCGGCAACACCAGTCGTCAGTAAGGGGGACAGAGGGGACGTTGCGTACGCCTCCGGATGTTCCCCGGGGTGTACGGCTCCGGGTACCCCGGGGACCACCTACTCCCTACGCCGGAGCGGGAGCGCACGCAGTCGTCCTTGGGGATGAGCGCATCCGTCCCCGAACAGTGCGGTAATGGATGCAGGGCCCGTACTGTGGGTTCTGTCGCAGGAGCAGCTGCCGGAGTCGGTCAGAAGGGGGCGCGCGAAGCCCATGAGCGGTGTCATGAAGCGTATGGGGATGATCTTCCGCGCGAAGGCGAACAAGGCCCTTGACCGGGCCGAGGACCCGCGCGAGACCCTCGATTACTCGTACCAGAAGCAGCTGGAGCTGCTGCAGAAGGTCCGCCGTGGCGTCGCCGACGTGGCGACCTCCCGCAAGCGCCTGGAACTGCAGCTGAACCAGCTGCAGTCGCAGTCCGGCAAGCTGGAGGACCAGGGCCGCAAGGCGCTCGCGCTGGGCCGCGAGGACCTGGCCCGCGAGGCGCTCTCCCGCCGGGCCGCGCTCCAGCAGCAGGTGACGGACCTGGAGACCCAGCACGCGACGCTCCAGGGCGAGGAGGAGAAGCTCACCCTCGCGGCCCAACGGCTCCAGGCCAAGGTCGACGCCTTCCGTACGAAGAAGGAGACGATCAAGGCCACGTACACCGCGGCGCAGGCGCAGACCCGGATCGGCGAGGCCTTCTCCGGCATCTCCGAGGAGATGGGCGACGTCGGCCTGGCGATCCAGCGCGCCGAGGACAAGACGGCCCAGCTCCAGGCCCGCGCCGGCGCCATCGACGAGCTGCTCGCCTCCGGCGCCCTCGACGACCCCTCCGGCATGCACAAGGACGACATCCAGGCCGAGCTGGACCGGCTCTCCGGTGGTACGGATGTAGAGCTGGAGCTGCAGCGCATGAAGGCCGAGCTGGCCGGAGGCCCGAGCAGCGGGCAGCAGGCCCTCGAAGGTGGCACGAGCCAGCAGCAGTCCCAGCAGCAGCCGCAGGACACCCCGCGCTTCGACAAGCAGTAGCGGCAGGGGTCCACGCCTAGGAGGGCGACATGATCGTACGGATCATGGGGGAGGGCCAGGTGATCCTGGCCGACGGCCACCTCGCCGAGCTGAACAAGCTGGACGACGAACTCCTGGCGGAAATGGAGAACGGCGACGGCCCCGGCTTCCGCCGCACCCTCCAGGCCCTCCTGACAAGGGTCCGCGACCTCGGCGAGCCCCTCCCGGACGACTCCCTGGAACCGTCGGAACTGATCCTGCCCTCTCCGGACGCGACGCTGGAGGAAGTCCAGGAGCTCCTCAGCGACGACGGCTTGATTCCGGGTTAGTGGTCCGCGGGCGGTCGTACCGCCGGGGAGAGGGGGTCCCCCCTGCTCGAGCGCGGCCGAGAGCTCGGGGGAGGGTGGGCGCGGGCGGCACCCCGCTGCGCCGGGCCGCGCACTCGCCCCGGCCCCGGCCCCGAGCACCTCACACCCGGCCCCCATACCCCCGCACACCCACCCCGGCTACCGTGAACCCCCGTGAGCACCCTCGCGCGGGCCAGATGCCAGGCCACAGCACATCCCCTGGCCATGGACGCCGTCCTGGCCGCGGCCGTTCTGACCTGCATGGTCGCCGGTTCCTTCGTGGAGCCCCGGCACCAGCACAGCGTCAGCTGGGCCCTGCGCACCCCCGACCCCCTCAGCCTCGTCCTCATGGCCCTCGGCGCCGCCGCCCTGGTCTTCCGCCGCCGCGCCCCGATGACGGTCCTCGCCCTCACCGGCACGGTCTCCGTGATCGAGTCCGTCACCGGCGACCCGCGCGCCCCCGTCGCCATGTCCGCCGTCGTCGCCCTGTACACCGTCGCCTCCACCACCGACCGCCCCACCACCTGGCGCGTCGGCCTGCTCACCATGACCGTGCTGACCGGCGCCGCCATGTCCGCCGGCTCCATGCCCTGGTACGCCCAGGAGAACCTCGCGATCTTCGCCTGGACCGGTATCGGCGCCACCGCCGGTGACGCCGTCCGCAGCCGCCGCGCCTTCGTCCAGGCCATCCGGGAGCGTGCCGAACGGGCCGAGCGCACCCGTGAGGAGGAGGCCCGCCGCAGGGTCGCCGAGGAACGTCTGCGCATCGCCCGGGACCTGCACGACGTGGTCGCCCACCACATCGCCCTGGTCAACGTGCAGGCCGGGGTCGCCGCCCACGTCATGGACAAGCGCCCCGACCAGGCCAAGGAGGCCCTCGGGCACGTCCGCGAGGCCAGCCGCTCCGCGCTCAACGAACTCCGCGCCACCGTCGGCCTGCTCCGGCAGTCCGACGACCCCGAGGCCCCCACCGAACCCGCCCCGGGCCTGGACCGCCTCGACGAACTGACCGGCACCTTCCGCAACGCCGGCCTGCACATCGAGGTCGCCCGCGCCGACCAGGACACCACCCTGCCCGCGGCCGTCGACCTGGCCGCCTACCGGATCATCCAGGAGGCCCTCACCAACGTGCAGAAGCACGCCGGGCCCCAGGCCAAGGCGGAGGTCAGCGTCGTCCGCGTCGGACCGCACATCGAGATCACCGTGCTCGACGACGGCAGCGGCGAGCACGAGCCCCACGACAGCGGCGGCGGTCACGGACTGCTCGGCATGCGCGAACGCGTCACCGCCCTGCGCGGCACCCTCACCACCGGTCCCCGCTACGGAGGCGGCTTCCGCGTCCATGCGATCCTGCCGGTCAAGAACCGCACACCGACCGGGGAGGACCCCGCATGACCATCCGTGTCCTGCTCGCCGACGACCAGGCGCTGCTGCGCAGCGCCTTTCGTGTGCTCGTCGACTCCGAGCCCGACATGGAGGTGGTCGGCGAGGCCTCCGACGGCGCGGAAGCGGTCCGGCTGGCGAAGGAGCAGCAGGCCGACGTCGTGCTCATGGACATCCGCATGCCGGGCACCGACGGTCTCGCCGCGACCCGCATGATCAGCGCCGACCCCGACCTCGCCGACGTCCGGGTCGTCATCCTGACGACCTTCGAGGTCGACGACTACGTCGTGCAGTCGCTGCGCGCCGGCGCCTCCGGCTTCCTCGGCAAGGGCTCCGAACCCGAGGAGCTGCTGAACGCCATCCGTATCGCCGCCGGTGGCCAGGCGCTGCTCTCCCCGGCGGCCACCACGGGCCTGATCGCCCGGTTCCTCGCCACGGAGGACCCGGACGACGACCGCGACCCCGGCCGCGGCGAACGGCTCGACGCGCTCACCGTCCGCGAACGCGAGGTGCTGGTCCTGGTCGCCGGCGGGCACTCCAACGACGAGATCGCCGAGCGCCTCGAGGTCAGCCCGCTGACGGTGAAGACGCACGTCAACCGGGCCATGGCCAAGCTGGGCGCCCGGGACCGGGCCCAGCTCGTGGTCACCGCGTACGAGTCCGGCCTGGTCCGTCCAAGGGTGGAGTGAGCTCTACCCGGCCGTACTGCGGCCGGAGTATGCGCCGCATAAGGAAATGGACCTGGGGGCTACGAAATCCCGTTCCCCCGTGGCCCAGGGTGTAGGGGCGGGCGCTCATCTGCGCGTCCGCTGCCGCTTCTGCCGTTAAACAGAAGAGAGACCCTCACCCATGTCCTGGCTGTCCAGGTTCAGCCTCGCGCAACGGGCCTTGATCGGGCTGATGTCGATCATCGCGCTCGTCTTCGGGGCGATCGCGATACCCCAGCTCAAGCAGCAGCTGCTGCCCACCATCGAACTGCCCATGGTGTCCGTGCTGGCGCCGTACCAGGGCGCGTCCCCGGACGTGGTCGAGAAGCAGGTCGTCGAACCCATCGAGGACACCCTCGAAGCCGTCGACGGCATCAGCGGCGTCACCTCCACCGCCAGCGAGGGCAACGCCGTGATCATGGCGTCCTTCGACTACGGCAACGGCACCGAGCAGCTGGTCGCCGACGTCCAGCAGGCCGTCAACCGGGCCCGCGTCCAGCTCCCGGACGGTGTCGACCCGCAGGTCGTCGCCGGTTCCACGGACGACATCCCGACCGTCGTCCTCGCCGTCACCTCCGGCCGCGACCAGCAGGCCCTGGCCGACCAGCTCGACAAGACCGTGGTGCCGGACCTGAAGAGCATCGACGGCGTCGGCCAGGTCACCGTCGACGGCGTGCGCGACCTCCAGGTCACCGTCACGCCCGACGACGCCAAGCTGGCGAAGGCCGGGCTGACCTCGCAGTCCCTCTCCCAGGCGCTCCAGGCGGGCGGCGCGACCGTCCCGGCCGGCTCCTTCGACGAGGACGGCGCCAACCGCACCGTGCAGGTCGGCGGCGGCTTCACCTCGGTCGAGCAGATCAAGGACCTGATGGTCACGGGCGAGCCGGGCAAGGGCAAGCCGGTGCGCCTCGGCGACGTCGCCACGGTGAAGCAGCAGGAGGCCACGGCCGACTCCATCACCCGCACCGACGGCAAGCCCAGCCTCTCCGTCGCCGTGACGATGGACCGCGACGGCAGCGCGGTCGCCATCTCCGACGCCGTCCAGGACAAGCTCCCGGACCTGCGCGAGGACCTCGGCTCCGGCGCCACCCTCACGGTCGTCAGCGACCAGGGCCCGGCCGTCTCCAAGTCCATCAAGGGCCTGACCACCGAGGGCGCGCTCGGTCTGCTCTTCGCTGTCCTGGTGATCCTGGTCTTCCTGGCCTCGATCCGCTCGACCCTCGTGACCGCGGTGTCCATCCCGCTGTCCGTGGTCCTCGCCCTGATCGTGCTGTGGACGCGCGACCTGTCGCTGAACGTCCTCACGCTGGGCGCCCTGACCATCGCCATCGGCCGGGTCGTCGACGACTCGATCGTGGTCCTGGAGAACATCAAGCGCCATCTCGGCTACGGCGAGGAGCGCCACTCGGCGATCCTCCAGGCCGTCCGCGAGGTCGCGGGCGCGGTGACGTCCTCGACGCTCACCACGGTCGCGGTGTTCCTGCCGATCGGCCTGGTCGGCGGCATGGTGGGTGAGCTGTTCGGCTCGTTCAGCCTGACCGTGACGGCCGCGCTGCTGGCGTCCCTCCTCGTCTCCCTGACGGTCGTACCGGTGCTGTCGTACTGGTTCCTGCGACCGCCGAAGGGCACCCCCGAGGACGCGGACGAGGCGCGCCGACTCGCCGAGGAGAAGGAGGCCAAGAGCCGCCTCCAGCGCGTCTACGTCCCGGTCCTGCGCTTCGCGACCCGCCGCCGCCTCACCAGCGTGGCCATCGCGATCGTCGTCCTGGTCGGTACGTTCGGCATGGCGCCGCTGCTGAAGACCAACTTCTTCGACCAGGGCGAGCAGGAAGTCCTCACTGTCAAGCAGGAGCTGAAGCCCGGCACCAGCCTGGCGGCCACCGACGCCCAGGCCAAGAAGGTCGAGCGGCTGCTCGCCGGCACCGAGGGCGTGAAGGACTACCAGGTCACGATCGGCTCGTCCGGCTTCATGGCGGCCTTCGGCGGCGGCACGGACAGCAACCAGGCCTCGTACCAGGTGATGCTGGACGACTCGGCGTCCCACGCGGACGTGCAGGACAGCATCGAGAAGGGCCTGGCCGGGCTGAAGGGCATCGGCACGACCACCGTCGCCGCCGGTGACGGCTTCGGCAGCCAGGACCTCAGCGTGGTCGTGAAGGCCGCCGACGCGGGCGTGCTGCGCACGGCGTCCGAGGAGGTCCGCAAGACGGTCGCCTCCCTCGACGACGTCACGGACGTCTCCAGCGACCTCGCGACCAGCGTGCCGCGCATCTCGGTCAAGGCCAACGACAAGGCGGCCGCGGCCGGTTTCGACGACCAGACGCTCGGCGCCGCCGTCGCCCAGGCCGTTCGCGGCACCACCGCCGCCAAGGCGGTCCTCGACGACACCGAGCGCGACGTCGTCATCCGGTCGGCCAAGCCCGCCAAGACCCTGAAGCAGCTTCAGGACCTGCGCCTCGGCGGCTCGGTGAAGCTCGGCGACATCGCCACGGTGAAGCAGGTCGACGGCCCGGTCTCGATGACCCGCATCGACGGCCAGCGCGCCGCCACCATCACCGCCAAGCCGACCGGCGACAACACCGGCGCGGTCAGCACCCAGCTCCAGTCGAAGATCAACGCGCTGAAGCTGCCGGACGGCGCCACGGCGTCGATCGGCGGTGTCTCCGAGGACCAGGACGAGGCGTTCGCCAACCTGGGCCTGGCGATGCTGGCGGCCATCGCGATCGTGTTCATGCTGCTGGTCGGCACCTTCAAGTCTCTGGTCCAGCCGCTGATCCTGCTCGTCTCCATCCCGTTCGCGGCGACCGGCGCGATCGGCCTGCTGATCGCCACCGGCACCCCGATGGGCGTCCCGGCCATGATCGGCATGCTGATGCTGATCGGCATCGTGGTGACGAACGCGATCGTGCTGATCGACCTGATCAACCAGTACCGCAAGCAGGGTCACGGCGTCGTCGAGGCCGTGATCGAGGGCGGCCGGCACCGGCTGCGCCCGATCCTCATGACCGCCCTGGCGACGATCTTCGCCCTGCTGCCCATGGCCCTCGGCATCACCGGCGAGGGCGGCTTCATCGCCCAGCCGCTGGCCGTGGTCGTGATCGGCGGCCTGGTGACGTCGACCCTGCTGACGCTGCTGCTGGTCCCGACGCTGTACGCGATGGTCGAACTCCGCAAGGAGCGCCGGGCGAAGAAGCGCGCGGCGAAGAAGGGCCTCCCGGCCCAGCGGACGGACGCGGCGGAGCCGGAGCACGCGGGCGTGTGACGGCCTGACCCGGCGGCGGCCGGGCACCGGACCTCCACGTCCGGTGCCCGGCCGCCGCCTTGTCCCGTTCCGTATCCTGTGGCCCTCGAACGGCTTTACGGGGGAAGGGAATCGAGGCGTGCCGCTGCACAGTGAGGACCCGAAGTCGGTCGGCGGCTACCGGCTGCTCGACCGGCTCGGGGCCGGGGGCATGGGCGTCGTCTACCGGGCCAGGGCGCGTTCGGGCCGGGACGTGGCCATCAAGGTCGTCCACGCCCAGTACGCCGCGGACAGTGTCTTCCGCGCCCGGTTCCGGCAGGAGATCGCGGCGGTCCGCAAAGTCAGCGGAGCCTTCACGGCACCGGTCCTGGACGCGGACCCCGAGGCGGCCCGGCCCTGGATGGCCACCCAGTACGTGCCGGGGCCCTCGCTCGCGGGGCGGATCCGTGACCGGGGCGCCCTGCCGGAGGCCGAACTGCGCGGGCTGGCGCTGGGCCTGGTGGAGGCACTGCGCGACATCCACCGGGCAGGGGTGGTGCACCGGGACCTGAAACCGGCCAACGTCCTGCTGGCCGAAGACGGCCCGCGCGTCATCGACTTCGGCATCTCCCGCGCGGCGGAGAACCATCAGACGCTGACCGAGACCGGCCAGATGATCGGCACACCGCCCTTCATGTCCCCCGAGCAGCTCGTCGACGCCCGCGCGGTCGGCCCGGCGTCGGATGTCTTCTCCCTCGGGGCGCTGCTGGTGTACGCCGTCACCGGGCGCGGCCCCTTCGACGCGGACAGCCCCTATCTGACGGCGTACCGGGTGGTGCACGACGAACCCGTGCTGACGGGCGTCGGCGAGGCGCTGCGCGGGCTGCTGGAGCGCTGCCTGGCCAAGGGGCCCGCGGACCGGCCCGGGCTCGACGAGCTGGCCCGGGAGCTGGCGGCCGTCCTGCCCGAGCCGGCGGACGGCGACCCGCTCACCATGCCCCTGCGCGCGGACAGGCTCCCGGCCGTCGAGCCCCTCCATCCCCCGACCGTGGCGGGCCCGCCGGGCCCCGTCCGCCCCCGCCGCCGTGTCCGCCCGCTGCTCGCGGCGACGGGCACGGTCGGCGCCGCCGTCCTCGGCCTGACGGTCTATCTGACGCTCGGCCCCGGCTGGGCGCAGAGCGCGGACGGGCAGGGCGCGTCACCGTCCGCGAACTCCCGGTGGGCCGCACCGCCGGCCGGCTGGAAGCCCTGGCAGACGACCGTGTACGAGACGGCCGGACGCGGCGTGCGGAAGGCACAGCAGCCACAGCCCGGCGGACGGCGGGGCGGCCCGGGGTGCCGGACGTACGAGGGGGCCGTCTACTGCGCGGGCGACGGGATCCTCCCCGTCCGCCTGGACGGGAGGACGGGCGCCACCGTCTGGCGCGCCGGCCCGGCGGCGGCCGTCACCGGCGACGAGTTCTCCAGGTTCGAGATTCTGACCGTCCGGGACGACACGGTCCTGGTGCAGCAGGAGCCGCCGGGCGAAAACGCGACCCGTGTCTTCGCGTTCGACACCGGGACCGGCGACCGGCTCTGGGACCGCGCGGTGAACGACGAGCGCGCGGAGGCGGCCGTCTCCGGCGACGTCGTCGTGATCCCGGAGGGCGACGGCACCTCGCTGACGGCCCGCACGATCCGCACCGGCGCCTCGCGCTGGACGGAACGGCTGCCCGCGAAGCACCTCTGCGGGATCAAGGAGGCCGCCGGGACGCTGTGGCTGGAGTGCGGCTCGGAGGAGAAACCGGAAGCCGGTCTCGTCAAGGAACTGCACCCGGCCGACGGCCCGGCACGGCGGCTGAGCGTACCGAGCAAGGCCGGCCTGCTCGGCGCCTACGACGGCCGGCTCCTGTTCCTGGACCTGACCCAGGACGAGGACGGGAACATCCTCATAGGGGAGGACCAGCCCTATGCGGCCATCCGGCTGGTGGACCCCGGCACCGGCGCGCAGAGCACGACGAAGCTGGCCGAGGAGTACGAGGGCGAGGTGACGCTGGCGGACGGCACCCTGTGGTTCGCCACCGCCAGCGGACGGGTCACCGCCGTGTCGGCCCGCACGGGCAGACCGCTGTGGCAGACCTCCACCAGCCTGGAACAGCCGGGCGAGGCGACGTACGACCCGCGGACCCGGGCCGTGTACCTCGCCAGTGCCAGCGGCCGCGTCGGGGCGCTCGACACCAAGAAGGGCACGCTGCTCTGGGAGACGCAGCCCAGGGCCCAGAGCAACGCCACCGACTGGGACGCCACTCCGGTGCGGCTCCTCGAAGGCGCCCTCATGGCGACCACCCCCGGCGGCAGCGTCTTCACCCTGGACCCCGCGCACCCCGAGCGGAAACCGCGCTCGGGGTGACGACGGGCTGGACCGGGGTTACGGCAGCGCCAGCATCCGCTCCAGGGCCAGCTTCGCGAAGGCCTCCGTCTCCTTGTCCACCTCGATGCGGTTGACGAGGTTGCCCTCGGCCAGCGACTCCAGGGCCCAGACCAGGTGGGGGAGGTCGATGCGGTTCATGGTCGAGCAGAAGCAGACCGTCTTGTCGAGGAAGACGATCTCCTTGCCCTCCGGCGCGAAACGGTTCGCCAGGCGGCGGACCAGGTTCAGCTCGGTGCCGATGGCCCACTTCGAGCCGGCCGGGGCGGCCTCCAGGGCCTTGATGATGTACTCCGTCGAACCGACGTAGTCCGCCGCGGCCACGACCTCGTGCCTGCACTCGGGGTGCACCAGGACGTTCACGCCCGGGATCCGCTCGCGCACGTCGTTCACCGAGTCCAGGCTGAAGCGGCCGTGCACCGAGCAGTGGCCGCGCCACAGGATCATCTTCGCCGCGCGCAGCTGGTCGGCCGTCAGTCCGCCGTTCGGCTTGTGCGGGTTGTAGAGGACACAGTCCTCCAGGGACATGCCCATGTCCCGCACGGCGGTGTTGCGGCCCAGGTGCTGGTCCGGCAGGAACAGCACCTTCTCGCCCTGCTCGAAGGCCCAGTCCAAGGCCCGCTTCGCGTTGGACGAGGTGCAGATCGTGCCGCCGTGCTTGCCGGTGAACGCCTTGATGTCGGCGGAGGAGTTCATGTACGAGACGGGCACGACCTGCTCGGCTATGCCGGCCTCGGTCAGTACGTCCCAGCACTCGGCGACCTGCTCGGCCGTCGCCATGTCGGCCATCGAGCAGCCGGCGGCGAGGTCGGGGAGGACGACCTTCTGGTCGTCGGACGTCAGGATGTCAGCGGACTCCGCCATGAAGTGCACGCCGCAGAACACGATGTACTCGGCCTCCGGGCGGGCGGCCGCGTCGCGGGCCAGCTTGAACGAGTCACCCGTCACGTCGGCGAACTGGATGACCTCGTCGCGCTGGTAGTGGTGGCCGAGCACGAAGACCTTGTCCCCGAGCTTCTCCTTCGCCTTGCGGGCGCGCTCCACCAGGTCCGGGTCGGACGGCGAGGGCAGGTCGCCGGGACACTCCACGCCGCGCTCGCTCTTCGGGTCGGCCTCACGGCCGAGGAGCAGCAGGGCGAGGGGCGTCGGCTGTACGTCGAGCTCCTGGGTCTGGGCGGTGGTCACGACACGCACCCTTTCTGTTTCTGCGACTTTTCGTCGATTTGACGCTATCTATCATAACTGCTTCACGTCACTTTGACGATGGCCATAGCGTCTGTGTGACATGAATCCCGGTGGGCCGTCGTTCATTCCCGGGAAGACCCGGAAAGAGTCGTTTTCCGGTTCCCGATGCGTGTGCGAGCATGAAAAGGAGCCGAGATCGAGCGCCCGGCCCCGGAATGATTCCGAGGCCCCGCCGGTTGGAACCGTCGGCAAGCAGTCTCCGTACAACCCGGGAGAGATGTAGATGTCCGTATCGGACGAGACCAGCACCGTCACCGACGGCATCATCCTGACCGACGCCGCCGCGTCCAAGGTCAAGGCGCTGCTCGACCAGGAAGGCCGCGAGGACCTCGCGCTGCGCGTCGCCGTCCAGCCCGGCGGCTGCTCGGGCCTGCGCTACCAGCTCTTCTTCGACGAGCGCGCCCTCGACGGCGACGTCGAGAAGGACTTCGGCGGTGTGAAGGTCGTCACCGACCGCATGAGCGCCCCGTACCTGGGCGGTGCCACGATCGACTTCGTGGACACCATCGAGAAGCAGGGCTTCACGATCGACAACCCGAACGCGACGGGCTCCTGCGCCTGCGGCGACTCCTTCAGCTGAGCCTGCCGAGCCGCCACCGGCGGCCGCGGACACGACGAAGGCGGCGGCCCCCTCCGACGGGGCCGCCGCCTTCGTGCCGTACGGCCGCTCCTACCGCTCCTGGGTGGGCGGAGCCGGCAGCCGCGCGCCCTCCTTGGCCAGCGGCACCGCCTTGCCGTCCGAGTTCACCACCGCCCGGTCACCGAGCGGCTCGTCCAGTTGCACGGTCTCCTGGAACTGCTTGGCGATCATGACGCAGATCTTGTCCGGCCACGGGGTCGTCGTCACGGTGACCGTCACCTCGTCGCCCTTCTCGCTCGCCTTCACGTCGTAGTCGGCGCACACACCGCCCGTGAAGGTCACCGTCAGCTCCGCGCCCTCGGCCCGGTAGCCGTCCACCTTCTCCTCGCGCGGCCCGGGCGCCGACGTCGGCCGGTCACCCGGCCCGCTCGGCTCGGGGGAGGCCAGGTACTTCGGCTCCACCGCCGGGTACGTCACCGTGAACGGGTCCTTCGCGCCCGGCGCCGTCACCTCGAACAGCCAGGACGGCACCAGCGCCTGCCGCCCGTCCACGACGTGCGCGGCCAGCCCGAACACCGCGTTCTCGACCGTCACGGTGTCCTGCTGCGGAGCGCCGCTCGACGGCTGCTCGCAGGGCTGCTCCAGCCGGTCCTTCAGCGGCACAGGGCTTGCACAGCCGCCGATGCCCATCCGGTGGTCGCTCTTCGGCTGCCCCTCCATCAGCTCCAGCGCCTTCTGTGCGCCGACCACGGGGTACGTATCGCCCTTCACCGGTGCCTTCAGCCGGCCGTTGCCGCCGACGACCTCGCCGTCGGAGCCGACCGTGATCCCGGTCGTCCAGCCGTACGTGGGCAGTCCGCCGACCGCGGGATCGGCGTTCACCACCCGCTGGGCACCCATGACCTGGCTCGCGTCCACCTTCGCGTCGTCCTGACCCACCGCCTTCAGCACGGGCGCCGCGGCCTTCTCGGCCGCCTCCTCGCTGACCGGCGTGCCACCGGACTGCGGGGCCGTGCAGGTGTCGGTGCCCTTGCAGTTGTCCGTCCCCGGGGCGTACCGGCTGAACGTCCAGGAGCCCGGTGCCCGCTTGTCCACCCGCAGGCTCGGCCCGGACCCGTCCTGGCCCCCGATCCTCCAGGCCTCGCCCTGCGCCACCGGCGTCCCCTCGATTCCGAGGGCCTTCGCCAGCCGGGCCACGTCCGCCTTGGTGACCTCGCCCCGCGCCCGGTACACCGGTGCCTTGCCGGGACCGTCGGGCAGGGTGCCGTCGACACGGTAGGTGGCGCCGTAGGGGTTGGGCTCGCCGGGTGCGATGCCGTTGCCGCCGCCGGCCGTGGAGTCCGAGTAGCCGTCGAGCGCGAGTGGCGGGGGAGTGCCGTCCCCGCCGGGCGCACCGGACGTCGTGCCGCTGCCCGGCCCGTTGGAGGCGTTGGCAGCGAGCCAGGCCCCGCCGCCGCCGATCAGCAGCACGGCGGCGGCGACGGAGGCGATGATCGCGGGCGTACGGGGGCGGCCACCGCCGTGGCGGACCAGATCCTCTTCGTCCCGGGGGAGATCACCCACCGGTACCGGGGCGGCATCGGGGCGGGCTTCCTCCTCGGCACCCCCGGCTTCCGGTGTTCCCGGCTCGTCGGCTGCCGGGACCGCCTCGCCTTCGCCGCCCCCGTCGGCCCGTGCGTCCTCGTCAGGCGCCCGAGAAGCCCCGACAGTCTCAGAAACCTCGGGGGCCTCGGGGGCCTCGGAGGCCTCAGAAAGTTCGGAGGCCTTCTCTGCGGCCTCTGCGGCCTCTGCGGCCTCTGCGGCCTCTGCGGCCTCAGGGGCCTCAGGGGCCTCGGAGGTCTCGTCCGAGTCAGCGGCATCCGACGACACCTCGGCTTCTGCGGACACTTCGGCCTCGGCCGGCACCTCGGCCTCGGCCGGCACCTCGGCTTCTGCCGACGCCCCGGCCTCCGAGGTGCCGGCGTCCGCCGTACCCGGCTCCCCGGCCTTGGGGGCGTCCGCGGTGGCGCCGGCCGCTTCCCTGGCGTCGGCGTCGTTCTCGGGTCGCTCGGTGTTCACCGCATCGCTCCTTCGGCTGCACAGCTGTCCCATGGGACCCGGCCCGGTCACACACGGACCGCTGGTGGGTCGTATCCCGCCTCCCCGTTACGGGGGACAGCGATGGGACGCAGCGGGGGAGCGCACGGTTCCCGCGTGTGCGCCGTTCAGTCCCCGTAGTCGGACATCGCGTCGAGCAGCCGCGCCGACGCCGGAGGTACGGACACACCGTGGATCAGGGCCGGGGAGACCGGTCGCGAAGCGATCCGGGGGACCGCCCAGTGCGGAGCCATACGTGCCCCGTCACCCGGCAGCGACGCCAGATCGCCTTCGAGATCGACCGGAACGGGCGCATGGACCTTGAGGTTCGTCATAGCGGCACCGTATGCACGGTCGAGCTCACCGAGAAAGATCTACTATCGGGTAGTTTCGATGCCTTCAGAGCTACCCGGCCCACCCGATAGCGTGAACTGTCAAGGTCCGCCTCCCTCAGGAGAATCCACGCCGTGCGCATCGCAGTCACCGGCTCCATCGCCACCGACCACCTCATGACCTTCCCAGGCCGCTTCGCCGACCAGTTCGTAGCGGACCAGCTGCACACGGTCTCGCTGTCGTTCCTGGTCGACAAGCTCGACGTGCGCCGCGGCGGCGTCGCCGCGAACATCGCGTTCGGCATGGGGCAGCTCGGCACCCGCCCGATCCTGGTCGGAGCGGCGGGCGCGGACTTCGACGAGTACCGGGCCTGGCTCGACCGGCACGGCGTCGACACGGAGTCCGTCCGCATCTCCGACACGCTGCACACCGCTCGCTTCGTGTGCACGACCGACGCCGACCACAACCAGATCGGCTCCTTCTACACCGGCGCCATGAGCGAGGCCCGCCTCATCGAGCTGAAGACCGTCGCCGACCGCGTGGGCGGTCTCGACCTGGTCTCCATCGGCGCCGACGACCCTGAGGCCATGCTCCGCCACACCGAGGAGTGCCGCTCCCGGAAGATCGCGTTCGCTGCCGACTTCTCCCAGCAGATCGCCCGGATGGACGGCGAGGAGATCCGCATCCTGCTGGACGGGGCGACCTACCTCTTCTCCAACGAGTACGAGAAGGGCCTCATCGAGACCAAGACCGGCTGGAGCGACGCGGAGATCCTCTCCCGCGTGGGCCACCGGGTGACCACCCTCGGCGCGCGCGGCGTACGCATCGAGCGGGCCGGCGAGGACCCGATCGAGGTGGGCACGCCCGACGAGGAGCGCAAGGCCGACCCGACGGGCGTCGGTGACGCCTTCCGTGCCGGGTTCCTCTCCGGTCTGGTGTGGGGCGTCTCCCTGGAACGTGCCGCGCAGGTCGGCTGCATGCTGGCGACCCTCGTCATCGAGACGGTGGGCACACAGGAGTACCAGCTGCGGCGCGGGCACTTCATGGAGCGGTTCACCAAGGCGTACGGGGACGAGGCCGCGGAAGAGGTTCGGGGACATCTGGGCTGATTTGCCGTCTGCGGGCGCGTGGGGGCTGATCGCGCAGTTCCCCGCGCCCCCAGAAGACGGGGTTGGTCAGCTCATCCGGCGGATCACATACGCCGTTCCCTTTTCCGTCGGCTCCTCGCCCACGTACTCCTGGTTTCTCATCTCGCACCACGCGGGGATGTCCAGGCGGGCCGCCTCGTCGTCCGACAGGACCCGGACCAGGCCGCCCACCGGCACGTCACCGATGACCTTGGCGAGTTCGATGACCGGGATCGGGCACCTCTTGCCCAGGGAGTCCACAACGAGCACGTCGGCCTCCCGCACCACCGTCTCCGAAACCGGCGCCCCCAGCTTCTCCCGCACCGCCGCCACCGTCCCGGGCAGGACGGCGAGGAACCTCTCCACCTCCTCCTCGGCCACTCCCGGCGGCAGCGAAACCCGCACATTTCCCTCACTCAGTACGCCCATCGCCCGCAGCACATGGCTCGGCGTCAGCGTGCTGCTCGTGCAGGACGATCCGGACGAGACCGAGAAACCCTCGCGGTCCAGCTCGTGCAGGAGCGCCTCGCCGTCGACGTAGAGACAGGAGAAGGTGACGACCCCGGGCAGCCTGCGCACCGGATCGCCGACGACCTCGGCGTCGGTCACCAGTCGCGGCACCCGCGCCCGGATCCGGTCCGTCAGCTCCCGCAGTCGCACCGCCTCCTCGGCCGCCTCGGCCCGCACGGCCCTGAGCGACGCGGCCGCCGCCACGATCGCCGGGATGTTCTCGAAACCGGCCGCCCGCCCCGACTCCCGCTCGTCCACCGGCCCTTGCGCCGCGAACCGCACGCCCTTGCGGACCACGAGCAGCCCGACGCCGGACGGCCCGCCCCACTTGTGCGCACTGGCCGTCAGCAGCGACCAGCCCCCGTCCACCGGCCCCCACCCGAGCGACTGCGCCGCGTCCACCAGCAACGGCACCCCGGCCTCCCGGCACACCTCCGCCACCGCCCCGACCGGCTGCTCGGTCCCCACCTCGTGATTGGCGGACTGCAGGCACGCCAGCGCCGTGTCCGCACGCAGTGCGTCACCGTAGGCGGCCGGGTCCACCGCCCCGCCCCGGTCGACGGCCACCTGCGTGACGGAACCGCCGTCGGCCTCGTGCGCCTCCGCCGAATGCAGTACAGAGGAGTGTTCGACCGCCGACACGATCAGGTGACGCCCGACCCGCCGCCGCCCGGCCAGCGCCCCCGCAACGCCCGTGTGCACGGCACGGCTTCCGGAAGAGGTGAAAACCAGCTCGTCCGCCCGGCACCCCACGGCCTCCGCGGCGGCCTCCCGGGCGGCGTCCAACAGCATCCGCGCCCGCCGCCCTTCCCTGTACAACCGCGCGGGATCCGCCCACCCCTCGTCGAACGAGGCCAGCAGCGCCTGCCGGGCGACGGGGTGGAGAGGAGCACTGGAAGCAGCATCGAAGTAACCCACACGCCAACGCTAGAACGCCCGGCACGAAGGCGTCCCCAAAGGGGCGCGGGGCTGTGGCATCTGCGGCTCCGCCGCGGGGCGCGAACAACCACAAACAACCCGCAGCCGCCAATTCAGCGAACCCCCCGGGTGAGTAGGCCCCCCTCCCCGAGAACCCCCGGAGGGCGTCGGCTAGGGTTTGGTCCGCATAAACATCCAAACCCCTGCCCGACGCAGGGCCGCGACCGACCAGCGAGAAGGCCAGGCCGCAGCCGATCCGCGCGGGCGAGACTCTCGGGAAGGCGCTACGTGAGTCCCAACGGCTCCGACCGCTCGCCGCGGCGCCCGATGCGGCGGAAGCTGCTGCAGGCACTGACCGCGGGCCTGGTCTTGGCGACAGCCACCGGTTGCTCGTACAACTGGGAAGACTTCCCCCGCCTTGGTATGCCCACCCCGACCACGGAAGAGGCTCCGCGGATCCTCTCCCTGTGGCAGGGGTCCTGGGCGGCTGCGCTCGCCGTCGGCGTGCTGGTGTGGGGTCTGATCCTGTGGAGTGCTTTCTTCCACCGGCGCAGCCGCACCAAGGTCGAAGTTCCTCCGCAGACCCGGTACAACATGCCCATCGAGGCGCTGTACACGGTGGTCCCGCTCATCATCGTCTCGGTGCTGTTCTACTTCACCGCCCGTGACGAGTCCGAGCTGCTCAGCCTCAAGAAGAAGCCCGACGTCACGGTCAACGTGGTCGGCTTCCAGTGGAGCTGGTGCTTCAACTACATCGAGCCGGTCGCCGGTTCCACCGGGGACGCCAAGACCTCCAAGGACCTGGACGCGATCCCGGACCGCTTCAAGGAGGACTTCCCGGCCAACGCCGGCGGCGTCTACGACTGCGGCACCCCCGGCACGCGGAACCCGCAGACCAACAACCCGGGCCCGACGCTCTGGCTGCCCAAGGGCAAGACGGTCCGCTTCGTCCTCACCTCGCGTGACGTCATCCACTCCTTCTGGGTGGTGCCGTTCCTGATGAAGCAGGACGTCATCCCGGGCCACACCAACGCCTTCGAGGTGACCCCCAACAAGGAGGGCACCTTCCTCGGCAAGTGCGCCGAGCTCTGCGGCGTCGACCACTCTCGGATGCTGTTCAACGTGAAGGTCGTCTCCCCCGAGCGCTACGAGCAGCACCTCAAGGACCTCGTGGACAAGCAGCAGAACGGTTACGTTCCTGCCGGCATCGCGCAGACGAGCCACGAGAAGAACCGGGAGACGAACAACCTGTGAGCATCCTCAACGAACCCCAGGGTGCCGCGGCAGCAGGGTCCCACTACCAGGACGAGCTGCCGGTCAGGCGCCAGAACCGCGGCAGTGTCGTGGTCAAGTGGCTGACGACGACGGACCACAAGACGATCGGCACGATGTACCTCGCCACGTCTTTCGCGTTCTTCGTCATCGGTGGCGTGATGGCGCTGCTCATGCGCGCCGAGCTGGCCCGGCCTGGTCTGCAGATCATGTCGAACGAGCAGTTCAACCAGGCGTTCACGATGCACGGCACGATCATGCTGCTGATGTTCGCGACGCCGCTGTTCGCCGGCTTCGCGAACTGGATCATGCCGCTGCAGATCGGCGCGCCGGACGTGGCCTTCCCGCGGCTGAACATGTTCGCCTACTGGCTGTACCTGTTCGGCTCGCTCATCGCGGTCGGTGGCTTCCTCACCCCGCAGGGCGCGGCCGACTTCGGCTGGTTCGCCTACAGCCCGCTGTCGGACGCGGTCCGC
>NZ_JBIBAF010000004.1:494203-597948 GCF_042899705.1 Streptomyces sp. NPDC013187 | reverse complement strand
TCCTGGCTGAACCTCGTGGAGCGGTGGTTCGCCGAGCTCACGCAGAAGAAGCTCAAACGAGGCGTCCACCGCTCCGTCCAAGCCCTGGAACGGGACATCCGCAGCTGGCTCACCGACTGGAACGAACACCCCAAGCCGTTCGTCTGGACGAAGAGCGCGGACGAGATCCTCGACAAGGTAGCCGCTTACTGCCGACGAATCTCCGACTCAGGTCACGAGCCTGTCCGGTCGATCATGCGGACGGGTCTGTGACGGTGCTTGTGCGGGTAAGCGCCCTGCGGCCATCGCACCGCTCGATGTCCGCTGGGCCGCACAGGAGACACGTATCGATGGGTGTCAGCAGTTCAAGGGGCGAAACCGCCCTGGGGCTCATCGATCCACGGCTCGATCTCTCGACGGGTCGCGTACAGCGTGGTGCCGTAATGGTCATTTGCACTGTAGCCCTCAGGATTGGCCGACCATACGTCGACTCCTGCTTTTCCGCTGGTACGCAAGCACGAACTCCTCGACGGCACTGTAACGGTACGCAGATTGCCTGAAACAACGAAGTCGATTTCCAGATCCCAGGTCACCGTTGATCGGCTCGCTTCAGCGTAAAGATCGACTACCACAGTCTCGTCCGGGGCGATCGTAATGACTTGAGAGGAAAAGTACGCGGCATCCGGATGGTCGCAATCCAGGTCGATGTCGACTTGGATGGGGTCCAATCCGCCGCCGAGGCCAGCGGCTATGAAGGTGCCGTTCAGGACAGCTGATCGTGCCAGAATCCTGGCTCGCATCCCTGTGATCGTGGCAGCCTGGCCTGCACCTTGGATGACGATACGGCGGTGACTTCGACCTACGTCCCCTCCTTGGTTGGCGTACACCCATCGTGTGAGCTGAGCATCCGGAGAGATGGAAGCAGAATCGCTGAAATCGATATTCCGATTGAGTTTCTCAAGCGCCTGAGGCTCCAGTGGCAGCGGTAGCGCCCACCAGGCGCCACCACGCTGTGCGGCCCTAACGACCGGGTATACGACGTGCAGGTCCACTGGGCGACGGCGAAAGAGCTTCCGGATGAGTCCCGGAGCGGCAAGAAAACCCAACAATAGAGCTGCGGCCATTGCTGCTCCCGCCCACCACCAGCGGCCAGGAGACTCCTCGGACGCCCAGTTGGTGAATAAACCCAGCGCAACCGTTCCGCTTGCTGCCACTATCAGCTTCAGACCTGTCCCGCGCAACGTCCCCCCCATGGAATTCGGATGTCACCCTAATAGGTCGCAGTGCCGCTGTGCTGCCAAACGGACGAAGTCCGTCAACCTGGCCAGCTCAAGTCGCGGTCGCAGTGTGGCTGAGGACAGGGCAGGATGACAGCTCCGAGACCTGCCTGGCCGTTAGCTCATCGGTGCGGGACGGCAGTCGTCCCCCGATGAACGCCGTCCACGAACAGCACTGTCCGGCGCGTCCCGCAATTCAGTGCGACTGCGACGTTAGCCAGGGGGCGCGCCAGTTGAGAAGCGCCCCTGAGGAAAACTCAGGGTCGGCACCTAAGACGTCGTTTCAGGTGGTGAGTCGGTGGTAGCTGATGAGGGCTGCGGCGATGCCCCACGAAGGCGAGGAAGTGCTCGGCCTTGCGCTCGTAGCGGCGGTGCGGTCTTCGGCATCCGGCCAGCCAGGAGACCGTTCTCTCGACGACCCAGCGGTGTCGGCCGAGCCGCGTGGACGACTCGATGACCTTGCGGGCGATGCGGTGGCGGATGCGGTGCGCTGACGGAGTCGATCGCGCACCGCGACCAGTCCAGCTCGCCCCGAGCGCCGAGTTCGTCGAGGATCACCCGGTGCAGCTGGGCCCCCACCCGCTCCCCGCGCCACTGGGCGAAGCGCCGGCAGACGGTGGGCCAGGCCGGCCCGAGCACCGGTGGCAGATGCCGCCAGGTGCAGCCCGAGGTGGCCACGAAGATGATCGCCGCCAGGCACTCGCGGTCACCGGCCCTCCGTCTGCCGCCGTCCTGTGGGCGTATGACCTCCGTCGGCGGGACCACCCGCCGAAACACCGTCCACAATTCGTCCGGTACCAACCGCTGCGTGTCGACGTGAGGACCGGGCGGGACCGCGGCCAGCAGGCCACGCTGCGTCAGGGCGCGCGTACACGCTGAGAGGCTCAGACTCGAACGATGAGGACGTCGGCAGTGCCCGACGAGTCGAGCCACGAATGCATCGAGCCGTCGGCTTCCCCCGGCTGTGTGAGATTTTGTGAGACGTGAGAGGGTCTGGGGCGTGAGTGAGACACCGTCGAACACCCTGCAATACCGCTTTGACGGGCCAGAAGAGGCTCCCGTCCTGATCCTGGGTCCCTCACTGGGTACCACATGGCACATGTGGGACCGCCAGATTCCCGAGCTGACCAAGCAGTGGCGCGTCTTCCGGTTCGATCTGCCCGGCCACGGCGGAGCTCCCGCGTACCCGGCGGGCTCCGTGGGTGACATCACCACGCGGCTGCTGGCCACCCTAGAAGGGCTCGGCGTGCAGCGCTTCGGCTACGCGGGCTGCGCGCTCGGCGGGGCCGTCGGCATCGAACTGGCCCTGCGCCACCCCGAGCGCCTCGCCTCGCTCGCACTGATCGCCGCCTCCCCCCGCTTCGGCACGGCCGACGAGTTCCGGCAGCGGGGTGTGATCGTCCGCACGAACGGCCTCGACCCGATCGCCCGCACCGCCCCGGAGCGCTGGTTCACCGGCGGGTTCGCCGCCGCGCAGCCCGCGATCACCGAGTGGGCCGTGCAGATGGTGCGCACCACCGATCCCGGCTGCTACATCGCCTCCTGCGAAGCGCTCGCCTCCTTCGACGTCCGCCCCGAACTCGGGCGGGTCGGCGTTCCGACCCTGGTCCTGGTCGGCTCGGACGACCAGGTCACCGGCCCCGCCGAGGCCCGCACCCTGGTCGCCGGCATTCCGGACGCCCGCCTCGCCGTCGTCCCGGGCGCCTCCCACCTGGTCCCGGTGGAGCAGCCCGGGGCGGTCACCGACCTGCTGGTGCGGCACTTCTCCACCGCCTGGCAGCCCGCCTACGAGACCTCCACCGGCCAGACCGCCCTGCCCCAGGCCGCCCTCAAGCCGGTCCTGTCTCCCGCCCCGCCGCAGCCCCCGCAGACGGGGCCCGTCGCCGAGATCGCCCCGGCCGCCGTACCGCCACAGGTCCAGGGGCGGCCCGACCCGTACGACGCCGGGATCAAGGTCCGCCGCGAGGTGCTGGGCGACGCGCACGTCGACCGGGCTCTCGCCCAGGCCGACGAGTTCTCCGGCGACTTCCAGGAGCTCGTCACCCGGTACGCCTGGGGCGAGATCTGGGACCGCCCCGGCCTCGACCGGCGCACCCGCAGCTGCGTCACCCTGACCGCCCTGGTCGCGGGCGGTCATCTGGACGAGCTGGCCTTCCACACCAGAGCCGCCCTGCGCAACGGCCTCACCCCGGGGGAGATCAAGGAAGTGCTGCTCCAGGCGGCCGTCTACTGCGGCGTCCCGGCCGCGAACAGCGCCTTCAAGGTGGCACAGCAGGTGATCCGCGAGGAGACCACGCCCCAGGAGTGAGCCCGCGGCGGGAGCCCGGAGGCAGGATGGACCCATGAAGCTCACGAAGAAGTCGCACGCCTGCGTCCGGCTGGAGAAGGACGGCCGGACCCTCGTCCTCGACCCCGGCGCCTTCAGCGAGGAGGACGCCGCGCTCGGCGCGGACGCGATCCTCGTCACCCACGAGCACCCCGACCACTTCGACGAGTCCCGGCTGCGGGCCGCGATGGAGCGCAACCCGGCCGCCGAGATATGGACCCTGAAGGCGGTCGCGGGGAAGATCTCGTCCGCCTTCCCCGGCCGGGTCCACACCGTCGGCCACGGCGACACCTTCACCGCCGCCGGTTTCGACGTCCAGGTGCACGGGGAGCTCCACGCGGTGATCCACCCGGACATCCCGCGCATCACCAACGTCGGCTACCTCGTCGACGGCGGCAAGGTCTTCCACCCCGGCGACGCCCTCACCGTCCCCGACCAGCCGGTGGAGACGCTGATGCTCCCCGTCATGGCCCCCTGGAGCAAGATCTCGGAGGTCATCGACTACGTCCGCGAGGTGAAGCCGCAGCGCGCCTACGACATCCACGACGCCCTGCTCACCGACCTGGCCCGCCCGATCTACGACCGCCAGATCGGGCAGCTCGGCGGCTCGGAGCACCTGCGGCTGACACCGGGGGACTCCGCCGAGGTCTGAGGCCCGAGATCTGAGGCTCCAGGGGACCGGGCCGCGTTGTCAGACCCGCCGGGTAGGTTGTGGGGCATGCGCATCGCGACCTGGAACGTGAACTCGATCACCGCCCGCCTGCCGAGGCTCCTGGCCTGGCTGGAGAGCAGCGGTACGGACGTGCTGTGCCTCCAGGAGGCCAAGGTCGCCGAGGAGCAGTTTCCCTCGGAGCAACTGCGCGAGCTGGGTTACGAGTCGGCGGTCCACGCGACCGGCCGGTGGAACGGCGTGGCGGTGCTCTCCCGCGTCGGCATCGAGGACGTCGTCAAGGGCCTGCCCGGCGACCCCGGCTTCGACGGCTCGGTGGAGCCCCGCGCCATCTCGGCGACCTGTGGCCCGCTCCGCGTCTGGTCGGTCTACGTGCCGAACGGCCGTGAGGTGGACCACCCCCACTACGCCTACAAGCTCCAGTGGTTCGAGGCCCTCAAGGCCGCCGTCGCCGGTGACGCCGCGGGCAGCCGCCCCTTCGCGGTGATGGGCGACTACAACGTGGCGCCGACGGACGACGACGTCTTCGACCCCGCCTTCTTCGAAGGCTCCACCCACGTCACCGCCGCCGAGCGCGCCGCCCTGGCCTCCCTGCGCGAGGCCGGCCTGTCCGACGTGGTCCCGCGGCCCCTCAAGTACGACCAGCCGTTCACGTACTGGGACTACCGCCAGCTCTCCTTCCCGAAGAACCGCGGCATGCGCATCGACCTGGTGTACGGCAACGCGCCCTTCGCCAAGGCGGTCGGCGACGCGTACGTGGACCGCGAGGAGCGCAAGGGCAAGGGCGCGTCGGACCACGCGCCCGTGGTCGTGGACCTGGACGTCTAGGGCCGCAGCAGCCGCAGGTCGACCGAGTCCGCCAGGGCCGCCAGCCCCGTATCGCCCGGATGCAGGTGGTCCCCGCTGTCGTACGCCGGGAGCATCCGTGAAGGCCGCTGCGGATCACGCACCACCGCGTCGAAGTCGAGCACGCCGTCGAAGACCCCGCCGTCGCGGATCCACTCGTTCACCGCGACGCGCTCGGTGTCGACGGCGGCCGTGCACCGTGCCTCGCCCTCGCAGGGCAGGATCGTCGCCGCGAGCATCCTCAGCCCCCGGGCGTGCCCCCGCGCCGCGAGTTCGCGCAGCCCCGCCACCAGCTGCTCCGCCGAGGTCCCCCACCGCAGGTCGTTCACGCCCTCGAAGACGACGGCCGTACGCGCCGACGGCTGGGCGAGGACGTCCCGGTCGAAGCGGTGCAGGGCGCTCACACCGGCCGTGTCCGTGGAGACCCCGTCGCCGGGGTACCGGTCGGTGACCACGCGATTGCCCGAGACGCCCAGGTTCAGCACGCCGTAGCGCGGGACGGCGCTCTGCTTCAGGAGCCGGGCGGCCAGGACGTTGGGCCAGCGCCGGTTGGTGTCCGGCGTGGACTTGTCGCCGTCGGTGATCGAGTCGCCGAGCAGCACCACGGACCCGGGCCCGCCGCCCACGTCGACCCCGGCGAGCAGCGGCCAGCGGGAGATCACCGAGGTGTACGCCCCGGCGGAACCGTCCGCCGCGTGATCGCCCGGCTCGCTGACGTAGGAGCGCTGCTGCGCGAGCCCGTGCACGGGCGCCGCGGTCACCGTGCCGGGCAGATGGAAGCTCACCAGCAGGTCGGCGTCCGCCGGGACGGAGAAACCCAGCGGATCGCTGTACGCCTGGCCCCCGGCCGGGATCGAGACGCCCGCCGCACCGCCGAAGGCCAGCGCCACCGGGGTGCCCCGGGAGGCCGCACCCGACTCCCGCACCGCGACCGTGGCGCTCCCGATCCGTACCGGAGCCGACGCGAAGGTGTTGTCGAACCGCACCCGTACCCGGGGCCCGCCGGCCGATGTGTGCACGACCAGTCGCAGTGTCCGGTCCGTCCATGGCCCCACGGCGGCGTAGCCGCCCGTGGCCGTGGTCCAGCCGCCCGTCCAGCCCTGTGTGGCGGTCCGCACCGACACCGCGAAGACATGCAGCCCGGCCGCGCGCGGAAGCCGGACCGAGGTCACCGCGCGCCCCGGCACGAGCGGCACCGTCACGACGTACAGCCGGGCCCGCTCGGCGAGTTGGCCGCCGGGCGTGTTGATGTGCGGCAGGGCCACCGCCTTGCTCGCGAGCGGCCCGGTGCGCCAGTCCGGCGCGGTCAGCCGGTAGCCGGAGCGGGAGCCGTTCGCGTACGTGATCGTCCCCGGGCCGCCCGCCTCCGTGCCGCCGGTGCCCGCCACCAGGAAGGCTAGGGCGTCGCCCCGTCCCGTGACCCGGACGTCCTGCCCGGCGGCGCGCACGTTGTCCGGCTCGCCCGGCTGCCGCTTCGGCCAGGTCAGCCGGGCGCCCTGCACCGTGAGGGCGCGGCCGGGCGTCCAGCCCGCGGCGGTGAGGTCCCGCGCCGACAGGGAGGCGCCGGACCCGTCGAAGTCGGCCTCCGCGGGCCGGCTGTCGTCGCTGACGGCCGCGTTGTCGAACAGCCGCTCCAGCGGCACCGGCGCGGCCCGTCCTCGCTCGACGGCCTGGGCGGACACCGCCGGGACCAGCGACCCGCACAGGGCCAGGACCACCAGGATCCCCCGGACACATCGGCGCACGGCCGACTCCTCCCACTCAGCGACACATGACGCGGCAACACGGACACAGGGACGGAACCGAAGAGACAACGACGGCCGGGACGCACGACGCACGGTGAAGTTAGGGAGACAGGAGTGACCCGTCAACGCGCGTCGCGTGAACTCGGCCTGAACTCGACCCGGATCGGAGGGCCCGCGCGCCTGTGGTGCGTACGGCGGTACGAATGACACGCTGGGAGTATGAACATCCCTTTCCTGGGCCACCGGCGCCAGAAGGTCGGGTTCCCCGATCCGGCGGGCATCGCGGAACTCCTCGCCGAGTGTGAGCTGCTGCGCTCCCAGGCGTCCCGGGCGGGTGTCCGGCTGGACGACACGGCGGCCTCGCTGGAGGCACTGGACCAGCTCCTGCCCCGCTGGCGGGACGACGAGGAGACCCTGACCTGGCTGGGCAACGACGCCGGTCTCTACCTGGGCAGCGTCATCGTGCGCACCGTGCCGGGCGCCGCCTGGGAGATCCGTCCCGACGGTCAGCCCGTCGTACGACTGGACTCCGGCCGCGAGTTCGACGTCGTCGACTCCGGCCACGAATGGGCCGCGTACGGGGTGCCCGAGCTGTCGCAGCTGTACGCGGAGGTCGCCGAATCATGAGCCCCCCGGCCAGAACCTTTGGCCCAAAGTCCGACGTAAATA
This sequence comes from Streptomyces sp. NPDC013187, assembly GCF_042899705.1. NCBI lineage: Bacteria > Bacillati > Actinomycetota > Actinomycetes > Kitasatosporales > Streptomycetaceae > Streptomyces > Streptomyces sp. NPDC013187. The sequence continues at coordinate 590,436 of NZ_JBIBAF010000004.1, read as the reverse complement.
CGGCTAATGATCGAAAAGTGCGTGTCGCCCGCCACGTTCGATCGTGCCTGGATACGTTGCGGCAACCACCACACAGCTGAGAGTGAGTAGGGCTGAGCATGGCCGTCGATCCGCTGATCGAGCTGCGTGACGTCAACAAGCACTTCGGGGAGCTGCATGTCCTGCAGGACATCAACCTCACCGTCGGCCGGGGGGAGGTGGTCGTGGTCATCGGCCCGTCGGGGTCGGGGAAGTCGACCCTGTGCCGGGCGATCAACCGGCTGGAGACCATCGAGTCCGGGCAGATCGTCCTCGACGGGCAGCCGCTGCCGGAGGAGGGCAAGCCCCTGGCCCGGCTGCGCGCCGACGTCGGCATGGTCTTCCAGTCGTTCAACCTCTTCGCCCACAAGACCGTGCTGCAGAACGTCTCCCTGGGGCAGATCAAGGTCCGCGGGCGCCGTAAGGAGGACGCCGACAAGCGCTCCCAGGAGCTTCTCGACCGGGTCGGCGTCGCCGACCAAGCGGACAAGTACCCGGCACAGCTCTCCGGCGGTCAGCAGCAGCGCGTGGCCATCGCCCGCGCCCTGGCCATGGAGCCCAAGGCGATGCTCTTCGACGAGCCGACCTCGGCCCTCGACCCGGAGATGATCAACGAGGTGCTGGAGGTCATGAAGCAACTGGCCCGCGACGGCATGACCATGATCGTCGTCACGCACGAGATGGGCTTCGCCCGCTCGGCCGCCAACCGGGTCGTCTTCATGTCCGACGGCCGGATCGTCGAGGACCGCAGCCCCGACGAGTTCTTCACCAACCCGAGCAGCGACCGCGCCAAGGACTTCCTCTCCAAGATCCTCAAGCACTGAACGGGCGGGCACCGGACGGCTCATCGCACCGGACCTCGACTACCATGTGCCCTTCATCCCTGTCGGAGAGGGGGACTTCGCCGAAGGCCGCCGATCCCGTCAGGGGGAGCAGACCGCCCGCCCGGTCCGCGGGGCATTCCCACCGGGTGCGGCCCCCACGGCCCGAAGGCCACGGGGGCAGGCGGTTCACATCGGCCAGGCCCGTCCGGCGGCAGCCGGAGATCACTGCTCGCGCAGCGGAACCGACACGTACGACGGGTCGTTCGCCGGCGAGGAGAAGGTCAGCTGCGCGCCGGACGGGTTGTGCTCGATGTAGAGCGGGTCGACCGTGTCGACGACCAGCGCCAGGCGATGCCCGGCCGGGACGTCGTAGGCCGTGGAGTACAACTCCAGGTCGACGCCGAACGGCTTTCCGGGGGTGCGCCCGTGGAAGGTGTACGGCGCGTGGGTGACCAGCTTGCCGAGGCCGAGCGGCCCCACGTCGTACAGGTAGGCGACGAGGGTGCCGCTCTCCTTGGTCGGGGTGAGGGTCGTGTGCAACTTCGCCGTGCCGCGCACCTGTTGAGTCGTGGCGGACTTCTCCGACTGCCAGACGGCGGCCCAGCGGCGGGGGAGCAGCGGGATCGAGGCCATCGGCGGCAGCTGCGCCACCTGGTCGAGGATGCTGGACAGGAAGACGACGCCGCCGTCCGCCCCGGAGTTCACGTTCGTGCGGATCGTCTTCGAGCCCCCGAGTGCGATCTTCCGGTCGGTCGCGCCGGCCGACTTCCAGTCCGGGTAACCCTCGTAGCCGCCTGTGGAGCGGGGCTTGAGCTGGACGGGCTGCTCACGGTCGATGCCGTTGTCCTCGCCCCTGAGGTAGTGGTCGAACCAGCGCTCGGTGTCCTTCCACACGTCGTTGGGCAGCCCGAACAGGCCGGTCAGTTCGGCCGTCGCGTGGTCGCCGGGCCGCATCTCCAGCCGCTTCGGGCCGGTCAGCTTCTCGTAGAAGTCGGCGTACTGGTTGGGCGGGAAGACGCTGTCGCCCCAGGCGTTGGCGAGCATGATCGCCGCGCCGTTGTCGTTGATCCGGTCGACGTAGGTCGCAGCGGAACGTTTCTTCCCCCAGGCGACGAGCTCCGGCTCCTTCGCCAGGTTCGAGCCGTAGAAGTCGTCGAACGTCTGCCGCAGTTCCGCACTCTGGCGGCCCGTCACCACGCTCGCGCCGTCCAGCAGGGCGGCGGCCTGGAGGTGCTGGGTGCGACCGGCGTAGATCGAGCCGATCAGGTCGGCCCAGCCGCTGAGCGAGGCGACCGCCTTGATCCGCTTGTCGTGCGCGGCGGTGAGCAGGCTGATGCCCGCGCCGTAGGAGACGCCCGCCATGCCGATGTGCCCGGCGTCCGCGGGGGTGTGGGCGAGCGCCCAGTCGATGACCTTCGAGGCGTCGGCGACGTCGGGTGGGCCCGCCACTTCTATCTCGCCGCCCGACTGCCAGAAGCCGCGCACGTTGTAGGTGACGACGACGTAACCGGAGTCGGCGAGCTTCTGCGCCTGGGCCAGGTACTCGACCTGGGGCAGACCCCAACTCGTGGGCATGACCAGCAGCGGATAGCGGTCGGTGCCCCGGGCTCCGGCCGGGGTGACGACGTTGGCCTTGAGGACGGTGCCGCCGTCGCCGGAGATGTCGACGAAGCGGACGGGGTGCGGGGCCGCCTGGGCGGTGGGGGCGAATCCGAGGGCGGTGCCGGCGACCAGGGTCGCCGAGACGGCCCCCACGGCGGTGGTGCGCAGGGCTTTGCGGTGCTGTCCCACGGGTCGCTCCTCACTCGTGTAAGTGCAAAGTGACCGAACGGTAACCGCGACCTCTTACCAGGGGTAACCCGTCGGTAAGTTACGTGCCAGTAACGATTGTTGAGCAGTGGAGGAGTCTAGGAGGCGCGGTGTGTGTTGCGTGGAACCGGCGTCGCCGCGGCGGGCGGTGCGGTCTGCGCCGCACGTGTCACGTCCTCCACCAGTTCGACGACGTCCGGACCGTACGCCTGCGAGTTGATCACCTTGAGCAGCAGGACGAACGAGCCGGTGCCGTACCGGCGGGTCAGCCGCTCGTGGTTGCGGGCGAGGTAGCGGGTGGTGGCCTGGTTGGTGATCGACGTCTGGCCGCAGAAGAGGAAGACGGGACGGGTGTTCCGGCTCCGGTCCGCGGTGAGCCGGGCGAGCAGCGCGTACTCCTCCTTGCCGTGCTCCACGCGGTAGCGCTCGGTCCCGACCTGGAACGCGCCCCGGTCCGGGCCCGGTTCGGAGTCGACGTTCACCCGCACGCCCGGCAGTAGCGAATCCAGATGGGCCGCCATCCGCCGGTTGGACGCGGGCCCGCCCACGCAGAACTCGGTGCGCTCCCCGAAACCCTGGCGTGCGGTGTCGTGCGGAAGTATCTGGGCGTGCGCTTTGCAGTCCTTGATCAGCGCGGCGAGTTCGAGCAGGGCGAACACGTCGTAGCGCATCACCGCGAACTCCGGTCCGGACGCGCCACGGTTCACCACCAGCAGGGACTCGGAGTTGTCCGGGAGCCCGAAGAACTGCTGCTTCCTGCGGAGCCTGCGCTTCCACAGGTAGGTGCGGGCCACCCAGCCGAGCGCGGCACTGATGCCCGCCGCGACCACACCCAGAACGATGTTGCGCACGTCGTCATTCATGGGCGCGCATGCTAGCGGGCCCGACGCACCGGTGTTCGACGCCTGCCTGACGCGACCATGGCGATGAATTAAGCTGCGCGGACGGCCTTTGACTGGAGGTGCGGATGCGTCGCCCTGTGGCACGGAATCTGACGGTCCTGGCGGTTTCGGCCGCCGTGGTGGTGTCGGTGGGAGCGGCGGCGCCGCCATCCTCCCCGCCGGGCACCGGCGGTGGGAAAACCCCGCTGGCCGTCGGCTACGGCGGTGCCGTCTCGAGCGTCGACCCGGACGCCTCCGCCGCCGGGATCGAGGTCCTGAGGAAGGGCGGCAACGCCGTCGACGCCGCCGTCGCCACGGCCGCCGCGCTCGGCGTCACCGAGCCCTACTCCGCCGGCATCGGCGGGGGCGGCTACTTCGTGTACTACGACGCCAAGTCCCGCACCGTACGCACCATCGACGGCCGTGAGACCGCCCCGCTGACCGCCGACAAGAACCTGTTCACCGAGAACGGCAAGCCCCTTGCCTTCGCCGAGGCCGTCAGCAGCGGCCTGAGCGTCGGCACCCCGGGCACGCCCGCCACCTGGCAGACCGCACTCGACCGGTGGGGCAGCAAGCGGCTCGCGAGTGTCCTGAAGCCGGCCGAGCGGCTGGCGCGCGACGGTTTCACCGTCGACGAGACCTTCCGCTCGCAGACGGCGTCCAACGAGACCCGCTTCCGCTACTTCCCGGACACCGCCGAGCTGTTCCTGCCGGGCGGGCAGCTCCCCGTCGTCGGCTCCACCTTCAAGAACCCCGACCTCGCCCGCACGTACGCGGAGTTGGGGCACAAGGGCGTCGACGCGATCTACCGCGGCCGCCTCGGCCGGGACATCGTCGACACCGTCAACAAGCCGCCGGTGGACCCCTCCTCAGGCTGGAACGCCCGGCCCGGCGACCTGTCCGCCAAGGACCTGGCCGCCTACCGCACCAAGGTCCAGGCGCCCACCCGGACCTCCTACCGGGGCCTCGGCGTCTACTCCATGGCGCCGTCCTCCTCCGGAGGCACGACGGTCGGGGAGGCGCTCAACATCCTGGAGCGGACGGATCTGTCGAAGGCGAGCAAGGCGAAGTACCTGCACCGCTTCATCGAGGCGAGCAGGATCGCGTTCGCGGACCGCGGGCGCTGGGTGGGCGACCCCGCCTTCGAGGACGTGCCGACGAAGGAGCTGCTGTCACAGCGGTTCGCCGACTCGCGCGAGTGCCTCATCAAGGACGACGCGGTGCTCACGAGTCCCGTGGCGCCGGGGGACCCGCGCAACCCCGCGCGCTGCGGCTCGGGCGGCAAGGCGGCTCCCACGACGTACGAGGGTGACAGCACCACGCATCTGACGGTGGCCGACAAGTGGGGCAACGTCGTCGCCTACACCCTCACCATCGAGCAGACCGGCGGCAGCGGGATCACCGTCCCCGGGCGGGGCTTCATCCTCAACAACGAGCTGACGGACTTCTCCTTCACCCCGGCGAACCCGGCCGTGCAAGACCCGAACCTGCCGGGACCCGGCAAGCGGCCGCGGTCGTCCATCTCGCCGACCATCGTGCTCGACCGGCACCACCGGCCCGTGGTGGCGCTCGGGTCGCCGGGTGGCGCGACGATCATCACGACCGTGCTGCAGACGCTCACCGGGTTCGTCGACCGGGGGCTGCCGCTGGTCGACGCGATCGCGGCACCCCGGGCGAGTCAGCGCAATGCCGCGCAGACCGAGCTGGAACCCGGGCTGTATGACAACGCCGAGTTGCGCAAGCAGCTCGAGGCGATCGGGCACTCCTTCAAGGTCAACCCCGAGATCGGTGCGGCTACGGGGGTGCAGCGGCTGCCGGGCGGCAAGTGGCTGGCAGCCGCTGAGACCGTGCGGCGGGGTGGGGGGTCGGCGATGGTGGTGCGGGCTGTGCGTTGAGTGCCGTCCGCGGGGGTGTGGGGGCTGAGCGCGCAGTTCCCCGCGCCCCTAACGGGGCGCTGCAGGACTCTGCGTCTGGAACATGAGCTTCCCGTCCTCCACGTCCACCGTCACCCCGCCGCCATCCTCCACCCTGCCGTCCAGCAGCAGACGTGACAGCTCGTTGTCCACCTCGCGCTGGATGGTGCGGCGGAGCGGGCGGGCGCCGTACTCCGGCTGGTAGCCGCGGTCGGCCAGCCATTCCACCGCGCGGTCGGTGAAGGTCACCGTGATGCCCTTGCCCTGTACCAGGGACCGGGTGCGGTCCAGCAGGAGGTTGGTGATCCGGCGCAGCTGCTCCGTGGTCAGCTGGCGGAAGACCACGATCTCGTCGATGCGGTTGAGGAACTCGGGCCGGAAGTGCTCGCGCAGCGGGCGCAGGATCTGCTCGCGCCGGGCCTCCTCGTCCGCGTCGGCGCCGCCCGCCGCGAAGCCCGTCGTGGCGCCCCGGCGGGTGATCGCCTCGGAGCCGAGGTTGCTCGTCATCACGATGACCGTGTTGCTGAAGTCCACCGTGCGGCCCTGGGAGTCGGTCAGCCGCCCGTCGTCGAGGACCTGGAGCAGGATGTTGAAGACGTCCGGGTGGGCCTTCTCCACCTCGTCCAGCAGGAGCAGCGAGTACGGGTGACGGCGCACGACCTCGGTCAGCTGGCCGGCCTCCTCGTGGCCCACGTAGCCGGGCGGGGCGCCGACCAGCCGACTGACGGTGTGACGCTCCTGGTACTCGCTCATGTCGAGCCGGACCATGCGGTCCTCGCTGCCGAAGAGGGCCTCGGCGAGCGCCCGGGCCAGTTCGGTCTTGCCCACACCCGTCGGGCCGAGGAACAGGAAGCTGCCGATGGGGCGGTCGGGGGCCGCGAGCCCGGCGCGTGAGCGCAGCACCGCGTCCGAGACGACCCGCACGGCCTCGTCCTGGCCGACCACCCGCTCGTGCAGGTGCTCCTCCAGCCCCAGCAGTCGGTCCTTCTCCTCCTGGGTGAGGCTGGAGACCGGGATGCCGGTCTGCCGGGACACCACCTCGGCGATCGACTCGGCCCCGACCACCAGGTCCTGGCCCTCGTCGACCTCGCTGTCGCCGCCGGCGTCGGTGATCCGCTGCTTCAGCTCCACGATCCGGTCGCGCAACCGGGTGGCCTGCTCGTACTGCTCATCGGCGACGGCCTGGTCCTTGTCCCGGGTCAGCTGCTCCAGCTCCCGCTCCAGGGCCCGGACGTCCGTGCCCTTGGTCCGGGCCCGCAGCCGCACCCGGGCACCGGCCTGGTCGATGAGGTCGATGGCCTTGTCGGGCAGGCGGCGGTCGGTGAGGTAGCGGTCCGACAGCTCCACGGCCGCGATCAGCGCCTCGTCGGTGTAGCGGACCTGGTGGTGGGCCTCGTAGCGGTCCTGGAGGCCGCGCAGGATCTCGATGGCGTCCGCGGCGGTCGGCTCGGGCACCATGATCGGCTGGAAGCGGCGGGCCAGCGCCGCGTCCTTCTCGATGCGGCGGTACTCCTCCAGCGTGGTGGCGCCCACGATGTGCAGCTCACCCCGGGCGAGGGCCGGCTTGAGGATGTTGCCGGCGTCCATCGAACTGCCGTCGCCGCCACCGGAACCGGCGCCCACGACCGTGTGCAGCTCGTCGATGAAGATGATCAGCTGGTCGGAGTGGGCGCGGATCTCGCCCACGATGTTGTTCATCCGTTCCTCGAAGTCGCCCCGGTAGCGGGTGCCCGCGACCACACCCGTGAGGTCCAGGGCGACCACGCGGCGCCCGATCAGCACGTCGGGCACGTCCGCCTCGGAGATGCGCTGCGCCAGCCCCTCCACGATGGCCGTCTTGCCGACTCCCGCGTCACCGATCAGCACCGGGTTGTTCTTGCCGCGCCGGGAGAGGACCTCGACGGTCTGCTCGATCTCCTGGTCCCGGCCGATGACCGGGTCGATCCGGCCCTGGCGGGCCAGCTCGGTGAGGTCACGGCCGTACTTGTCGAGGGTCGGCGTGTTCGTCGGGCGCGGGCGCTCGGACTGCGGGACCTCCGGCGCCTCGGGCGGTTCGGAGGGGGCGAAGCGGGCCGCGTTGAGGATGTGCCCGGCGGCAGAATCGGGATTCGAGGCCAGGGCGCTGAGCACGTGCTCCGGGCCGATGTAGCCGTAGCCGCGGGCCCGGGCCATGTCGTGCGCGTCCAGCAGGGCCCGCTTGGCGGCCGGGGTGAGGGACAGCGCGGTCGGCGGCGGGGCGTCGTCCGGGGTGTGCTGGGCCGGTCCCGAGCGGTCGTCGATCTGCGACGCCAGCGAGTCGGGATTCGCACCGGCCTTGCTGAGCAGGGTGCGGGTGGGCTCCGTGGCGAGCGCCGCCCGCAGCAGATGCTGGGTGTCGAGGTCCCGGCTGCCGTGCTCGGCGGCGTACTGGGCGGCGCCGCGGACGAGCTCCCGGGCCGGCTGGCTCAGCAGCCGGCCGAGATCGATCTGCCGGGGACCGGGACGCGGTCCGCCGAAGAAGCGTGCGAGGAATTCTCCGAAGGGATCCGAGCCGTAGCCCTCCGGGCTGGTGAAGCCGCTGCTCATGGGCCTTCCGTTCCCGGCGTCCCCGGCGCGCGGGCGGGGGACGCCCTCGCTTGTCGACGTGCCGGGGTCGGGTAACCCGGGTGGCAGCCGGTTACACCTGGGGCGCGCTCGTAGAACACCTTCGCACGATCGTCGACGAAGGGCACCTTCGCGGCATACCAGGATGAACAGGACGCCGGCTGGGGCTCAGCGGGCCGTGAGGATCCTCGGCCCTGCTTCCGTGATCGCCACGGTGTGCTCCGCGTGGGCCGCGCGGGAGCCGTCGTTCGTCCTCAGGGTCCAGCCGTCGGGCGCCGCATGGAAGTCGTCCGTGCCGCCCGCGATGACCATGGGCTCGATCGCCAGCACCATGCCGTGCCGCAGCCGCATGCCGCGCCCCGGGCGGCCCTCGTTCGGCACTCCGGGATCCTCGTGCATCCGGCGGCCGATGCCGTGGCCGCCGAAGCCGTCCGGGATGCCGTAACCGGCGCCCCGGCACACCGTGCCGATCGCGTGGGCGATGTCGCCGATGCGGTTGCCGACGACGGCCGCCTCGATGCCGGCCGCGAGGGCCCGCTCGGCGGTCTCGATCAGGCGGAGGTCCGCCGCGCGCGGGGTACCCACGACGAAGCTGAGCGCGGCGTCGCCGACCCAGCCGCCCAGTTCGGCGCCGAAGTCGATCGAGACGAGGTCGCCGTCGCGCAGGCGGTAGCGGCCCGGGACGCCGTGCACGATCGCGTCGTTGACCGAGACGCAGAGGACGGCGGGGAAGGGGGTCGGTGCGAAGGACGGGCGGTACCCCAGGAAGGGTGAGGTTGCGCCCGCCTCGCGCAGTACGGCGTGCGCCACCTCGTCCAGTTCCAGCAGGGACACGCCCACGGCGGCGGCCTTCCGGGCGGCCGTCAGGGCCCGGGCGACGACCTGGCCCGCCTCGTACATCGCGTCGATAGAAGTGTCTGTCTTCAGCTCCACCATGCCAATTACTATACCGGTATTAGAATGGGGTCATGGTGCGCACCCCTCTCACCCCCGAAGAGCGCGAACGCGGCGAGCGGCTCGGCCGGCTGCTGCGTGAGGCGCGTGGCAGCCGGAGCATGACGGAGATCGCGGCGAGCGCGGGCATCTCCGCGGAGACCCTGCGGAAGATCGAGACCGGGCGGGCCCCGACCCCGGCATTCTTCACGGTGGCCGCGCTGGCCGGGGTCCTCGGGCTGTCCATGGACGACCTGGCCGGACAGTGCACACCGGTGCCCTTCTGAGGCTCTTGCGCCACGCGTGAAAACTCCCCGTAGCACCCCCGTAACACGACTGGTGTTGCCTACGGGCAAAAGTGCTCCGGTCTCACGGGAGTTGAGCGATGGCGGCGGATCAACTCCCAGCTGAAGTCGGGGAGTTCGCGACCTACCTGGACGGTCTGCTGGCACGCCTCGACCCGTCCGGCGGCTGGTGCGCCGTGTTCTGGCGGCGCGACCCCGAGGGCATGCGGGCCTGCCTCGACGGGCGCGAGATGCCGCCCTGGGACGTGGTCGAGGCACTGCTGCAGGACCTCGCCGCTCAGTACGGCCCGGGGGGAGCCGGCCCGGAGACGGACCGCGCCCGCGCCCTGCACGCCACCGCGCTCGCCGCGTACGACACCCTCCCCGGGGGCCGCGACGCGCTCGGCGACCGCCTCGACGTCATGCTCCGCGAGCAGAAGTACGCCGCCGAACGCCAGGCCGCCCTCGCCCGCCGCCTGGCCTCGGCCACGACCCGCGAACAGGCGGACGCCCTGCGCCTGGACCTGGCCTGGGCCCGGGACGACCACGAACGGGCCGGCGCGCGGTGTGCGGAACTCCGGGCCCGGATGGCCTATGTGGACCGGCGTGAGCGGGGGGTGTCCCCGGTGGCGTGGGGTGCTGCCGAGAGGGCGTACGGAAGCGGGGCGGCAACGTCGTCCGCCGGTGATCCGTCCGGCCCCGGGGGGTCCTCGGCCGCGACCGATGCCGCCGGTCGGCACGACACCCGGCATGACATCCGAAGCGACACCCGAAGCGACACCGGGCGCGACACCCGAAGTGACACCGGGCGCGACACCCGGTACGGCGCTGCCACCCCCGAACCCCAGCCCCCTCGGCCCGTGACCGTCCCCAAGCAGCGCAAACGCCGTCGGGGCAGCGCCCGCTTCGCCGGGATGGCGGATGAGGAAGCCGCAGCCGCACCCGTCGTCGTGCCGCCCTCTGCCGTGCCCACCCTGCCCACCCTGCCCGCACCCGCCCCCACGACCACCGGCCGCACCCTCCGCGGCGCGCGCTTCGCCGGGGTCGCGGAGGAGGCGACGGCGGAGCGCCCGGCGCGGGAGGGCGACGCGGTCGGGGCGGACGCCCGCGCCGAGGTCGGAAGGACCGTGGAGGCGCTGGCCCGGCTGCGCAGCGAGGGACGCAGCGGGGAGGCTCACGCACTGCTGGCCGAGCTCGCCTCATGGGAGCCCGGCAGGTTTCCGCTGCTCGCGGAGCGGCTGCACCTCGCCGGGCTCGACGCCGACTGGCAGACGCTGCTGTGGGAGGCCTCCTCGCTGCCCGCCGGACGGCTGGTCGCCGCCGCCGACGCGCTGGTCGAGGCCGGGCGGCCGGGTGACGGCCGGCAGATGCTGCGGCAGGGGGTCGCACGGCCGCCGGTCGAGGTCGGCCGGGCGGTCCTCGGCCTGATCGCCGAGGGGCGTCACCGCGAGGTGCGCGTGCTGCTCGACGCGTATGTCAGGGCCCGCACCCCCGAGGAGGCGGCGCGCAGCGCCGAACCCGAACCGGGGCGCCTCGTGCCGCTCCTGCTGGAGGCGGCCCGGGATGTTTCACAGGAGCGCCACTGGGACCTGGTGCACGCCCTGCGGGTCGCCGGATTCGCCGCCTGACCGGCGACGTCGCCCCCAGGGCGACTCACCCACAGGAGTGCGAATCGCGCAATGCCCCGCGGGTTGGCGACGATGGTCTTGGCAACCCCGTGCCAGAGGCTTACGTTCGTGGCTCTACGGCCCGCTTCTACGGGCGTAGAGGCGCAGACGTCGCGTCGAAGGAGCAGCTCATGGCCAACGTCGTACGTGCCGCCCTGGTCCAGGCCACCTGGACCGGCGACACCGAGTCCATGGTGGCGAAACACGAGGAGCACGCCCGCGAGGCGGCCCGCCGGGGCGCGAAGATCATCGGTTTCCAGGAAGTCTTCAACAGCCCCTACTTCTGTCAGGTCGAGGAGCCGGAGCACTACCGCTGGGCCGAGCCCGTCCCCGACGGGCCGACCGTAGAACGCATGCGGGCGCTCGCGCGCGAGACCGGCATGGTGATCGTCGCGCCGGTGTTCGAGGCGGAGCAGCCCGGCTTCTACTACAACACCGCGGCCGTGATCGACGCCGACGGCACCTACCTCGGCAAATACCGCAAGCACCACATCCCCCAGCTCAAGGGCTTCCGCGAGAAGTTCTACTTCAAGCCCGGGAACCTCGGCTGGCCCGTCTTCGACACCGTGGTCGGCAGGGTCGGCGTGTACATCTGCTACGACCGCCACTTCCCGGAGGGCTGGCGGCAGCTCGGCCTCGCCGGGGCCCAGCTGGTCTACAACCCCTCCGCGACCCACCGGAGCCTGTCGTCCCACCTGTGGCGGCTGGAGCAGCCCGCGGCGGCCGTCGCCAACGGGTACTACATCGCCGCGATCAACCGCGTCGGCCAGGAGGAGTACGGCGACAACGACTTCTACGGCACGAGCTACTTCGTGGACCCGCGCGGGCAGTTCGTCGGGGACGTCGCCAGCGACAGCGAGGAGGAGCTGGTGGTCCGGGACATCGACCTCGACCTCATCGAAGAGGTGCGGCAGACGTGGGCCTTCTACCGCGACCGCCGCCCCGACGCCTACGAAGGGCTGGTGCAGCCGTGACCCACGACCTCCTGGGCCGCCACCGGGCCGTGCTCCCCGACTGGCTCGCCCTCTACTACGAGGAGCCCCTCGAGATCACCCACGGCGAGGGCCGCCACGTCTGGGACGCCCAGGGCAACCGGTACCTCGACTTCTTCGGCGGCATCCTCACCACCATGACGGCGCACGCGCTGCCCGAGGTCACCAAGGCGGTGAGCGAGCAGGCCGGGCGGATCATCCACTCCTCGACCCTCTACCTCAACCGCCCGATGGTGGAACTCGCCGAGCGCATCGCCCAGTTGAGCGGCATCCCGGACGCCCGCGTCTTCTTCACCACCTCCGGGACCGAGGCCAACGACACCGCCCTGCTGCTGGCCACCGCCTACCGGCGCAGCAACACGATCCTGGCCATGCGCAACAGCTACCACGGGCGTTCCTTCAGCGCCGTCGGCATCACCGGCAACAGCGGCTGGTCCCCGACCTCGCTCTCCCCGCTCCAGACGCTGTACGTGCACGGCGGCGTCCGCACCCGCGGCCCGTTCGCCTCCCTCAGCGACGAGGCCTACATCGCCGCCTGCGTCGAGGACCTGAAGGACCTGCTCGGCCACACCCGCCCGCCGGCCGCGCTGATCGCCGAACCCGTCCAGGGCGTCGGCGGCTTCACCGCACCGCCGGACGGGCTCTACGCCGCCTTCCGCGAGGTGCTGCACGAGCGCGGCATCCTGTGGATCGCCGACGAGGTGCAGACCGGCTGGGGCCGCACCGGCGAGCACTTCTGGGGCTGGCAGGCGCACGGCCGCAACGGGCCGCCCGACATCATGACCTTCGCCAAGGGCATCGGCAACGGCATGTCCATCGGCGGGGTCGTCGCCCGCGCCGAGATCATGAACTGCCTGGACTCCAACAGCATCTCCACCTTCGGCGGCACCCAGATCACCATGGCCGCGGGCCTCGCCAACCTCACCTACCTGCTGGAACACGACCTCCAGGGCAACGCCCGGCGCGTCGGCGGACTGCTCATCGAACGGCTGCGGGCCGTCGCCGCGCACGTACCGGCCGTACGCGAGGTACGCGGCCGCGGCCTGATGATCGGCATCGAGATCACGAAACCGGGGACCGACGAGGCCGATCCGCGGACCGCGGCGGCCGTGCTGGAGGCGGCCCGCGAGGGCGGCCTGCTGATCGGCAAGGGGGGCGGGCACAACACCAGTTCGCTGCGCGTCGCCCCGCCGCTGTCCCTCAACGTCGCGGAGGCCGAGGAGGGCGCCGCGATCCTCGAGAACGCTCTGAGGAGCATCCAGTAGCAGTGCACTGAGCAAGGGACTCGCCATGACCATCACCCTGGATTCCCTGGAGCCCGCCCTGTCGGTGCGGCAGGTCCTCACCCTGGAGCGGGTACTCGCCGGGGAACCGGAGGTGGTGGCCGGCGCGGGCCATCTCGACCGGCTCGTGCGCTGGGTGCACGTCGCCGAGGCCGCCGACGTCGGGGTGATGCTCAGCGGCGGCGAGATGGTCCTCACCACCGGCGTGCTGCTCGCCGGCGACGAGGACAAACAGGCCGAGTACGTCCGCTCCCTGCACCGCGCCGAGGCCGCCGCCGTCGTCCTCGGACTCGGCCGCGCCTTCCCCGCGGCGCCGGACGTGATGCGCCGGGCGGCCGAGCGGTGCGGACTGCCGATGGTCGTCCTGCACCGGCCCTTCCCCTTCGCCGAACTGACCGAGGAGGTCCAGTCGCGGCTGGTGCGGCGCAAGTTCGCCGCCGTCAGCCTCTCCGAGGCGGTCCGCACCGAACTCACCGCCCTCATCACCGCCGGCGCCCCCCTGCAACGCCTGCTCGACGAGATCGCCCGGCACAGCGGCTGCCCGGTCGTCGTCACCAACCTCGCCCACCGTGTCCTCGGCACGGCGGGGGAGCGGCCCGCGGTGGACGACGTGCTGCGCGACTGGGAGCGCATCGCCCGGCAGGCGTGGGGGCACCACCCAGGCCGTTCAGGCGCTGGGGGAGGCGTCGAGGGCGACGGCTGGATCCGGGCCGAACTGGGCGGGCGCGGGGAGCGCTGGGGCCGGATCGTGCTGTGCGGCTACCGGGGCGACACCGCCACCGGACGGCTGCTGGCCGACCGCGCCGCCGAGGCCCTCGTCCTGCACCGCATGCTCGCCGGCGGCGCCGCCTGCTCCTGGGAGGAGCAGTCCGCGCAGAGCCTGCTGACCGACCTGGTCAGCGGCGTCGTACCGGCACGGCAACTGCTGCCCCGGGCCCGTGCGGCCGGACTGCCGGTCAACCGGCGCACCTTCGTACCGCTGGTCGTCCGCGACGGTGACCCCTCCCGCCTCGAACGCCTCCTGCGGCTGCTGGGCATGCCCGGGCTGGTCGCCGAACTGGCCGACGGGGCGACCGCCGTGCTGCTCAGCCTGCCCCGGGACCAGGACGCGGGCGCCCTCGCCGCGCACTTCGCGGCCCGGCTGCGGACCGAGACGGGCCCGGACCACACCGTCGTGGCCGCGGCCGAGGCCCGCGCCGCCTGGGACGACGTACCCACCGGACTGCGCGAGGCCCAGCACGTCGCGGACGCCGTGGCCGACTCCTCCGCCGTCCTCGACCTCCCGCCGGTGGTACGCCTGAAGGACGTCCACCTGCGGGGCCTGATCCGGCTGCTGCGCGACGATCCGCACGTGCAGTCCTTCGCGGAACGGGAGCTGGACGGGCTGCTGCGCGAGAGCGACGAGGACCTGCTGTCCGTCCTGCGCACCTACCTCGCCACCGGCCGCAACAAGTCCCGCACCGCTCAGCTCCACCACGTCTCCCGGCCGGCCCTCTACCGCCGCCTGGAGGCGATACAGGTCCGCCTAGGGGTGGACCTCGATGACTTCGAGCAGGCCGCCTCGGTGCACATCGCACTCCTCGCGCACGACGCGCAACAGCAGTGAAACACGCGACCACCTGGGAAAACGGCGGTGAAACATGGGTCCACGAAAGAGTGACACGGTGGCACGCCGCACGCCCTTTGACGTGACACGCTGCAACTCAAAGACGCCCTTCGCCCTCCCTAGGCTCACGGCACACCGAGCTACCGGAGGTCCCGATGAGCCGAGTGATCCGTGCCGCCGTCTTCCAGACCGCCTGGACGGGCGACAAGGAATCGATGATCCAGGTCCACGAGCAGGCGGCCCGCGACGCGGCCGCGCAGGGTGCTCAGGTCCTGTGCTTCCAGGAGCTGTTCTACGGCCCGTACTTCTGCCAGGTCCAGGACCCGGCGTTCTACGAGTACGCCGAGCAGATCCCCGAGGGCCCCATCGTCCGCCGCTTCCAGGCCCTCGCGAAGGAACTGGGCATCGTCCTGGTGCTGCCGATGTACGAGGAGGAGCAACCCGGCGTCCTCTACAACACCGCCGCCGTGATCGACGCGGACGGCTCCTACCTCGGCAAGTACCGCAAGACGCACATCCCCCAGGTCAGGGGCTTCTGGGAGAAGTTCTACTTCCGTCCGGGCAACTCCGGCTGGCCCATTTTCGACACCAAGGCCGGCCGCATCGGCGTCTACATCTGCTACGACCGCCACTTCCCGGAGGGCTGGCGCGCCCTCGGCCTCGCGGGTGCCGAGATCGTCTTCAACCCCTCGGCCACCTCCCGCGGCCTGTCCGGCTACCTCTGGCAGCTGGAGCAGCCTGCGGCGGCCGTGGCCAACGAGTACTTCGTGGGCGCGATCAACCGGGTCGGGGTCGAGGAGTACGGCGACAACGACTTCTACGGCACCTCGTACTTCGTGGACCCGGAGGCCCAGTTCGTCGGCGAGGTGGCGAGCGACAAGGAGCCCGAACTGGTCGTCCGCGACCTGGACTTGGCCAAACTCCGCGAGGTCCGCGACCGCTGGCAGTTCTACCGGGACCGGGCGCCGGGGGCGTACGGGCCACTGACAGCACCCTAGGACGCGCGCAGGGAGACGTCCCTCAGGGGCGCGGGGAACTGCGCGAGCAACCACCTACAACCGGCACGCATCCACTGCGAGGAGCGACCACGACATGAGCAGCCGTACAGTCATCCGCGGCGGCCTCGTCATCACCGCATCCGACGAGATCCACGCCGACGTCCTGATCGAGGACGGCCGAATCGCCGCCCTCGCAACCTCCCACACTCCCGCAGCAGAAGCCTTCACGGCCGACCGCACCATCGACGCCACCGGAAAGTACGTCATCCCCGGCGGCGTCGACGCCCACACCCACATGGAGCTGCCCTTCGGCGGCACCTTCGCCTCCGACACCTTCGAGACCGGCACCCGCGCCGCCGCCTGGGGCGGCACCACGACGATCATCGACTTCGCCGTGCAGAGCGTCGGACACAGCCTGCGCGAGGGACTCGACGCCTGGCACGCCAAAGCCGACGGCAACTGCGCCGTCGACTACGGCTTCCACATGATCGTCTCCGACGTCAACGAGCACACCCTCAAGGAGATGGACCACCTGGTCGAGGAGGGCGTCACCTCCTTCAAGCAGTTCATGGCCTATCCGGGCGTCTTCTACAGCGACGACGGCCAGATCCTGCGCGCCATGCAGCGCTCCGCCGAGAACGGCGGCCTGATCATGATGCACGCCGAGAACGGCATCGCGATCGACGTGCTGGTGGAGCAGGCGCTGGCGCGCGGGGAGACCGACCCCCGCTACCACGGGGAGGTCCGCAAGGCCCTCCTCGAAGCGGAGGCCACCCACCGCGCCATCAAACTCGCGCAGGTGGCCGGCGCACCCCTGTACGTCGTGCACGTCTCGGCGACGGAGGCGGTCGCCGAGCTGGCCCGGGCCCGCGACGAGGGACTGAACGTCTTCGGCGAGACCTGCCCGCAGTACCTGTTCCTGTCCACCGACAACCTCGCCGAGCCGGACTTCGAGGGCGCGAAGTACGTGTGCAGCACCCCGCTCAGGCCGAAGGAACACCAGGCCGCACTGTGGCGGGGCCTGCGCACGAACGACCTCCAGGTCGTCTCCACCGACCACTGCCCCTTCTGCTTCGTGGGCCAGAAGGAGCTCGGCCGGGGCGACTTCTCCAAGATCCCCAACGGCCTGCCGGGTGTGGAGAACCGTATGGACCTCCTCCACCAGGCGGTCGTCGACGGGCACATCTCGCGCCGCCGCTGGATCGAGATCGCCTGCGCGACCCCGGCCCGGATGTTCGGCCTCTACCCGAAGAAGGGCACCATCGCGCCGGGCGCCGACGCCGACGTCGTCATCTACGACCCGCACGCCGAGCAGGTCATGTCCGCCGAGACGCACCACATGAACGTCGACTACTCGGCCTACGAGGGCAAACGCACCACCGGCCGGGTCGAGACGGTGCTTTCGCGCGGCGAACCCGTCATCACCGAGCGGGAGTACACCGGGCGTGCCGGGCACGGCGTGTTCACCCCGCGTTCCACCTGTCAGTACCTCAACTAGGAGTGGCGCAGATGGACTTCGGACTCGTCCTGCAGACCGACCCGCCGGCTTCGCGGGTGATCAGCCTGATGAAACGCGCGGAACGCAACGGCTTCACATACGGCTGGACCTTCGACTCCGCCGTGCTGTGGCAGGAACCGTTCGTGATCTACAGCCAGATCCTCGCCAACACCACGACCCTGAAGGTCGGGCCGATGGTGACCAACCCCGGCACCCGCACCTGGGAGGTCACCGCCTCCACCTTCGCCACCCTCAACGACATGTTCGGCAACCGCACGGTCTGCGGCATCGGCCGCGGTGACTCCGCGATGCGGGTGGCCGGCCGCAAGCCCAACACCCTGGCCCGGATCAGCGAGGCCATGAAGGTCATCCGGGACCTCGGCAGCGGACGGGAGGCCGACCTCGGCGGCGGCACCGTCGTCCACTTCCCGTGGATCAAGCCGGGTGCCGAACTGCCGGTGTGGATGGCCGCGTACGGCCCCAAGGCCCTGAAGATGACCGGCGAGGAGGCGGACGGGTTCATCCTCCAGCTGGCCGACCTCTATCTCACCGAGTACATGGTCAAGGCCGTGAAGGACGCGGCCGTCTCAGCCGGACGGGACCCCGCCGAGGTGACCGTCTGCGTGGCCGCACCGGCGTACGTCACCGAGGACGACTCGCCCGAAGCACTCGCCCACGCCCGCGAGCAGTGCCGCTGGTTCGGCGGCATGGTCGGCAACCACGTCGCCGACCTGGTCTCCAAGTACGGCGAGCACTCGGCCGCCGTCCCCGAGGAACTCACCGACTACATCAAGGCCCGCGAGGGCTACGACTACTCCCACCACGGCCGTGCCGGCAACCCGGACACCCAGTTCGTGCCCGACGAGATCGTCGACCGGTTCTGCCTCATCGGCCCCGTCGAGAAGCACATCGAGAAGCTGGAGGCGCTGCGCGCGCTCGGCGTGGACCAGTTCGCCGTCTACGACATGCACGACGCGCAGGAGGCCGTGATCGAGGCCTACGGATCCCAGGTGATCCCGGCCGTCAACGGCTGACCTCCTCCGCCGCACCACCCCCTGTGAACTCCCCCTTCCCAGCGGCTCGGGAAGGGGGCCCAGGACGCTCCCGAGCGCACCCCCCATCGGCTCACCGCACGGCCTTTCCCGTCCCACCTCCCCTGATTGGCCCGGCCCATGACCGATACCGCTCCCACGGCCCCACCGCCGCCCACCCAAGTCACCCTCACCGACGGCCGGGTGGAGATCGCCCCGGGCGCCCCCGCACCGACCGGCCCCTACGCCAACGAGGACCTGCTGCCGGTCCCGGTCGAGAAGCGCACCTGGACCACCTACAACTTCTCCGCGCTGTGGGTCGGCATGGCCCACAACACCGCCTCCTGGACCCTCGCCTCCGGGCTCATCGCCGTCGGCATGGACTGGAAGCAGGCGGTGCTCACCATCGCCCTGGCCAACGTCATCGTGCTGATACCGATGCTGCTCACCGGCCACGCCGGACCCAAGTACGGCATACCCTTCCCGGTCTTCGCCCGCGCCTCCTTCGGCATCCGCGGCGCCAACCTCCCCGCCGTCGTACGGGCGTTGGTGGCGTGCGGCTGGTTCGGCATCCAGACCTGGATCGGCGGCGAGGCCATCTACTTCCTGGCCGGCAAGCTCATCGGCACCGGCTGGACCGACGCGTCGAAGGTCGGCGGCTACGCCTGGACGATGTGGCTGTCGTTCGCGATCTTCTGGGCGCTCCAGGTCGTCATCATCTACCGGGGCATGGAGACCATCCGCCGCTTCGAGAACTGGGCGGCGCCCTTCGTGCTCGTCGGCGCGTTCGTGATGCTGTGGTGGATGAGCGACAAGGCGGGCGGCTTCGGCCCGCTGTTCGACCAGCCCTCCAAGCTCGGCTGGGGCGCCGACTTCTGGAAGCTGTTCGCCCCCGCCCTCATGGGCATGATCGGCTTCTGGTCCACCCTGTCGCTGAACATCCCCGACTTCACCCGCTACGGCAGGAGCCAGAAGGCACAGACCCGGGGCCAGGCCCTCGGCCTGCCGACCACGATGACCCTCTTCGCGTTCCTGTCCGTCATGGTCACCTCGGGTTCGCAGGCGGTCTACGGCGAGGCGATCTGGGACCCGGTGCAGCTCGCCGCCAAGACCGACAACACGGTGGGCCTGCTCTTCGCGCTGGTCACCGTGCTGGTGGCGACGCTCTCTGTCAACGTGGCGGCCAACCTGGTCTCGCCGGCGTTCGACTTCTCCAACATCGCGCCCCGGCGCATCAGTTTCCGGGCCGGCGCCCTCGCCACCTGCGTCCTCGGTGTGCTGATCTTCCCGTGGAAGCTGTACTCCGACCCGCAGGGCTACATCTTCACCTGGCTCGGCCTGGTCGGCGGCCTGCTCGGCACCGTCGCCGGCATCCTCATCGCCGACTACTGGATCCTGCGCCGCTCCCGGCTCGACCTCGCCGACCTGTACCGGCCCGGCGGCCGCTACTGGTACGAGGGCGGCTGGAACTGGCGGGCCGTCGTCGCCTTCGCGGTCGGCGGTGTCCTCGCCGTGGGCGGCGCGAACTTCAAGCCGCTGATCGACGGCCGTCCCATCCCGGCGCTGGCCGATCTGGCCGACTACGGCTGGGCGGTGGGCCTGGGCACGTCGATGGTCCTGTACCTGGCGCTGATGGCCACGCGGGGCCGCAGCACCGTCTGAGGAAGACCGGCGCGCTGGAGGGCGTTTCAGCCCTTGTCGCTCTCCAGCGCGGCCACGGCTTCCTTCGCGGCCTTGATCGCGCCCTTGTTGATCGTGTCCGTGCTGGGCGCCTTCTTCGACTCGAAGTCACTGCCGTTGTAGGTGATCGTCACCAGCGCGTTGGAGGCGCGGGCGAACACGACGCCCTCGCGGGTCTCCTGCTTGTCCTCGGCCGTGAGGTTCACGACGGAGTACGCGCGGTCCCCCAGACCGGGTACCGCCCCGCCGCCGCTCTGCTTCTCGGTATGCGCCTCGTACGACTTCTGCGCGGCCTCGTCCGACTCCATGATCTCGTAGGACACGTCGAGCCAGCGGTAGTCGTAGCCCTTGAGCGCGTTCCAGGAGCAGGTGCGGCGCAGCTCCGAGTCCGTGGACGGGATCTCCTTGCCGGCCGTTTTGGCGCCCGGCACCAGCGCCTCGATGGTCTTCTTCGCGACGGCCTCGCACGGAGCCGGCGCGGCCGAGTACGCCTTCGGCACCGTCGACGTCGACGGGGCGGACTCCGAGCGGGTCTCGGTCTTCTCTTCGGCCGGCTTGTGCTCGGCGGCCTGCGGCGCGGCGAGCGGACCGGACGACAGCGCCCAGCCCACCGCGGCGAGCACCACCACCGGTGACAGACGGGCGGTCAGGGCCAGAGGCAGAGGTAGGGAACGCACGGCGCCCTTCAGGTGGGGACGGACGGTGCGGAACGGGTCCGCACGGCGGACGGGACGACAGTGTCACATGCGTCCCTGTGCTGCGGAAGTGCGGCCTCCCCCACATGTTCTGTGCAACACCGTGCGTGTCGGCGCCGTCGCGCTGCGCCCGGCGTGACCTGCCGAAGTCGCCCGGACAAGGCCGGACATGCCCGAACTTCCCGCGACAGGAAGGGACATTCATTCCACGGTCGACGCCCGCAGCGCGTGGTCGAGGAAGCGCCGGGTGATCGGCGGCACGGCGCGGGAGCTCAGCCAGGCGATGCCGATGTCCCGGGCGCCCCGTACGTCGGTGATCTCCAGGTAACGGATGGGGGACTCGGAGGCCGTCGTGACGTCCGGCGACGACGGGATCAGGGACACCCCGAGACCCGCGGCGACCAGACCTCGCAGGGTCTCCACTTCCTCGCCCTCGAAGGCGATGACCGGCGCGAAGCCGGCCTCGCGGCACAGCCCCGCGGTGATGTCACGCAGCCCGTATCCCTGTTTGAGCAGGATGAACCGCTCCTCGGCCACCTCGGCCAGGCGGATCCGGCGGCGCTTGGCCAGCCGGTGCCGGGACGGGACGGCCAGCCGCAGCGGCTCCACCAGCAGGCGCCGCCACGTGATGAGGGGGTGGCCGGGATCGCTGCTGGTGATGACCAGATCCGCGGTCGTGTCGAGGAGGTGCCGGGTCAGGCCGATCTCGCCGTCCTGGTGCAGCTCGAACTGCGCCTGCGGGAAGGTCCGCCGGAAGTCGGTGACGAGCTGGGGGACCAGCCAGGTGCCCAGGGTGTGCAGGAAGGCGAGCGACACCACGCCCGAGTCGGGGTGGACCATCTCGGCCACGGCCCTGCGGCCCCGGTCGTAGTTGTCGAGCACCCCGTCGACGTACTCCTTGAACACCCGGCCCGCCGGGGTGAGGCGCAGCACGCGCCCGACGCGCTGCAGGAGTTCGGCGCCGACCTCGTCCTCCAGCCGGGCCAGGGCCCGGGACAGGGCGGGCTGGGTGACACCGGCGTCCGTCGCGGCGTCGGTCACCGTCGTCCCCTCCGCGACGGACTGGAACGAACGCAGCACCTGTAGATCCATGGTGCCATTCTCCCCCGTCATGGGTCGCCGATGACCCAGGCGACGGCTGCATGGGTCACACCCACGCGCCGGGCCGGGAAACGACAACCGGGCGGAGCCGGCAACCCGGCGGAAACGACAACCGGGCGGGAGCCGACAACCGGGCCGGGGCATGCTGCCGGACCGGGATCCGGTGATGGGCCGGGATCGGCTGCCGGGCCGGTGCCCGCTACCGGACCGGGCTCGCCGCACCCGCGACCACGTGTCCCGTCACCTGGTCGCAGAGCTGTTCGGCCGCCGTGATCGCGCTCTCCCAGTCGGGCAGCGGACGCCCGCGGCGGGCCGGTTCCCGCCGGGCGTGAGCGACCGTGCGGCGCGCCTCGGCCAGCTGGTGGTAGGCGGCACGGCGCAGCGACTGCCGCTGGACCGGGCCCGCTTCCGGCGCGGCGTCGCGGTAGCGCCGGGCGGCGGCGACGGCGGCCTCGGTCTGTGCCTCGGCGCGGTGGGCTGCGGAGTCCGGCCACACCGCGAAGTGCGCGACGAGCACCAGCACGGACGCCAGCGCCGTGTCCACCACCCGCGTGCCGTACAACGGGCGATGGTCGCCCAGCAGGTCGAGCAGCACGAACACGACGGCGGTCAGGCCCAGCGTGGCGAGCGCGTAGTGGTGCCGCACGCCGATGGCCATGAGCGCGCCGAACACGGCCACGACACCCACCACGGCGTACGTGCCGGTGGCCGCCGCGGACACCGCCCCGATGGCGGCCACCCCGACGATCGTGCCGACGCACCGGTGCAGGGCCCGCGGGAACAGCGGCCCGAAGTCGGGCTTGTAGACGAAGGCCACCGTCATGGGCAGCCAGTAACCGCGAGGGCGGTGCAGCACTTCCGCGAGCACATGGGCGGCGAGCACGCACCCGGCCAGCAGCAGGGCGTACCGCACCCGCGCCGCCCGTCCGGGCCCGTCGTCTGCCGGGAGGCGCAACTCCAGGTCGAAGCCCTCCGGTTCGGCGTCGACGGCGGTGACCAGTTCGGCCAGGGCGCGCCCGCCCGGTGAGTCGGACACCGGGGCCGGCAGCGCAGGGCGGTCCTCCGGGGTCGCGAGGTGCCCCGGCAGCAGGCGTCCGGCCAGGTGCCGCGGTACGCGGGCCAGGCCGGACGGCAGCGCACGGCCCTCCCACACCACGGCCGTCACGGCCTCGCCCAGGCGCACGGCGTAGTGGAACGCCCGGACCAGGTCCCCGGTTCCGGCCTGCCGCCGCCCGCGCGGGGCGAGATGGGCGGCCATCACCTCGTGGGCGTGGTTCAGGGCCAGTGTCATCCGCAGGCGGGCCTCCTCGGCGGCCTCGGTCCCCGCCGCGGCCAGGGCCTCGCCCGCGCTTTGGTACACGGCCAGCACGGCGGCCCGTTCGACGTGGTGCCGGCGCCACAGCCACGGCGCCGCGGACAGCACGAGGACGAGGGCGACACCGGCGAGCAGCGCCAGCGGCGGCTGCCACCACGGCCCCGGCACCGGGATGCCACTACCGATCGTGACGCCGAGCAGCAGATGCATGCCCGACACGGACGCGATCCGCCCGCGCAGTCCGACACCCCCCGCCACGAGCGCGGCCGCCACCAGGCACCCCGCCACCGCCGCGGCCTCCCCGCTGCGCAGGGCGACTTCACCGGCGAGCAGGCCGAGCGCACTGGACAGCCCGGTCCAGCCCAGCCGCAGCACCCGGACCCGGTACGGGTCGGAACCGTCCTGGCTCACCCCCCACAGAGCGCCGATGGCGGCGATCGCCGAGAGCACGAGCCACCCGGTGGCGAGCCCGACGAGCAGGGGCAGCGCGAGCGCGACGGCCCCCCGTGCCGCCGCGGCGTACGGCAGGGATCCGGGCAGGCGGCCGAGAACGGAGCGCGGCCACCACGACCGCGACGGGCGGCGCGGGCGGTCCGGTCGCGTGTCTGCGGCTGATGTCATGAGGCCGTGTCCTTTCGGGACGGTCGAGCGGAAGGCGGGTGCGGAGCGCGCGAGGCGTGGCCAGGCAGCGCTGCCCCGGCCGAGGTCAGCCGACCAGCTCGATGAGCAGGGGCAGGGTGACGAAGGAGAGGAGCAGGCTCAGGACGACGGCGGAGCCGATGGTCCGCACGTCCTCGGCCGAGCCGTGCCGGGCGGCGAACATCAGGGGGACGGGCGAGACGGGGAACGCGAGAATCAGCGCGGCCTGGGCGGCGACCGCCGCGGAGGTCAGCAGCAGCCCCGTCCCGTAGACGAGCAGGGGCAGGACGACCACGCTGGTGAGCGAGACCGCCCACACGGCGGGGGACAGCGCGGGCCGGCCGATGCGGGCGACGGAGACGCCGACGTAGACCAGGGCCGTCGCCGAGGCGGCGCCCGCGAGCAGGCTCAGCGCGGAATCGGCGATCTCCGGCACACCGACCCCCGCGACCGACAGCACCAGGCCCAGGACGGGCCCCCAGCAGAACGGCTCGCGCAGCGCGTGCCCGACGGTGCGCAGCACCGAGGGGCGAGGGCCGGGCGATCCGGTCTCGGTGGAGGCCGGCTCGGTGGCCGCCTCGGGCGCGCCCCCGCCCACGGTGGCCAGGGCGGGCCGCCGTGCGGGGGCCGCCGCCCCGGCGGTGACCGTCCGGCGCTCCGGATGTTCCGGCATGCCGAGGAGGATCAGGACGACCGGGTCGAGAACGACGTTGACGATGATGCCCGCGACGGCGATCGGCACGGCGGCCTCCGCGGTCCCGAACAGGCCCCCCAGGATCGACGTGCCCATGAAGGCGTACTGCGGCTGGACGCAGGCCAGCGCGAAGAGGGCCGCCCGCCTCAGCGGCCGGCGGGCCGCGAGGCGCAGCACGCCCAGCAGGACGGCGTACACGGCGAGAAACCCGAACGCCAGCAGGCCCACCAGGGGCAGTTGTTCGACCAGCACGTGCCGAGGCGTCTGCCAGATGCTCAGCAACAGGGCCGCGGGGAGGGCGAGTTGCATGGTCAACTCACGCAGCGCCTGGGCGCCGCCCGCGTCGAAGAGCGCCCGGCGGCCGGTGCCGTAGCCGACCAGGATGAGGAGGAAGACCGGCACCACGACGGTGAAGATCTCGGCGAAAGACATGACTGCGTCAATCCTTTGAAGCAAGGCGGGGGCGCGACCGTGCGGGCCGGTGACGGTAGGTCAGAGAGCCGAGAGCCTCCGGTCGGCGCCCCCTTGGGGGGTGGGGGAGCGATACCCGGGCGATGCCCGTCAGACGGCCTCGATCGGCGGGTACACCGGATGCCACATGGCCGCGCGGACGCGCTCCTCGATCGTGTCGTCGGCGCTCTCCCGGGCGACGCCTTCGGCGACCGCCGCGCGGGCCACGGCCACGGCCACCGCCACGGAGGTGTCGCGCAGCCGGTCGATCGGGGGCAGGATCGGCGCGCCCGGCGCCGCGGGGTCGGTCTGGTCGGCGATGGCGCGGGCCGCGGCCACCAGCATGCCGTCGGTGATCCGCTCGGCACGGGCGACGGCCGTGCCGAGACCCAGCCCGGGGAAGACCAGCGCGTTGTTGGCCTGCCCGATGTAGTGGGTGACGCCCTCCGTCTCCACCGGCTCGAAGGGACTGCCGGTGGCGATCAGGGCCCGGCCGCCGGTCCAGGCGAGCAGGTCGGCGGGGACGGCCTCGGCCAGCCGCGTGGGGTTGGACAGGGGCAGGATGACCGGACGGTCGGTGTGCGCGGCCATGGCGCGGACGATGTCCTCGGTGAAGGCGCCGCCCTGCCCCGAGGCGCCGATCAGGACGCTCGGGCGCACCCGCTCGACGACCTCGGCCAGCGGCACGCCGCCGAGGTTCTCGTCGTGCCGCCAGCCGGCGACCTCGGCGCGGCCCCGGGCGAAGGGCAGCTGGAAGTCCCGCAGCCCCTGCTGGCCCTCGGTCAGCAGTCCGTGGCGGTCCACGGCCCAGATGCGCTCCGCGGCCTCCCGCGGCGTCAGTCCGTCGGCGATCATCGCGTCGCGGAGCTGCTCGGCGATCCCGATGCCGGCGGTTCCGGCGCCGAAGAGCACCACCCGGTGGTCGCGCAGTGCGGCACCGCCGGCGCGCACGCCGGAGAGCACGGCGGCCAGATTGACGGCACCGGTGCCCTGGATGTCGTCGTTGAACGTGAGCGTCTTCTCGCGGTAGCGGTCCAGGATCCGGCGGGCGTTGGACGAGCCGAAGTCCTCCCAGTGCAGCAGGGCGTCGGGGAACAGCTTCGTGGCCGCGGCGACGTAGGCGTCGACGAACGCGTCGTAGCGGTCCCGGTCCACGCGCGGGTGCCGGTTGCCCAGGTACAGCGGGTCGTCCAGCAGCTCCTGCCGGTCGGTGCCGACGTCCAGCATCACCGCCAGGGTGCGGGCCGGGTCGACGCCCGCGGCGGCCGTGTAGACGGCGAGCTTTCCGACCGCGATGTCGATGCCGCCCACACCCCAGTCACCGATACCGAGGATCGCCTCGCCGTCCGTCGCCACGATCAGGTCGACGTCGTCGGCGCCCAGCCCGGAGGCGCGCAGGGAGCTCTCGATGGACTCGGGGTCGTCGACCGAGAGGTACACGCCGCGCGGGCGGCGGTACTCATAGCTGTAGCGCTCGATCGCCGTACCCACGGTCGGGGTGTAGACGATCGGCAGCATCTCGGCGAGATGGTCACCGAGGAGCCGGTGGAAGAGCACCTCGTTGCGGTCGCGCAGCGCCGTCAGGTAGACGTTCTTGGCGAGGTCGTCGGGCTGGGACCGGAACTGGGCATAGGCGCGGGCGGCCTGCTGGTCCTGTGTCAGGACCTGCGGCGGCACCAGACCGGTCAGCCCGAGCTCCTGCCGCTCCCGCCGGGTGAAGGCCGTACCCCGGTTCAGACGCGGACTGTTCAGGACGGCGTGTCCGCGCGCGCTCGTCCGGATGACACCGTCGACGGTGCTCCTCTCGGTGCCCATGATGACTCCTCACAAGGTCGGTACGGGGGGCTCGTTCCAGACTGTGACGCTGCGTGTCATGCGTCCAATGCCTGACATGACGGAGATCCATAACCTCAGGACATTCGAGCTTTGACCTGCGGTTTTTCAGGGCCGGGGAGCTGGCCGGGCCGCCGACTGTGATTGACGTCGCCCGGTGGGCAGCGAAGAAGAGGGAGTTCCGTACCCGACGGCTCCGGCCCCGGTCCGAGCCCCGAGGTCCCGGTGAGAGGTCAGATGTTCACCACCCACCCACCCTCCAGGCACCTTCGGCATGGAGGCCCCGGGGCCGGGTCGTTGACCTGGGCTTTTGTTGCCCATTGAGTCCCTGACCAGCCGCTCCCCATGCGGAGCAGTGGGGAGCGCCGGCGGAAGGCCACTCATCTGAGTCTCGGAGTTGGCCGGGGACAGCATCATTCATAGCTTCGTGCCCTGGGAAAACGAAGGCGCTGGGCTCACTGTGAGCGGGGTGTCGGCCCGTGCATGGTCCGGATCTTGGTCTTCAGCGAGTTGGTGGGCGGCACCCGGAGGGAGGTACCACGCGCGAGACGTCGATATGGGCGGTACGGCGCTGGAGGGGCTGTCACGCTCGGCGCGGGCGTTCGCGGAAACCGTGGCGGACTCCTGCCGGGCTCATCGTGCGCTTCCTCACGATTGATCCGCTTTTTCTGCAATACCTTGGAAAAATCATTAAGTGGGTTACGGAACCCGCGCACCGGCTCCATCGTCACGCACATGCAGGCGGACGGAGACAAAGGGGCCATTCGGGCCCCGCCGGAACGATGCTTGGCGCAGAGGGCTTTGATCTCTCTTGGTCATTCCGCGAATGCGTCTTGGCGGTTGCCGGAATCCGTCATGAGCACGGTCCGCCCCCCTGTTACGTTCTGCGTCGCCCGCGATCACAGCGCTTCCACAGGTGGCGCACGTCGGGCTGGGGGAGGGGATGCACTTGGCCCGAATTCAACCCGGTCGGAAGGTAGGTCTGCGATGACCGTCCGCAGGACAGCCGCGGCGACAGCCGTCGCTGCCGCCACCGCAGCCCTGGTCACTTCCTGCTCCGCCGGGAAACCCCGTCCCACGGCCGATGAGCCGCAGACGAGACCGGTCGCCAACCCCCTCTTCCGGCGTGGACAAGGGCACCTGGCCCGAGGCCTCACCCACCGCCGGTCCCGCCAAGGGGCTCCCCCTGCCCGTGAATTCCGCCCACAAGACTCTGAACGGCTGAGTGATGAGACACCCGCGCCCCCTCCTGGCCGGAGCCGCCGTAGCCGCGGCCATCATCGGCGCCATGGTCTACGGCGGCGTACGCGCCACACACGCCTCCGGTACCGAATCGCATGGCTCCGCCGCCGAATCGCAGGCATCGGACCACGGACCGCTGCCCACCACGCTTGTCACACCGCAGCCCGCCGGAACACGGGCGCCGAGTTCGTACGGCTACGGCAAGCCGGTGGCCCGCGCCGAACACGGCGAGGTCCTCGCCTACACCCCGCACCGGCTTCCGTACAAGCTGCTCCAAGTCCCGTTCACCATCACCAACAACGGCCCTGAAGCCGCCCTGTACAGCGTCTACTTCACCGTGGAGATCGGCGACGGCGCCGACATGGCGTCCTACCGGCAGGTCGTCACCAGCGGCGGCCTCGCGGCCCACCGCACCATGGCGACCCAGGCCACGATCGGGAACGTCGACAAGATGCCCGCAGGCGCGATCCGCGTCACGATCACCGACATACAGAAGAGGAGTCACAGTGACCTCCCTTCGTAGGGGTTCTCCCTGCGCGCGATCACAGCGAGTGAGAGCCCGACAAAGACGAAGAGTACTGACGCTTGTCGCCGCCACCGCCGCTGTGGCGGGGCTGATACAGGTCCAGCCCGCCGCCGCGAACCCCACCACCCCCCACGCCACGCCCACGTCGAAACCGGCGCCGACCCCTCCGAAGGGGGCCGTCAAGGCCCCGGACACCACCTTGGGCAAGGGCTGGAAAACCTCCGCCGATCGCGCGGTGACCACCGCCGCCGACAGCGACGGGCTGCACCTGCTCGTCGCGGACAGCAAGAACGCCTATGCCTGGAAGACCGTCACGGTACTGAGTGAGCCGCAGCTTCCGGCTGACACCTGGATCGGCAACAGCTGTGTCTTGGACGACCACCACGCGGCCGTCGTCTACGCTCCCCGCACCTTCACCAACAAGCCGGACCTGATGATGGGCGGCGCGTTCACGGCGATCGTGAACCTCGACGACGGCAGCGTCACCAAACTGCCGTTCACCGCGTCCCTCGCCTACTTCGACCCGACCTGCAACCCGGCCACGCACACCGCCGCCTTCACCGCCCTCCGCGACACCGAGACGCGCCTGGTCACGGTGGACACCAAGGGCGCCACCGTCGCCGACACCACGGCGAAGGGCGAGATCACCTCCGCCGTGCCCACCGGGGACGGGGTGATCGCGGCCGCCGGAAACCGGCTGGTCCACGTCGACCGCAAGGGCAGGACCTCCCGACTCGCCGCCACCGAGCACGCCCCGTACGGCATCCGGGTGGCCGCCGACGGCACGGTCACCTACATCGACCGCACCGGCGACACCGACGCCGACGTGCGGACCTACGCCCATGGCAGGAAGACGACCGTCGCGAGCGGCGAACTCACCGCGCTGAACCTGCGCCAGGGCACGGACGGCACGGTCTACCTCATCGGAAAGGCCGGCCACGGCAAGGACTTCGCGGCCAGCGGCATCAAACCCCTGAACGTCTCACCCGACGCGGAGGTCTCCACCCGCGGACGCCTGGCCGTCGACCCCGTCGTCTCCCCGGCGGTGCTCGCGGGCGTCGCCCACATCGAGGGCGCCGGCCGCGGCTTCGGCAAGACCACGACCAGGGAGCCCGCGGCCCGGACGACACCGGGCCGCGTCAGCCACGCCCTGACCATCACCGGCACCGTCCCGCGCACGGGCAGGCGCACGACACAGACGGCCGCCGCGCCCGGCACCACCGCGGGCAGCAGTACGTCGCCGGCGCTGACCGGCTCCTCGAAGCCGCAGATGTCGACGATGAGCATGCTGACCACCGCCGCCGACGACCCCAGGGCCAACGACCCGGTCGACACCGACGCCTGGTGTTCCGTGCCCCGCAACGACACCGCCACCCAGGCGCTTCAGCCCACCCCCAACCAGGTCGAGTGGGCCGTGGACATGGCCGTCCGCGGCGACCTGCGCTCCAACTACCTCACCCAGGGCGGCTGGCGCTCCCAGACCGGGCTCTCCACCATCGACCCGCAGGGCATGTTCCCCGCCCCCACGCTGAACACCAGCAGCGGCAACGGCCGTATCCCCGCACAGGTCGAACTGGGCATCCTCGCCCAGGAGTCCAACCTGTGGCAGGCCGAGTCCGGCGCCATCCCCGGCCAGATGGGCAGCCCGCTCGCGGCCGTCGACGGGTTCTACGGACACCAGACAGGCGGCACCCTCGCCGACTACTGGACGATCCACTGGGACAAGTCCGACTGCGGCTACGGCGTCGGCCAGGTCACCGACGGCATGCGCAAAGCCGCGTACGCGAAGACGGGCGAGACGTCCCTCCCGGCCGGCACGCAGCGCGCGATCGCCATCGACTACGCCACCAACATCGCCGCCTCGCTGTACATCCTCGCCGACAAGTGGAACGAGGTGCACGAGTCCGGCCAGACGATCACCGTGAACAACGACGACCCGGCCAGGCCCGAGAACTGGTTCGCCGCCGTGTGGAACTACAACCTCGGCTTCAACAAGAAGGCGGACGAGGGCACCAACGGCAACTGGGGACTCGGCTGGTACAACAACCCCGCCAACCCCGTCTATCCCGCCTCGCGGCTGAGCTTCATGAACACCGACGTGGACCCGCTCGCCGCCAAGGACGCCGCCCAGCCCCAGAAGTGGCCGTACGAGGAAAAGGTGATGGGCTGGGCCGCGTGGTCCATCGACACCGGCCACTCCTACGCCACCTCCGGCCGCCAGGACTGGCCCGGCGAGTCCGGCTTCTCCTCCGCCGGCTTCCGGCCCGCCTACTGGAACGGCGCCACCGGCCCCTACACGCTGCCGGGCAACGCGACGTACAACCGGGCGCACGTCTCGCCGCCGCTGGACACGTTCTGCAACGCGCAGAACAACTGCGACTCGGCCAACCCGCCCAACTGCTCCGACGCCGCCTGCTACACCCCGTACTGGTGGAACGCCTCCAACGCCACCTGGAAGTCCGACTGCGCCACGACCTGTGGCTTCGAGAACCTCAAGTACCAGACCCTGGTCAGCGAGCCCGGGCGCGGTTACCGCCTCCAGTACGGCACACCCGTCTGCTCCGGCGCGCCGTCCGGTGCGAAGGTGGTCGACTCCGACCCCGCGGGCGTCAACACCTGGAGCGCCTGCGGCTCCACCACGACAGACGGCTCGTTCCAGTTCACCTTCTACCCCGATCCGAACGCCACCGGCCCAGGCCTGGGCCAGTACGACGCCAAGGCGGACCTGCACCAGATCGGCGGCGGCTACCAGGGCCACTTCTGGTACACGCACGCCCGCGACACCGACCACCTGGGCGGCGCCGGGGGACGCATGACCATCCTCGGCGACTGGAAACTGAACTCGGCCATCTCCGGCAGCCAGGCCAAGGTCTACGTGCACGTCCCGGACACCGGCGCACAGGTCACCAACGCCTCCTACCAGGTCGTCACACCGTTCGGCACGGTGACCAAGACCGTCGACCAGAACGCCAACGAGTCCAACAAATGGGTCTCCCTGGGCGCCTACAACTTCAAGGACCAGGCGCCGGAGGTGCGACTGTCCAACTCCACACCGGACGGAGCCGCCGACAAGGACGTGGCCTACGACGCCGTCGCGTTCGTGCCCGGCGACTACAGCGGTATCCCCTCCGACCTGACCTTCCACGACCCCGACGTCAACGCCGCACAGCCCGCGGACATCACCACCCCCACCGACGTCGGCATGAGCGTCATCGCCGGAGGCGGGCCGGCCGGCCCGTCCGCCACCTCCGCCGCCTCCGTCAGCGCGGTCGTCGCGGAGCGGCCGGACAGCTTCGTCCCCTGGTGCAACGTCGAGCCCTTCAACCTCAATCAGCAGTGGGTCAACCGCACCGAGGCCTGCATCAAGAACCACGTCACCGTCGTCATCGTCGACGAGGACCAGAACATCCTCGGGACCATGGAGTTCGACGAGCAGGCGGAACTGAAGGCCTACGCGAACGAGGCGACCTCCAACGCCCTGCTGAAACTCGTCCCCACCGCCGCGACCGGTGTGGGGGCGACAGCGCCCGTCACCATCACCTCGGCCGCCGTCTGCTCCATCGACTGCACCACCACCAACCAGATCTGGAACACCTCAGCCACCTGGGACTGGGCGACCGGAGACCGGCACGTCGGGGAAGTGCAGACGGCCATGATCTGGGGGCAGTCCCTCTCGGAGGACCTCCTCGGCATGCAGTGGAAACTCGGAGCCATCGTCGCGGACGTCCCGTCGGAGACCCAAGCCGCCATCGGCACCGACCGGTACTCCGAACTGCGCTGCGACACCACCGTCACCACGACACCCGGCTGCGTCTTCGACTACTACAAGCCGACCTACTCCATGAACTCCCAGAAGTTCCCGGCCGCGGCGGCCCACGCCTGGCTGGTTCAACACCAACTGCCCGCCCACCTCGGGCTCAAGGGCCAGGGCCGGCCGCTGACCTACCTCGGCGACAGCGTGATGTCCCCGAGCGATCCGACGAAGAAGCAGAGCGACGTCAACAGGGCCCTCATGTGCCCGACCAACTGGGAGCGCAACCAGAGCGTCACGCTGTCACCGGAACTGTCCTCGCAGGGAACGGACACACCCAGCTGTGACGAGCTGGCCTTCGCCAAGAGCTACCAGAGTGGCGGCACGCCGACCTCGCTGGGCGGCACCAATCCCGTCGGCTCCGGTGACGACTGCCTTCAGACCTACGCGACGAAGGACGCCGACGGCCTGTGGCGGCTCCACGCCGACCTGCGCTACCCCCTTCCGACCTGGAACGAGGTCTGCGGACGCTCCAGCATGTCCAACAACCAGAACACCCAGTCCATGGCGCTGTTCCCGACGTTCCGCCGGAACTACCGGGTGATGGACAAGGACGACTACTGGCTCGACGTGGCCAAGCCGAACTGAGACACCCCGTCATTCCCTCCAGCGGAGTCTTCCCTCAGCGACGGTGAACCTCTCGTGGGCCATGACCGACCCCGGCGCCTGTCCGGTCTCCAGCAGATCGGACAGGGGCCGGAGGAAGTCGCCGAGGGACGGCAGGAAGGAGGTCGGACAGTCACCCTCGCTGAACCTCAGCAGAGGCGGCGGGCCGGATGGGTCCTGGGCGTCCAGAATGATCCCGTACGGCGCGTCGCTCTGCGCCATGACCGGAATCCACGGCGACTTCCAGTACTCGTCGTCCCCGATGTCGCGGGCGATGTACAGATACTCCGCGTGCCAGTGGGCGATTTCCTTGCAGCCGAGGAATCTCATACCGCCCGGGAAGACGACCGAGTCCCGGTGCGGCAGGAGGGCGGTCCCGCCGCCCGGAACGGGCTTCTCGGAATCCTTCGCGGTACTCCCGTTGTTCAAGCGGAGCCAGACCTCGAGAACGTCCGGGATGTCGAATCCCAGCGCCGCGTCGAGGCGCGCGATCTCCTCGTCCGAGGCTCCCGGACGAAGCGCCTCCGCGCTGGCCGGGGCGTTCCTTCGTAGCCAACCGACGATGCGCTCCCACGCGGAGGCGACTTCATCGACCTGCGACATATGGATGTCCTCTCTGTCCCTCGTCCAGCAGGAAGACTCTCACGGTCATCTGAGTCCGATCCCGGCCCAGCAGTATCGAGCCTCAACAGCCTGGCAAGGAAAGAGGGGGGAATGGGTCAACCTGGAGGAGAGGCCTCGCGCTCATTCTCCCCAGATTCTCCCCACGGTCCGTTCTGGGTCGACCGACACGCGTAAACACCGAGGTCAGATATGCAATTCACCACTCGCCCCACCCTGAGCGGCACCTTCGGCATGGTGTCCTCCACCCACTGGCTCGCCTCCCAGTCGGCGATGGCCGTCCTGGAGAGCGGCGGCAACGCCTACGACGCGGCCGTGGCGGGCGCGTTCGTGCTGCACGTCGTCGAGCCGCACCTCAACGGCCCGGCCGGCGAGGTGCCCATCCTGCTCGCCCCGGCCGGTGGCGAGGTGCGGGTGCTGTGCGGGCAGGGTGTCGCACCGGCGGGCGCGACCGTCGCGCACTACCAGGGCCTCGGCCTGGACCTCGTCCCCGGCACCGGGCCGCTCGCCGCCGCCGTGCCGGGCGCCTTCGACGCCTGGATGCTGCTGCTGCGCGACCACGGCACCAAGTCCCTCGACGACGTCCTGGCGTACGCCATCGGCTACGCCGAGCACGGACACGCGCCTGTCGAGCGGGTCGGCGAGACCGTCGAGACCGTGCGCGAGCTGTTCGAGACGAAGTGGGCCTCCTCGGCGGAGGTCTACCTCCCCGGCGGCAGAGCGCCGCGCCCCGGCGAGCTCTTCGCCAACCCCGCACTCGCCGCCACCTGGAAGCGCCTGCTCGCCGAGACCGCCGGCGCGGGCGACCGGGAGGCACGGATCGAGGCCGCCCGGCGGGTGTGGCGCACCGGCTTCATCGCCGACGCCCTCGTCCGCCAGGCCGGGCGCCCCACCAGGGACACCAGCGGCGAACGCCACACCGGCACCCTCACGGACGCAGACCTCGCCGCCTGGTCCGCGACCTACGAGAGGCCGGCCACGTACGACTGGAACGGCTGGACCGTGTGCAAACCGGGCCCCTGGAGCCAGGGCCCGGTCCTCCTTCAGCAGCTCGCCCTGCTTCCGCCCGACCTGCCCCCGTACGGCTCTGCCGACTACGTCCATCTCCTGGTGGAGAACTGCAAGCTCGCCATGGCCGACCGGGAGGCCTGGTACGGGGACGCCGCCGACGTGCCCCTCGACGACCTGCTGTCCGACGCGTACAACACCGCCCGCCGCGCCCTCGTCGGCGAGCGGGCCGAGAACGACCTGCGGCCCGGCAGCCCCGGCGGACGCACCCCGCGGCTGTGCGCGCACGCGCGCGTGGCGGCCGCCGCACAGGAAGGCTTCGACGCCTTGGGCGTCGGCGAACCGACCGTCGCCAAGAGCCCGGCGTCCCCCGTGCCGGGCGAGCCGGAGATCCTGGCCGACGGGACCACCCGTGGCGACACCTGCCACCTCGACGTCGTCGACCGCTGGGGCAACATGGTCTCGGCCACGCCGAGCGGCGGCTGGCTCCAGTCCAACCCCGTCGTACCCGAACTCGGCTTCCCGCTCGGCACCCGGCTCCAGATGACCTGGCTGGAGGAGGGGCTGCCCAACACCCTCACCCCCGGACGCCGCCCCCGCACCACCCTGACGCCCTCGATCGCCCTGCGCGACGGTGTGCCCGTCATGGCCTTCGGGACCCCTGGCGGGGACCAGCAGGACCAGTGGCAGCTGCACTTCTTCCTCGCGGTCGCGCTGCGCCCGCCCGTGCGCGGCGGCCTCGACCTCCAGGGCGCGATCGACGCCCCGAACTGGCACAACGACAGCTTCCCCGGCTCCTTCTACCCGCGCGGCATGCGCCCGGGCAGCGTGACCGTGGAGGCTCGCACCGACCCCGCCGTCGTCGAGGAGCTGCGGCGCCGCGGCCATGACGTGACCGTGGGTGGCCCCTGGTCGGAAGGCCGGCTGTGCGCGGTCGCGCGGGACCCGGAGACCGGCGTGCTGTCGGCGGCGGCGAACCCGCGCGGGATGCAGGGGTACGCGGTGGGCCGGTGATCCGGCCGGGATCCGCACCCGCGCGGGATGCAGGGGTGAGCGTGGGCCGGTGATCCGGCCGGGATCCGCGCCCGCGCGAGCCCGTGGCACGCATCGGCGTCCGTCCGCGCCCGGCCGCCCCCGCTGTTCATCGCGATGCCACCCCGAGTGCACCCGGCGGGCAGGGCTTGTCAGTGGCCCGTGTTGTCATGGAGGGGTGATCGACAGCAACGAAACCATCGAAGAGTTTCTCGCAGAGCACGCCTCCGACGTCGAAGAGGCGATCCGCAAGGCCGCCGCGGCCGAGATCCTGCCGCGCTGGCGCCGGCTCGCCGCGCACGAGGTCGACCAGAAGAGCGGCCCGCACGACCTGGTGACCGACGCCGACCGCAGGGCCGAGCTGCACCTGACCGAGGCCCTGCTCGCCCTGCTGCCCGGCTCGGTCGTGGTCGGCGAGGAGGCGGTGCACGCCAACCCCGCGTCGTACGAGGCGATACGCGACGACGTCCCGGTCTGGATCGTCGACCCGGTCGACGGCACACGCCAGTTCGTGCGCGGCGAGGCCGGGTTCTGCACCCTGGTCGCGCTCGCCCACCGCGGCACCCTGCTCGCGTCCTGGACGTACGCGCCCGTCCACGACCGGCTCGCCGTCGCCCAGCGGGGCAAGGGCGCCCACCTCGACGGGGAGCGGCTGTTCGCCGGAGTGCCGGAGCCCGGCCGGGACCTGCGCGTGGCCACCTCCCACCCCGACTACACGACGGACGAGCAGAAGGACGCCCTGCTCGGCCTGCGCGCCGACGGTGTGGCACCGCGCCCGTGCGGCTCCGCCGGACTGGAGTATCTCGCCATCGCGCGCGGCGAGTTGGACGCGGTGGCGTTCTCCTGGGAAGCGGCCTGGGACCACGCGGCCGGTCTGCTCCTGGTCGAGGAGGCGGGTGGGGCTCACCTCACCCTCGCGGCCGACCCGTTCCGCATCCAGGGCGGCAACGCCCTGCCCTTCACCGCCGCCCGCGACGCGGCCACGGCCCGCAGGGTGGTGGGCCTGCTGTCGGGAGAGGCCTGAGGACGGAAATCGTTGCGTGCCGCACACGGAGGGTTACGCACTGTGCGCATGTGAGGGCTTCCGCCGCCGTGAAGTGCCCTTCCGCAGCGGAAATCACCTGCGGCCGGTGACTGTCAGTCTCCGGGCATATCCTGATGCTCAGTGGCCGTCGGCTGACGAAGGGGTCCGAAGGTGCCGTCGATGCTCGATGTCGTCGTAGTGGGTGCGGGGCCGAACGGGCTGACCGCGGCCGTGGAGCTGGCCCGCCGCGGTTTCTCCGTCGCCGTCTTCGAGGCCCGGAGCACCGTGGGCGGCGGAGCCCGCACCGAGGAGCTCACCCTCCCCGGCTTCCGTCACGACCCGTGCTCGGCGGCCCACCCGCTCGCCATCAACTCACCGGCGTTCCGCGCCCTGCCGCTCGAGCGGTACGGCCTGGAGTGGCTGCACGCCGAACTGCCCATGGCGCATCCCTTCCCGGACGGCTCGGCGGCCGTCCTGGCCCGGACCGTCGGCGAGACGGCCGCCTCCTTCGGCCCGCGCGACGCCGGCGCGTACCGCAGGCTCGTCGAGCCCTTCCTGCCCAAATGGGACACCCTCGCCCGGGACTTCATGTCACTGCCGCTGACCGCCCTGCCCCGCGACCCGGTGACCCTCGCCCGCTTCGGCCTGGCCGGGCTGCCCCCGTCGACGCTGCTGATGCGCCGCTTCCGCGACGAGCCGGCCAAGGCTCTGTTCTCCGGGCTCGTCGCCCACGTCATGGCCCCGCTCGGCGGCTTCGCCACCGGCGCCATCGGCCTGGTCTTCGCCCTCGCGGCGCACGCCCGCGGCTGGCCCGTCGCCCGCGGCGGCTCCCAGTCCCTCTCCGACGCACTCGCCGCCTACCTGCGCGACCTCGGCGGCAGCGTCCACACGGACTACGAGGTCAAGCGTCTCGACGACCTGCCACCGGCCCGGGCGTACGTCTTCGACACCTCGCCCACCGCCCTGGCCCGCATCGCCGGCTTCGGCAACCACTACGGCGGATACCGCTACGGGCCGGGCGTCTTCAAGGTCGACTACGCGCTGGACGGCCCCGTGCCCTGGACCGCGAAGGAGGCCCGTGCCGCCGGCACGGTGCAGGTCGGCGCGAACAGCGCGGAGATCGGCGCGGCCCTGAACGCGGCCTCCCGGGAGGGCCGGGCACCCGACAAGCCGTTCCTGATCACGGTCCAGCCGAGTGTCGTCGATCCCACCCGGGCCCCGGCGGGCAAGCACGTCTTCTGGGCCTACGGTCACGTCCCGCACGGCTGGACCGGCGACCTCACCGATGCCATCGAGCGTCAACTGGAGCGCTTCGCGCCGGGATTCCGCGACCGCGTCCTGGCCCGTGCCACGGCGGGGCCGCCCGAACTCGCCGCCCGCAACGCCAACTACATCGGCGGGGACATCGCCTCCGGCGCGGTCTCCGGCCTCCAGCTCCTGCTGCGCCCGAGGCCCACGCTGTTCCCGTACCGCACCCCGCATCCGGCCGTCTTCATCTGCTCGTCGGCGACCCCGCCCGGCCCCGGCGTGCACGGCATGTCGGGGCACAACGCGGCGAAGGCCGTCTGGAAGCGACTGAGGCAGATATGACGGCCATCGAACTGGTCCAGGGCGACATCACCCGCGAGAGCGCCGACGCGATCGTCAACGCGGCCAACTCCTCCCTGCTGGGCGGGGGAGGGGTCGACGGGGCGATCCACCGTCGCGGCGGCCCCGCGATCCTTCAGGACTGCCGCAGGCTCCGCGCGGCGCACCTCGGCAAGGGCCTGCCCACCGGCCAGGCGGTCGCCACCACGGCAGGTGACCTGGACGCCCGCTGGGTCGTCCACACCGTCGGCCCGGTGTTCAGCACGACCGAGGACCGCTCCGGCCTGCTCGCCTCCTGCTACCGCGAGTCGCTCCGCGTCGCCGGTGAACTCGGCGCCCGCACGGTGGCGTTCCCCGCGATCTCCACCGGTGTCTACGGCTGGCCGATGGACGACGGAGCCCGCATCGCGGTCGAGACCGTCCGGGCGGCGGACACCACCGTCGAGGAGGTGAGGTTCGTCCTCTTCGACGAGCGGGCCTACGAGGCGTTCGCCGCGCGGCTGCGCTGAGCCGGGCGACGGCAGGCTCAGACGGGCGACGGCAGGGCTCAGACGGGCTCCGGCTCGAAGTGCTGCAGCAGGTCCCGCCCGGGCTGCACGACACCGTAGGTGCTCTCCGGTACGGCGTTCCACACGCCGGGGAGATCGCCCAGCGGCTCCGACACGACCAGCCGGGTCTCGTCGGAGACATGGTTCAGGAAACCGAGGTCGGGGTGGAGGGCACGCACGTCCTCCACCCGGCTGCTGTAGTACAGCGACCGTGACTTCCCCGCGCTGGAGTAGCGGAAGAACCACACCCGCTCGCCGTCGGTCACCGCGACCGTCATCTGCAGCGGCTGCGGCACCCCGTGCTCGCGGCCCAGCCGCTCGATCAGCCCCGTCATCCGGGCCACCGCGCCCGGTGGGTCCCCGTCCAGCCCCAGGGTGAGCGCCACGTGGAACATCACCTCGGAGTCCGTGGTGCCCTCCATCGACGCGAACAGCCCCGGGTCCACCGCCAGCGTGAGATCCCGGCGCAGTTCGCGGAAGCCGTCGATCGCCCCGTTGTGCATCCACATCCACCGCCCGTGGCGGAACGGATGGCAGTTCGTCTGCTGCACGGCCGATCCGGTGGAGGCGCGCACGTGCGCGAAGAACAGCGGCGAGCGGACGTGGTCGGCGATCTCACGCAGGTTGCGGTTGCTCCAGGCCGGGCCGGTGTCGCGGATGACGGCGGGGGTGCGCAGGTGCCACGCGTACCAGCCGACGCCGAAGCCGTCGCCGTTGGTGGTCTCGACCCCCATCCGCGCGTGCAGGCTCTGGTCGATCAGTGAGTGCTGCGGGCGGTAGAGGACGTCGTCGAGCAGCACGGGAGTGCCCGAGTAGGCGAGCCAGCGGCACATGGCCGTACCCCTGTTCCGAGCCGCCCGGGCCGGCCCCGGGCGGATCCGTAGGTGGTGTCCGTGGACCTCAGGGAACCCCGGGTCGCGCCGGGGGCGCATCGCCCGCGGCGGGTGAGACCGGGACGCCCCGCCGGGGGCCGGGACCAGGACGTGCCCCGGTCCGCTCGGGACCGGCCGCAGCCGGTCATCGCTCCGCCGCCGCGCGGACACGGCCCGAGCGGACCGCCGCGCGCAGTGCCGCGAAGTCCCGCTCGTTCTGGTCGGCGTACGCCTGGGCGAACACCGTGAGGGCGCGGTCGAAGCGGTCGCCGCCGCCCAGATAGGCCGCGAGGGCGACGGGGTCGCCCGAGCGGGCGTGGGCCCGTGCCAGGCTCGCTCCGCACAGCCGCCCGAACAGCCGGAGCAGGGCGGGGTCCATGGTCTCCGGCTGGGCGATGCCCTTCCAGTCGCGCAGTTGCCGCACGTAGAAGTCCCGCTCCTGCCCGTCGAGGCCCACCGCGTGCGTCCAGCCCAGCAGGATGTCGCTGGTCGTCTGGATCAGCCGCTGTCCCGCCACCACACGGCGGCCCTGGTTGTCGTAGCGGTCGCCGCCGCTGTGTGCCGCGAGCACCGACTCCTGCGCCTCCTTGGCCTGGAGCAGCAGCGGATCGTCGTCGTCGCGGCCGAGCAGCAGCACGATCCAGCAGCGGGTGCCGACACTGCCGACTCCGACGACTTTGCGGGCGATGTCCACCAGGCGGTACCGGCGCAGCAGATGCCGGCGCTCGGACGACAGGCTGCGGGCGTACCCCTCCAGGACGGTGCGCAGTTCCTTTTCCCGTCCGTGCTCCGAGGAGTCGCCCACCAGGTCCCGAAGCGGGGTGATCAGCGGCGGGTCCGGAGTGATCCGCCGCCCCTCGGCCGTGTTCCGGGTGAGCTTCGCGTAGGCCTGCATGTGGGTGCGGGTCCGGGCGCTCGCCGTGGCCTTCGCGGTGCGGCGCCGTGCCTCCTTGGACATCGACGCGGCCATCAGCTCCCGCAGGTGGTCGGCGTCGTCCTGGGCGTACCAGATGTCCAGGTTGCGCATCCCGGCGAAGTCCCGCATCCGCCGCCGGTAGGCCCGGACACAGGACTCGATCGCACTGTTCTGCTCGGCGGTCCCGAAGCCGCCCGCGCGGCCCGCGATGGCGAAGCTGGCCGCGAGCCGTTTGACGTCCCACTCGAACGGCCCGGCCAGTGTCTCGTCGAAGTCGTTGATGTCGAAGACCAGATGGCGCTCCGGCGAGGCCAGCAGCCGGAAGTTCAGCAGATGGGCGTCCCCGCACAGCTGCACCCGCAGCCCGGTGTCCGTGGTGGCTCCCAGGTCCGCCGCCATGACGGCCGCCGCGCCGCGGTAGAAGCGGAACGGCGACTCCAGCATGCGGGCGTAGCGGAGCGGTACCAACTCCGGTACGCGGGTGGCCGACTGGCGCTCCAGCACGTCGACCGGGTCGAACCGGTCCGGCCCCGCCTCGAACCCGGCGTGGGCCGATCGCGGCACCCGCCGCCGCGCCTCCCGGCCGGCGGCCGCCCGCTCGGCCGGCGACATGAAGGTCGTGAAGGGGCTCGGTACGGTCATGGCTCAGTCCTTCCGCCGCGGGGGGAAGTCGTCCGAGGGCTCCCGGCCCTGCCGGCGCAGTCCCGCCTGGACGGCACCGGCCAGGATCCGGGCCGCCACGCCCACCAGCAGCAGACCGCCCACCATCTGCATCATCGCCAGCACCCGCCCGGTCTGCGAGCGGGCCGTGATGTCGCCGTATCCGACGGTGGTGAACGTCGTGAGCGTGAAGTAGAGGGAGTCCGTCTTGCTCAGCGGCTCGCTGAACGAGCCCGGGGTGGTGTGCTCCAGCAGGAAGTAGGCGCCCGCGAAGAGCAGCAGGAAGAGCGCCAACGTGGTGGCCAGGGTCTCGACGGCCTTCAGCCGGGGGTGGGGCGAGGTCACGGTGGCCCGCACCTGCCACCAGAACACCACGACCACCAGCAGCAGGCCGCAGGCCAGCAGCACCGAATCGCCGGTCGTGCCGCGTCCGTCCAGAGGCAGCACGTAGTAGACCGTGACGAGCCCGGCCGCGACGAGCGCGGCACGCACGAGGGCCGAGACCGCCGCACGCCGTTGGCGTCCCGGCCGCCGCCGGTACGGCTGCTCCGCTGGATCGTCCATCGCCCGCCTCTCGGTCGCGGTCCTGCCCCCGCACCCGGGCCCCACTGGGCCTGTCCCACCACCTCAGCGCTCCGGCGCCGCACACGGATCACCCGCCACGGGTGAGGCGCCCCGGCTCGCGCCCCGGGCAGGCTGAGGTCGACGGGGACCGCTATCGGGCGGGCGACCGGGACGGAGGGCCGCGATGAGCGGTTCCCGGGACGGCACGCACCGGGACGGCACGCACCGGGACGGCACGCACCGGGACGGCACGCACCGGGACGGCACGCACCGGGACGGCGCGCACCGGGGCGGCAGTGCCCGGCGAGCTCGCCGGGCTGTACGGGATCCGCACGAAACCGGTGCGGCGGGTTCCGCCGCACCGGGCGCCCCGGCCCCCGGCCCCCACCTCCGGTCGCTGACCGCGCCGGACCCAGCAGAATCGAGGAGCAGGATGACCGCCACACACCCTACGCACGGGCGCTCGACGGCGAAGCGCGGCTGGGCCACCGGCATGACGGCCTTCGCGGCGATCATGCTCATGATCGCCGGGATCCTGGCCGTCATGCGCGGCATCTCGGCCATCGCCGAGGACGAGGTCTTCGTCTCGACCCGCAACTACATCTTCGAGTTCGACCTCACCGGCTGGGGCTGGACCCACCTGGCCCTGGGCGTGGTCGCCGTGCTGGTCAGCATGGGCCTGTTCCAGGGGGCGGGCTGGGCGCGTGCCGTCGGCGTGGGCATCGCCGGCCTCGTCATCATCGCCAACTTCCTCTCCCTGCCGGCCTACCCGGTCTGGTCCGTCATCATGATCGCGATGTCGGGGTTCATCATCTGGGCCCTGTGCACGCCACGCAGGGGTGACGCCTGACCCCGTCAGGGCTCAGACCCTGGTGCGGACCAGCAGCAGCGCCACGTCGTCGTCCGGCTCCGGACTCAGCGCGCTGAGCAGACCGTCGCTCGCGCGCTGAAGGCTGGGCCCCGCGTGCTGGAGCAACCGGGTCAGGGTGCCGAGGCCGGTGTCGATGGGCTCCCCGCGGTTCTCGACCAGGCCGTCCGTGTACAGGGCGAGCAGGGAGCCCGGGGCGAGCTCCACCTCCACGGTGCCGAACTCCACGCCGCCGACCCCGAGCGGGACACCGCCCGGCACGTCGACGAGCCGCGCACTGCCGTCCGCC
The DNA here is from genome assembly GCF_042899705.1 of Streptomyces sp. NPDC013187. NCBI lineage: Bacteria > Bacillati > Actinomycetota > Actinomycetes > Kitasatosporales > Streptomycetaceae > Streptomyces > Streptomyces sp. NPDC013187. Next base: position 547,535 of record NZ_JBIBAF010000004.1, on the reverse strand, counting down.
CCGGCGAGCACCGGCGGCAGATGCCCGGCGCTGGACATCTCGCAGGTGCCGCGCTCGAGGTCGCACACCGCGTACACGCACGTGGCGATCGCGTCGCCGAGCGAGCCTGCGATGTCGTCGAGGTGCCGCAGCAGCTCGGCGGGCGGCAGGTCCAGCCGGGCCAGCGCCCGCGTCGCCGTGCTCAGCTGCCCCATGATCGCCGCGGCCTGGACACCCTTGCCCATGACGTCCCCGACGACCAGCCCGGTGCGTCCGGGACCGAGCGGGAGGACGTCGTACCAGTCGCCGCCGACCTCGCTGAGGGCCGGGCGGTAGCGGGCGGCGATGTCCAGCCCTTCCCGCTCCGCGGGCGTGCTCGGGAGCAGGCTGCGCTGCAGGGTCAGGGCGGTGCCGCGCTCGCGGCCGTAGAGGCGGGCGTTGTCTATGCAGATCGCCGCGCGCGCGGCGAGTTCCGAGGCGAGCACCCGGTCCCGGTCGTCGAAGGGGCGCTCGTTGACCGTGCGGTACAGCGAGAGCGTCCCGAGCACCTTGCCCCGGGCCACCAGCGGCAGCGCCAGATAGGAGTGGGCACCGGCCTCGTGCAGGGCCTGGGCGGCGCGTGAGTCCCGGGCGAGACGCCGCAGCATCTTGCCGTCCACACGCTCGACCAGGACCGGGCGGGCGCTGCGGACGCACTGCGTGATGATCCGAGACGAGCCGTACGTGGCGAGCTCGCCCACCGGGTCGGCGGCGTGGATGGCGTCGGTGGGGTAACCGGCGGCGACGGCCAGCGCCCGGAACTCGGCCGGGGAGCCGCCCGACACGGGCGCGATGGTGCCCCTGGACACGACCGACTCCAGGACGTCCACGGCGGCCAGGTCCGCCAGCTGCGGCACGACCACGTCGGCCAGTTCCCGGGCGGTCTGCTGGAGGTCAAGCGTGGTGCCGATCTTCATCCCCGCGTCGGCGATCACCGACAGGTGCTGGCGCGCCTGGGCGACCTCGGCCGCGGCCTGCTGGCGCTCGGTGACGTCCAGCACGGCCATCGCGAGCCCGAGGACCCGGCCGTCGGTGTCCTCGATGCGGTGGTACGACTCCGAGTAGGCGCGCTCCTGCGCGTCCGCCGCCGTACGCCCGACGGTCTGCTGGTCGAGCAGCGGTCTGCCGGTCTCCAGGACGTGCCGCATCCGGTTCTCGATGGCCGCGACGTCGAGGTCCGGCAGCACCTCCCCGACCCGGCGCCCCAGAACGGCCTCCTCGGGCACACCGTTGATCCGCTCCAGCGCGGGATTGACCCCGACCCAGCGCAGGTCGTTGTCGAAGACGGCGATGCCGAGCGGGGTCTGGTTGACGAGGCTGTGCGAGAGGGCGAGGTCGCGCTCCACCTGCCGTACGGTCGTCGCGTCCGTGGCGAGTCCCAGCAGGTGGGGCTGCCCCTCGGGGTCGAGGAGGCGCATCGTGCGGAACTCCACGGCGCGTTCCGTGCCGTCGCGGTGCCGCAGCGGGAAGACACCGGCCCATCGGGCCCCCGTGCTGACCTGGGCGAAGAGCTCCCTGCCGCGGGACCGGTTCTCGGGGGAGACCAGGAGGGTGTCGGCACGCTGCCGCAGGGCCTCCTCCGCGGTCCAGCCGAGCAGCTGTTCGATCTCGGGACTCCACAGCGCGATGTGCCCGCCCCCGTCGAGAACCACGGCCGCGACCTTGAGCAGATCCAGCAGCCCGCCGGGCGCGGCCGTGACGGCGTCGCGGTCCGAGGTCGCGTAGCCGTTCATGCGGGCCGCTCCTTCCGGCGCGGCAAAGGTACCGCCATGATCTTGTGCGGGCTGTCCGATGAGGTCACATTACGGTCGGAGGAGCGGCACTGTCGCGCCGAAATGACAAAAAAGCGCGGGTCGGCACCCCGCCACGCTCGACTCCCTGGTCCGCCCCTGGACGGGGGAGGAGGGGCAGGCGGCCTGCTGCCGGCAGATCGCGCAGGCCGACCAGCGCTGCACCGGCGAGATCCAGCCGCTCTACCTCTCGCGTCCCGGTGGACGCGCCCGCGGGGCTGACGAGCGCGCTGCTCGCCTTCCTCATGGCCTGAATCATCAGGACCGCACAAAGTCCGACGCGGTCATTGCTTCGATTGTGTGCGAGTCCTAGGGTGTGCCTGCTCAGCAGTTGCTCTGTCACCGTCAGTTGCCAGTCGAATCAACAGAAACACCCACCACGGGTGCGCAGTTGAGGATCGCATCTGACGTGCCCTCAGTCCGTGCAGCACCGCACCTGTCGAACCGAGGAAGGCCACGTTCATGCCGCACCCCCCGCACCCGTCCCCCGCCGGCCGGCCCGTCGTCAGCCGCCGTCGTCTGCTGGAGGGAGGAGCCGCCGCGCTCGGCGCTCTCGCCCTCTCGGCGTCGCCCACCGCCTCGTACGCGGCCGGCCGGCGCCCGGCGGCGGACGGCCCTCCGGAGTGGAACGACGGCCTGAGCGTGTACCGGGTGGGCACCGAGCCACCGCACACCACCCTCATGCCGTACGCGGACCTCGGACAGGCTCTGAAGGGCGACCGCGAGCGCTCGCCGTACCGGCTGAGCCTCGACGGCACCTGGAAGTTCGCCTATGCGGACCGCCCCGACGACCGCGACCCGGACTTCTACGGCACCGACGTCGACGACTCCGGCTGGGACACCATCCCCGTGCCCTCGGCCTGGCAGATGCACGGTTACGACTTCCCGATCTACATCAACATCACCTACCCCTGGTGGGGCCCCAACGGGGGCGGCGAGAACGCCCAGCCGCCCGCCGCCCCGACCCGCTACAACCCCGTCGGCCAGTACCGCCGCACGTTCACCCTTCCCCGCAACTGGTCGGGCCGGCGGACCTTCCTGCACTTCGAGGGCGTCAAGTCGGCCCACTACGTGTGGATCAACGGCGAGCTGGCGGGCTACCACGAGGACTCCTACACCTCCGCCGAGTACGACATCACCCCCCACCTCAAGCCGGGCACCAACCAGATCGCCGTCGAGGTGTACCGCTACTCCGACGCGGAGTGGCTGGAAGACCAGGACATGATCCGGCTGAGCGGCATCTTCCGCTCGGTCCACCTGTTCTCCACGCCCGCCGTGCACGTGCGCGACTTCCGCCTGGACACCCCGCTGGGCGACGGCTACACCTCCGCCGAGCTCAAGGTCACCGCACAGGTCCGCGACTACGGCGGCGAGGGCGCGGGCCGCTACACCGTCGAGACCCAGCTCTACGACGCGCGAGGCCACGCCGTCTGGTCCCGCCCCCTGAACCGGACCGTCGACGTCCCCGACGGCGACGAGGCCACCGCCGAGGCGTCCAGGGCCGTCCCCTCGCCCAAGCTGTGGTCGGCCGAGCACCCGAACCTCTACACCGCCGTGCTCCGCCTGCGCGACCCGGCCGGCAAGGTGGTCGAGACCCTCTCGCACCGGGTCGGCTTCCGCGAGTTCGCGCTGAAGGACGGCCTGATGCGCATCAACGGCAAGCCGGTCTCCTTCCGCGGCACCAACCGGCACGAGATGCACCCCGTCACCGGCTCGGCGCTCACCCGGGCGCAGATGGTCGAGGACATCCAGATCATCAAGCGCCTCAACATCAACAGCGTCCGCACCTCGCACTACCCCAACAACCCCCTGTGGCTCGAACTCGCCGACGAGTACGGCCTGTACCTCGTCGACGAGACCAACCTGGAGACCCACGGCATCCGCGACAAGTTCCCCGGCAGCGGACACCCGGAGTGGACCGAGGCGTGTGTGGTCCGCGCCCAGAACATGGTCCACCGCGACAAGAACCACGCCTCCGTGGTCATCTGGTCCCTCGGCAACGAGGCCGGCGGCGGCACGACCTTCAACGCCATGCACGACTGGATCCGCTCCTACGACTCCACCCGCGTCATCCAGTACGAGGGCGACGACCGCCCGGGCATCAGCGACATCCGCTCCGAGATGTACGACAGCCCGCAGCGGGTCGAGCAACGCGCCAAGGACACGAGCGACACCCGGCCGTACGTGATGATCGAGTACTCCCACGGCATGGGCAACTCCAACGGCAACTTCAAGAAGTACTGGGACATCGTCCGCCGCTACGACGTCCTCCAGGGCGGCTGGATCTGGGACTTCGTCGACCAGGCCCTGCGCTGGCCCACCCCCACGCGCAAGCTGCTGACCGAGTCCGGCCCGGGCGCGCTGCGCGGCGAGGTCATGGCACCCGCGGGGACCTTCGACCGGGCCAAGGGCGTCTCGGGTGGCACCGTCTTCCCCCGTGACACCCGCCTCGACCTCACCGGCTCCCTGACCCTGGAGGCCTGGGTCACCCCGGACGTCACCGGCGGCCATCAGCCCCTCATCGCCAAGGGCGACACGCAGTACGCCCTCAAGCAGACCGACAAGAACCTGGAGTTCTTCATTCACGGCGGCGGCCAGTGGGTCACCGCGAGCTGGGCGCTGCCCGACGGCTGGACCGGCAAGGAGCACCACATCGCCGGCGTCTTCGACGCGGACGCGGGCACGCTCACCCTGTACGTCGACGGCCAGGTGCGCGGCACCCGGACCACCACCCGCCGCCCCGCCGACAACACCGCCTCCCTGTCGCTCGCCACCGACGTCGACAACCCGACCCGGGAGTTCAGCGGCACCATCCGCCGGGCCCGGGTGTACGCCCGCGCCCTGAGCGCCGCGGAGCTGGCCTCGGACACGCGAGGGCCCGACGACGAGGGGGTGCGCTTCTGGTTCGACGCCGCCACCGCCGGCTTCACCGAGAAGCGCCCGCGCGACAAGACCTTCTACGCCTACGGCGGCGACTGGGGCGACAACCCCAACGACGGTGCCTTCTCCGGCGACGGCATCGTCACCGCCGACCGCGGTCTCACCGGCAAGTCCGCCGAGGTGAAGCAGATCTACCAGGCGGTCGTCGCCACGCCGGCCTCCGGCGGCCCCGGTGCCGTCACGCTCACCAACGAGTACCTGTTCACCAACCTCCGTGAGTTCGACGGACGTTGGTCCCTGGTCGCCGACGGCGAGGTCGTCCAGCGTGGGCGGCTGACCCGCGACCAGCTGGACGTGGCTCCGCTGAGCAGCAAGGACATCAAGGTTCCGGTGCGGATCCCGGCCAGGCCCGAGCCCGGCACGGAGTACTTCCTCCAGCTCTCCTTCACCACGAGGGAGGCCACGCCGTGGGCGAAGGCCGGCTTCGAGGTGGCCAAGCAGCAGCTCGCCCTCGACACGGACATCCCGGCCGTGAAGCCCGCCCCGCTGCGGAGCGTGCCCGCCCTGAGCCACACCGACGGGGACAAGACCGTCACCGTCAAGGGCAAGGGCTTCGCCCTCACCGTCGACAAGGGCACCGGAACCATCACCTCCTACGAGGCGGGCGGCACCCGTCTCCTCACCTCCGGACCCGTCCCCAACTTCTGGCGCGCGCCCACCGACAACGACCACGGCAACGGCCAGCACACCCGCAACCAGACCTGGCGCGACGCCGGAGCCAAGCGGAAGGTGTCCGACGTACGCGTCCGGCCCCTGGCCGACCGGGCCGTCGAGGTCACCGTCACCGGCACGCTGCCCACCAGCACGGAGTCCACGTACAGCACGACGTACACGGTCTTCGGCAACGGCGAGATCAAGGTCGACAACACCCTGCACCCGGGCGCGGCGAACCTGCCGTACATCCCGGAGGTCGGCACGATGCTGTTCCTGCCGCGGAGCCTGGACCGGCTGCACTACTACGGCCGGGGCCCCGAGGAGAACATGTGGGACCGCAACAACGCCACCGACGTGGGCCTGTACTCCGGCACCGTCTCCGGGCAGTGGACCTCCTATCTGCGTCCCCAGGAGAACGGCAACAAGACCGACGTCCGCTGGGCCGCGCTGACCGACGGCCGGGGACGCGGACTGCTCGTGTCCGGTGAGCCGCTGGTGGAGGTCAACGCCTCGCACTTCACGCCCGAGGACCTCTCGGTCGGGGCCCGCCACGACTACCAGCTCACCCCCCGGGACGCCGTCGTCCTGCGGGTCAACCACCGCCAGATGGGCGTGGGCGGCGACGACAGCTGGGGCGCGCACACGCACGCCGAGTTCAAGCTGCTCGCCGACCGGGACTACGCGTACAGCTACCGGCTGCGACCGCTGACCCGGGTGAGCGAGGCGATGGAGGCCTCGCGCCGGCGGACCGCCACCGAATAGCACGAGCGGCGGATCAGCGGCGCCGCCTCAGTCCGTGGCGTCGCTGATCCCCAGGCGCAGATGCTCCACGTGGTACACGGCCTGGTCGAGCAGCTCGGCGACATGGTGGTCGTGCAGCGCGTAGACCACCGAACGGCCCTGCCGCTCGCCCACGACCAGGCCCAGATTGCGCAGCAGCCGCAGCTGGTGGGAGCAGGCCGACTGCTCCATGCCCACCTCTGCCGCCAACTCCGTGGCCGGCAGCGGGCCTTCGCGCAGCCGCGCGAGGATGAGCAGCCGGGAGGGCGTGGACAGGGCCTGGAGCGTGGTGGCGACCTTCGCGACGTTGTCCGCGTCCAGGCGTACGCGCTCGGCGGCGTCCTGTGCGGGAGTGACAGCTCCATGACCCATGCCGTCATCGTACCGGCCCCGCACGAACACATGAATGAATCTTCATCTGTCTAGGTGCGGCGCCGGTGCGGGCACACGTCGATGTCGGATTCTCGCCAGCCCCGCGCCACCCGGTGCCGGATGCTGGACCCATGCAAATGGGGATGCACACCGACACCGAGCGCTGCCTGCGCGCCGTCCGGTCGAAGGACGCGCGGTTCGACGGCTGGTTCTTCACGGCCGTCCTGACCACCGGCATCTACTGCCGTCCCAGTTGCCCGGTGGTGCCGCCCAAGCCAAAGAACATGGTCTTCCACCCCAGTGCGGCGGCCTGTCAGCAGGCCGGGTTCCGGGCCTGCAAGCGCTGCCGGCCCGACACCAGCCCCGGCTCCCCGGAGTGGAACCAGCGCGCCGACCTCGTGGCCCGCGCCATGCGGCTGATCGCCGACGGGGTCGTGGACCGCGACGGCGTGCCCGGCCTGGCCGGCCGCCTCGGATACAGCACCCGGCAGGTCGAACGCCAGCTCCTCGCCGAGCTGGGCGCGGGCCCCCTGGCGCTCGCCCGCGCGCAGCGCGCCCAGACGGCCCGGCTGCTCATCGAGACGACCGCCCTGCCCATGGCGCAGATCGCCTTCGCCGCCGGCTTCGCCTCGATCCGCACCTTCAACGACACGGTCCGTGAGGTCTTCGCCCTCCCCCCGAGCGAACTGCGCGGCCGCGCACCGAAACGGCAGGGTGCGAGCACCCCCGGCGCCCTGTCCCTGCGGCTGCCGTTCCGCACCCCGCTCAACCCCGACAACCTCTTCGGCCACCTCGCCGCGACGGCCGTACCCGGCGTGGAGGAGTGGCGCGACGGCTCCTACCGCCGCACCCTTCGCCTCCCGTACGGCCACGGCATCGTGGCCCTCACCCCCAACCCGGACCACATCGACTGCCGCCTCACCCTCAGCGACCTGCGCGATCTGACCGTCGCCATCAGCCGCTGCCGCCGCCTGCTCGACCTGGACGCCGACCCGGTCGCGATCGACGACCAGCTCCGCACCGACCCGGTCCTCGCACCCCTGGTGGACAAGGCGCCCGGACGGCGGGTGCCGCGCACGGTCGACGAGGCCGAGTTCGCCGTCCGGGCCGTTCTCGGCCAGCAGGTCTCCACCGCCGCCGCGCGTACCCATGCGGCCCGCCTGGTCACCGCGTACGGCGAACCGGTCGAGGACCCCGAGGGCGGCCTCACCCACCTCTTCCCGGCCCCCGAGGCCCTCGCCGCGCTCGACCCCGGGACGCTGGCGATGCCGCGCACCCGCCGCGCGACCTTCACCACGCTGGTCCGCCGGCTCGCCGACGGCGACCTCCACCTGGGCGTCGAGAGCGACTGGCCGCACACCCGCGCCGAGCTCCTCGCCCTCCCCGGCTTCGGCCCCTGGACGGTGGACGTCATCGCCATGCGCGCCCTCGGCGACCCCGACGCCTTCCTCCCCACCGACCTCGGCATCCGCCGCGCCGCCCGGGAACTGGGTCTGCCGTCCACCCCGGCCGCCCTCACCGCCCGCGCGGCGGCCTGGCGCCCCTGGCGGGCCTACGCGGTCCAGTACCTCTGGGCGACCGACAGCCACCCCATCAACTTCCTTCCGGTATAGGGACGTCCGATGAAGCAGCACACCGTGACCGACAGCCCGTACGGCCCCCTCACCCTCGTCGCCGACGACGGTGTCCTGTGCGGCCTGTACATGCCCGACCAGCGCCACCGCCCGGCGGAGGAGACCTTCGGCACCCGCGACGACACCCTCTTCGGGGAGGCGCAGGAGCAGCTGAAGGCCTACTTCGCGGGCGACCTGGAGGAGTTCACGGTCGAACTCCGCCTGCACGGCACCCCGTTCCAGCGCACGGTCTGGGACGCACTGCGCCGCATCCCGTACGGCGAGACCCGCACCTACGGCCAGCTGGCCGGCATCCTCGGCACCCCCACCGCCTCCCGCGCGGTCGGCCTCGCCAACGGCCGCAATCCCATCGGCATCATCGTCCCCTGCCACCGCGTCATCGGCGCCAACGGCAGCCTGACGGGGTACGGCGGCGGCCTGGAACGCAAGCAGCGCTTGCTGGACTTCGAACGCGGGGCGGCGCTGTTCTAGGAGGCGGCTCCCAAACCACGCAGCAGCTTCGGCAGTGCCGTGCCGATGGGGTCGCGGACGATCTCGTCGGCACGGTCGTCGTACGGGGTCGGCTCGGCGTTGACGATGACCAGGCGGGCGCCGTGGTCGGCGGCCACACCGGCGAGGCCGGCCGCGGGCTGCACCTGAAGGCTCGTGCCGACGGCGACGAACACCTGACAGGCCTTGCTGACGGCGGCCGCCTCGCCGAGGACGACGGGGTCGAGCCGCTCGCCGAACATCACCGTCGCCGGCTTCAGGATCCCGCCGCACTCCCGGCACGGCGGATCGTCCTCACCGGCGTCCACCCGGGCGAGCGCGTCCGTCATGGGGCCGCGCGCGTGGCAGCCGGTGCAGACGACACTGCGGGCCGACCCGTGCAGCTCGAGCACCTTACGGGCGGGCATCCCGGCGAGCTGGTGCAGCCCGTCCACGTTCTGCGTGATCACCCGCACCGGCACCCCGGACCGCTCCAGCTCCGCCACCGCCCGGTGCGCGGCATTGGGCTCGGCCCGCAGCGCCCCGGTCTCGCGCCGCATCAGCCAGGAACGGCGGCGGATCTCGGAGTCGCCCATGTAGTACTCGTACGTGACGAGCTTCTCGGCCTCGGGGTCCCGCCGCCACAGCCCGCTCGGCCCGCGGTAGTCCGGGATCCCGGAATCCGTGCTGATGCCTGCACCGGTGAGCAGGGCGACGAGGGGTTTGGCCATGTCGCCGAGAGTAGGCCGGTCCGGCGGGCGGCGGCGAACGGATTTCGAACGGAACGCCGAGGGGTGAACGGCCGACCCCGTCAGGACACCCGCCTGCCGTTCTCCAGCTCCGCCGTCCCCGAGCCGTCCGCCAGGACGTCGAGGGCGGCCAGGACCCGGCCACTGTGGGCGCCTGACAGGTACTCGGTCAGCTCCTCGCGCGCCACCAGCCGCCAGGACAGCAGCTCCTCCTCCTGGAGGCGGATCGCCTTGAACTCGTCCTCGCTCAGCACCCCACCGTCGTACACGTACGCCACCAGCGGCGGACGGCCCGCCCCCTGCACCCAGTCCACCGTCAGCAGCCGGCCGAGTTCACGGTCGAGACCGATCTCCTCGGCCGTTTCGCGCCGCGCACCCTGCCGCGGGGTCTCTCCGTCGTCGGACTCGACGGTGCCGCCGGGCAGCGTCCAGCCCTCCCGGTAGTTGGGCTCGACGAGCAGCACACGGCCCTCGTCGTCCCGGAACAGCGCGGCCGCGCCGGCCAGGACGCGGGGCAGCGAGGCGATGTAGGCGGCGTAGTCAGGAGAGGAAGTCACCGGTGCAGGGTAACCAGTCGCTCCCCGTCCCTTCTCCCGGCGTTCAGGCCGCCTGCTCCGCCAGCCGCAGCGTCCGCTCCGCCAGCTCGCTGATCCGCACCCCGTCGAAGCCGAACACCGCGCTGCGGACCGTGTCCTCCAGCGGCTCCTTCCACTGGTCCGGGATGGCCGTGGCCCCGCCGAGCACGCCGGCCACCGAACCGGCGGTCGCGCCGTTGGAGTCGGTGTCCAGGCCGCCGCGGACCGTGAGCGTGATGGTCCGCGTGAAGTCGCCGTCGCCGTAGAGCAGACCGGCGGTGAGGACGGCCGCGTTCGGCACGGAGTGGATCCAGCCCATCCCGGTGGTCTCCTCGGTGAGCGTGGTGAGCGTGTCCTCCCAGGACATCCGGGCGTCGTGCAGAGCGACCACCCGGCGTACCGCGCGGGCGAGCCGGCTGCTCGCCGGGATCACGGCCAGTGCCTCGTCGACGGCGTGCCGCACGGTGGGCGCCGTGAACGCCGCCGCGATCAGCGCCGCCGCCCACATCGCGCCGTACACCCCGTTGCCGGTGTGCGACAGCACCGCGTCCCGCCGGGCGAGCAGGGCGGCGCGGCGCGGGACGCCCGGGCAGGTCCAGCCGAAGACGTCGGCCCGGATGAGGGCGCCGATCCACTCCTGGTACGGGTTGTCGTACGTCGCCGTCAGCGGCGGCTTGAGCCCGCCCGCGAGGTTGCGGTACGCGGCCCGCTCGGCGGTGAACGTCTGCAGGTACGGCAGCCGCAGCAGCCACAGGTCGCCGACCTGCTCGGTGGTGAAGCCGAAGCCGTGGGTCTCCAGCAGGTCGAGGCCGAGGATCGCGTAGTCGACGTCGTCGTCACGGCAGCTGCCGTGGATGCGGCCGCGGACGCAGCTGCGCCACTCGGGGCGCAGTGCGAAGCCGTCGTGCTCGCTGATCGGCTCGGGCAGGTAATCGGTCAGCGGCAGGGCCGCGGCCTGTCTGAGGTAGCGGTCGATGCGGTCGCGGGTCCACACCTCCCCCTGCTCGACCGGCTTGCCGAGCATGTTTCCCGCGACGCGGCCGGTCCAGCCGCCGAGGATGCGGTTGCCGAGGTCTGTGTCGGAGTGTGCGGGGGTCATGGTGGAGGTCTACCCGTTTCGCGAGCGTGCCTACGGGGTGGGGGGTGCGCTGCGTTTCGCGGCCGCGGGGCCGTTGTGGCCGGTCGCACCCGCGTGGCTGCAGCCGCATGTCGGATGCAGCCCCGTGCCCCCCCACAAGCTCGGTCCACGGGATGGGCAGATGCTGACGGACGGGGCGTCGGCCGGTTAGGGTCACAGCGGCGCGACTGGCCCTGACGTGCGTGAGGGCCCGGAGAGCAAGGGGAGTGCAAGTGGCGGACGCTGCAGTGAGCGGCACCCGGAAGACACAGCGGGTGCTCGTCGCCGCGGACAAGTTCAAGGGGTCGCTGACGGCCGTGGAGGTCGCCGAGCGGGTCACGGCCGGGCTGCGCCATGTCCTGCCGGACCTCGAGGTCGAGGCGCTGCCCGTGGCCGACGGCGGCGACGGGACCGTGGCGGCGGCCGTCGCCGCCGGATTCGAGCGCCGGGAGGCAAGGGTCGCCGGACCCCTCGGCGACGAGGTGACGGCGGCGTTCGCGCTGCGTGAGGGCACCGCGGTCGTGGAGATGGCCGAGGCGAGCGGGCTGCAACGGCTGCCCGCCGGGGTCTTCGCCCCGCTCACGGCGTCCACGTACGGCTCCGGCGAGCTGCTGCGGGCCGCGCTGGACGCGGGGGCCCGCACGATCGTCTTCGGGGTCGGCGGCAGCGCCACCACCGACGGCGGCGCCGGGATGCTGTCGGCGCTTGGCGCCCGGTTCCTGGACGCCGCCGGGGAGCCGGTGCCCCCCGGTGGCGGCGGACTCGCCGAGCTGGCCACCGCCGACCTGTCGGGACTCGACCCGCGCCTCGCCGAGATCGAGCTGGTCCTCGCGAGCGACGTCGACAACCCGCTGACCGGCCCGAAGGGCGCCCCCGCGGTGTACGGCCCGCAGAAGGGCGCCTCACCCGACGACGTGGAGGCCCTGGACACCGCCCTCGCGCACTTCGCGGAGGTGCTCCAGGTCCCGGCCGGCCCGAAGGCCGCCGAGTACGCGGCATCACCGGGTGCGGGCGCGGCGGGCGGCATCGGCTACGGCGCCCTGCTGCTGGGCGCCCGGTTCCGCCCCGGCATCGAGGTGATGCTCGACGTCCTGGGCTTCGCCCGCGCTCTGGACCGTGCCGATCTGGTCATCACCGGCGAGGGTTCCCTCGACGAGCAGACCCTCCACGGCAAGGCCCCGGCGGGCGTGGCCGCGGCGGCCCGGGCCGCGGACAAGGACGTCGTGGCGGTCTGCGGCCGCCTGGCCCTGCCGCCCCAGACCCTGGGCCGCGCCGGTTTCCGCCGGGCCTACCCCTTGACGGACGCGGAACCGGACGTGGCGAAGTGCATCGCCGAGGCGGGCCCGATCCTGGAACGGGTGGCGGAGCGGATCGCGCGGGATTTTCTGACCTGAACCGTCACGGGCGGAGAGCGGGATGCCCGTGAACGAGAAACGGGTGTGGCCCGGGTGAACGAGAAACGGGTGTGGCCCGGGCCGTGAAGGCCCGGGCCACACCCGTCAGTGCAGGGACGAGATCAGGGCAGCTGTGCCGCCCGCGCCTCGCGGCGGTTGTCCCGGAAGTTGTTCACCCGTCGAGCCGTCGCGAACAGCGGGATCACCGCGCCCATGACCAGCTGGAGCGCGCACCCCGTCTGGAGCAGCAGCTGGCCGCTCGGGGCGTCGAACGCCCAGGCCGCCATCATGCCCATGCCCACCACGATCCACGACAGCATCGCCACGGCGAGCCGGCCCCGCGGCTTGGGGTACTCCACGCGGCTCACCATCAGCCACGCCGTCCCCAGGATCGCCAGCAGCGTCGCCACGAACGGCAGCTCCAGCAACACGATGGACACGACCGTCAGTGCGCCGAACGGCGACGGCATGCCCTGGAAGGTGCCGTCCTTGACCGTGACGCACGAGAACCGGGCAAGCCGCAGCACCACCGCCAGCAGCACCACGATCGCCCCGACCGCCGCGACCCGCTGGTACGCGCCCTCGGCCACCATGCCGTAGACGAGGACGAAGTACGCCGGGGCCAGGCCGAAGCTGATCAGGTCGGACAGGTTGTCCAGCTCGGCGCCCATGGGGGAGGAGCGCAGCTTGCGCGCCACCAGGCCGTCGAACAGGTCGAAGACCGCCGCGCACAGCATCAGGATGACCGCCGTGGCCGCGCTGTTGCGCGCCATGCCGGACTCCTGGCTGCCCATGAGGTCCGGGATCAGGATGCCGGTGGTGGTGAAGTACACCGCCATGAAGCCGCACGTGGCGTTGCCGAGCGTCAGGGTGTCCGCTATCGACAGGCGCAGAGAGAGGGGCATCTCCTCTTCCTCGTCGACCCCGTCGGACTCCGGGACCCAGCCGGCCTTGGTGTCAGGATCAATCACGGTCAATGCGAGTCACCCCCGCGACGGTCTTCTGACCGACCTCGACCGCGACCTCCACGCCCTCGGGCAGGTAGAGGTCGACCCGCGAGCCGAAGCGGATCAGGCCGATCCGCTCGCCCTGCTCGACCTTCGTGCCCTCGGGCAGGTACGGGACGATGCGACGGGCGACCGCGCCGGCGATCTGGATCATCTCGATGTCGCCGAGCTCGGTGTCGAAGTGCCAGACGACACGCTCGTTGTTCTCGCTCTCCTTGTTGAAGGCGGGAACGAAGCCACCGGGGATGTGCTCGACCGACGTCACCGTGCCGGCCAGCGGCGCGCGGTTGACGTGGACGTTGAGCGGGCTCATGAAGATCGCGACGCGGGTGCGGCCGTCCTTCCACGGCATGATGCTCTGCACCACACCGTCGGCGGGTGAGATGACCCGGCCCTGGGTGATCTCGCGCTCGGGGTCGCGGAAGAACCACAGCATCCCCGCCGCGAGCGCGGTGGCGGGAACGGCGACGGCCTTGGCGGCGCCGGAGCGCCGGGCCCGCGCCAGGCTGAGGGCTGCGGTGGCGACGGTCGGAAGGAGCCACGGCGATGCTCCGCGCGCGAGGCGTACGCCGGCCCGGCTGTCGCGAGGTGCAGAGGTTTGGCTGTGGGGCATGGATGACCTTCGTAGCGGATGATGCCGCACACTGACGGGGGACGGCGGCTTTCCGGCGATCGTAGCGGCTCGGGGCCGTAACTGGGTAAGCCAGCCAGCCGAGTCGGCGGCAGAAGAGTGCTGACGGGGTGTGATCTTCTTCTCCAAGAAAACACCCCGTATCCGGACATCTAGCCCTGGAATCGATACTCTTCGAGCAGCCGCCTGCCGATGATCATTTTCTGGATCTCGGCGGTACCTTCACCGATGAGCAGCATCGGAGCCTCACGGTAGAGGCGCTCGATCTCGTACTCCTTGGAGAAGCCGTAGCCGCCGTGGATCCGGAAGGCGTCTTCGACGACCTCCTTGCAGTACTCGGAGGCGAGGTATTTCGCCATCCCGGCCTCGAGGTCGTTTCGCTCCCCGGAGTCCTTTTTGCGTGCTGCGTTCACCATCATCGCATGGGCGGCCTCGACCTTGGTAGCCATCTCGGCCAGCTTGAACTGGATCGCCTGGTGCTGGGCGATAGGCTTGCCGAAGGTGTGGCGCTGCTGCGCGTACCGGACGCCCAGCTCGAACGCACGCTGAGCGACGCCGCAGCCACGCGCCGCCACGTTCACGCGGCCGACCTCCACGCCGTCCATCATCTGGTAGAAACCACGGCCGGTGACCCCTCCGAGCACACGATCCGCAGGAATCCGCAGGCCATCCATGATGAGTTCGGTGGTGTCGACCCCCTTGTAACCCATCTTGTCGATCTTGCCGGGGATCGTGAGGCCGGGGCGCACCTCACCGAAACCGGGCTCCTTCTCGACCAGGAAGGTCGTCATCGACTTGTGGGGGGCGGTGCCCTCGGCGTGACCTTCGTCACTTCTGACCAGCACGGCCACCAGGGACGACGTTCCGCCGTTCGTCAGCCACATCTTCTGGCCGTTGAGGACGTACTCCTCGCCGTCCTTGACCGCCTTCGACGTGATCGCCGACACGTCCGAGCCGAGGCCCGGCTCCGACATCGAGAAGGCGCCCCGGATGTCGCCGGCCGCCATCTTCGGCAGGAAGTGGTCC
Source organism: Streptomyces sp. NPDC013187 (assembly GCF_042899705.1). NCBI lineage: Bacteria > Bacillati > Actinomycetota > Actinomycetes > Kitasatosporales > Streptomycetaceae > Streptomyces > Streptomyces sp. NPDC013187. The sequence goes on along the minus strand of NZ_JBIBAF010000004.1, from coordinate 532,380 downwards.
TTCTGCTCCTGCGTGCCGTGCTGCTTGAGCATGTACGCCACGATGAAGTGGGTGTTGATGATGCCGGACACCGACATCCACCCGCGGGCGATCTCCTCCACGCACAGCGCGTAGGTCAGGAGCGACTCGCCCAGACCCCCGTACTCCTCGGGGATCATCAGGCCGAACAGGCCCAACTCCTTCAGCCCGTCGACGATCTGCTGCGGGTACTCGTCGCGGTGCTCCAGCTCGGTCGCGACCGGAATGATCTCCTTGTCCACGAAGTCCCGGACGGTGGACAGGATCTCCTGCTGGATGTCGGTCAGACCGGCGGTCTGGGCGAGTCGCGCCATGGCTACTTCTCCTGCTCCCTGAGCTCGGGGCGGCCGGGCTGCTCGCCGCCGCGCTCCTTGATGTACGTCTCGGTCGGCACCATCACCTTGCGGCGGAACACGCAGACCAGCGTGCCGTCCTGCTTGTAGCCCTTGGTCTCGACGTAAACGATGCCGCGGTCGTTCTTCGACTTCGACGGCCACTTGTCGAGCACGGTCGTCTGGCCGTAGATCGTGTCGCCGTGGAAGGTCGGCGCCACGTGCTTCAGCGACTCGATCTCCAGGTTGGCGATGGCCTTGCCGGAGATGTCCGGCACGGACATGCCGAGCAGCAGCGAGTAGATGTAGTTCCCGACGACGACGTTCTTGCCGAAGTCCGTCGTCTTCTCCGCATAGTTCGTGTCCATGTGGAGCGGGTGGTGGTTCATCGTGAGGAGACAGAACAGGTGGTCGTCGTATTCCGTGACCGTCTTTCCCGGCCAGTGCTTGTACGTCGCCCCGACCTCGAACTCCTCGTAGGTGCGTCCGAACTGCATCGCGCTCAGCCCTCCGGGATCTCGAACTTGCTGGTGCGCTGCATGCCGGCCGCGCGGCCCTTGCCGGAGATGACCAGGGCCATCTTGCGGCTGGCCTCGTCGATCATCTCGTCGCCGAGCATCGCCGAGCCCTTCTTGCCGCCCGCCTCGGACGTGTAGTAGTCGTACGCGTCCAGGATCAGCTCGGCGTGGTCGTAGTCCTCCTGCGACGGCGAGAAGATCTCGTTGGACGCCTCGACCTGGCCCGGGTGCAGCACCCACTTGCCGTCGAAGCCGAGCGCGGCGGCGCGCTGGGCGACCTCGCGGTAGCCGTCGATGTTGCGGATCTGGAGGTACGGGCCGTCGATCGCCTGGAGGTTGTTGGCGCGGGCGGCCATCAGGATCTTCATCAGGATGTAGTGGTAGGCGTCCGCCGGGTAGCCGGGCGGCTGCTCGCCCACGACCAGCGACTTCATGTTGATGGACGCCATGAAGTCGGCCGGGCCGAAGATGATCGTCTCGACGCGCTGGGAGGCCGTCGCGATCTCGTTGACGTTGTTCAGGCCCTGCGCGTTCTCGATCTGCGCCTCGATGCCGATCTTGCCGACCTCGAAGCCCATCGTCTTCTCGATCTGGGTGAGGAGGAGGTCGAGGGCGACGATCTGCTGGGCCGTCTGCACCTTCGGCAGCATGATGCAGTCGAGGTTCTGGCCGGCGCCCTCGACGACCGTGACGACGTCGCGGTACGTCCACTCGGTCGTCCAGTCGTTGACGCGCACGACCCGCGTCTTGCCCGTCCAGTCGCCCTCGTTGAGGAACTTGACGATGGTGTGCCGCGCCTCGGGCTTGGCGAGCGGGGCGCAGGCGTCCTCCAGGTCGAGGAAGACCTGGTCGGCCGGGAGGCCCTGGGCCTTCTCCAGGAAGCGCGGGTTCGAGCCCGGTACCGCCAGGCAGGAACGCCGGGGGCGAAGGCGGTTGACCTGCGGAGCAGGGCTGGTCATGCGGGGACCTCCAGGGGGTCGAGCTTGTTCGCTTTCCGGATCTCGTCGACGATGCGGCCGATGATTCCGGTGATGTCGAAGTCCTTCGGGGTGAAGACCGCGGCCACTCCGGCTTCCCTGAGCTGCTCGGCGTCACCATTCGGGATGATGCCACCGGCGATCACGGGTATATCTGTGGCACCGCCCACACGCAGCCGTTCGAGGACGTCCGGCACCAGCTGCGCGTGGGAGCCGGACAGGATGGACAGGCCGACCGCGTGCACGTCCTCGGCGAGGGCCGCGTCCACGATCTGCTCCGGCGTCAGCCGGATGCCCTGGTAGACCACCTCGAAGCCGGCGTCGCGCGCGCGGACCGCGATCTGCTCGGCGCCGTTGGAGTGCCCGTCCAGGCCCGGCTTGCCGACCAGGAAGCGCAGCTTGCCGACGCCCAGGTCCTTGGCCGTCAGATCCACCTTGCGGCGCACCAGGGCGAGCGTGCTGCCCTCCTCGACGGGGACGGCCACCGGCGCCGACGAGACGCCCGTGGGTGCCCGGAACTCGCCGAACACCTCGCGCAGGGCCCCGGCCCACTCGCCGGTCGTCGCCCCGGCGCGGGCGCACTCCAGGGTGGCCTCCATGAGGTTCTCGTCGCCGCGCGCGGCCTCCTTCAGCCGCTCCAGGGCCTTGCAGGGCCGCGGGTGGTTGAAGGGCGGCTGGTAGCGGCTGTCGCGCCACTGCTGGAGCGAGGCGATGACCCGGGCCTCGACCGCCGGGTCCACCGTCTGAATCGCGGTGTCCAGGTCGGCGGTCAGCGGGTTCGGCTCGGTGCCCTCGAAGGCGTTGACCCCGATGATCTTCTCCTGGCCGGACTCGATCCGGCCCCGGCGCTCGGCGTGCGAGGCGACCAGCTGCGACTTGAGGTAGCCGGACTCGACGGCCGCCATCGCGCCGCCCATCTCCTGGATGCGCTCGATCTCGGCGAACGCCTCCTCGACCAGCTGCTCCACCTTCGACTCGATGACCTTCGAGCCCTCGAAGATGTCCTCGTACTCCAGCAGGTCGCTCTCGTACGCCAGCACCTGCTGGATGCGCAGCGACCACTGCTGGTCCCAGGGCCGGGGCAGACCCAGCGCCTCGTTCCAGGCGGGCAACTGCACGGCACGCGCGCGGGCGTCCTTGGAGAGGGTGACGGCCAGCATCTCCAGCACGATCCGCTGGACGTTGTTCTCCGGCTGCGCCTCCGTCAGACCCAGGGAGTTGACCTGGACGCCGTAGCGGAAGCGGCGCTGCTTGGGGTTCTCGATGCCGTAGCGCTCGCGGGTGATGCGGTCCCAGATGCGGCCGAACGCCCGCATCTTGCACATCTCCTCGATGAAGCGGACGCCCGCGTTCACGAAGAACGAGATGCGTGCCACGACGTCGCCCATGCGCTCCTGCGGCACCTGGCCGGAGTCGCGCACGGCGTCGAGGACGGCGATCGCGGTGGACATCGCGTACGCGATCTCCTGGACCGGCGTGGCGCCCGCCTCCTGCAGGTGGTAGCTGCAGATGTTGATCGGGTTCCACTTCGGGATGTGGGAGACCGTGTACGCGATCATGTCCGTCGTCAGGCGGAGGCTCGGCCCCGGCGGGAAGACGTGCGTCCCCCGGGACAGGTACTCCTTGACGATGTCGTTCTGGGTCGTGCCCTGGAGCTTGGTGATGTCCGCGCCCTGCTCCTCGGCGACGACCTGGTAGAGCGCCAGCAGCCACATGGCGGTGGCGTTGATCGTCATCGAGGTGTTCATCTGCTCCAGGGGGATGTCCTGGAACAGCCGGCGCATGTCACCGACGTGCGCGATCGGCACGCCGACCCGGCCGACCTCGCCGCGGGCGAGGATGTGGTCGGAGTCGTAGCCGGTCTGCGTCGGCAGGTCGAACGCCACCGACAGACCTGTCTGGCCCTTGGCGAGGTTGCGCCGGTACAGCTCGTTGGACGCCTCGGCCGTGGAGTGACCGGCGTACGTGCGCATGAGCCACGGCCGGTCCTTCTCCCGCTTCGCTTCAGCGGGCTGACGCTCAGTCATCTGTGCCCCCGTACGTCTCAGATGTTGCGGAAGCGGTTGATGGCGTCGATGTGCTGGGCGCGCTTCGCCTGGTCGCGCACGCCCAGGCCCTCCTCGGGGGACATGCACAGCACGCCGACCTTGCCCTGGTGGAGGTTGCGGTGCACGTCGAACGCGGCCTGGCCGGTGTCCTCCAGGGAGTACACCTTCGACAGGGTGGGGTGGATCTTGCCCTTCGCGATGAGCCGGTTGGCCTCCCAGGCCTCGCGGTAGTTGGCGAAGTGCGAGCCGATGATCCGCTTCAGCGACATCCACAGGTAGCGGTTGTCGTACTCGTGCATGTAGCCCGAGGTCGAGGCGCAGGTGGTGATGGTGCCGCCCTTGCGCGTGACGAAGACGCTCGCGCCGAAGGTCTCGCGGCCGGGGTGCTCGAAGACGATGTCGATGTCCTCGCCGCCGGTGAGTTCGCGGATGCGCTTGCCGAAGCGCTTCCACTCCTTGGGGTCCTGGGTGTTCTCGTCCTTCCAGAACTTGTAGCCCTCGGCGTTGCGGTCGATGATCGCGTCGGCGCCCATCGAGCGGCAGATGTCCGCCTTCTGCTCGCTGGAGACGACACAGATCGGGTTGGCGCCGCCGGCCAGCGCGAACTGGGTGGCGTAGGAGCCGAGTCCGCCGCTCGCGCCCCAGATCAGGACGTTGTCGCCCTGCTTCATGCCGGCGCCGTTGCGGGAGACCAGCTGCCGGTAGGCGGTGGAGTTGACCAGACCGGGGGCGGCGGCCTCCTCCCACGACAGGTGGTCGGGCTTGGGCATCAGCTGGTTGGACTTGACCAGCGCGATCTCGGCGAGGCCGCCGAAGTTGGTCTCGAAGCCCCAGATGCGCTGCTCGGGGTCGAGCATCGTGTCGTTGTGGCCGTCGCTGGACTCCAGCTCGACGGACAGGCAGTGCGCGACGACCTCGTCACCGGGCCGCCAGGCGTTGACGCCCGGGCCGGTGCGCAGGACGACACCCGCGAGGTCGGAGCCGATGATGTGGTACGGCAGGTCGTGGCGCTTGGCCAGCTCGTTGGTGCGGCCGTAGCGCTCGAGGAAGCCGAAGGTGGACAGCGGCTCGAAGATCGAGGTCCACACCGAGTTGTAGTTGACCGACGAGGCCATGACGGCCACCAGGGCCTCGCCCGGGCCGAGCTCGGGCAGCGGCACCTCGTCCAGGTGGATCGACTTGCGGGGGTCCTTGTCGCGGGTCTCGAGGCCCGCGAACATCTCCGTCTCGTCCTTGTGCACGGTGATCGCGCGGTACGACTCGGGGAGCGGGAGGGCGGCGAAGTCCTCCGACGTGGAGTCGGGCGACTGGATCGCGGCCAGGATGTCCTTAACGGTCACGGTGTTGCCTCCGGCGGTGAGCGCCCTGAGGGAGGGGCGCCGATGGGTTCGTCGGTGCTGCTGAGGGTTGAGGGTGTGCCGTCGGTTCGGCGGTGGTGCTGATCGGCAGCGCTTGGTGGCGCGGGAGGTTGCCTGTGACGCAGGCGTCCGGGCGTGCAGGCGGGTTCGGCCTGCCGGGACGTCGTCCGGACTCCTTCAACGTATGACACCGCGTGTCACCCCGCAAGGCACTGAGTGCCAGAACTTGGCCTCAGATGAAATCTTTACGTAACAAATGAGCGATGATCGATCGAACGGGCCCTCCGAGAGCCTGCAAAACGGCCCCTGACATGCCAAAACGGCCACCCCGAGGGGTGGCCGTCATCACACGGGTGAAGGAGACTCAGCGCTCCTTGAGCGCCTGCTCGATGGTCCGCATGACCTCGTCCAGCGGTGCGTCGGTACGGGCGACGGTCACCAGCACCTCGCCCTGAGCCGAGGCCGTCGCCACGGCCGGCTGCGGTTCCGTGGAGCGCCCGGCCCCGATGCCCGTGCCGAACGTCTTGCGCACGATCGCGAAGGCGTGGTCCAGCTGCGCCTCCACATCGCCCTGGCCGCCCGCGCGCAGCCAGCGCCGCAGCACGTGGTTGTGGGCCGTGACGACCGCGGACGCGGCGACCTCCGCCAGCAGCGGGTCGTCGTTGGCGTCGTCGGCGTGCGCCCGCTCGTCGAAGTGGCCGAGGAGGTAGCGGGTGAACAGACGCTCGTAGCGGGCCACCGACGCGATCTCCGCCTCGCGCAGGGTGGGCACCTCACGCGTCAGCTTGTAGCGGGCGACCGAGATCTCCGGCCGCGCCGCGTACATCCTCATGACCTCCTTGATGCCACGGCACACCGTGTCGAGCGGATGCTCGTGCGCGGGCGCGGCGTTGAGCACCGCCTCGGCCCGGATCAGGGTGTCGTCGTGGTCGGGGAAGATCGCCTCTTCCTTGGAGCGGAAGTGACGGAAGAAGGTGCGGCGGGCGACCCCGGCCTGCGCCGCGATCTCGTCGACGGTGGTCGCCTCGTACCCCTTGGTCGCGAACAGCTCCATCGCGGCGGCCGCCAGTTCCCTGCGCATCTTGAGCCGCTGGGCGGCGGCGCGGGAGCCGGCGGCGCTTTCCGGCGCGTCGGCCGTGGCTGGTGTACGTGAGGACCTGGCGGGCTGGGACATGCCCTGAACGTACTGCATGTGCGCAGCTCGCCGCGCATGGCCCGGTTCTTCCACGGCGCCCTGGGGCGCGGGAGGGGCGGGCGGGCCGGCCGGGTGGAACCGGTCCGGGCCGAGCAGGCCGCCCCACTCCGCGCCGGACCGGAACCAGTCGCCTGGACGCTCAGCGCTTGGCATATTCGCGGAAGCCTCGGCCGGTCTTGCGGCCGAGGCAGCCCGCGGCCACCAGGTGCTCCAGCAGCGGCGCCGGAGCGAGCCCCGGGTCGCGGAACTCGCGGTGCAGGACCTTCTCGATGGCCAGCGAGACGTCCAGTCCGACGACGTCCAGCAGCTCGAACGGGCCCATCGGGTAACCGCCGCCCAGCTTCATCGCCGCGTCGATGTCGTCGAGCGACGCGTAGTGCTCCTCGACCATCTTGATCGCGTTGTTCAGGTACGGGAAGAGCAGTGCGTTCACGATGAAGCCGGCCCGGTCACCGCAGTCGACCGGGTGCTTCCTGATCCGGCCGCAGACCTCGCGGACCGTGGCGTGGACGTCGTCGGCGGTCAGCACCGTACGGACGACCTCGACCAGCTTCATGGCCGGCGCCGGGTTGAAGAAGTGCATGCCGATCACGTCCTGCGGGCGTGAGGTGGCCCGGGCGCAGGCGACGACCGGCAACGACGAGGTCGTGGTGGCCAGGATCGCGCCCGGCTTGCAGACCTTGTCCAGGGTCGTGAACAGCTGCCGCTTGACCTCCAGGTCCTCGGCGACCGCCTCCACGGCCAGGTCGACGCCGGCGAAGTCCTCGTAGGTGCCCGAGGCCGTGATGCGGTCCAGGGTCCCGGCGGCCGCCTCGGCGGTCATCCGGCCCTTGTCGACCGAGCGGGACAGGGACTTGCCGATCCGGGCCTTCGCGGTCTGCGCCTTCTCCGCGCTGCGGGCGGCGATGACCACCTCGTACCCGGCCTTGGCGAACACCTCGGCGATACCGGAGGCCATGGTTCCCGAGCCCGCGACGCCGACCGAGCGGATCTCCCGGCCCGGAACCAGGTCGCAGCCCTCCAGCGGGGTCAGGGCGTCCCGCACGACGGTCGCGCTGCCCGGTGCCTCGTACGTGTAGAAGCCGCGCCCCGCCTTGCGGCCGGTCAGGCCGGCCTCGCTGAGCTGCTTGAGGATCGGGGCCGGGGCGTGCAGACGGTCGCGGGAGGCGGCGTACATGGCCTCCAGGACCGTGCGCGCGGTGTCGACGCCGATCAGGTCGAGCAGCGCCAGCGGGCCCATCGGCAGTCCGCAGCCCAGCCGCATCGCGGCGTCGATGTCCTCGCGGGAGGCGTACTTCGCCTCGTACATCGCGGCCGCCTGGTTGAGGTAGCCGAACAGCAGGCCGTCCGCGACGAACCCGGGGCGGTCGCCGACCGCGACGGGCTCCTTGCCCAGGTCGAGCGCGAGGTCGGTGACCGCCGTGACGGCGGCCGGCGCGGTCAGTACCGAGGAGACGACCTCGACCAGCTTCATGGCCGGGGCGGGGTTGAAGAAGTGCAGGCCCAGCACCCGCTCGGGGCGGGAGGAGTCGGCGGCCAGCCGCGTCACGGACAGGGCGTTGGTGCCGGTCGCCAGGATCGTCTCGGGGCGGACGATCCCGTCCAGCTCCCGGAAGATCTGCTGCTTGATCTCGTACGACTCCGGGGCCACCTCGATGACCAGGTCGGCGTCGGCGGCGGTGCGCAGGTCACCGGAGGTGCGGACACGGCCGAGGATCTCGGCGCGCTCCTGCTCGGTCAGTCGGCCGCGCTCGACGCCGCGGGCGGTGGAGGCCTCCAGGGCGGCGACGCACTTCGCGGCCTGGGCCTCGCTGATGTCGATGCCGACGACGGTGCGGCCGGCCTTGGCGAGGACCTCGGCGATGCCGGTGCCCATCGTGCCGAGGCCGACGACGGCGACGGTCTGCAGCGTGGACTGGGACGGGTCGGAAAGAGGAGAGGCCATCGCGGGACTCCAGGATGAGGGTGACGACGGGGAAACGCGCTCCGGGTGCGCCGAAGGAGCCGGCAGGAGCCGGACCACGGGCGCACCGGGTGCGTGGATGAGTGCGGGTGCTGGCCGGGCTGCGAAGCGCACACGCCCGGTGCCGCCTCCACGGGCGTGCACACGCCCGGGATGAACGGCGATTCCGACCGGCCCTGTCCCGGGGCCGAGCCGTACTGCGGTACCTGAGGCACCGAACCGACTGCTCCCGCGACAGCCGCGTCACCAGACCGCCGCGAGGAATGCGAGTGGGTAACTCGCTCGTCTGAGCTTAACCGGCGGGTAACGAGCGCGCCAGCCCCCGTGTTTGTGACGTAGGTCCCGCGCGGCTCGCGACGCCCCTGGGTCTGTCGTCGCGGGGCCCTTGGCCAGTCGGGGCCCGTCGTTCGGATCAGGCCGCGGGGAGTCGGCGGTGATTCTCGGTCCCGCATCGGTCCGGCGTCTGCGGCGTGCTCCGGACGGCAGGCCCTAACCTCTGTGCCATGGACGAAGAGTTGCGATCACTCACGGAGCGCTTACGGCAGGAGTCGGGGGCGTCACCCGCGTTCGAGCGGCTCGTGGCGACCGACGACCTCGACGCCCTGGCCGCGATGCTGACCGAGCCCGGGCAGCATCTGTGGGCGAGGGAGCTGGCGGCGTTCCGGCTGGGGCTCGCGCGGGACCGGCGGGCCTTCGAGGCCCTGGTGCTGCTGCTCAACCACCGCGACCCGCCGCGCTGCGCCTCCGCCGCCCACGCCCTCGCCCGGCTCGGCGACCCGCGCACCGCCCGCGCGGCCGCCGCCCTCGCCACCAACGAACTGCGCGTCGCCTACGCCCTGCATCCGGTACGGCTCCTGGTCGAGCTGCGTGCCCCGGAGGCGGTGCCCGCGCTGATCACCACCCTCCGGCGGCGGTTGCGCCCGCACGACCCGTACCGCCGCGTGGCCCTCGCCTGTGTGGACGGGCTCGGCGCCCTGGGTGACGTCCGGGCCGGACCCGTTCTGAACGAGGCCCTCGCGCATCCGGCGCTGGCCGAGGCAGCGGTGCGGGCGCTGGGGCGGATCCCGAAGCAGAGGTGACGTCAGCGCTGCAGAGGCCTGGCGTACCGCACCTCGGGAACAGCGACCCCGTCCACCTCGAAGAGCTCCTCGGCACCGTCCACCCGGAAACCGGCCCGCTCGTAGAACCGGCGGGCCCGGTCGTTCTCCTTGAGCACCCACAGCAGGAGACGTCCGTGGCCCGCGGCGGAGCAGCGCGCGACGGACTCCGTGAGCAGCGCCCGTCCCACGCCCCGTCCCACCTGATCCGGGTGGACGTAGATCGCGTACAACTCGGCACCCTGGGTGAGGACTTCGCCCCCCCGGTAGGGCCCATGGCAGGCCCATCCGACGAGCTCGCCGTCGGTGCCCTCGGCGACCAGGTTCACCACGCTGCCGTCGCTCTGCGAAAGGTGCGTACGACGGCGCTCGGCGTCCTCCTCGACGCTGAGCCCGTCCAGGTACGACTGTGGGATCAGGCCCCGGTAGGCGCCGCGCCAGCCGCCGACGCGGATCTCCGCGACGCGGTCGCAGTCGGCGAGAGCCATCTCCCGTATCCGCGGACTCCTCATGGAGCGACCACGGCGAACGCCTCGACCTCGATGAGGAACTCCGGCCGGACCAGCGCGGCGACCTGCACCGCCGAAGCGGCCGGCAGCCGGTCGTCGGGTATGTGCGCGGCGCGGGCCGCGCGGACGGCCGGCATATGGGCCATGTCCGTCACGAAGTAGGTGAGTTTGACGACGTCGTCGAAGGTGGCGTCGGCGGCCGCCAGACAGCGCCGGAGGTTCTCGAAGATCTGGTGCGCCTGGGCCGCCGGATCGCCCTCGCCGACCAGTCGCCCGCGCTCGTCGAGCGCGAGCTGGCCGGCGATGGCCACGAAACGGCCGGTGCCCACGACGACGTGGCTGTACTGGGCCGCGGCGGCGACGCCGTCAGGGGCGGGGATCCTCGTCAGGTCACTCATGGCTCCATGGTGGACCATGGCATGGACACCCCCCGACGGGTCGTCAGCCGCTCAGTGGCGGAAGCCGAGCAGGGCGTGCAGTACCGCGCCGTTCGAGGAGGACGACGCCGCCTTGTCCGAGGCTGTGGCGGGGGGCTTGGGTTCGGGTAGCGCGTCGCATGCCGCGTCCGCCTCGCCCAAGCCACGCGGCACGGTGCCGTCGGTCAGGTAGGCCGCCAGGTGCTTGTCCAGGCAGGCGTTGCCACTCAGCGTGATGCCGTGGTTGCCGCCGCCCTGCTCGACCACCAGGCTGGAACCGGCCAGCAGGCGGTGCATGGTGACACCGCCCTCGTACGGAGTGGCCGCGTCGGCGGTCGCCTGGAACAGCAGCACCGGCGGCAGCTTGCCGTTCGCCACGTTCACCGGGCGCAGCGACTCCGTCGGCCAGAACGCGCACGGCGCGTTGTACCAGGCGTTGTTCCAGGTCATGAACGGCGCCTTCTCGTACGCCGCCCAGTTGTCCTTGCGCCACTGGTGCCAGTCGCGGGGCCAGAAGGCGTCCCGGCACTGCACCGCTGTGTAGATGCTGTAGCTGTTGTCGTCGGCGGCGTCGATCGCGCCGAAGTCCTTGTGGGCCGCGACCAGCGGTTCGGGGTCCTTGCGGTTCACGTACGCCGCGAACGCCTCCGCCAGAGGGGGCCAGTATCCGTTGAAGTAGGTTCCCGGGAGGTAGGTGTCCTCGAGTTCCGCGGCGCCCACCCGGCCGCCCGCGGGTTTCCTCGCCAGTGCCGCCCGCATGGCGTACCAGGTGGCTTCGACCTTCTCCGGGTCGGTGCCGAGCCGGTACCGCGCGTCGTGCCTGGCGACCCAGGCCATGAAGGCGCGGTGACGGTCGTTGAAGGCGTGGTCCTGGTTGAGGTTGGCGGTGTACCACACGTCGGTGGGGTCGGCGATGGAGTCGAGGACCAGACGCCGGACCCGCTGCGGGTACAGGCCGGCATAGACCGCGCCCAGGTAGGTGCCGTACGAGTAGCCGAAGTAGTTGATCTTCTTCGCGCCCAGGGCCTGCCGGATCGCCTCGATGTCGTGTGCGGCGCTGATCGTGTCGATGTACGGCAGCAGGTGCCCGTACTTCCTGGTACAGGCCGCTGCGAAGGACTTGGCGCGGGCGAGGTTGGCCCGCTCGGTCTCGGGCGTGCTCGGCACCGAGTCCGGGCGCACCGGGCCGAAGTAGCCGGGTTCACAGTCCAGTGCCGGTCTGCTGGCGCCCACGCCGCGCGGGTCGAACCCGATGACGTCGTACTGGGCCGCGACCTCCTTGGGCAGCGAGTCCGCGACGAAACCGGCGAGGATCAGGCCGTCGCCGCCGGGGCCGCCGGGATTGACCAGGAGCGGGCCCTGGAACCGCTCGGAGGTGTGCGGGACGCGGGACAGCGCGAGGGTGACCTGCCGGCCGTCCGGGTTCGCGTGGTCGAGCGGCACCTTGAGGGACGCGCACTGGAGCAGCGGATAGTCGGTGGTGCCGCACGTCCTCCAGCTCGGCTTCGCCAGGCGAAAGGTACCTGCGGAGTGCGGTGCGTCCGCCTCGGCGGGCACGGCCGTGAGGCTCCCGGCCAGCGCGACGGCGGCGGCGCCGCACAGCACGGCTGCGCGTGTTCTCATGGAGGCCTTCCAGGACGGAGGGGCGTCGGACCGCGGGGCTCACAGTCCTCGCCGATTCGTCCCGGCACACGGCGCTGGAAGAACGTGTTCCGTCAAGACTTGACCCGATTGGGTCGCGGGATGCGCTCGAATGCTCCTAGAGGAGCGACAGTTGGGTCGGCTCGGAGGAGGGGGGCTCGGCCGGTTCGGGCGGCCGGATCCGGCGCGGTATGTCCGCGCGCGTGGGACCGATGCCGTACTCCTCGGCCAGTTCGTGCACCTGACGGGTGATCCGCCGCTGGTACCACTTCGGGGCGTAGGAGCCCTCCGCGTACATCCGCTCGTAACGGGCCACCAGGTGCGGATGGTGCTGCCCCAGCCAGGCCATGAACCACTCGCGGGCGCCGGGCCGCAGATGCAGCACCAGGGGCGTCACGGACGTGGCGCCGGAGGCCGCGATCGCCCGTACCGTCGCGCGCAGTTGGGCGGGGCTGTCGCTCAGGAACGGGATCACCGGAGCCATCAGCACTCCGCAGCCGATGCCGTGCTCGGCCAGGGTGCGCACCACGTCGAGGCGCCGCTCGGGCGCCGGCGTGCCCGGTTCGACGGTGCGCCAGAGCTCCTCCTCGGTGAAACCGACCGAGACGGAGATGCCGACGTCGGTGACCTGTGCCGCCTGCTCGATCAGCTCCAGGTCGCGCAGGATGAGCGTGCCCTTGGTCAGGATCGAGAAGGGGTTCGCGTGGTCGCGCAGCGCCGAGATGATGCCCGGCATCAGCCGGTAGCGGCCCTCGGCGCGCTGGTAGCAGTCGACGTTGGTGCCCATCGCGATGTGCTCGCCCTGCCAGCGGCGCGAGCCGAGCTGCCGGCGCAGCAGCTCCGGCGCGTTGGTCTTGACGACGATCTGGCTGTCGAAGCCGAGGCCCGTGTCGAGGTCCAGGTAGCTGTGCGTCTTGCGCGCGAAGCAGTACACGCACGCGTGTGAGCAGCCCCGATACGGATTGACCGTCCACTGGAACGACATCCGTGAGACCGCCGGCACCCGGTTGATGATCGAGCGGGCCCGGATCTCGTGGAACGTGATTCCTCGGAACTCCGGAATGTCGAACGTGCGGGTCGTGACCGCGTCCGCGCCGAACAGCGCGGCATCGGCCCGGCTGTGTTCGGAGTCCGATGTGAGGTTCTCCCAGCGCATGACGCCTCCTCGGTAGCACTGACCACAGAATAGAACACATGTTCCCTTGATCGTGCGAGGGTGTTTTCCGAACGTGTTCGACCGGGTTGCGCCACCCCGATTTGGGGCGCCGGGCGGCGGGGTGGTTGGCTTGCCCCGACCCCCGAGCAACCAGGTCCTGGAGGAAAGCGATGGCGCAGGTCGAGGCCACTACGGAGCGGATCGTCGCGGCGGACGCGGAGACGGTGTTCGACGCCCTCGCCGACTACAGCGGCACGCGCGCGAAGCTGCTGCCCGAGCAGTTCAGCGAGTACGAGGTCCGGGAGGGCGGCGACGGCGAGGGCACCCTCGTCCACTGGAGGCTCCAGGCCACCAGCAAGCGGGTGCGCGACTGCCTCCTGGAGGTCAGCGAACCCACCGACGGCGAACTGGTCGAGAAGGACCGCAACTCCTCCATGGTCACCACCTGGCGGGTCACCCCGGCCGGCGAGGGCAAGTCCCGGGTCGTGGTGACCACCACCTGGACCGGCGCCGGCGGCATCGGCGGCTTCTTCGAGAAGACCTTCGCCCCCAAGGGTCTCGGCCGGATCTACGACGCGATGCTCACCAAGCTCGCCGCCGAGGTCGAGAAGTAGCCCTCCCAAGGAGCGGACATCCAAGGGGTTTTGCCGCCCCTCGCCGTGCCCCTCACCGGTTCGAGTGATCTCCCTACGGCCCGCTCCTGTGCCGTAACTCGTCGCGCTTGCTCGTAGTTGTCGCTTTTACGCGGGAATTGCGCGGCAGCGCGACGAGGGGAGCGGTGAGTGGGCGGGATCACTCTGGCGCAGGACGAACCGGCGGTGGCGCCTCCCGACACCCCCGTGCCGCCGCCGGATCAGGACAGCGGACCCAGCCCGCGGCGGGTGCGGCTGATCTTCTTCGCTCTCATGCCGGCCCTGCTCCTGGCCGCCCTGGAGCAGATGATCGTCGCCACCGCGCTCCCGAAGATCGTCGGTGAACTGCATGGCCTGGACCGGATGTCCTGGGCGATCACCGCCTACCTGCTCACCGCCACCGTCGGCCTGCCGATCTACGGCAAGCTCGGTGATCTCCTCGGCCGCAAGGGCGTCTTCCAGTTCGCGATCGTCGTCTTCGTCGCCGGCTCCGCGCTCGCGGGCCGGGCGCAGACCATGGACCAGCTGATCGCCTTCCGTGCCCTGCAGGGCGTCGGCGCGGGCGGCCTCATGATCGGCGTCCAGGCGATCATCGCGGACATCGTGCCGTCCAGGCGGCGCGGCCGCTACATGGGCCTGATCGGCGCCGCCTTCGGCCTCGCCTCCGTGGCCGGGCCGCTGCTCGGCGGCTACTTCACCGACCACCTCTCCTGGCGCTGGTGCTTCTACGTCAACGTCCCCTTCGGCCTGATCACCCTCGCCGTCGTCGCCGTCACGCTGAAGCTCCCCAAGCCGGCCACCAGGGCACGTCTCGACGTCCTCGGCGCGCTGCTGCTGACCGCGGCCTCCACCTGCCTGGTCCTGCTGACCAGTTGGGGCGGCACCGAGTACGCCTGGGACTCGCGGATGATCCTCGGGCTAGCGGCCGGAGCGGCGGCGGCGACGGTCCTCTTCCTGGTCACCGAGCACTTCGCCGTCGAACCCCTCATCCCGCTGCGGCTGTTCAGGGACTCCGTCTTCAACGTCACCGGCCTGGTCGGCATGGTGATCGGGGCGGGCCTGTTCGGCGCCGCCAGCTACCTGCCGACGTACCTGCAGATGGTCGACGGGGCGACCGCCACCGAGTCGGGCCTGCTCATGCTGCCGATGATGGCCGGCATCGTCGGCGCCTCGGTCGTCGTCGGGCAGCTCATCAGCCACACCGGCCGCTACAAGGCCTACCCGATCCTCGGCGGTGCCCTCTCCGTCGTCGGCATGGGGCTGCTGTCGCGCCTGGAGGTCGGCACACCCCGGCTGCACTACAGCATCTGGATGGCCGTCCTCGGCGCGGGCATCGGCATGGTGATGCCGGTGCTGATCCTCGCCGTGCAGAACTCCGTGCGCCCCGCCGACCTCGGCACCGCCACCAGCGCCAACAACTACTTCCGTCAGATCGGCGGCAGCGTCGGAGCCGCCGTCTTCGGCACCCTCCTCGCCGACCGGCTCGCCGACGCCCTCGCCGAGCGTCTTCCCGCGCGCGCAGGCACCGCGCTCCCGGACCTCGAGTCCCTCACCCCGCAGCTCGTGCACGCGCTGCCCCCGGCCCTGCGCGACGACTACATCCGGGCGTATGCCGACGCCATGCCGCGGATCTTCCTCTACCTGGTGCCGGTGCTCGTCCTCGGACTGGTCATCGCCCTCTTCCTCAAGGAGAAACCCCTGGTGTCCCACAACGCCTCCGTCACCGACCCGGGCACGGCGCCGGGGAACGCCCCGGTCCCGCAGGCCCGCGCCGCCTACGCCGCCGGTGTGCCCGTGTGCGGCTCGGTGCAGCACCACGACGGCACCGTCGTACCCCGTGCGGCGCTCACGCTCATCGACGTCACCGGGCAGCAGACCGGGCGCGGCGCGACCGGCGAGGACGGGCGCTACGCGCTGGCCACCCCGGGACCGGGCTCGTACGTGCTGATCGCCGCGGCCGGCGGCCACCAGCCACAGGCGGTCACCGTGACCGTCGGCGAGCGTCCCGTCGAGCTCGACATCGTCCTCGGCGGCGCCGGCAACCTGGTCGGCACGGTGGTCACCGCCGACGGCACGCCCGTACGGGACGCCACCGTCACCCTCACCAACGTGCACGGCGAGGTCGTGGCCACCACCCGCAGCGGCCGGGAGGGCGGCTACGTCATCACCGAGCTGGTCGCCGGTGAGTACACCCTCGCCGCCAGTGCGCCCGCCTTCCGCCCCGCCGCGCTCCCCGTCACCGTCCAGGCCGCCCGCGAGACCCGCCGGGACATCGAGCTGGCGGGCGGCGCCGTGCTGCGCGGCACCGTCAGGGCGGGCGGCGGCCGGCCCGTCGAGGACGCGCGCGTGACGCTGCTCGACGTGGCGGGCAACGTCGTCGACACCCTCACCACCGGCGCCGACGGCACGTTCCGCTTCGTCGACCTGTCCTCCGGCGAGTACACGGTCGTCGCGGCCGGCTACCCGCCCGTAGCCACCGTGCTCCAGGTCGCCGGAGGAGGCCGTACCGAGCGGGACCTCCAGCTGAGCCACGAGGACTGAGCGAGCACCGGCCGGGGACCGGACGGCACCGGCGCGCGGGGCCGTACGCCGGTGCGAGCCCCGCGCGGGCAATTCCCGCATTGCCTCACATGGCCGGTGGCGGTCGCCGTACGGTGGTGACGCCGGCACAGATCTTGCGTCCGTGGGGAGAGAGGGCCTGGACCATGGACCGTGGCATCGACAGGGCTGAGCAGGGTGCGGGGACGGAACCCGCCGAGCCCGGCCGCGTGCCCCTGGCCGTCGTCGTGGTCGACCGCGACGGCCTCGTCTCCCACTGGAGCCGCGGAGCGCGGCGCCTGTTCGGCGTCCCCAAGGAAGAGGCGATCGGACGCATCGCCCTCGACCTGCTCCCCGTCTCCGGCGCCCTGCCCGAGGAGCAGGACCCCCTCGGATACGCGGCCGGTGACGGCCTCGGTCCCGGTCTCGAACACTCCCTGGACGGCGGCCTCTCCTACCCCACGGCGGGCCGCGCCCGGCTCACCGCGTCCGGGGACGGCCGTGCCGACGTCCTGTGGTGGGCCTACCCGCTGGTGGGGCCCGGGCCCGAGCGGCTGCTCGTGCTGGCCGCCGACGCGGACGGGCCGGGCGCCGGCGACGGGGCGTTCGATCGGATCGCGCCCGGCTTCGCGCCGCACACCGACTTTCCCGGGGCGGAGGAGCTCGCCCGCCGGCTCCCCGAGATCCTGCCCAGCATGAGCGTCGGCGAGAGCGCCCGGATCGTCGCGCAGGTCCTCGACCTCGGCTATCCCATCCTGGAGTTCAGCCAGAACGACCGGGTGCCCGTCACCCCCGACTGGGGTGTGGCCCGGCGCGCCGAGCGCAAGGCGCGCCGGGAACGAGCCGCGCGGGCGCTGGCCGCCGGTGAACCCGTGCCGGAGGAACTGCGGGACGAGGGCGAGGACCTCGAACACGCCGCCGTCCGTGAGCGCCTCGAGTTCCTCAACGAGGTCAGCGGACGCATCGGCACCTCCCTCGACCTGTCCCGCACGATCATCGAGGTCAGCCAGGCCGTGGTGCCCCGCTTCACCGACGTCGCCGGGACGTACCTGCGCGAACAGGTCGTCGCGGGCGAGGAGTTCGCGGACGGCGCGCCCGACACGACCACGATATGGCACCGGGTCGCCGTCGAGCACACCGACGAACCCGGCCGCTGGGACGACGTCGTCCCCGTCGGCGAGGCCATGCCGTTCCCGGCGCACACGCCGTTCTTCCAGTGCATGACCAGCGGCGAACCCGTTCTCGTGCCGCGCATCAGCGCGGAGATGGGCCACGCCATCGCCGCGCAGTTCGAGAAGCGCGACATCCGGCCCCTCATCACCGGCCGCTCGATGCTGGTCGTGCCGCTGAAGGCCCGCAACGTCGTGCTCGGCTTCATGATCCTGCTGCGGCACCCGGAGCGGCCCGTCTTCAACGACATGGACCGGGTCACCGGAGCCGAACTCGCCGCCCGCGCGGGCCTGGTGCTCGACAACGCGCGTATGTACACCTTCCAGGAGAACGTCGCCGAGACGCTCCAGGACAGCATGCTTCCGCACATCCCGTCCCGCATGGCCGGCTGCGACATCGCCACCCGCTATCTGCCGGGCACGCTGCTCGGGCGGGTGGGCGGCGACTGGTTCGACGCGGTCAAACTGCACGGCGGACGCACGGCGTTCGTCGTCGGCGACGTCATGGGCCACGGACTGAACTCGGCGGCGATGATGGGCCAGTTGCGCACGGCCGTGCAGACCATGGCCGGGCTCGACCTGCCGCCCGCCCAGCTGCTGCGCAACCTCGACGACCTCGCCCAGCGCCTCGGCGACAGTTACCTGGCGACCTGCCTCTACGCCGTCTACGACCCGATCGCGAGCGAGCTCCACCTCGCCAACGCCGGGCACATCCCGCCCGTCCTGGTCCGGGCCGCCGACGGCCGCAGCGAACTGCTGGACCTGCCCACGGGCGCGCCGATCGGCGTCGGGGGAGTGCCCTTCGAGGCGGTACGCGTGCGTGTGGAGCCGGGCGACCGGCTGGTCATGTGCACCGACGGGCTGGTCGAGGTGCGCGGCGAGGACATCGGAGTGGGCCTCGCGACGCTCTGCGAGTCGGCCGCGCACCCGGCCGCGTCCATGGACGACGCCTGCGACACCATCATCCGGGCGCTCAACACACGGGGTGGCCGCAAGGACGACGTGGCCCTGCTGATGGCCCGCCTGGGCGGCATCGAGCCGGACGACGTGGCCGAATGGCGCCTCGCCCTCGACCCGGCCGAGGTGGGCCGGGCCCGCGCGGCGGTGCGCGAGCAACTGCACGAGTGGGGCCTGGCGAAGCTCGCCGCACCGGCCGAGCTGATGGCCGGCGAACTCGTGACCAACGCCGTCCGGCACTCCCACGCCCGCCCCGTCGCACTGCGGCTGGTCCGCGGCGACACCCTGCTGTGCGAGGTGGACGACGACGACCACGAGCTGCCGACGCTGCTGCACGCGGGCCCGCTCGACGAGGCCGGGCGCGGTCTGCGCGTCGTCAGCACGCTGTCCCGCGAGTGGGGGACCAGCCGGACCAAGGCCGGCAAGACGGTCTGGTTCGAGCTGACGCTGCCACGCCGCTGAAACACCACCGGCCGCACGCGAAGTGCCGCTGCGCGTGCGTGTTCTTGTGGCCGCGGCCCGGGCGCGGTACACCGTACTCGCCCGTCGCAGGGCGGGATCCGTTCGCACCCCGGGGAGTGGGCCATGAGCGTGACGCGTAGGTACCGGGAAGCCTGGGAGGGGTTCTGGCGCGAGGCGTCCACCGAACCCGGGGCGGTGTTCTGGGACGCGGAACCGGTCCTGACGGTGGGCCCGCACCTCGCCCTGTTCGAACCGTACCTGGCCGATCCCGCGCTGCCGCTCGTGGACCTCGGCTGTGGCAACGGCACGCAGACCCGCTACCTCGCCGACCGCTTCCCGCACGTCCTGGGCGTGGACCTGTCCGACGCGGCCCTCGACCACGCCCGGCGGGCCGACCCGGCGGGGCAGGCGGCCTACCGGCAGCTGGACGCCGCCGCGAAGGAGGAGACACAGGCGCTGCACGCGGAGCTCGGCGACACCAACGTCTACCTGCGGGGCGTCCTGCACCAGTGCGAGCCCGACGACCGGCAGTCCCTCGTCGACGGGATCGCCACACTGGTCGGCGATCGTGGCCGCGCCTGTCTCGTGGAGCTTTCGAGCGCCGCCAAGCCGGTCCTGGCGGGCCTGGCGGGCGGCCCCGACGGTCCGCCGCCCAAGCTCGCGCCCGTGTTCCGGCACGGCATCGCGCCCGGAGAGGTGCCGGACGAGGCCGTGCCCGAGTATCTGCGCTCAGCCGGTCTGACCGTGCTGGCGAGTGGTCAACTGCCCTTGACGACCACGGAGTACCGCCCCGACGGCACGCGCATCGAGCTGCCGTCCCGGTGGGTGGTGGCAGGGCGCTCCGCAACGGTGCGGCAGCCTCCCCAGTAGATCATTTAATGGTCAACCACCTATTTCAAGCTGCTTTTGTGGCTGATTTCCGCGCCCGTTGCGCACCCTGTGTATCAGACATTCCCGGATGGCTAAGATGCCCCCGCCCAGGCGCGACATGCGCTGTGCCATACACCTGAGGATCAATGGATCGGGGGAATTGTATGGGTCCGGATCAAGGGAGTGACAGATCGCGGTTCCATGAACTGACCAGGCGTGAGCTCGAAGTTCTGTCCCTGCTGACCACAGGCGACTCGAACCGGCGCCTCGCCCACCGGCTCGGCATCGCGGAGCGCACGGTGAAGGCCCACCTCACGAGCCTGATGCGCAAGCTCGGCGTCGAATCCCGGGTGGAGGCGGCCCTTCTAGCACAGAGATCCCAGAAAGCGCTATCGGACCTTGGGGCAACACCCGAAGGTCCGATAGGCGAACGCGGTGCGAGTTGCAAAAGTGACGCATGGCGGTCGGAAAGCCCGACCGGAAAAACCGGTCCGTAGTTCGAGAAGTATCGGACAGCGGATCTTTAGGGGGTAATCGATGAAGCGTCTTCTGGCGTCTCTCGCCGTGGGGGCCGCGCTCGCCGGTGGCGTGACGGCCGCCACGGTGCTGCCCGCCCAGGCGGGCACGGTGTCCTGCAGCAACCAGGGCCACAGTTCCTCCAACGGCGGCAACGCATGGGCCAACGGCTGTTCGCACAGCGGCGCCCACGACGTCCGTCTCTACGGCGAGTGCGAGCTCTCGCCGTTCGCCGTGTACTCGCCCTACCTGGGCGGGTCCTTCTCGGGAGGCCGCTTCACCACCTCGAGTTGCACCTGGGGTGTGGACGAGTCGGGCTTCCAGCACCGCTGACCGGTGTGAAACGGCGGTGAAGCACGACTGACGGCTGCCGGGCTGGAGCAAGCAGCCCGGCAGCCTTCAGCCAGTTTCGCAGCCATCGTCGAGTACGAACGAATGGGGTACGCAGGTGTTGGTGTTGGACGGTGTCACCCGGCGCTACCGTAGCGGCGAGATCGAGGTCCAGGCGGTACGCGGGGTGAGTCTGACCGCCCGCGAGGGCACCCTCACCGCGGTCATGGGACCCAGTGGATGCGGCAAGTCGACCCTGCTCACCATGGCGGGCGGACTGCAGTCCCCGGACTCGGGTGCGGTCACGGTCGCCGGGGTGCGCATCGACGGCCTCACCGAGGCGGAGCTCTACCAGCACAGACGCCGGCACATCGGATACGTGTTCCAGGACTACAACCTGGTCCGCATCCTCAGCGTCGCGGAGAACGTGGCCCTGCCCGCCGAGCTCGACGGGATGTCCCGCCGCAAGGCCCGCGCACAGGCCCGCGAGGCGCTGGCCTCCGTGGGCATGGACGCCTACGCCGACCGCTACCCCGACTCGCTGTCCGGCGGGCAGCAGCAGCGTGTGGCACTGGCCCGCGCGTTCTCGGGCGGCCGCGGGCTGATCCTCGCGGACGAGCCGACCGGAGCACTGGACAGCGACAGTGCCGGCCAGGTCCTCGACAGCCTCCAGACGCTCGTGCGGTCCGGGGCGACCTGCGTGATCGTCACCCACGACGAGGCGGTCGCGGCCCGCGCCGACCGAGTGGTCCGGATGCGCGACGGTCTCGTCGGGGACGACACCGGAGCTGCCGCGTGAGCGCACGCAGAATCGCCTTCCGGATCGCGCTGCGGCGGGTACGCCGCGACCACAGACGGACCCTCGCTCTCACCGCGGCGCTGCTGGTTCCGCTGACCCTGGCCGTCGCGCTGGTCACCCTGCGGGCGACGAGTGAGATGCCCGAGGACGAACGCGTCGGCACCCTCATCGGCCAGTCGCAGGGCGTACTGCGCAACCTCGACTTCGTCGCGGAGCGGGGGGCCGAACGCGCCCTGACCGAAGGGCCGCAGGCGCTGGCGGACGCCGTCGGGCAGGGCATCGAGGTGGTCCCCGAGGTGGACGGGCCGCTGGCCGTCTCCTCGGACGGCCTCCAGGTCGACTCCTTCGGCTACGGCCTCGAACTCGACCGGCCCGTCCACCGCGGCCGGTTCGTGCTGACCGAGGGCCGGGCGCCGCGCGCGTCGAACGAGGTCGCGCTCTCGCCGAGCGTGGCGGAACGTCTCGGGGTGCGCCCCGGTGACCGGGTGGAGCTCGGCGAGAGCGGCGCGACGGCCGAGGTCAGCGGCATCGCCGCGCTTCCCACCGACACCCTGCGCAAGTTCGTGGTGGCCCTCCCGGCCGTCGTCGCCGGGGAGGCACCGGCCCTGCCGAAACCCGGGCACGGCAGCTCCATGGCGGCCACGCAGGACGGAACCGTCGTGGTGTGGCACACCCCGGACGCTCTCGCCCCCGGAGCGCAGAAGGCCATGGCCGGCCAGGGCTGGCGTCTCGAACCCCGCTCCGCCGCCTTCGACGTGGCCCGCGACGCGCCCGACTCCCTGCTGCCCGAGGAGTCGGAGGCCGCCTGGGTCATCGGCCTCGCCGTCCTGGTGCTCGGCGAACTGGGCCTGGTGATGGGGGCGGTTTACGCGATCGTCGTACGCAGCAACCGGCGGGAACTCGCCCTGCTGGCCGCGGCCGGGGCCGGACCGAAAACCAGGCGCTCGGTCATCACGCACCAGGGCGTTCTGGTGGGGCTCCTCGCGACGGGTCTCGCCCTCGTGGCCGGTGTGGCCGGTGCGTGGCTGCTGAAGCCCTGGGCGGCGGAGCGCAACGGTGAACTCTGGGGCGCACTGCGGCTGGACGCCTGGCCGACCGCGGTCCTGGCACTGCTCGGAGTCCTCACCCCGGCCATCGCGGCCCGGGTCGCGGCACGCGGAGTCGGCGGCGACGTGGTCGCGGCCCTGCGGGACCAGGCCGACTTCGCGGAGCGCGCCCCGCGCCGCGGGCAGGTGGCCCTGGGCGCCCTGCTGACCTGCGGTCTGCTGCTGGCAGTCGCCGGCGCGTCGCTCGAAGCCCCGTTCACCGTCATGATCGGGGCGCTCGGCCTGGTCATCGGCACGGGCCTCCTCGCGCGGCGGCTGCTGCCGTCCAGCGGCGGCCGGGCCGACGGCCTGCGGCTGATGCAGCGCATCGGCGCCCGGCTGCTGGCGCGTTCCGCGTCCCGCTCCGCGACCATGGGCACGGTGGTGGCCAGTCTGACGGTACTGACCGGCCTCGTGCTGGCGGCCATGGGAGGGCTCACCGCGGAGGTCGGCAAATCGTACGAGCCGGCCTCTCCGCACGGATCGGCCTTCACCTACGCCACGAAGGTGCCGGGCCCCGCCACCGTCGCCGCCATGGAAGAGGCCCTCGGGGGCGAGCGCCTGACGGTCATGGGCATCGCCAGCCCGCCGGCCCCGCGGGGCGCGGCCCCGGACGGCAGCGCATGGTCCTACTGGGGCGAGTTCCAGGCCGCCTCGCCCCTGCCCGACCGGCCTTCCGCCGTCATGGTGATCCGTGAGGCCGACCTGTCCACGGTGCTCGGCAGGAAGGCCACCGCCCGGGAACGCGGAGCCCTGGCCGCCGGCGGGGCCGTCGTCCTGGACGAGCGCCTCGCGCCGGGCGGCAGGCTGACCGTGACCGCGCCGAAGGGCCCCGTCCTGGACACGGGCCGTACGGAGCTGGACACCAAGACCCTCGACGCGGTCGCCGCCCAGCGGCGCTCGGAGTACCGCACTCTGCCCGTCATCTACGTCGGTGCCGCCGGCCTCAAGGCGCTCGGCGGTGTCGAACAGCCCAACTCCGTCTACTTCTACCTGCCCGCCCCGGACGGCTCGATCTCGCCGGAACAGGAGGACAGGGCGCGCGGAGCACTCGCCTCGGACATCGGCAGCGGCTACTTCACGCTGGAGGTGGAGCGAGGCCCTGTCGCCGCCGAGGTGCTGAGGGCCACGACCCTCGGCAGTGCGGTCGTGCTGATGCTCGTGGCCGCCACGCTGGCCTTCCTCACCGTGGGCCTCGCCACTCAGGAGATGCGGCCGGACCTCTCGGCGCTGGCCGCGGCGGGTGCCGACCGGCGCTTCCGGTCCCGGCTCACCGGCGTGTACGCCGGCCAGGTGACGCTCCTCGGAGTGGTGATGGGGGTCGTGGTGACCGCACTGGCCACGCCCGCTCTGCTGCTCTCCCTGGACGTCGGCTGGTCGCTGTGGCCGTGGCTGGGGCTCGCGGCCGCCTCGGCGGGAGCCGTGGCGGCAGCGGTGGCGGCGGGCTGCCTCGGGGGCTCCCGGGTGACGACACTGCTGCGGTCGGCGCAGTAGGCCCACGTCCGCGGCGGGCGCCCGGCCGGGCGCCCGCCGCGGACGTGGGCGGCCGTCGCGATCACGCCTCGGCGAGGAATCGGCGAGGAGGCAGCCGAGGGGATGCCTCTCCGTCTTCTGTCAGCCGATGCGTGGGGTTCGGGGTACGCAGACGAGGCGTGGGGGTTCGGGATACGCAGAGACGTGGTCTGGTGGGCGCAGAATTGTCAATGTACGGTCAATCTGCCCCGTCCATGCACCTGCCTCGCCCCCACGGAGGACAGTCATGCCGATGCCCTGGTTACGGATGCTGGTCGCGTCAGCGGTGTCGACGGTGCTGGTCGGCACGTCTGCCGTCACGACCGCCGCCGCCCCGGACCCCCGCGCGGTACGCGACAGCGTGCACACCGCCGGGCGCGTCAAGGCTGCCGGGGACGTGCTCCAGTACAGCTGGCCCGGCGTCTACTTCGAGGGCCGGGTCCGGGGCACCGGCGTGGGCGTCGTGCTCGACGACCCGGCCGCCGACTACGACGTCCAGGTCGACGGGGTCACCGTCGCGACCCTCGTCACGCCGGGGAGGACCACCCACTGGGTCAGGGGCCTGCGCGAGGGCGTGCACACCGTCCGGCTCGTCAAGCGCAACGACACCCCGTGGAGCACCAGCGCCTTCGGCGGCTTCGTCGCCGCACCCGGCGGCGCCGTCCTGGCCCGGCCGGCCGCGCGCAGCCGCCAGATCGAGTTCATCGGCGACTCCCTCACGGCCGGCTACGGAAACCTCTCCGCCTCACGCGACTGCGACGGCGAGCAGCTCAAGCGCTCCACCAACGCCGACGTGAGCTACGGCGCCCTCACCGCCCGGAAGCTGCGCGCCGACTACCAGATCAACGCGTACTCGGGCCAGGGCATGGTGCGCAACTACAACGGCGGCTCCCCGGAGGTGAACTACCGCACCTTCTACGACCGTGCGCTGCTGAACGTGCCGGGCGACGTCTGGCAGAACCCGGGCACCTGGCGACCGCGGCTGGTGGTGGTCCACCTCGGCACGAACGACTTCTCGACGCCGGTCAACCCGGGCGAGCCCTGGACGGACGAGAGCCTCGCCGCCGCCTACCGCAGCGCCTACAGCGGCTTCCTCGCCAAGCTGCGCAAGCGCTACGGCTCCGAGACCACCATCCTGGCCGCGGGCACGGGCCCCTTCGCCGGCCATGTCGAACACGTCGTCCAGGAGCGCACCGCCGCCGGCGACCGCGGGGTCCGCTACTGGCCCCTCAACACCACCGGCCTGGACCACACCGGCTGCCACTGGCACTACTCGGCCCGCGACCACCGGCTGCTGGCCGACCGCCTCACCGCGTTCCTCGCCGACCTGCCGATCCGTTGGTGACCACCTCGTAGCCGGTTGCGCGCCCAGCGCGTAACGTGACGAACCATGAACATCTCCGCCCTGGACGGCACGTCATGAGAATCCTCATCAGCGCCGACATGGAGGGCGCCACCGGAGTCACCTGGCCCGACGACGTGATGCCGGGCGCCTCACAGTGGGAGCGCTGCCGCTCGCTGTTCACCTCCGACGTCAACGCCGCCGTACAGGGCTTCCACGACGGCGGCGCCGACGAGGTGATCATCAACGAGGCCCACTCCACCATGCGCAACCTGCTGCTGGAGCAGCTCGACGACCGCGCCCGGATGCTCACCGGCCGGCACAAGGCGCTGTCCATGGTGGAGGGCGTGCAGCACGGCGACGTCGACGGCATCGCGTTCGTCGGCTACCACGCGGGCGCCGGCATGGAGGGCGTCCTCGCCCACACCTACCTCGCCAACTCCATCACCGGCGTGTGGCTCAACGACGTCCGGGCGAGCGAGGGGCTGCTCAACGCCCATGTCGTCGCCGAGTACGGGGTGCCGGTCGTGCTGGTCACGGGGGACGACATCGCCTGCGAGGACGCGCTCGGCTACGCGCCCGAGGCGCTGAAGGTCGCGGTCAAGGACCACGTGTCGCGCTACGCGGCGGTGTGCCGCACACCCGCCCGCACCGCGGCCGACATCCGCGCGGCGGCCAAGGAGGCGGCCGCGCTGGCGGTGCGTCACGAACCCGTGCGGGGCGGCCCGTTCACCGTGGCCGTGGAGTTCGACGCGGAGCACCTGGCGATGGCCGCCACCGTCGTCCCGGGGGTGGAGCGGATCGCGGAGCGCAAGGTGGCCTACACGAGCGGGACCATGTACGAGGGCATCCGCGCCTTCAAGGCGGTCACCACGATCGTCTCGGCCGCGGTGGAGGAGCAGTATGGCTGAGCAGGTGGACGGGACCGCGCTGGACGAGGTCGTGACGTTCACGTCCGACCTCATCCGGATCGACACCACCAACCGGGGCGGGGGCGACTGCCGGGAACGGCCCGCCGCCGAGTACGCGGCCG
The DNA here is from genome assembly GCF_042899705.1 of Streptomyces sp. NPDC013187. Taxonomy (NCBI): domain Bacteria; kingdom Bacillati; phylum Actinomycetota; class Actinomycetes; order Kitasatosporales; family Streptomycetaceae; genus Streptomyces; species Streptomyces sp. NPDC013187. The sequence continues at coordinate 505,907 of NZ_JBIBAF010000004.1, read as the reverse complement.
CACGGCTCGCCGACGCCGGCTTCGAACCGACCCTGCTGGAGCGCACCGAGGGCCGGACCAACGTCGTCGCCCGCATCGAGGGCACCGACCCGTCGGCCGACGCCCTGCTGCTCCACGGCCATCTGGACGTCGTGCCCGCGGCGGCCGTCGACTGGAGCGTGCACCCGTTCTCCGGGGAGATCCGCGACGGGGTCGTCTGGGGGCGAGGCGCCGTCGACATGAAGAACATGGACGCGATGATCCTGGCTGTCGTGCGCGGCTGGGCACGGCGGGGTTTCCGGCCCCGCCGGGACGTCATCGTCGCGTTCACCGCCGACGAGGAGGCCAGCGCCGAGGACGGCTCGGCGTTCCTCGCCGACGCACACCCCGAACTGTTCGAGGGCTGCACCGAAGGCGTCAGCGAGTCGGGCGCCTTCACCTTCCACGACGGCGGCGGACTGCAGATCTACCCGATCGCCGCCGGGGAACGCGGCACCGCCTGGCTGAAGCTCACCGCCCGCGGACGCGCCGGGCACGGCTCCAAGGTCAACCGGGACAACGCCGTGACCCGCCTCGCGGGCGCCATCACGCGGATCGGCGCGCACGAATGGCCGCTGCGGCTGACCCCGACCGTACGCGCCGCCCTCACCGAACTCGCCGCGCTCTACGGCATCGAGACCGACCTCACCGACGTGGACGCACTGCTGGAGAAGCTCGGCCCGGCCGCCGCCCTCGTCGAGCCGACCCTCCGCAACAGCGCCAACCCGACCATGCTGGACGCCGGCTACAAGATCAACGTCATCCCCGGGGAGGCCGTGGCCCACGTGGACGGCCGGTACATGCCCGGCGGCGAGGAGGAGTTCCGCAGCACCCTCGACCGGCTCACCGGGCCGGACGTGGACTGGGAGTTCCACCACCGGGAGGTCGCCCTGGAGTCGCCGGTGGACTCCGCGACGTTCGCGCGGATGCGGGCCGCCGTCGAGGAGTTCGCACCCGAGGGCCACGTCGTGCCGTTCTGCATGTCCGGCGGCACCGACGCCAAGCAGTTCTCCCGCCTCGGCATCACCGGCTACGGCTTCACCCCGCTGAAACTGCCGGACGGCTACGACTACGCGGCCATGTTCCACGGGGTCGACGAGCGGGTACCGGTCGAGGCGCTGCACTTCGGTGTCCGCGTACTCGACCGGTTCCTGCGGACGGCCTAGGAGAGTGGGGGAGACGGTGCGGACGCTGGCCTACGGGGCGTGGCCCTCGCCCATCGACGCGGCCCTGACCGCCGCGCACGACGGGCACCCGGAGTACGTGGGCTTCGTCGGTGACGAGGTGTGGTGGACCGAGCCGCGCCCCGCCGAGGGGGGCCGGCGCACCCTGGTGCGACGGCACGCCGACGGCCGGGAGGAGCCGCTGCTGCCCGCGCCGTGGAACGTGCGCAGCCGGGTCATCGAGTACGGCGGGCATCCGTGGGCAGCGCTCGACCGTGACACCGGACCGCTGGTGGTGTTCGTGAACTTCGCCGACCAGCGGCTCTACCGCTGCGAGCCGGGCGGTGAACCACGCCCGCTCACCCCTGTGTCCCCCGTGGGCGGGGGACTGCGCTGGGCCGAGCCGCTGCCGGTGCCCTCACGGGGTGAGGTGTGGTGCGTGCTGGAGGAGTTCACGGGCGACGGACCCACCGATGTGCGCCGCGTTCTGGCCGCCGTCCCCCTGGACGGATCCGCCGCCGAGGACCGGGGCGCGGTACGCGAACTCACCGACGGCCGGCACCGGTTCGTGACCGGGCCGAAGCCGTCGCCCGACGGGCGCCGGGCCGCCTGGCTCGCCTGGGACCATCCGCGCATGCCCTGGGACGGCACCGAACTGCTCCTCGCCGACGTCACCCCGGAGGGCACCCTGAGCGGCGCCCGGGTCGTGGCGGGCGGCCCCGGCGAGTCGATCGCCCAGGCCGACTGGACCCACGACGGCCGCCTGCTGCACACGAGCGACCGCACCGGCTGGTGGAACCTCTACCTCGACGGACGGCCGCTGTGCCCGCGCGAGGAGGAGTTCGGCGGCGCGCTGTGGAAGCTGGGTTCGCGATGGTTCACCCCGCTCGACAGCGGGCTGATCGCCGTCGTTCACGGCCGGGGCGCCACAGCCCTAGGCCTGCTGGACCCGGAGACCGGCGAGGTCGTCGACGCCGCCGGGCCGTGGACCGAGTTCGCCCCCACCCTCGCCGCCCACGGCGAACGGGTCGTCGCCGTCGGAGCCAGCCCGCGCAGCGCCTACGAGGTCGTCGAGCTGGACGCCCGCACCGGCCGGGCCCGGGTCGTCGGCGCCGAGCACGACGACGCCGTCGATCCCGCGTACTACCCCGAACCGCAGATCCGCACCTTCACCGGCCCGGACGGGCGCGACATCCACGCCCACATCTACCCGCCGCACCACCCCGGCTGTGTCGCGCCCGGTGACGAACTGCCGCCCTACGTGGTCTGGGCGCACGGCGGGCCCACCGGCCGGGCCCCGCTCGTGCTCGACCTGGAGATCGCCTACTTCACCTCGCGCGGCATCGGCGTCGCCGAGGTGAACTACGGCGGCTCCACGGGATACGGCCGCGCGTACCGGGAGCGGCTGCGCGAGCAGTGGGGGGTGGTGGACGTCGAGGACTGCGCCGCCGTCGCCCTGGCCCTCGCCCACGAGGGCACCGCCGACCGTGGCCGGCTCGCCGTCCGGGGCGGCAGCGCGGGCGGCTGGACCGCGGCCGCCTCGCTCACCACGACCGACGTCTACGCCTGCGGCACCATCAAGTACCCCATCCTGGACCTGGCCGGCTGGGGCACGGGCGAGACCCACGACTTCGAGTCGCGGTACCTGGAGGGCCTGATCGGGCCGCTCGCCGAGGTGCCCGCCCGGTACGCGGAACGCTCGCCCGCCGCCCACGCCGACCGCCTCGCCGTGCCGTTCCTGCTGCTCCAGGGCCTGGATGACGTGATCTGCCCGCCCGTCCAGTGCGAGCGGTTCCTGGCCCGCCTGGAGGGCCGGAGGGTGCCGCACGCGTATCTCGCCTTCGAGGGGGAGGGGCACGGCTTCCGGAAGGCGGAGACCATGGTGCGCGCCCTGGAGGCCGAACTCTCCCTCTACGCCCAGGTGTTCCGCCTGGAACCGCCCGGCGTCCCCACTCTGGAGCTCAGCAAGTGAACCAGCTCGTCCGACCGCCCCGGCTCGCCCCCGGCGCCCGCGTCGCCGTCGTCGCGCCCAGCGGGCCCGTACCCGAGGAACGCCTCCAGGCCGGGCTCGACATCCTGCGCGGCTGGGACCTCGACCCCGTGGTGGCACCCCATGTGCTGGACCGGCAACGGGAGCTGGACTACCTCGCCGGCACGGACGAGCAGCGCGCCGCCGACCTCCAAGGCGCCTGGTGCGATCCGTCCGTGGCGGCCGTGCTGTGCGCCCGCGGCGGATACGGGGCGCAGCGCATGGTCGACCTGCTCGACTGGGAGGCGATGCGGGCGGCGGGCCCGAAGGTCTTCGCCGGATTCAGTGACATCACCGTCCTGCACCAGGCGTTCGCCACCCGTCTGGGCCTGGTCACCCTGTACGGGCCCGCGGCCGCCGGCGTCGACTTCCTCAAGAACGCCCGGGCCCAGGACCATCTGCGGGCCACCCTCTTCGAGCCGGAGTCCGTACGGACCGTCACGGCCGTCCCGCCGGGCGGTACGGCGCTGATACCGGGCCGCGCCAGGGGCATCACCCTCGGAGGCTGTCTCAGCCTGCTCGCGAGCGACCTCGGCACCCCGCACGCCCACCCCGGGGCGCGGGACGGGCTGGTGCTGATGGAGGACGTCGGCGAGAGCCCGTACCGCCTGGACCGGTACCTGACCCAACTCCTGCGCACGGGCTGGCTCGACGGGGCCGCCGGCATCGTCCTCGGTTCCTGGGCGGGGTGCGGACCGTACGGGGAGGTGCGCGCGGTCATCGCCGACCGGCTCGGTGGTCTGGGTGTCCCGGTCGTGGAGGAGTTCGGGTTCGGGCACGGCGTGGGCGCGCTGACCATGCCCCTCGGGGTAAGGGCCGAACTGGACGCCGGGTCGGGCACATTGACACTGGAGGAACCGGCCCTCAGCTGACGGCAGTCGTTCCTGAAATTCCGTCAAGAACCCTCGTTTCGGTGATTGACGGCTTCTGACACGTGTCACACCATGACAATCGGCCGGTACCTACTGGTCGGTATCCGGGTTGCCCTCACCGTGGAGGTCCGAGTGTCCCGACGCGTGCCCAGAACCCGCGCACCCCTCGCTCTCGCTCTGGGCGCCGCCCTGGCCGTGCCCCTCGCCCTCACCCCGCCGTCGGCCGCGGCCGACGCCTACACCGTCACGCCGCTGAAGTTCACGGTGCGGGCGGGCGGCCGCGCCTGCACGATCGACGCCGACCTGTACCGTCCAGCGGGCGTGGACCGCGGCCACCCGGCGCCCGCCGTGCTCGGCACGAACGGCTTCGGCGGCAGCAAGACCGACGGCTCGACGGACGCCATCGGCAAGGCCTTCGCCCAGCGCGGCTACGTCTCGCTCGTCTACTCCGGGCTCGGATTCGGCCGCAGCGGGTGCCTCATCTCCCTCGACGACCCGCACATCGACGGCGCCGCCGCCTCGCGGCTGGTCGACTTCCTCGGCGGCACCCGCGCCGCCGACGACGGCACCACCGCCGACTTCGTCACCCGTGACGCACCCGGCGACCCACGCGTCGGCATGATCGGCGGCTCCTACGGCGGCGCCGTCCAGCTCGCGACGGCCGCCGTCGATCACCGCCTCGACGCGCTCGTCCCGATGATCACCTGGAACGACCTGGCGTACGCGCTCGCTCCCAACAACGCCGTCGGCAGCGGGGACGTCCCCGGAGCCTTCAAATGGCAGTGGACGAACGGCTTCTACCTCATCGGCGAGGGCCAGCCGCTGCTCCAGCCCGCTCTGGACCCCTCCCGCATCAACTCCCTGGCCTGCCTGCACTTCGTCACCGAGGCCTGCCGTACCGTCCACACCCTCAACTCCGGGAGCTACCCGGCCGACCGGACCGCCGAGCTGCTCGCCTTCGCGCGCCGCGTCTCCCCGGTGTCCTACCTCGACCGTGTCGGCACGCCGACCCTGCTGGTCCAGGGGCAGGCCGACACCCTGTTCAACCTCAACGAGGCGACGTCGACGTACCGGACGCTCAAGGCCCGGGGCACACCCGTCAAGATGATCTGGCAGTCCTGGGGTCACAGCGGAGGGCCCACCGACCCGGCCGCCGCCGGAGAACTCGACCTGTCCAAGGGCAACCTGGAGACCAGCTACGTCGGCCGGCGCGTCCTCGCCTGGTTCGACCGGCACCTGCGCAAACGGCCCCACGTCGACACGGGACCGGCGTTCGCCTACCACCGCGACTGGGTCACCGACCCGGACCGCGCCTACGCCACCGCCGAACACCTCCCGGCCCTCAGCCGCACGCTGTACCTCTCCGGCGACGGCAAGCTCGTCGACGACCGCCGCAAGGTGGCCCGCGGCATCCGCGGCTACACCAACCATCTGATCCCCACGAGCCATTCGGAGAGCTCGCTCGCCGGGCTCATCGGGCTGCCGGACTCACCGCCGAGCGACACCGAAGGAACCCACCTCGACTGGACGACCGCGCCGCTGGAACGCCCTCTCGACGTCGTCGGCGCCCCCCGGGCCACGCTCAAGGTCGTCTCCCCGAAGGCCCAGCGCACCCAGAACAGCTCCGACGCGGCCGACAAGCTGGTGCTGTTCGCCAAGCTCTACGACGTCGCCCCCGACGGCACCCGCACCCTGGTGCGCCGATTGATCGCACCGGTACGCGTCCCGGACGTCACCCGCAGCTTCACCGTCACCCTGCCCGCCATCGTGCACCGGTACGAGGCAGGGCACCGGCTGAGGTTCGTGATCGCCGCGAGCGACGACGCGTACTTCGGCAACCGGGGCATCAAGCCGGTGACCGTGATCGACGGGCCGCGCGACACCGGCGTGCTGCGGCTGCCGGTCACCGGCCCCTGACGCCCCGACTGGGGAACACACCGGCAGCGCCGTTACTGTGGCGGGGTGCCGCACCACGCATCCCGCCACCTCGCCGAAGGTCCCCGGGTGGGCCTGCGCCACTTCACCTACGAGGACGGCGCCGAGTTCACCGCCCGCGCCCGGGAGAGCAAGGAACTGCACCACCCGTGGCTCTTCCCGCCCACCACGGCACAGGCGTACACCGCCTACGCGGGCCGGCTGATCGAGGATCCGTCCAAGGCGGGCTTCCTGGTCTGCGAGAAGAAAGACGGGGCCATCGGCGGCTTCATCAACATCAACAACATCGTCGAGGGCGGCTTCCAGTCCGGGGCGCTGGGCTACGGCGCCTTCGCGCACGCCGCCGGGCGGGGGCTGATGCGCGAAGGGCTGGACCTCGTCGTCCGGTACGCCTTCGGCCCGATGCGGCTGCACCGGCTGGAGATCAACGTCCAGCCGGGGAACGCCGCGTCGATCGCCCTGGCCCGTGGTTGCGGGTTCCGTCTGGAGGGCTTCTCGCCGAAGATGCTCTTCGTCGACGGGGCCTGGCGTGACCACGAGCGCTGGGCGATCACCACCGAGATGATCACCGGGCCGGGACGGCGCTCAGGCCCCGGCGGCGCTCACGCGTGACGGTCCACGTACTCGTAGATCGATCCGTCCGGATGCAGGGCGATCAGGTTGCGGCCCGCCGGTGAGGCGATCGGGCCCGCGACGATGTGAGCACCCACTTCGGTCAGCACCTTGTGGGTCTCGTCCAGGTCCGTCACGGCGATCGTGGCGGCGACCTTGCGCAGCACCTCCAGCTCGGCCGGGGGACCGCTCATCAGCAGGAAGCAGCCGATCGCAGCCACCTGGACACCTCCCCGCTCGAAGCGCTGGGCTCTGCCGCCCGCCAGTCGCTCGTAGAAGGGGATCGCGGTCTCGAGGTCGTCGACGCAGACGCGCAGTGTGGCACCCAGAATCTCCATGCAGCCGAGCCTAGTTACGCGCAGGGGGCCGAGGGTACCCGGCCGGGCATGAAGCCGTTGGATCACCTGGAGCATCTGGACAAGCACCTCGTGGACGAGCTGGCACAGGTGGCGCGCGAGACGGTACGGGAGGAGCTGCGCGAGCAGACGCGCAAGCAGCGCCGCAAGGCCGCTCTGTACGCGGCGTCCGGCGCGCTCGCCCTGTACGCGGGCGCGGCCCTCGCCCTCGCCGTGGGGCTGGCCCTCGCCCTCGGCCTGCCCGACTGGGCCGCCGCGCTGATCACCGCCGTGATCCTGGGCGCCCTGGCCTACGTGCTGCGCGGCATGGCACGGCCGTCCGGTCCGGGCGCGGGGCACGCGGCCGACCCGGCGCCGGGCCGGGACGGCGCCCGCCGGACCGCGGCCCAGGCGGTCGGCGGTATGCCCTGTCCGCCGGTGCCGTCGGCCCCGCCCGGCGGAACGGCCGCCCCGGGCCCGGTGCCCCCGCGGCCGGCGGGCGCCCCGGACGTACACCACCGCGGGGTGTGATGCCGGGTGCGCACACCAGGAACATCGCACCGGCCCGGCCGTGTGGTGGTGGTGACGGGAGCCAGCGGCGGTGTCGGCCGGGCCACGGTCCGGGCCTTCGCCGCCCGCGGCGACAGGGTCGCCCTGCTCGCCCGCGGACGTGAGGGACTCGCCGCCGCGGCGGACGAGGTGGAACGCGCCGGAGGCGAGGCGCTCGTCGTCCCCGTGGACGTCTCCGACGCCAAGGCCGTCGACGACGCCGCCCAGCAGGTCGTCGACGCGTACGGCCACATCGACGTCTGGGTCAACAACGCCTTCACCGGGGTGTTCGCACCGTTCACCGAGGTCGCCCCGGACGAGTTCCGGCGCGTGACCGAAGTGACCTACCTGGGCTACGTGTTCGGCACCCGGGCCGCTCTGCGCCACATGCTGCCGCGCGACCGCGGCACGATCGTGCAGGTCGGCTCCGCACTCGCCTACCGGGGCATCCCGCTGCAGTCGGCGTACTGCGGGGCCAAGCACGCGATCCAGGGGTTCAACGAGTCGCTGCGCTGCGAGCTGCTGCACGCGCGCAGCGGGGTGCGGACCACGATGGTGCAGCTGCCGGGCCTCAACACCCCGCAATTCGACTGGGTGCTGAACCGGATGCCCGGGCGGGCCCGGCCGGTTGCGCCCGTGTACCAGCCGGAGGTCGCGGCCCGGGCCGTCGTGCACGCGTCGTCGCACGCACGGCGCCGGGAGTACTGGGTGGGCGGCTCCACCGCCGCCACGCTCCTCGCCAACGCGGTGGTCCCCGGGCTGCTCGACCGCTACCTGGCCCGCACCAACGTCGACGCGCAGCAGGAGGACGGCCCGCCCGAGGGGCCCGCGAACCTGTGGTCCCCGGCGGACGGGCCGCACGGGCGGGACTTCGGTGCCCACGGGCGCTTCGACGACGAATCCACGGACGACAGCCCGCAGCAGTGGCTGTCGCGGAACCGGGGGTGGATGGGCGCGGCCCTCACCACGGCCGCCGCCGCCCTGACCGTACGCAAGCTGGCCGGCAAAGCTCGGCGTTAGCCCTTGCACGCCCCCTCGGGCGCCTGCTGCGCCGGGCCGCCTCGGTGTCACCGGATCCGACCCGGCGAGACCTCCAGAAGTCCTGCAGGGGTCCTCCAGAAGTGCAGGGGCGGGGGGCCGCCCCCGGATTTCCCGGGGGCGTGCCTCAGACGGCCTGCTGGAGCTGCGGCAGCACCTTCGTGCGGTAGAAGTCGAAGAAGCCGCGCAGGTCCGGGCCGATCTGGTTCACGTAGATCCGGTCGTAGCCCGCGTCGGCGAACTGCTTCAGCTCCGCCACGTGCTCGTCCACGTCGTCACCGCACACCCGGTTCTCCCGCACCATGTCCTCGGTGACGAGCTGCTGCGCCTGCTCGAAGTGCTTGGGGGAGGGCAGCACCTGCCCCAGCTCACCCGGCAGCTGCTCGTTCGCCCACAGCCGGTGGACGGTCCGGACGGCCTCGTCCTTGTCCGTGTCGTAGCAGACCTTGGTGCCGCCGCTGACCAGCTTTCCGCCGCCTCCGCCCTTGCGGTACTGCTCCACCATCGCCTCGTCCGGCATGACCGAGATGTAGCCGTCGCCGACGCGGGAGGCGAGCTGGGTCGCGGCGGGGCCGAAACCGGAGATGTCGATCGGGATCGGCTCGTCCGGGACGGTGTACAAGCGGGCGTTCTCGACCGTGTAGTGCGGCCCGTGGTGGTTGACCTCCTCGCCGCTGAACAGCCGGCGCATCACCTGGATGGCCTCTTCCAGCATGTCCAGCCGGACGTGCGCCGGGGGCCAGTGGTCGCCCAGGATGTGCTCGTTGAGCGCCTCACCGGAGCCGACGCCGAGCCGGAAGCGGTTGTTCGTCATCACCGCGCTGGTCGCCGCGGCATGTGCCACCACCGCCGGGTGCATACGCACGGTCGGGCAGGTCACCGCCGTCTCGATCGGCAGGGACACCGCCTGGGACAGCGCGCCTATCACCGACCACACGAACGGGCTCTGGCCCTGCTCGTCGTTCCAGGGGTGGTAGTGGTCGGATATCCACAGCGCCTGGAACCCGGCCTGCTCGGCCATCCGCGCCTGCTCGATCAGCTCGGCGGGTCCGTACTGCTCGCACGAGAGGAAGTATCCGTACTCGGGCATGGGGAAGTGCCTCCGCGACGTCGGCGGTCCGTATCCCGCACCGGGTACCCGAGCGAGGGGCCGGAAACCGGCGGCGTGCGGGTGAGCAGGCTCCTTGCCGACGTTTGGGTGCCCAGGCCAGGGGGACGCGGAAGGCTCCCGAGGTACGCAACGCGCCGGAGGCGAGCGACCGTGAGTCGACCCCGCATCCTGATCGTCGGTGCCGGCTTCGCCGGGTACCGCACGGCCCGCACCCTGTCCCGGCTCACCCGGGGCCGGGCCCACATCACCTTGCTCAACCCCACCGACTACTTCCTGTACCTGCCCCTGCTGCCCCAGGTCGCCGCCGGTGTCCTGGAGCCGCGCCGGGTCACGGTCTCCCTCTCGGACTCGCTGCAGGACGTGCGGCTGGTGCTGGGCGAGGCCGACCGGATCGACCTCGACGACCGTACGCTGCACTACACCGGTCCCGAGGGGGAGGGCGGCACCCTCGCGTACGACCGGCTGGTGCTCGCCGCGGGCAGTGTCAACAAACTGCTGCCCATTCCCGGTGTCGCCGAGCACGCGCACGGCTTCCGGGGGCTGCCCGAGGCGCTGTACCTGCGCGACCACGTGACCCGGCAGGTCGAGCTGGCGGCCTCCTCCGACGATCCCGCGACGTGCGCCGCGCGATGCACCTTCGTGGTGGTCGGCGCCGGGTACACCGGCACCGAGGTCGCCGCGCACGGGCAGATGTTCACCGACGCGCAGGTGCGCAAGCATCCGCTGCGGCAGGGCCTGCGGCCGCGCTGGATGCTGCTGGACGTGGCGCCGCGGGTGCTGCCCGAGATGGACGAGAGGCTCTCCGCCACGGCCGACCGGGTGCTGCGGCAGCGGGGCGTCGACGTGCGGATGGGGACCTCGGTGAAGGAGGCCACGCACGACGGGGTCGTGCTGACCGACGGCGAGTCCGTGGCGACCCGGACGCTGGTGTGGTGCGTGGGCGTACGGCCCGACCCGCTGGTCGAGTCCCTCGGGCTGCCCATGGAAAAGGGGCGGCTGCTGGTCGACCCGCACCTGCGGGTGCCCGGGCGGCCGGAGTTGTTCGCGTGCGGTGACGTGGCCGCGGTACCCGATCTGGAGAACCCGGGGAGCTACACGCCGATGACCGCGCAGCACGCCTGGCGGCACGGCAAGATCGCGGCGGAGAACGTCGCCGAGTCGCTCGGCCTCGGCGGTGCGCGCAAGCCCTACCGCCATCGTGACCTGGGCTTCGTCGTCGACCTGGGCGGGGCGAAGGCCGCCGCCAATCCGCTCGGCGTGACCCTGTCCGGCGTACCGGCGGGCGCGGTGACGCGGGGCTACCATCTCGCCGCGATGCCCGGAAACCGCGTCCGGGTCGCGGCCGACTGGCTGCTGGACGCCGTATTGCCGCGCCAGGCCGTGCAGTTGGGGCTCGTACGGTCCTGGTCGGTGCCGCTGGACACCTCGTCGCCCGAGGTGGCCCGGGTGCCGGGCGGGCCCGGGCGGCGGCAGGAGGCGAGCGCCCGGTCCGGGCCGGGGGCGGCGCTCGCGGCGGACACGGACGACGGGGGCACCGGCGTCGGAGCGGCCCGGTACCGGCCCCCCGATGAGCCCGCGAAGGGGCAGCCCGGATCCGGGGCGACGCAGGTACGGCCCGGATCCGGGGCCGCGCAGCCGCGGTCCGAGGCGGAGACGGCGAAGGGCCGCCCGGCCGCGGGCCGCCCCGGCTCGGAGCACGGACAGTTGCGATCCGAGGCGGAGACGGCGAAGGGGCGCCCGGTTGCGGGGGCTGCGGCGGCTGCGCGTGCTGCAGACGAGTCCGCGAAGAATCAGCCGGGTGGCGAGCCGGCCAGGAACCAGCCCGGTGGTGAGCCTGCGAAGAACCAGCCGGGCGGTGAACCGGCCAGGAACCAGCCCGGTGGTGAGCCTGCGAAGAGCCAGCCGGGCGGTGAACCGGCCAGGAACCAGCCCGGTGGTGAGCCTGCGAAGAGCCACCCGGGCGGTGAACCGGCCAGGAACCAGCCCGGTGGTGAGCCTGCGAAGAGCCACCCGGGCGGTGAACCGGCGAAGAGCCAGCCCGG